>CAKUGF010000051.1 GCA_934654585.1 uncultured Collinsella sp. | reverse complement strand
AAGGGGGTTGGAGTCATGGCATTTGACTTCACGGGTAAAACCGCGATCGTTACCGGCGGCACTCAGGGCATTGGCCTCGAGATCGCCAAGGGTATCGTGGAGGGCGGCGGACACGTCGCGCTCATCGCAAGGAACGCCGCTAAGGGCGAGGCCGCAGTGGCCGAACTCGGCGAGGGCAACAAGTTCTATCAGCTCGATGTCGCCGATGCACCCAAGGCGCGCGAGACTGTCGAGCAGATTTTCGCCGATCTGCCTCAGACCAACATTCTGATCAACTGCGCCGGCGTCATCAGCACCAAGAAGTTCGACGAGATCGACGACACCGAGTGGCGCCGCACCATCGACATCAACCTCAACGGCACCTTTACCATGATGAATGCCGTGTACCCGCACTTTAAGGCGGCCCACGCCGGCACCATCGTCAACGTGAGCTCCGTGGCCGGCAAGATCGGCGGCGGCCTGCTTGGTACCGCAGCGTACGCCAGCTCCAAGGCCGGCGTTAACGGCCTGACCAAGGCGGTCGCCAAGGAGGGCGGCAAGTTCGGCATCCGCTGCAACGCTGTGTGCCCGTCGCTCACCCTTACCGACATGACCTCGATCCTCTCGGACGAGAACTCCCAGCGCATCATCAACGGTATTCCTCTGGGCCGTGCTGCCCAGGCAAGCGAGCCTGCACAGATGGTGCTGTTCTTCGCTTCCGACCTTGCCAGCTTCGTGAACGGCGAGATCGGCGACTGCGACGGCGGTATCGTCCTGGACGGGTAATATCCCGCGCAATAGTTCGGCGGCGGTCTCTGCGACTCGGGACCGTCGCCTTCTTTCTGATGTAGCCGCGTGCGACAACAACCCGCACGCATCAAAAGGAGATATATATGAGTGAATCAACCGCGGTGGAGGCGCCGGCGGCCAAGGAGCCGTTCTTTAAGATGTCCTCCATCCCGGGCGCCAATATTCTGGTGCCGCTTTTGCTGGGCTGCCTGCTCAACACGCTGTTTCCCGACCTGTTCAAGACGCTCGGTAGCTTTACGCTCGGCATGACCCAGCAGGGTGCAAGCCCGCTCGTGGGTGCCTTCCTGCTCATCGTCGGCACGACGATTTCGTTTAAGAGCGCCCCTGCCGCCGCTGCCCGCGGTGCCATCATCATCGCCGTTAAGCAGATCGTGGTCGTTGCGGTGTCGCTGCTCATCCTCTATGTGTTCAATGACAACCTGTTTGGCATCTCGGCCATGGTGATGCTGGCTGCTTGCACGGGAGCCAACAACGCTATGTACGCTGGCCTGATGGGCACCATGGGCAATGAGGCCGAGCGTGGCGCCGTTGCCATCACCACGCTGGTTGTCGGCCCTCCGGTCACGATGATCGTGCTTGGCGCTGCCGGCCAGGCTCCCATCGGCTGGTCGCTCGTGGGCGCCATCCTGCCGATCATCGTCGGCATTATTCTGGGCAACCTGTTCCCCAGCTTTAAGAAGATGATGGCTCCGGCGCTGTCCGCCATCATCGTGCTCGTCTTCTTTGCCATGGGCTCGACCATGACCTTTGGCCAGCTCGTCAACGGCGGTCTCCCCGGCATCCTGCTTGGTGTTATCTGCTCGGTGGTCTTCGCTATCCCCGTTGTCGCGGTCGACAAGCTCACCGGTGGTACCGGTGTCGCAGGCGCGGCAATCTCGAGCTGTGCCGGCGCCAACGTGGCGACGCCTGCTGCTATGGCGAGCGTTAACGAGGCCATGTACGGCGGCGCGGTGCTCGCAACGGCTACGGCTCAGGTCGCAGCATGCGCTATCGTGACGGCAATCCTGACCCCGCTGGTCACCAGCTGGTGCTACAAGCATTTTGAGGGCCAGGGTCACGGCGACAGCAAGAAGGCCGCGACCGACAAGGTCACTGCTGCTGCATAGTGCGCACGCGACAATCAACCTCATAACAAGTCAACGCAGGGCGGCCACGGGGTAATTCTCCGTGACCGCCCTGCCGTCGCCAGAGTCTCTGAGTCACTTTACCCTGCTAAAGCTGGCATAACAGCTAGAGCGACAGGCGTATAAAGGCAAGGGGAAATATCAGACAATTCGGTGAACGGTATCTGCCCGCGCTCGCATTTCCTGCGGCTTTGTCAAAAACGCTCTTATGTTATAAAAAAAGAAACATATAACAGCCCAGATGGAGAGGGTCGCTATGTTATCCTTCTCAAACGGGTGAAATCTTGGGTTTAGGGTTGCAGCGCCAAGGTGGACAAACGTTTTTCCCTGTGTCAACACGTGGCGGAAAACGTAAGAAGCCGGTCGTGCAAGCCGAACATTCAAGAATTCAATAAGTAGCGGTGTGAGAGAGCGCCGCATTACACGTAACTAGGAGCGTGGTTACACAATGCAGGAGGCATGGGAAGGCTTCAA
>CAKUGF010000050.1 GCA_934654585.1 uncultured Collinsella sp. | reverse complement strand
ATCAACCCCATGGTGCTGATCGTGGCCACCATGGCCGTGGGCATCGTCGGCGCGTTCTTCGGCGTGCTGGCGTAAGGGCCTGCGGCAACGTTTTATCGACCTTGCAAAGGGATGGAGCGGACCTGCGCCCTCCATCCCTTTTTGTATAAAGGAGTTCGTATGTTCGCGAAGGATCGCGAAGCCATGCGCCTGACGCCGGCGGAAGTCAGGCTAATTCTTATTGAGTCCCTGCAGTGGTGCGCCAACAACGCGGTGTACTTTTTGGGGCTTATCGGCGCGGCGACGTATGACTTGGCGGGAACGGCCTTTTTGGTCGCTGCCATCACGCTCGTGCGCAATCTTACGACGTCGGTGGGCAATATGATATCTGGCTCGGTCATCGACCGCTTTGGCCCGCGGCGGACATCGTTTGTGACATGCGTGATCACGGCGGTGCTGTCGCTCGGTATTGGCCTGGCGCCGCTTACGGTCCCGAGCCTTGTGTTTGCCGCCTGCGTGTTGGGGCTTGCCGGCGGTTTTATCAACACCTGCACCCATGCGTTTCCGGGGTACCTTGAGTCGACAACCGAGGGTCGCACCCGCGTGAACGGCCTGATGGTGTTCTACAGCAATATCGCCTATACCGCCGGCCCGTTGCTTGGCGGCGCCATGGTAAGCTGCTTTGCCACGCAATCCGTCTACCTGCTCATGGCGGCCATGATGGGCGTGGCGGCCGTGCTCTCTTTGGGTTGCCACGAGCGCGTTACCCCCGCAAAGGGGGAGAAGCAGGCGGGCGGCATCCTTGGCGGCATGGTCGAAGGTGCCCGACTTACGTTTTGCGATCACGACCTGCGGCTTATCTTTATCTCGGGCTTTTTGGGCTTTTTCGCATTTGGCGCGTTCGATTCGCTGGAGTCGCTGTTCTATCGCGACGTGCTCAACGTGGACATTGTTTGGCTGGGATGGCTGTCGTCGGTCGTTGGTCTTACCTCGTCGGTCGGCGCATTTGCCCTGACCAAGATCTCGGCTCACCATGTCAATTTGCGTCTGCTGCTGGGCGCGCTCATGACGGTGGGCATTGGGTCCATGGTGTACGTGGGCACGGATATGCTGGGGGTAGCGATTATCGGCCAGGCGATCAACGGCTTGGCGTGGGGTTTCCTGGAGCCGCTCCAGATGATCCTGATTCAGGAGCGCGCGGACATCAAATACCTGGGCCGCATCACGGGCTTTGTACGTTTTGGTCTGATGAGTGCCGGCGTGCTGCCGTTGCTGGCCGCTCCGTTTTTGGCGGAGGCCTTGGGCGTTCAGACGGTGCTGTTTGGAGCTTCGACAATCATTGCGCTGGTAGGAACGCTGTTCTTTGTCACGCAGGGGAAGCGCCGAGAGTGCTAGATATACATCTAATTCTAATTTAATACCACTCACCCGAGAATTTCGACCGTTCACCGAGGATCGGTGCAGATTGCAAAGTGGTATTAAAAACACGTTGGGTGTATGTCTATAATTGGTATCGAAAAGAAACGCGATGTATAGAGTCGCGTGCAAGACAGAAAGGACAAACCATGAAGGAAACCGAGAAGATCGAGATCATGCACTTTAGCCAGGAGGGCTACGTCGAGGACGGCAAGAACGTCTGCGAGACCGGCAAAAAGATGACCGCCCTCGCCGACAAGGTCGCCGACGAGGGCTACGACGCCGTCTTCCTGATGGGCGTGGGCGGCACTTGGGACGAGTTTATGCAGCTCGAGTACCTCATGAACAAGTTCGGCGACCGCGACCTCGAGGTCTACCTGATTCACGCCGCCGAGTGGAACGTTATGGGCCACAAGCGCATGACCGACAAGTCCGTCGTCCTCACCGCCTCCGAGTCCGGCACCACCCCCGAGGTGCTCGAGGCCGTGAACAAGATGAAGGAAAAGGGCATCCGCGTCTACGCCATGACCAAGCCCGAGGGCCCCATCGGCCAGGCTGTCGGCGCCGAGAACTGCGTCAAGATGGCATCCGATCACGGTAACGGCGGCTGCGAGATGGGCTACTACCTCGCCGACTGCTTCGGCCTGCGCCTCCTCAACCGCCGCGGCTGCTTCCCGCAGTTCGACAAGTTTATTGAGCAGACCAAGGATGTTTGGACCCACCTGGTCGACATTCGCAAGAGCTTCGAGCCGCGTGCCGAGGAGCTCGCGAAGAAGTATGCCCTCGCGCCCTACACCATGTTCATCGGATCCGGTGCCCTCTGGGGCGAGACCATCCTGTTCTCGATGTGCATCCTGGAGGAGATGCAGTGGAAGCGCACCCGCTACATCACCTCGGCCGACTTCTTCCACGGCACCCTGGAGCTCGTGGAGCCCGGCGTCCCCGTGTTCCTGTTCATGGGCGAGGACGAGAACCGTAAGCTCGACGAGCGTGTCCGCGCCTTCCTCAACCGCGGCGTGACCGGCGACACCGACATCAACATCATCGACACCGCTGAGTTCGCCATCCCGGGCCTTGACGACGAGTTCCGCGTCATCGTGTCTCCGTGGATCCTGTCCTCGCTGGTCACCGATCGACTCGCCGCCTACTACGAGACGGTCACCAAGCACAACCTCAACTA
>CAKUGF010000049.1 GCA_934654585.1 uncultured Collinsella sp. | reverse complement strand
AGGTCGGGCAGGTCGTAGCGCAGGGCCGCGACGCGCTCGGCGCCAATGCCAAAGGCGAAGCCGGTGTACTTCTCGGGGTCGATGCCGCAGTTGATGAGGACGTTGGGGTCGACCATGCCGCAGCCCAGGATCTCGATCCAGCCGCTGTGCTTGCAGAAGTTGCAGCCCTTGCCGCCGCACACGTGGCAGCTCACGTCCACCTCGCAGCTCGGCTCAGTGAAGGGGAAGAAGTGCGGGCGGTAGCGTGTCTTGCGGTCCTCGCCAAACATGCACTTAACAAAGTAGTCGAGCGTGCCCTTCAGATCGCCGAAGGTGATGCCCTCGTCGACGACCAGGCCCTCGATCTGGTTGAACTGCGGCAGGTGGCAGGCGTCGGCCGTGTCAGGACGATAGACGGTGCCCGGGCAGATCATGTAGATGGGCGGCTTCTGCGACTCCATGGTATGGATCTGCACGCCCGAGGTCTGGGTGCGCAGCAGCACGTCGGACTCGCCGTGGGCGTGCGCCTCGGGGTGTGCGACGCTACCGGGGTTGTTGTCGACCACGTAGAACGTATCGCGGGCCGAGCGGCTCGGGTGATCCATGGGCGCGTTGAGCGCGGTGAAGTTGTAGTAGGAGGTGTCGACCATGGGGCCGGACTCGACGGTGTAGCCGATGCCGCAGAAGATGTCCTCGGCTTCCTCGATGATCTGCTTGATCAGGTGCTGGTGACCGATCTGCGGACGGATGCCCGGCAGCGTGATATCGACGGCCTCGTGCTCAAGCGCATGCTTGAGGGCGGCGGCCCTCATCTCGGTCGTGCGCTCGTCGAGCATGCCCTCAATCAGCTGGCGCATCTCGTTGGCGCGCTTGCCCATGACGGGTCGATCCTCGGGGGCGAGCTTGCCCATCATGCGCATCAGGCCGGTGATGCGGCCCTTGCGGCCGAGCAGCTCAATGCGTGCGGCCTCGAGCTTGGCGGCGTCGTCGGCGCCTGCGACGAGCTCCTTGGCCTCTTCCTCGAGTTTGACCAGATCATCAATCAGACTCATGTCTTCCCTTTCGTCTCTCGCACGTCCACTTGCCGCGGCGGCCGGAGCCACGCGACGCTGCGAATGTGCAGCCCGGTTCGGCAACAAAAAACCGCCCTCGGGCATGTGCATTGCCCAAGGACGGTTGAATTCCGCGGTACCACCTTGTTTGACCCGGCGGATGTCTGGCCCGCCGTGCCCACTCTGCGCCCCTTGTCGCGAGGCTCACGGCTTCCCTACTGGGGCTTCGCCGCCGCTGGCCGCGCGCCCGTTGAGGTCGCTGCTCGGGAGTGAACGCTTGGCCCTTGCCACCGCAGGAAGGCTTGCAGCCCATGACCTTCCCTCTCTTGCCGGCGACGCGGCGGGCAAAACCCTCTCCGTCAACGCATTGGGCTATAGGATAGCACATTCTGCGCACGCATCGACGCGTTCCGTTTTGTTCGCGCTGGGTACAAGGCAGGTAGCTGTGCAAACTGACCGCGCGTCCACCTTGGGCGCTCGGCCTGCGAGATCAAGGATATGGTATGGGAAAGAAGTTCGATAAGAAGGCCAAGGCCGCCGTGGCAAAAGCCGCCAAGGGCATCAAAGCCGAAAAGGCCGTCAAGAAGTTCCGCAAGCTCGAGGGCAAGCTGTGGACCCGCGAGTATCTGCTCAAGATTGCCGAGTTTGACGGCGCGACCATCGCCCCCGCCAACGGCGCCGCCGCCCGCGCCGACGCCATGGGTACCCTTGCAGGCGAGCATCATAAGCTCCTGACCAGCGAAAAGTCCGTTGAACTCGTGCGTTCGCTGGCGCGCGAGACGGTTGTGGGCGGCAAGATCGACGACCCGCAGCTGCTCGACGAGATCCGCGTGCTCGGCCGCGACCAGCGCGAGGCCAGCGCTATCCCCACCGAGGAAGCCGAGGCCTGGACCAGGCTCACTTGCGAGGCCGACGCCGTGTGGCACAAGGCCAAGGCGGCCAACGACTGGGCGAGCTTTGAGCCCTACGTGGACAGAATCGTCGGACAGCTTAAGCATCAGGCCGAACTCATGGACCCCCAGCGCGACCCGTACGACGTTTGGCTCGACCAGTATGAGCGCGGCCTTTCCACCGAGAGCTTCGACGCATTTTGCGACGAGGTCAAGGCCACAGTCGTGCCGCTCGTGCACGCCATCCGCGAGCGCGGCCAGCAGCCGGCTGCCGACTTTTTGCACGCCCATGTGCCCGAGGCTGCCCAGCGCGCCATGAGCTTCGACCTGATGAAGCTCGTCGGCCTCAACCTGGACGACACCACGCTCGCCTTTACCGAGCATCCGTTTAGCGAGGGCTTCTCGGTGGGCGACGCGCGCATCGCCACGCACATCTACGAGGACGACTGCATCTCCAACGTCTACAGCATCATCCACGAGGCCGGCCACGCCATGTACGAGCTGGGCGTGAACCCGGCTTATGCGCGCACGTGCCTGGAGGGCGGCACCTCCATGGGCATCCACGAGAGCCAGAGCCGTTTCTTTGAGAACACCGTGGGTCGTAGCCGTGCCTTTATGGATCCGTTGCTCGAGGTGCTGCGCCGTCACGCGCCCGAGGTCTACGGCAACGTGGACGAGGATACGCTCTACCACGCCGTGAACATCGCGCAGCCGTCG
>CAKUGF010000048.1 GCA_934654585.1 uncultured Collinsella sp. | reverse complement strand
ACCTCGCAGGTTTGTATAAGTCAGCGAAAGTGCTCCATTTGAGGCAAGGTGGCCTGAAAGAGGAGGGAAGCGTATGGATATACGCGACCGACGATTGAAGGCCAGGTTGTCCAAATGGAGCACTTGCAGCGTCGAGACGAAACGCGGTTTGGTAAACCGCGTAAGGTGATTATGCTTAAGAGATTCTTGTCTTATTACAAGCCCCAGATGGGGCTTTTTGTTGCCGATACTGTTTGCGCTCTGGTGCTTGCTGCCATTGACCTGGCGTTCCCTATCATTCTGCGCAATCTGACCGGCGGGCTCTTCACCCAAGGCCAGGCTGCCATTATGCAGGCGCTCGGCATGATTGCGGTGGGCCTGGTACTGATGTATGCCATCCGTTGCGCCTGCCGCTACTTTGTAAGCTATTGGGGTCATGTGATGGGCGCGCGCATGGAGTCCAAGATGCGCGAGGACCTATTCGACCAGTATGAGCGCTTTAGCTTTGCGTATTTCGATCGCAACAGCTCGGGCGACATGATGAGCCGCGTGGTCAACGACCTATTCGATATCTGCGAGGCAGCACACCACGTGCCCGAGTGGATCATCATTTGCGGCATCGAGATTGTCGGCTCGTTCGTGATCCTCTTTACCATCGCGCCGATACTGGCGCTTGCCATGGCTGTGGTGACGGCGGCGTTTGCGGTCGTCATGTTTTGGCAGAACATGCGCATGCGCGAGGTCTTTAGCGACAACCGCAAAAAGATCAGCGGCATCAATGCGCAGCTGCAAGACTCGCTGGCGGGCATGCGCGTGGTCAAGAGCTTCGCGAATGAGGAGACCGAGCGCTCCAAGTTTCGCGCCTCCAACAATCGCTACCTTTCCTCCAAAGAGAACATGTACCACGCCATGGGCGTCTATACCGCGACGTATGGCCTGCTCTCGGGCGTGCTCTACGTGATCGTGGTGCTGCTCGGCGGTTGGTTGGTCGCCCAGGGCCAGCTGCAGGCGGTCGATATGGCGACCTTCGCACTTTACATTTCGCTGTTCTGCACCCCGCTCGAGACGCTCGTGAATTCGGCCGAGATGTATCAGAAGGCCATCGCCGGCTTTAAACGCATGGACGAGGTGCTCTCGACTGCCCCGGATATCCAGGACAAGCCGGGCGCTACGGACCTGCAGGTGACCGCCGGCGCGGTGGAGTATCGCGACGTGTGCTTTAGCTACGAGGATGTTGAGCTGGGTGGCGGCGATGAGGCTCGTCCCGTGATTGACCATATGGATCTGTCCATCAATCCCGGGCAGACCATTGCACTGGTTGGCCCCTCGGGCGGCGGCAAGTCCACGACGTGCTCGCTGCTGCCGCGCTTTTATGACGTTGCTGCCGGATCCATCAGCATCGACGGCCAGGATGTGCGTGACGTGACGCAGCAGAGTCTGCGCCGCGCCATTGGCCTGGTGCAGCAGGATGTCTACCTGTTCGACGGCACGATTGGCGAGAACATCGCCTATGGCAAGCCGGGTGCCACGGCAGAAGAGATCGCCGAGGCCGCCCGCCGCGCCAACATCGACGCCTTTATCGAGTCGCTGCCGCAGGGTTACGACACCGTGGTGGGCGAGCGCGGCAGCCGTCTTTCGGGCGGACAGAAGCAGCGTGTCGCCATTGCGCGCGTGTTCCTCAAGAATCCCAAGATCCTTATCCTGGACGAGGCGACGAGTGCTTTGGATAACGAGAGCGAGGAGGCGGTGCAGGAGTCGCTTGAGCGCCTGGCGCGTGGCCGCACCACGATTATCATCGCCCATCGCCTCTCGACCATTAAACATGCCGACGAGATTGCGACCGTCGAGCATGGTCGCGTTGTGGAACGTGGCACGCACGAGCAGCTTCTCGCCCGCGGCGGCACCTATGCCCGTTACTATCGAATGCAGTTCGAAGGTGCGCGTGCGCACGAGCTCGACTAATTGATATGACAGGAAGTTTATGGCTGACAAGAACCCTTTGACTCCGGAAGAAGTGACGGAGTTATTCTCCGAAATCGACGCATCCGGCGTCTTGGATCCTACGCTCGCCAAAAAGCGTACCGAGCGCATGCGCGAGAAAGAGGCAGCGGTCAAGCGCGGCGACAAGGCGGCGCTGGCGCGGCTGCGCAGCGAGGATCGCGCGAGTCAGGCAAAACATATCGACCCGCTGTCCGAGGACGATCCCTCGGGCTCGCAGGTGAGTCATACCATTACAAAGACCGCCATGGCCGTGGTCATTACCATCTTGGTGCTGATTGTGGGCATGCAGATTGGCTACGGCGTGATGCGTCGTCTGAACACCGCGAACCTTTCCGAGAGCGTTTCGGTGGATACCGTCTCAACCGCGCTCAAGGGCGGACTTGAGTGGGGCAACGGCTTTACGCAGTTCCCGCTCGACTTTACCGTCGATGAGGCCGATGAGCGCACGGGCACGGTTGAGGTGACGGTGCTGGACACGTCTTCTGCCAATGAGCTCGAACTGCTGTCCAACGGGCAGATCCAAGCGGCAGCACTTGCGACCAACGCGCTGCTCAACGATAAGATCGACCGCGTGGTGTATAACGTGCACGCCTATATTGATGAGGACAGCAACATTCAGCACGATTCGTTCTTTGGAATGTTCCCCGCTCAGGGCCACCAGAGCGCCATTCTGACGTTCGTGTGGACCAAGAGCTCGTCCAATGCCACGAATATCGACTGGAAGATGCGCATTGTAAGCATGGACGACACCATTGCCGAGCGTATTCAGAAACAGGTGAACTCGGTGTCGTCGCTGATCGAGGACCCGGTGGTGAGCCAGACCAAGATCACGGAGGAGAAGGCCGAGCGCGATCTTGAGCATCGCCTGCACGGCCGGGAGATCTTCCGCGGCGGCAAGCCCGACCGCAC
>CAKUGF010000047.1 GCA_934654585.1 uncultured Collinsella sp. | reverse complement strand
GGTTTGGTAAAATATCGCCGCACTTGGGAACGGATGGGCTCCGGTGGGCTCCGCGGTCCTCAAAACCGTTGCGAGGCGTGCAAAACGTCTTGGATGTGTTCGATTCACATACGTTCCCGCCATACGCTACCAGCGCTTTTGTGCTCGCGGTCTTGCTGCGTGCCGCAAAGGCGCTGTTTTGTTTTGATGCGGAGTCATCATGTCGCCTGCTTTATGGGCAATGGCATGTGGCTTCGTGCTTCGGGTTTCGAGCATGCCGATGGGGGTGTTTTGCCGTATGACTACCGTAAGACGGGTCGATCTTTCTTGCGTCGTTCAGGCCGGCGGGCTGTCGTCGCGCATGGGCTGCGACAAGGCGCGCATGCCGTTTTGCGGCAAGCCCTTGATCGAGCGCGTGCTGGAGCGGCTCGCTCTGGTCGGCAGCGAGCTTGTTGTGACGACTTCGCGCCCTGACGAGCTCGCCTATCTTGAGGAGTGCGAGTTTAATGGCCTGGTGCCGCGCGTAGTCATGGACATCGACGGCCCCGCCGGTGCTATGCGCGGCATCGCGAGCTCGCTGGCTGCCGCTCGGCTGCCGCTCGTGGCGATTGTCGCCTGCGACATGCCGTTCGTCTCACCAGAACTGATCGGCACGCTTGCTGATCGGGTTATGGAAGGCCTGCTCGACGTGTGCGTCCCACGCGAGGAGCAGGGGATTGAGCCGCTGTGCGCCGTCTGGCGTCGCGAGGCCTGTACGCCGGTGGCTCGCGAGCTCCTCGCCAGCGATCGCCAACGCATTCGTTGTCTAATCGACCGAGTGAACGCCAGCTATCTAGACGAGCCGCAAATCATCGCGGCGGCCGGGTCGCTGCTCTGCTTCGAAAACGTCAATACGCCCGAGGAGTTTGCGGCAGCCGAACTGCTCGCCTAGACGATGGGAGATGCCATGCCTCACGATATCTGCCCCGATACCGGGGAACCTTGTACTTGCGACGGCTCTGAGCCCTGCACCTGCGGTTGTGGCGGCTGCGGACATACGGCCGAGGAGGAGGCCGCGGCGGCTGCGTACCGCGAGTCGCATCGCGAGGCCCCGTCCGGTGATGTCCACGACCACGAACGCAAGATCATCGTTTCGTTCGATAGCACCTTCGATGTGATGGAATGCGAGCAGCTGTGCCTTGCCGCCGGTGTGCCTGGGCGCATTATGCCGCTGCCCGGTTCCATCACCGCCGGCTGCGGCCTGTGCTGGGCCATGCCGTTCTCGGGTGATGCCCTTGCCGCCTTTCGCGCCGCCACCGAAGGCCGCATAACCCCCGCCGACTACCACCAGCTCGTCCTCTAACCACCAAAACCACCACATTGGGGACAGGCACCTTTGTGGTGGTTTGGACCATATGGACGAAACAGCTTCGAAACACGGATTTTGCACGTCAGGTACTCAAAAACGCATCTACCTGCATCGTAATCAAAACGAAACATCCGCTCGTCGGCTTATGCGTAACTTTGCTGCAACAGTGCGATATTATCCATACTCGATAAAGCTCACGGCGCATGGGGCGCCGCGAACGACACCTTTCTTTTCCATCAATTGGAGGAAGCATGAGCTACACGCAGAAAGTTCTCGACGAGCTCAAGGCCCGCTATCCCGAGCAGCCTGAGTTCATCCAGGCCGCGACCGAGATCCTCGGCACCATCCAGCCGGCGCTCGACGCCCATCCCGAGTACGAGGAGGCCGCCCTTCTGGAGCGCCTCGTCGAGCCCGAGCGCATCGTTATGTTCCGTGTTCCCTGGGTCGACGACCAGGGCAAGGTCCAGGTCAACCGCGGCTACCGCGTCGAGTTCAACTCTGCCATTGGACCCTACAAGGGCGGCCTGCGCTTTAACCCGACGGTCACCCTGGGCATGCTCAAGTTCCTGGGCCTGGAGCAGATCCTCAAGAACAGCCTGACCACCCTTCCCATGGGCGGCGGCAAGGGCGGCTCCGACTTTGACCCCAAGGGCAAGTCTAACAACGAGATCATGCACTTCTGCCAGTCCTTCATGACCGAGCTCTACCGCCACATCGGCCCCAACACCGACGTTCCCGCCGGCGACCTGGGCGTTGGCGGCCGCGAGGTTGCTTACATGTTCGGTCAGTACAAGCGCCTGACCAACGAGTGGACCGGCGTCCTCACCGGCAAGGGCCTCTCCTTTGGCGGTTCGCTCGCCCGTACCGAGGCCACCGGCTACGGTCTGGTCTACTTTGTGGACGAGTACCTCAAGAGCCGCGGTGACTCCTTCGAGGGCAAGAACGTCGTCGTTCACGGCTCCGGTAACGTTGCCATCTACGCGGTCCAGAAGGTCGCCCAGCTCGGCGGCAAGGTGCTCGCCTGCTCCGACACCCACGGCTGGGTCGAGGATCCCGACGGCATCGACTACACCGTGCTCGAGCACGTCTACAACCAGAAGCGCTCCGGCCACGACAAGGGCGTTACGCTCGCCATGTACGTCGACGAGAAGCCCAATGCTGTGTGGCACGAGGGCGACGGCCGTGGCGTGTGGCAGCTGGCCTGCGACATCGCGCTGCCCTGCGCTCGCGAGAACACGCTGCTGCTCGAGGACGCCCAGGCGCTCGTCGCCAACGGCTGCAAGGTGGTCGGCGAGGGCGCGAACATGCCCACGACCATCGAGGCCACGACCTACTTCCAGGAGAACGGCGTCGCCTTTATGCCCGGTAAGGCTGCCAACGCCGGCGGCGTGCTCGTGTCCGGCCTCGAGATGAGCCAGAACGCCGAGCATCTGTCCTGGACCTTCGAGGAGGTCGACGGCAAGCTCGAGCAGCTCATGCGCGGCATGTTCCACAACGTGGACGACACCGCCAAGGAGTACGGCGAGGAGGGCAACTTCGTCATGGGCGCCAACATCGCCGGCTTCCTGAAGGTCGCCGACGCCATGCTCGCCCAGGGCGTCTGCTAAA
>CAKUGF010000046.1 GCA_934654585.1 uncultured Collinsella sp. | reverse complement strand
CGTGCGCCGTTGGTGAGGTCGGTGCCCTCGGCCACGATCTTGTCGTAAGCCGCATCGGTGAGCTTGATGTTCATACCGTTGGCAATCAGGCGCTGACGCAGGTCGTCCACCAGCAGGTGCGCGATCTTGGTCAGGTTCTCGCCCGAAAGCTTCTGGAACACCACGATGTCGTCGATACGGTTAAGCAGTTCGGGGCGGAACAGGCGCTTGAGTTCGCCCATCGCACGGCCCTTGATCTCACTCGACGTGAGACCCTGCTCGCCCGTGGTGCCAAAGCCGACGCTTGCATCCTGCGCAATCTCGCGGGCGCCCACGTTGGACGTCATGATGATCACCGTGTTGCGGAAGTCGACCGTCTTGCCCTGGCTGTCGGTGAGGCGGCCCTCCTCCAGCACCTGCAGCAAGATGTTGAAGATGTCGGGGTGCGCCTTCTCGATCTCGTCGAACAGCACGACCGAGTACGGGTGACGACGCACAGCCTTGGTAAGCTGGCCGCCCTCGTCGTGGCCCACATAACCCGGAGGGCTACCGATGAGCTTGGAGACCTCGAACTCGCTGCCGAACTCCGACATGTCGAAGCTGATGAGCGCATCCTTGCTGCCAAAGAGGTACTCGGCGAGTGTCTTGGCGAGCTCGGTCTTGCCCGTGCCGGTGGGGCCCAGGAAGATAAAGCTGCCGCCGGGGCGACGCGGATCCTTGAGCGGTGAGCGGCTGCGGCGCACGGCCTTGGCAACGGCCTCGACAGCCTCATCCTGACCGATGATGCGCGTCTTGAGCACGCTTTCGGCCTGCAGCAGACGACGGCTCTCGCTCTCGGTAAGCGAGGACACCGGCACGCCCGAAGTCACGGACACGATGTCGGCAATCTGGCTCACGTCAATGGTGAGCGGGCTGGCGTCGAGCTCAGCCGTCCAGGCGGCCTTGGCCTCGGCGAGCTCAATCTCGGCAGCCTTCTGCTGCTCGGTGATCTCGGCGGCCTTGTTCATGTCATCGCTCTCGGTGGCCTCCTGCGCGGCGGCCTTGAGCTCCTCCACGCGATGCTCGGCCTCGCGCACGGGCTCGGGTGCGCGGTTCGCGGCGATGCGGGCGCGGGCACCGGCCTCATCGATGAGGTCGATGGCCTTATCGGGCAGGAAACGGTCCTGGATGTAGCGGTTGGAGAGGTTCGCGGCGGCCTCGATGGCACCTTGCGTGTAGCGCACGTGGTGGTGCTCCTCGTAGCGCGGCTTGAGCGCGGTCAGGATCTTGACCGTGTCCTCAACGCTCGGCTCCTCCACATCGATCGTCTGGAAGCGACGCTCAAAGGCCGGATCCTTGGTGAGGTACTTGCGGAATTCCTCAGCCGTGGTGGCGCCGATAATCTGGAAAGCACCGCGCGCGAGCACGGGCTTGAGCATGGAGCTCGCGTCGATAGAGCCCTCGGCAGAACCGGCACCGATGATGGTGTGCATCTCGTCGATAAACAAGATGACGTCGTCGGCTTCGGTGGCCTCCTGGATCACGTTCTTAAGGCGCTCCTCGAACTCACCGCGATACTTGGCGCCTGCAACGAGGCCCGGCAGGTCGAGCGTCCAGATATTCTGGTTCATGAGGTTCTCGGGAACGTTGCCGGCGGCGATCTGCTGCGCCAGGCCCTCGACGATGGCCGTCTTGCCCACGCCGGGGTCGCCCAGGATGAGCGGATTGTTCTTGGTGCGGCGCGAAAGAATTTCCATCATGCGCTGGACTTCCTTTTCGCGACCGATCACGGGGTCGAGCTCACCGTCGCGCGCCTTCTGCGTAAGGTTGGTGGCAAACTGCTTGAGCGTGTCAGTGCCACTCCCCTTTTGCTGGGAGGCATCCGAGCCGCTAAAGAACGGCAGGCCCGCACCGGGACGACCGGCGCCAGCGCCAGCAAGCGGGCGCTTCTTGTCCTGGTCCTTGGCGGTGAGCTTCTCGATAGCCTTTTTGATGGAGGCGGACGACACGCCCAGGCGCATGAGGATATCCATGGCCATGCCGTTACCCTCTTCGACGATGCCGATGAGCAGATGCTCAGTCGACACGTAGGTCTGGTTGTTCTCGCGCGCCACGCGGAAGGAACGCTCCATCACGCTGATGACGAGCGGCGTAAAGGCGAGCTTGGCGGCCTCGGTCTCCTCGCTGGGCTCGGGAACCGTGGTCTGGACCTCTTTGAGGGTATCCATGATGTCGTCGTAGGAGATGTCGAGCGAGCGCAGCGCCTCGGCGGCAATGCCCTCGTCCTCCTTGGCAAGCGCGAGCAGCAAATGCTCGGTGCCCACCTTATTTGAGTGAAGATCGAGCGCCTCCTGCTTGGCCATGGACATGACCTTGCGCGCGCGATCGGTAAAACGGTCTAACATGCTAGTTCCTCTTAGACGAGCTAGTTTTTCAAACGCAAAGCGCCGCCCCGCGGCAGCGCTTTGGTCTCTTTACCCATATGGAGTATATGTTAACCGCTGGGACCTTTCCCACCCGTAACCGCGCGACAACGTCTACAAAAAAGGAATCGCTCGGGTCCGTTTGGCGGTTTAGTTTTGAACTGCTGTCTAGCAGGCGGGCTCGGCGTCCATGTTCCCGGCAACGTCGCCGGCGGCATCGGCAACTGGAGCGCCCGGCATGCGCACGAGCTCCATATGCTGCTCCTCAAAAACCGTACCCATGGGGAAGGCGCGACGGAAGACAAAACGGGCAACCGGGCCGGCAACCAGCAGATTCCAAGGCAGCGCCATGACAAAGTTGCGCGGAATGTTGATGAGCCACATCATCGGCAGCATCTGCAGGTTGGCGAGCGGACCGCCGGGCATGTGGAACAAGCCCTCGCAGGCGCCATAGAGCGACATGATGATGACCATGGGAACGACCATGCAGGAGCTAATGGCAAACGTCATAGCGCGCGGAGAGCTCTTGCCCGGCGTGACCAGGTACTTAAAGGCAAAACCCTTGGCGAGCGGGCTGGCGACAAACCAGTCACAGCACATGGCAAAGACATAGGCAACGGGGAAGCCGAGCCACGCAGCGGCAACGATCTCGCCGCTGATGGCCCCGTGCTGCAGGGCAACGTTGTAGATGCTCATCCAGAGCACCATGCAAAAGCACATGATAAAGGTGAACAGCAGGCTCTCTCGTTTGTTGATAGGCATGAAGGGCA
>CAKUGF010000045.1 GCA_934654585.1 uncultured Collinsella sp. | reverse complement strand
CCGTGATGCGCGACCGGGTGCCCTACCGGGAGTAGCCCCGGCGGTTGACAAAACTATAGGAACACCCAACGACTACCCGTGGGCGTGACTTTTGTCCCGTTTGGTGCTCCGCTGGCCTAGAAGCTCGTGCCGCGAGCTCGCAAACGTGGGACAATAGCGTTACTGGTATCACAGACAAAGGATGTGCCTATGAACGCCCCCGTTGCCAAGACCTGTCGGCAGCGCCGCCTATTCGCGCGATTCGCTTCCGTCTGCGCGCTCGTCGCGCTTGCGTTACTGCTGCTGCCCGCCGCCGCGCACGCCGACGGCTACTCCATAAGCCAAACCTATATCGGTGCCACGGTCGAGGCCGATGGCTCGCTGACCGTTGTCGAGGGACGTCAGTTCGATTTCGATGACGACATCAACGGCGTGTTCTGGGACATCAATACGGGCTCCAACCAGCAAGGCGGCTCGGTGGGCGTTGACGTGCTGAGCGTCGAGGAAGATGACACCGCGTTTAACAAGGTCGACAGTGCAAACAAGGGCGACCGAGGCGTCTACACCGTGGAACAGTCCGACGACGGCGTGAGAATCAAGGTATTCAGCCCCCACGAGGGCGGCGACAGCGCGATCTTTTATGTGAGCTACACCATGACTGGTGCGGTCATGAACTGGTCCGATACCGCCGAACTCTACTGGAAGTTCGTCGGCGACGGTTGGTCTGCGGATTCCGATGACGTCGAGATGGAAGTGTACTTCGCAAACGCTGCCGCGGGGACGGCTGCCGCCAAGGGCGATAACTTCCGCGCGTGGGGTCACGGCCCGCTGGCCGGCGACGTGTCGCTCGACGAGAGCGAGCCCATGGTCACCTATACCATTCCCTGCGTGCATCAGGGCGAGTTTGCCGAGGCACGCGTCGTCTTCCCCAGTGACTGGGTGCCGCAGCTTGTCGCTTCGAGCGAGGAACGCCTGCCGACGATCCTAAGCGAGGAGAAGGCTTGGGCCGAGGAGGCCAATGCCCGCCGCGCCCACGCACGCATGATCGCCAACGTGCTTGCTGTGGTAAGCGTTATCGCAGCTGTGGCCTTTACCGGCACAATCGTTGTGCTCAAGCTGCGCAAGCGCAAGCCCAAGCCGCTTTTCCAGGACGAGTATTTCCGCGACGTGCCCTCGGCCGACCATCCCGCCGTGCTTTCGGCCCTTATGAGCTGGAACGAGGTGCCCGACCAGGCATATATCGCCACGCTCATGAAGCTCACCGACGACCGCGTGATCAAGCTCGAGCAGGCGACCGAGACCAAGAAGAAGGGCCTGCTGAAGCGCGAAAAAGAAGAGCAGACGTACCGCGTGACGGTGAGCGAGACGGGCTGGAAGTCGGCCATGGGCATTGACCACATGGTGCTCAAGGTATTTTTTGCCGGCGTTAAGCCCGACGAGAACGGCGATCGCTCGCGCACGTTTGACGAGCTGCAGCACTACGTCAAACAGCACGCTACGCCTGTGGGCGACAAGCTCGAGGACTATCAGAATGCCGTTAAGGGCAAGCTGGCCGATAGCGAGTACGTTGCCTCGGACGGCATTGTCGCGATGGTGTTTTGCCTGGTCCTTGGCATCTTGGTTGCCTTTATTCCCGTGGGATCCATCTTCTTTACCGACGGTGCTTCGGCGAACATTGTCGCCGCGGTTATCTCGGTGCCGATCGTGCTGTTGGGCATTGGCGTTGGCCTTACCTTCCGCCGCTTTACGCCGGAGGGTGCCGAGGTGGCGGCCCGTTGTAAGGCTCTTAAGCATTGGCTCGAGGACTTTACGCGTCTGAAGGAGGCCGTCCCCAGCGATCTGATTCTGTGGAATAAACTGCTGGTAATGGGCGCGGCGCTGGGCGTTTCGAAGGAAGTGCTGCGTCAGCTTGCCGAGGCTGTTCCTCCCGAGGTGCGCGAGGCCGACGGCTTCTACGACAATTACCCCTGCTACTGGTGGTACTACCATCATTACGGCAACGAGTCGCCGATGGATTCGTTTGACGGCGTGTATCACGAGAGCATCCGTGAGCTGGCGTCGAGTTCCGATAGCTCGAGCGGTGGCGGAGGCGGCGGCTTCTCTGGCGGCGGCGGTGGCGGCGCCGGCGGAGGCGGCGGCGGAACGTTCTAGCGAGCGCAAATTATGGGATGGGTCTTCCCCGGCGGCTGTTGGCGGAAGATCCATCCCACTTTTATGAGTCGAAATGGGCCGCTCTTTCCGCTGCAGACCTCCGCGCAAGGGGCGGTGGGCAAAAAATGCCAAATATGAGTACTGTAGCCATTATAGTCACATATGTTTGCAGAAAATAATGGGCTTCTAATGAGAATATCTCTCGTTAGGAGCGCATTTTATTGTACATTTGGGGAGATACGCCAGTTTATCCGACCCGTCGAGATGCCAAAGAGATTCGAATTGGTCAAATTTCGCTGCTACTAATAAGGTAACAGTACTCATATTTGATGTTTTTTGCCCACGGCCATTTTCTAGCCCCTATTTGGTGACATCAGCCGGGGCTTCCGCAGCCATTTTGCTCAGGAGTGTCCCCAACGACTAGTCATTTAGGAACGTCCCCGATGACTAGTCGTTGGGGACGTTCCTAAATGACTAGGTTGTGGCCGTCGGGTTAGGAAGTCAGATCCAGTTCGTAGAGGAAGCTTTCGCGCGGCATGTTACGATGGCGCTCTTCGCGGCTGGCGCGGTGCGTTGCCGCGCGCTTAAAGCCATGCAGCTCGTAGAACTTCCACGAGCAGTTGGAGTCGGTGTACAGGTGCGCCCTCGTTGCCCCGCGTGAGGACAGATGCGAGACGGCGGCATCGAGTAGCACCGTTCCCACGCCCAGGCCATGGACATCGGGGTCAACGGCAAGTAGGGTGACCTCGTTTTCATGCGGCAGCGGGCTGCTTTCGAGCAGGCGGTTGTTGGTCCGGATGGTGGCGCGCACAAATGAGAGATACTCGGCACACGCATTAGGCTCCAGCTCACGCATCTGCGACAGCAGCGCGCGCTCGGTATCCATCCAATGCTCCCTGACGGTAGCGCCGGAACTTTGCCCTGCGCGTGCAAGTGCAATGCCGCGCGCCTGGCCGTCGATTTCGGCAACCTGCGAAAACGTCGAGGACGAAAGGCAATAGGCAAGGTCGCAAGCAGCCTCGAGGCGGTTGTACTCATCGTTATCCGAATTGTTGTGCCAAAGCTGCTGCAGAATCAGCGCGATGGCGTCGAAATCTTCGGTATCAAACGGTCGGTAGAGAACCCGCGAGACCATGGTGCCTCTTTCTTTTGCGGATGCATATCAAGCAAAGTTCTACCACGCCATTGGCATCTAAATATGGTGCCCCTGTGTTCCATCAACTCACCGCGGTCAGCGCCTCGCCCAAACCATCCGCTCGCGAGCTTTTTCTGCACATGCGAGCGTTGCGGGGTGCATCGGCGCGCTCGATGCGCTACATTGAATCAGTATTTTCAATGCCGCTGCGCGAGCGCTGCAGATCGACGTATCACCGACTCACAGAGCACGGCGGCGTACCAGACAGGAGGACTGCATGGGATCTGATGTGAAGATCGCACGCGCGTTGATCTCGGTTACCGATAAGACGGG
>CAKUGF010000044.1 GCA_934654585.1 uncultured Collinsella sp. | reverse complement strand
AAGGGCGGCGACGCCCTCAGCCGAGCCGCACTAATCGCCCGAGCTCTTCCGGAACCGCACCTCGCGGCCCGCGGGACATGCGCTCTTTGGCGCGGTCCGGGCACGAGGATGCCCCCGAGTCAGACCTTTCCTATACGCCATGCGGCCCCCAGGGCACGTGTAGAGTGAGAACCCGGACACCGTGAACGGTGGGCGCCGCCCACCGGTCAGCGGCCAGAGCATGGGGGGCACGCCCGGTCCCGTTCCGAACCCGGAAGCTAAGCCCCATCGCGCCGAGAGTACTGCGGGGTCAGCCCGTGGGAGGCCAGGGCGCCGCTGACCGGTGGACGGCACCGAGCCGTCTGGTTGAATCGAAGAAGGGGGAGGCCTCGCGGCCTCCCCCTTTTTTGCGTTCTAATGGCTGTATCTCACATAGTCGCTGTGTTTTCGGACCCTCTTTGGTCGCATCATCTACGAACGGGCTACAATAGCTTAGTCTGTGTAGCATGGAGGTGAGTATGGCTGAAGCAGGTATCGGCGTTGATATCGTCGAAATTTCCCGCATGAAATCAATCCTTGAGAAGACGCCGTCGTTTGCAAGGCGCGTTTTTACCGAAGAAGAGTGTGCGTATTGCGACGCCTCTTCGCGCCCTGCAGCTCATTACGCGAGCCGTTTTGCTTCTCGAGAGGCCGTCCTCAAGGCCCTCGGTACCGGCTTTAGTCAGGGTGTGGGCCGAAAAGATGTTTCGGTTACGCGCGACAAGCTCGGCAAGCCTAAAGCGGTGCTTGCGGGCCGTGCGCAAGAAATTGCTCAAGAACTGGGCGTTGTCGAGGTCGCACTTTCAATTACGCTTACCGGTGATTTGGCCGTCGCCAATGCTATCGCCATCACCGAGGATGCTCGTCCAAAGCCAAAAGAAGAAAAGGTGACCACCAAGGAACGCGTCGCACAGACGTTTAAAGAGGCTCGTTCGGTATTGGACGAACTTGAACAGCTGCAGAATTCTGCTTTGTCGGATCATTTTGGCAATGGTTCGAACGATACGCTAGGAGCATAGATGAAACCGGTTTTGAGTACCGAGGAAGTCGTACGACTCGAGGACATAATCGAACGCGAGGGCACGTCGAAGGCCGAGCTCATGGAGCTGGCAGGCGAGTTTGCCGCCAATGAGATTCTTAAGCTCAACCCTAATCGAGTCCTTGTGCTGGTCGGTTTTGGTAATAATGGCGGTGACGGCTGGGTCGCAGCTGACATTCTTGCTCACAAGGGCATCGACGTGGATATCGTCTCTCCGGTTGAGCCGGATGAGATTCCCGCCGCCTTGGCGCGTCATGTTGCCCGTCGTACTGCCGGGCGTGACGTGCGCGTGTGCGTCGGTCCCTCGCGCGATGAGCTTGAGGTATTGATTAACAAGGCTGACGTCGTGGTCGATGCTATTTTTGGCACCGGTTTTCATGGCAATCTGCGTGCTCCGTTCTCCATTTGGATTCCCACCGTCAACGAATGTGCCGACCGCGTTGTCTCCATTGACGTCCCTTCGGGTCTGAATGCCGAGACTGGTGTGGTCGACGATGACTGCATTCGCGCCGAGCGCACAGTGACGATGATCGCTCCCAAGATCGGTCTGTATAGCGCTGATGGTCCCGAGTACGCCGGTGACCTGGTGTGCGGCGGTCTGTACGATCGTCTTGATGAGGTAATCGACGACGTCGATCATGCCGCCGAGATCGTTGAGGCCGGCGACCTGGTAGATTACTTTGCGCCTCTACCCTCTAATATCGATAAGTACTCTCGGGGTTCGGTGCTGATCGTCGCCGGTTCGGCGCAGTATCCTGGTGCCGCCATCATGGCCGCTAAGTCTGCTGCCCGCGCGGGTGCCGGCTACGTGGCCGTTGCAACGCCCGATGCCTGCGCCAACCTTATTCGCATGGCACTTCCCTCGATTCCGGTCTTTGCTATTCCGTCCGATTCCCGCGGCTCCTTTGGTGCCGCAGCTCGTATGACGGTATGCGAGATCGCCAAGAAGTACAGCTGCGTTCTGTGCGGTCCGGGCATGACGACTTCTGCCGGCGCCATGCAGGTTGTTTCGGGCCTGCTTGAGCTCGAGGTTCCGCTTATCCTGGATGCCGATGCGCTCAATTGCCTCTCTAAGATTGCCATCGACGGTATCGACAGCAATCCCGAGATGTATCGTCGTGAGCAGCCGCTCGTTATGACGCCGCACTACCGGGAGCTTTCGCGCCTGGTTGCCGGTGATGAAGTCAACGATTTGGGCACGGCCATTGCTGCGGCCCAGAAGGTTGTCTGGGCCGCAGGTTCCGATAACCTCGTGGTTATCGCAAAGGGGCCGACGACGGCTATTTGCGGCGTTGAGCGCGTGCTGCTCCCCCTTTCGGGTCCGGCATCGTTGGCGACTGCCGGTTCGGGCGATGTTCTCGCCGGCATTCTTGCCGGCACGTTGGCGACCATGCGTGACGAGATGGACCGCTGGGAGCTGCTGTACTCGTATGCCGTCGCGCTCCATAGCTATGCCGGCTTTGCCGCCGCAACGGAATACGGCGAGAAAAGCGTCATTGCGACCGATCTGATTGACCTGATCGGTCCCGCCATGGAGCTGGCGGCGAACGACGCGCTTGAGGATCTGGGAATTTCGGACGAAGGGTCGGATGAGTAATCATGAATAAGGCCGATTTGACGCGTTGGTCCTGGGTTGAGATTGACCGTGGGGCGCTTCGTCGCAATACGAGGGCTTATAAGAACCTGCTCGATCCGCGCCAGCGCCTGTGCTGCGTGGTTAAGGCCGATGCCTACGGCCATGGTGCCGTTGAGTGCGCCAAGATCATGTATTCGGCCGGTGCTGACATGTTTGCCGTGGCGACGGTCAACGAGGGCGTCGAGCTGCGTCAGGGCGGAATCACCAAGCCCATCCTGATTCTGAGCGAGCCGCCCATCGAGGCTATCCCTACGCTGCTGGAGTTCGATATCATGCCCTCGGTCTATACGTCCGATTTTGCTCTCGCGTATGGTGAGTGCGCCGTCGCGGCGGGCAAAGTGGGCAAGTATCATCTGGCCATCGAGACGGGCATGAACCGTATCGGTGTTCACTACACGCAGGTACTCGACTTTGTCCGAGGCATTAATTTCCATCGCGGTATTCAGTGTGACGGCGTGTTTACGCACTTCGCCACGGCTGACGAGCCTTCGGGCTGGGACTACAAGCTGCAGTGCCAGCGCTTCACCGAGGCCGTTCAAGCCATTAAGGACGCAGGCTTTGAGTGCGGCATCGTGCACTGTGCCAATACGCCGTCCTCGATGCTCGATCCCTCGATGCATTTTGACATGATTCGCGCCGGCGTTGGCCTGTACGGTATGCAGCCGTGTGAGCTGAGCGGTCGCGTGATGCAGCTCGATCCCGTTATGAGCGTCCATGCGCGCGTGACGCGCGTGGCACATCCTGCGATGGGCGAGGGCGTGGGTTACGGCTTTACCTATCGTGTGCCGCGCACGCGTGTTCAGATTTGCACGCTGCCGATTGGATACGCGGACGGTCTTTCGCGCACGCTCTCAAATCGCATGGGCGTGCTCTATCGTGGCGAGCGTGTGCGACAGGTGGGCAACATCTGCATGGACCAGTTTATGGTCGCCATTCAGTCCAATCCGGCGCATGAGATCCCCGAGGCCGAGTACGGCGACGAGATGGTCATTGTCGGCCGCGATGGCGATGCCGAGATCACCATGGACGAGATGGCGCGCCTGCGCGGCACGATTAACTACGAGGTCGCCTGCGGCTTTGGCATGCGTCTCGACAAGGTCTACGTGTAGGAGCCGTCATGGGCGTCATGCACATCCCCGGCCATAGTCATCAAGCTCCGCGTGAAGTTGCGCTCGAGGAGATCGAGGCCGTCCTAGGCGATTGTCACCTTTGCCAGCTTTACCAGTCGCGCCACAACATTGTGTTTGGCGTGGGAAACCCCCATGCCCGCGTGATGTTTATTGGCGAGGCGCCGGGTCGCAACGAGGATTTGCAGGGCGAGCCCTTTGTCGGAGCGGCGGGCGAGGACCTCAACGGAATCCTGTCCCTGGCAGGCCTTAAGCGCGAGGATGTCTATATCGCCAACGTGCTTAAGTGCCGTCCACCGGGAAATCGCAATCCGCGTCCCGAGGAAGTGCTGGCCTGCTCGCCGTTTTTGCGTGAGCAGATTCGAAGCATTTGGCCCGATATCATCGTGACGCTCGGCAATCCCGCGACGCACTTTGT
>CAKUGF010000043.1 GCA_934654585.1 uncultured Collinsella sp. | reverse complement strand
TAGAGCTCCATGCGACCGGGAACGAAGACGCCCTCAAAGCCGTGAACGATGCCCTCCTCGGAAATGTCCAGGGCCTCGGCACAGGCAATGGCGGCAAGCGCATTGGACACGTTGAACTTGACGGGCGTGGGAATCACGACGTCGCGCGTAAAGCGCGGCGTGCGAACCGTTGCCACCACGCCGCAGTCTCCATTACGAATCGCCGACGCAAACACGTCGGCACGCTCGTCGGTCAGGGAGAACGTCACCGTACGCTCGCAACGAGATGCCGCCTCGAGCACGCGGTCGACCTTATCCATGTCGAGATTAACCACAGCAAAGCGACTTTGCGAGAAGATCTTGAGCTTGCTGGCAAAGTAGTCCTCGAGCGTCGGATGCTCAATCGGCGAAATATGGTCCTCGCCGATATTGGTAAAGGCACCAACTTCAAAGGCGATCTTGCCTGTGCGCTCATATTTGAGGCCCTGGCTCGATGCCTCCATGACCAGCCACGGAGCACCCGCCTCCGCTGCATGCGCGATGCGAGACTGCAGCAGGAAGGATTCGGGGGTCGTCAGCTTGGAAGGGCCCGCCTCGATACCGTCGTCGAACTCAATGCCCGTATTCAGAGCGGGTCGATGACAGCCCATGAGCTTTGCCTCGTTGGCGAGGATGCCGCGTAGATAAAAACTGCAGGTCGACTTGCCCTTAGTGCCGGTAAAGGCACAAACCTTTACCTTGCCCGAGGGGTGCCCGTAGTAGGCGTCCGCCACCACAGCAAGCGTGCGACGGATATCGTTGACGATCACCGCGGGGACATCGACGTCGTAATCGACCTCGGAAACGTACGCCGCAGCGCCGTCGGCGATTGCCGAGAGCAGATACTCGCGCTTAAACGCGCGGCCCTTGCAAACAAACAACGTGCCCGGACACACCTGGCGCGAGTCATCGGTCGCAAACTCAATGCGCCGGTCACATACAGTACTCGGCCTAGAGACGACGAGGCCGTCTTCCTCGAGCAACTCTATATAGCGCGTCAGAGTTAGCTTCTCTTGCGTCGGACCCGACATACAAAGACCTCTCTCGCTAAATTCAGCCTTAAAGGGCAAAAGATGTCCCGGGGCAGAAACGATGGAACATTCTGTATTATCAACCATCCTAATATGCCACCTGACCTTGCGGGCATTTCAGCCTTCTAAAAAATTGCATGGACTGCACCATGGGTTAATAAATGACAACGAAGCCCAGATCGCATAAAACCGAAGAATCCCGAGTGCTATTCTTTATCCAAATGTCTTGATGTGCCTCATTGACCTGCAATGATGACCCATCGTGCCCTACGCGAAGGATTCTAGATGAAACGACTCATCAAACGTCGCAACCACTCAGTATGGGCCCTTTCGGCCCGGCATATCGCCTGCGCCTTCATGGCAGTCGCCGTAGTCTTTGCCGCCATCATCGGCACGAGCGGCTGTTCGTCCTCTCAGGGCGCCTCGGGCAGCTACACGCTCGTCGAGGCTGGCAAACTGACCGTCGCAAGCGACCTCGCCACGCCCCCGTTTGAATACGTCAACGATTCCGGCGATGACCAGGGCTTTACCTATGAGCTCATGGGCATGATCGCAGACGAGCTCGACCTGAAACTCAACTACCTGCCGGCGCAAAAGTTCGACGGCATCATCCCCATGGTCAAACAGGGCGTTAAGACCGACGTCGGCGCATGCAATATCACTATCACCGACGAGCGCAAGGAAGAGGTCGACTTCACCGACCCCTACATCGACTCCAACCAGGGCGTCGCGGTTGCAAAGGGCACCGGATACGACACGGTCGACAGCCTTAACGCATCGGGCGTCAAAATTGCCGTGCAGTCGGGCACCACGTCCGAAGAATGGGCGATCGAGAATCTGCCGCAGGCAACCACCGTCAACTTTGACGACTGGACGGCAGCCTTCACCGCCGTCATGAGCGATCAGTGTCAGGCGGTCGTGTGCGACCTGCCCGTTGAGCAGTGGATGGTTTCGAACTCCTTTACCGGCATGGAGATTATCAAGGAGGTTCCGACCGGCGAGCAGTTTGGCATTGCGGTCTCCAAGGACAACCCCGAGCTGACTCAGGCCATCAACGATGCCCTTGCCAAGATCAAGAGCTCCGGCGCCTATGACAAACTGTATGAGAAGTGGTTTGGCATGGCGCCAACGAGCGGGTCCGGCAGCGAGGGCGCCTCGAGCACGGACGATGCGACGGGTGCGTCGCTCGCCGTCACCTCGGCAACCGCCAAGTCAAACGAAGACAGCGGCAACGGCGTGCTTGGTGGCATCGCAACCCGCCTGACCTGGGAAGCGACAACGGGCAGCGGAGAGGGCGACGTTTCGCAAATTGCGCTCGAGCTGCCCGAGGGCGGTTCATTCGAGAGCACCGATGCCAAGGTCACGCTACTCGACGGGCTTAACCAGACAAGTGTCAAGGCATCGTGCTCACTCGACGGCTCGAGGCTCATCATCAAGTTTGCCGATCCCGTCGCGGCCGGTACGCAGATTCGCGTCGTCGTCCCCGACGTCGTGTTCCCCAGCAGCGCAGGCGCCTATGCCGTCACCGGCAGCTATGTCGCCGACGGGACCAAGCACGAGCTGCCCGAGAGCCCCACAATCAGCGTCTCGGAGAGCACCACCGTGCAAGAAATCGTTGCCTGGCTCGATGCCCAGCCCTGGGTCGCGGCGTGGAACTCCAACCCGTTTTTAGGCATGTTCTGCAAGCCGCAGATCATCGTCACTTCAATCGCCTCGCTCTTTAAGGGCTGGGGTATCGCACTCGCCGTGACCGCTATCGGTTTTCCGCTTGCCATTCCCATCGGCCTGCTGTTTGCCTTTATGAAAATCAGCGATAGCCGCGTGCTGCGCGGTATCGCCGTGACATACATCAATGTCCTGCGCGGAACCCCACTCTTCCTGCAGATCTACATAGCATTCTTTGGGTTCCCCATGATCGGTCTCAACGTGCCCAATTTGCCGCTCGGCATCGGCGTGCTCGCCATCAACTGCTCGGCCTATCTTGCCGAGATTTTCCGCGCCGGCATCGAAAGCGTTCCGCATGGACAGGCGGAAGCCGCCTACTCGCTTGGCATGACTTGGGGCCAGGTCATGTCCCGCATCGTGATCCCGCAGGCCGTACGCTGCGTTATCCCCACGATGACCAGCGAGTTTGTCATGCTCTACAAAGATACGTCACTTCTTTCGAGCGTTGGCGTCATGGAGCTTATGCTGTTCTCTAAAAACCTCACGGCCACCACGGGCAACATCACGCCCTACATTTGCGCCGCGCTCTATTATCTGGTCGTGACGATCCCGCTCATCCACATCGTGACCAAGGTGGAGCGCCGCCTGGCCGAGCGCAGCAAGCGCTAACCCCTCTCGCACCCTCGCGCCCTCGTGCAGACGGCGCTCGCAACCACGGCCCGCCGCTTCGCCCAAAGCGCGGGCCGTGGTTTTTTCGGTCCGCTCGGCGCTTATGCCCTATCACGAAACAAAAGATTGGCATGATAGTAAAGATTGATTGACATCAACTGCCGCAATCCTTGCGGCAGCGCACCTGAGCCGTCAGCAGAAAGGATCTTGCATGTGCGGTTTTGTCGGTTTTACCGGTACAGATGAACAGAGTGAGCTGGTTCTCACGGCCATGATGAATCGCATCATCCACCGTGGTCCCGATATGGGCGGCCAGCATATCGTCGATAACGTTGCCCTTGGCTTCCGTCGTCTTTCGATTCTTGACCTTTCCGAAGCTGGCGCTCAGCCCATGTCGAGCGACGACGGCAAGGTCACGATCGTCTTTAACGGCGAGATCTACAACTTCCAGGAGCTTCGCGCCGAGCTGGAGGCAGCCGGCTACGTCTTCCACTGCAACGCCGATACCGAGGTCCTGGTGCACGGCTACGAGGAGTGGGGCGAGGATCTGGTCAACCGCCTGCGCGGCATGTACGCGTTTGTGATTCACGACCAGAGCAAGAACAAGCTCTTTGGCGCCCGCGACATCTTTGGCATCAAGCCGTTCTATTACTACCAGGCCTCCGACGGCTCGCTGCTGTTTGGCTCCGAGATCAAGAGTTTCCTGGACCATCCCAAGTTCGAGAAGGCCGTGAACCACGACGCGCTGCGCCCCTACCTGACGCTGCAGTTCCCCGCCACGGAGGAGACCTTCTTTAAGGGCGTGTTCAAGCTTGCCCCGGCGCATTGCTTTACGTACGACTTGACGACCAATACCATGGACATCAAGCGTTACTGGAGCTGCGACTTTACCGACGACAACTCCAAGTCCTTCGAGGAGTACGTGGACGAGTGCGACAAGGTCGTGCACGAGAGCGTCGCCGCACACCGTATCGCCGATGTTAAGGTTGGTTCGTTCCTCTCCGGCGGCGTCGATTCCAGCTACATTGCCGCCTGTCTCATGCCCGACACCACCTATTCTGTCGGTTTTGACTACAAGAACTTCAACGAGACCAACTACGCCGCCGAGCTTTCCGACAAGCTGGGCATTAAGAACGTGCGCAAGATGATCACCGCCGACGAGTTCTTCGATGCGCTGCCCGATATTCAGTACCACATGGACGAGCCGCAGTCGAACCTCTCCAGTGTGCCGCTGTACTATCTGGCGCAGATGGCCGCCGAGGAGGTCACCGTCGTTCTTTCGGGCGAAGGCGCCGATGAGCTGTTTGCCGGTTACGAGTGGTACGAGGACACCCCCGAGATGCGCTCCTTTAAGAAGCGTGTGCCGCTCGGCGTACGCCGTGCCCTGGGCTCGCTCGTCCAGCATCTCCCCTACTTTAAGGGCCACAACTTCCTGACCAAGTGCGCCGAGGTCCCCGAGCGCTGGTATGTGGGCCAGGCAAAGGTGTTCGACCCGTCCGAGGTCGACGAGGTGCTTAAACCCACCTACGATTCTGGCAAGAACGCCGCCGAAATGTGCGCCGAATACTACAAGCAAGTCCCCAACTGCTGCGAGCTTTCCAAGAAGCAGTATCTCGATATGAACATGTGGCTGCCGGGCGACATTCTGCTTAAGGCCGACAAGATGTGCATGGCGCATTCTCTGGAGCTTCGCGTTCCGTTCCTGGACAAGAAGGTCATGGAGTTCGCCGAGCACATCCCCGCTAACTATCGCGTTAACGAAGAGGGCTGCAAGCTCGTCTTGCGTCACGCCGCCAACCGCACGCTGCCCGACGAGTGGGCAACGCGCAAGAAGGTCGGCTTCCCCGTGCCAGTTAAGTTCTGGCTGCGCGAGCAGAAGTACTACGACTACGTCAAGGAGTACTTCACCGCACCGTGGGCTGCCGACTTCTTTGACACTGATGCGCTCATGAAGCTGCTTGACGATCACTTTGAGGGCCGCGCTCTCAACCAGCGTAAGATCTATACCACGCTGACGTTCCTCATCTGGTACAAGCGCTTCTTTATCGACGAGAACAAGAACGCCGAAGTCGCCGCGTAAGTTTCGTTATGAATTAGCGATGAACCGCACAGGGTTTCCGCTATACTCAATCCCTGCGGGCGATTGGCGCAACGGTTAGCGCAGGTGCTTTACACGCACAAGGCTGGGGGTTCGAATCCCTCATCGCCCACCACTTG
>CAKUGF010000042.1 GCA_934654585.1 uncultured Collinsella sp. | reverse complement strand
GCACGAGCTGCTTGGTGAGCACCAGGCGGCCGAGCATGGCGAAGCCCATGGCCGGCAGGATGTTGGCGGCGACGCCGAAGCCGTCAAGCACGAACTGCGGAATGAAGTCGAGCATGCCCTGGATCGCGTCAGCGCCCAGATAGAACGACAGCGAGCACAGCAGGAACGCCATGAGGACGCCCGTGGAGCCAATCAGGAAGTGCATCGCGTAGACGCCCTTGAGGTTACCCTGGGCAGAGAAGACATCCGCGCGGTCGACCAGGATCGGCAGGGCTGCGTTCAGGATGTTCTTGATGGCGAGGCACAGCGTGGCGATAGGCATAGCGAGTGCGATGGCAGCCTCGGTGCTCTGGCCCAGCTGGATAGCGAAGGCGCAGGCGAGCACGCCGCCGATCGTCTCATCGGGCGGAACGTAGGCGCCGATGGAGATCGAGCCCATGAACAGCAGCTCCAGGCTCGCGCCAATCGCGAGACCGGACTGCAAATCCCCCAGCACCAGGCCCACGAGCGGGCACAGGACGATGGGACGGAACGCATAGAGCGTACCGAGCTGGTAGTCGAACTTACCAAATGCGGCGATAAGTCCGATGAGGATTGCTTGGGTAAGCATACATCCCCCTTTCCATATAGGACACTACGAAGAGACGGAGCTCTTCGAAATTAACCGCCTAGAGCACGCTGGCGCAGTCAACCTTAGGGTCATCGGCCAGAGGACGGATCTCGACCTCGACGCCACGGTCCAGCATCTCACGCACATCGGCTTCCTCGGCCGCGGTCAGGAAGATCTGGCGAGAGACCTGACGCGCGTCGGGACGCTTCTCGTCCTTGGGCTTGGTGTTGCCCAGGTTAATCGACTTAATCTGCGGGCAGCCCTCGACCAGCTGCTTTGCCTCGGCGATGGTGGCGACGCAGATAATCATCTTGTACTTGTCGGTCACGCCCGAGTTAATGGCCTCGATGGCGTTCGCCATGTCCTTGATGACGAGCTTGCAGCCGGCAGGCTTGCCCATCTTGAGCGTGGTCTTCCACACCGGGTCGTTGGCGACCTTGTCGCCCACGCAGAAGATGCAGTTAGAACCAAGGCCCTGGACCCAAGAGACTGCGACCTGGCCATGAAGCAGACGATGGTCGACGCGAAGTAGCTGAATCATAATGTGACCCCCCAAAGGTCTTGTGCCGTTTTACGGCGTGTCAGTAGGTGCTGCGGATTAGAACTCTTCTTCCTCGTCGTCATCGACCAGCAGGTCGTTGACGAACTTCACACGCGTATCGTCCGCAGCGACGATGGCGCGAATCGTCTCATCAACCGGTGCCGACTCATCGGAGAACAGCAGCTGAATGAGCAGCGGAAGGTTCATGTTGGTAACAAGGTAGGTGCGGGGACGCGTCTGGACGATCTTGGTGAACTCGTTGTTCACGCTGCCGCCAAAGAGGTCGGTGCAGACGACGACATCATCGTCGGCAGACATGCCTGCCAGCAGTTTTTGGGCCTCCTCGGCCACGTCCATGCGGTCGTCGACAAACATCGAAAGGTCGTGAACGTTGTCGCGAGCACCCGAGAGCAGCTCAATGCTCTCTTTGATGCCGGTAGCGAAGTGCGCATGGCTGGCGATGATGTACTGTCTCATTCTGCAGATCCTTCCGTGATTGACGCGTCCCCGCGCTTGGCTTTAGTAGTCGAACTGGTGATAGTAACGACGATACTTGAGGTTGTGCTTGGTGACCGTCTCGTAGTAGCGGGCCAGGCGGTCAGTCACGAGCACGGTCAGAATCCACGGGGAAACGATGACGCGGAAGTCGTCGTCAAGGCCGGGGATGGCGAACTCGGCGGTGTCGATGATGTTGATGTCGGCGTCGCCGGTCACGCCGCGGGTGAGGAACGCGCGAGCACGCTCGTCGAGCTTGCGGTTCTCGTCCTCGCCCATGAACAGGAACACGGGGACGCCCGGCTCCACGAGCTCGAGCGTGCCGTGGAAGAAGTCGGCGGAGGTGATGTAGCGGGTGCGCTTCCACTGCATCTCCTCGAGGATGCACATCGAGAACAGAATGGTCTCGCCCCACAGGGCGCCGGAGCCGATGAACATCGTGTAGGGCGCGAGGGCGTACTTCTTGGCGAGCTCCTCGGCGCGCGGCTCGAAGCGCTTGCGAATGTCGAGCATGTCCTTCCAGATGTCCTTGGTCTGCTCGATGAACAGATCGAACTTGGGGAAGCAGCCGCGACGGTTGAGCAGGCGCAGACCGAAGCAGTCGGCGAGGTAGTAGCCCTTCTCGCAGCCACCGGAACCATGGTCAGAAGCCATGGCGACGCAGTTCTCGGCACCGACAGCCTGGCCGATGGGGCCCTCGGGCTTGGTCATGGCGTAGACGCGCACGCCCATGTCCTTCATCTTCTTGACGGCCTCGAGGACCTCGGGGGTGGTACCGGACTCGGAGGCGGTGAGCACGACGGACTTGTCGGTCATGCGCTTGTGGCCGGAGACGTTCCACTCGGCGGCGTGGATCAGGTAGACCTCGAGGTCGCGGTCGCCGAACTTGTTCATGAGGTACTCGAGCTGCATGAGCTCATCCCAGGTGCCACCGACACCCATCAGGAAGACGGCGTCGTAGCCCTCGTCGGCAACCTTGTCTGCGAGCGCGGTCATCTTCTTGCCGGTCTCGTAGAGTGCCTTGCCGTCCTCGAGGTAGCCCTCCTGGTCGAAATTCATGATCTCGATCTTCTCGGTTTCCTTCATTTGCTTCTCCTTTCTGGGGTTGCCTTAACAATCCCCTATGCCAACGAGCGACAACGCCCGCCTACATTCCGTAACACTCAGCCGCTTTGGCCTTAAGCGTGTTGACCGATTCCTCGTAGCCCTCTGCCTTGACCTCCATTTGCTTGGAGACGGCATCGAGATACGGATGAACATCCCACGAGTTCAGACGCTCGGTGACAATCGCCGCCATCGTCTGGAAGAACACCAGGTTGGGAATCGCGACCAGCAGCGGAGCCACCTGCGGGACCGCAATCTCGTGAGCCTTGCCCTTGGGATGCATGGTCAGCAGGACTGCCTTCTTGGTTACCTTCGACAGCGCGTCGGCGATAGTTGCCAGACGCTCCGACCCTCGAGGATCGTCGACGATAAATACCAGGTAGCCCGGGGTAATCTGCATCTCGGGACCGTGGACGAACTCCTCGCCCTCGTGATGCATGGCCGGAATCTTAATGGTCTCGCTCAGCTTGAGCGCCGCCTCTTCGGCAACGCCATAGTTGGGGCCATTGCCCACAACCATGGCCGGAACGTGCTCCGACAACTCGAGCAGATGGTCTTGGACATATGCCTCGGCGGTCTTGCACATTGTGGCGTTGGCCTGGATCGCATCGTTCAGGTCGCTCAGGCGCTGAGCAACTGCATCGGCATCGAGCACACCCAGAGCCTGGCCGCCATAAATGCCAAAGAGAACTAGGTACTCGATGAGCGTTTGGACACCCAAGGTCACAAAGTCCACCGACTCGACGCCCACACCGTAGTCGAGAACGATATCGGCGTGCTCCTTAATGGGAGCCTCGACGTTTGCCGTAAGCGCAACCGCGGCCATATCGTTCGTGCGCATGTAATCGAGCGCCGCAATCGTGTTGGTCGAATAGCCGCTCTGAGAGATGGCAATGTTGAGCGCATTCTGAGGATAGGTATGCTCAGAATCGACGAAGGCCTCAGGCGTCACAACGGACACCTGCATCTGCAGTGCGTCTTGCAGGTAATCGCGGGCACAATCGGCGGCGTGACGGGACGAACCCGATGCGACGATGCGCAGTGCACCAAAGGATGCGGACTGGAAAATATCGACGAGCTGGCCTACAAGCTCGGACGAACGCTCGAGGTTCTCGCCCATACGCACATGGGCAAGCTGAACGTAATCGAGCATTTTCATCGTCTCACCTCGTAACAAATTATTAGTATTTGATACCAATCACAGTTACAGGTTACGGCTTTTTGATACCTATTTGCCGACTAATCTTTCCCCATCGGCGAACGGTTGATTTCGACCCCTGTAAGGTTGTATATACAGCCCGCTCATTGATCAAAATCAGTCAGCATTCCCAACCGTTATGCAAATGCACCAGCTAGTACGTATAGGTATATCCACCCGCATCGCCGCGGTTGAACGACTTGACGTACTCGATCGCCTGCCCACTTGCATCGTAGCTCACGCACTCCAACGTCAAGGCAAGGTCCCCTTGCTCCAAATCGAGCAAGCCTGCGTCGCGTGCTCCCAGCGCCTCGATATTGAGCTTTTCCTGCGCCATGACCGGCTTTCGCCCCAGCATCTCATAGGTCTCGTACAGACTGAAGACCGACACATCGATCTCTTCGATGGTTGGGAACAGCAGACAGGGGATAAGCGCCATCTCGATCGATACGGGGTCGCCGTTTACACAGTTCAGGCGTCGAATGGAATAGAGCAGGTCATCCTCGGCAATGCCAAACAAATCGGCATAGTACGGTCCGGCGTAGCGCTTGGAGCGCGCGAGGATACGGACGGACGGCTCGCCTCCCGAGGCGCGGACCGATTCACGGAAGCCGCCCGTACGCTCAAAAATAGCAGGCACTTTCTGCGCCACGAAGGCGCCTTTTCCTCGAACACGACGAATCTGGCCGCGACGGACCAGCTCATCAACGGCGCTTCGGATGGTCAGGCGCGTCGTGCCAAACTCGTCGGCAAGTTCGTTCTCGGACGGAATCATCGAACCCGTGGGGTATATGCCGCGCTCGATACGTTCCTCAATGCGACGTCGAATGCGCATATAAACCGGAGTGGCATCTACTGTTTCAGCCATTGTTCACCTGCCACGCTCCTCATGCCATTCTTTTCACCGTTATCGGCAAAGCGGAACTTCGTGGGCAAAATCACCGATTTGCAATGCTCCACAAAGCGCATGTCTTTATCAAACTCAATCGTGCTTTCGTAGAACACCGGCGTCCCCTCTTCTTGTTGGAGAAGCTCGGCCTCCTCGGCGTTCAAGCGCGAGATCGAGATATGCTCACGTCCATGCTCAACGCGCACGCCACCCTCTTTGAGCAAGACGTCATAGAGGCTCTCGTGCTCAAAATCATGGTCGGGAAGCGACGGGCAAAGCGACAGATTGACATGGGCCGTTTCGATTGACGCCGGCTCGCCCTCAATGAGACGGACGCGCTGCATGCGGAGCAAGGGAGCGCCTACGGCCACCCCAAGTTTGTCGGCAAGCGCCTCGTCTGCCTCGACAGTCTCGGTGGAAACCAAGCGAGAAGAGGGGTGCAGGCCGGCAGTTCGCACGGCATCGGAAAAGTTGTACGTTTCCTGGAAGATATTTAGCGGTTTGGGAGGACACACATACGTACCCGATCCGCGGCGGCTCTCGAGCGTTCCGCACGAAATAAGCCGCGTGATGCCAGCACGTAACGCCGTACGCGAAACGCCGATATCTTCGCACAGTACACGCTCGGCCGGCAGGCGATCGCCGCCGGCAAGCTGATGGTGCTGGATGTACCAAAGAATTCCCTCAACAGCACGATCTTTGGGGGGAATTGCATAAGATTCGCCTGCCATTGCACAGACTCCTCATTCAGAAACGTATGTCGCCAGAATTAGGCCAGCCCTCCCATGGCATCAAACTCGGCCTTGATTTTCTCGGCGACATTCCGATACGACTTATATAGGCTTGAATCGCGTTTGACTTCGTCGGTCATAACGGGAATCTCTAATTTGGAAACCTCGTCTTTTCCCGTCTG
>CAKUGF010000041.1 GCA_934654585.1 uncultured Collinsella sp. | reverse complement strand
GAATTGGCAGACGCGTACGGTTCAGGTCCGTATGGGGGCAACCCCATGAAGGTTCAAGTCCTTTCGCCCGCACCATTGAATGAAAGAGCTCCCAGCAATGGGAGCTTTTTTGTTATGGGCCCTTCGCAGGGACTTGAACCTGCGAAGGAGCGAGCGGAAAGAAAACGCGGAGCGTTTTTAGCGAGCTGGCGAGGGCGCCGGCAGGCGGCCGAAGCCGGTGCGAATCCGCGAAGCGGATACGCGGACGTCCTTTCGCCCGCACCATTGAATGAAAGAGCTCCCAGCAATGGGAGCTTTTTTGTTATGAAGGCGTTTTGGCAGATACGCCCTTCGATTTCGTTTGCCGGAAACCCTCGTGGTCAAAAAGTGGCAAAAATGAGTACTGTAACCACATTTGCATCATTTTAAAACGCTCGGTTGGCGATACTTACGCAACAAATGTACGCTAATTTGATTCAGCTAAGAGATGATTTGAATAAATTTGGAAGTATCTTGGTTTCAGCAGGGCGTTTTTGGTCGAAAATCGCTGCTACTAAAATGGTGACAGTACTCATATTTGGCCTTTTTTGACCACGGCCTTCTTGTTGGGGCCATATGGGCGCTCCGCACAGGTATCCTAATGCCAACGTGTGCCTATCAGAGGAGAGACCATGCTGTTTTCCGGTATCATCGCCGCCCTTACCAGTCTTTTGATTCCCATCATCATCCTGTTGCTGCTGCTTCCCAACGCCTGCTACGTTGTCGAGCAGCAACACGCCGTGATTATCGAGCGTTTGGGTAAATTCAACCGTATCGTCAATGCCGGCTTCCATATGAAGGTGCCCGTAATCGACCGCAAGGCCGCCACGGTGAGTCTGCGTACCATGAAAAACGGTTTTGGTATCGACGTTAAGACTCAGGACAATGTGACCATCGGCCTCGAGGTCTCGGCCCAGTACCATGTGAGCTATGACATGGGCGCTGGCCCGGCGGATTCGGGCATCTACAAGAGCTACTATATGCTGCAGGAGCCCGTCGACCAGATGCGCGACTTCATCACCGACGCCCTGCGCTCTTCGATTCCCGTCTACACACTCGACGAGGTCTTTGCCAAGAAGGATGACATCGCCAAGGATGTCAACGCTACCGTGTCCGAGCAGATGGCCGCCTACGGCTTCACCCTCGTCTCGACGCTCATCACCAAGATTGCGCTGCCGACCGAGGTCGAGAACTCCATGAACGACATCAACGCCGCCCAGCGCAAGCGCGCTGCGGCGCAAGAGCTCGCCGAGGCCGACCGCATTAAGCGAGTGACCGAGGCGACCGCCGAGGCTGAAGCCATGGAAAAGGCGGGCGAGGGCATCGCCAACCAACGCAAGGCAATCGCGCTGGGTATCAAGGACTCGCTCGAGATCATCCAGGAGACAGGTGTTGGCAACGACGAGGCCAACCAGCTGTTCATGTTTACGCAGTGGACGGAGATGATGACGGAGTTCGCACGTACGGGCAAAAACTCGACGGTCGTGTTGCCGAGCGACTTCTCGCAGTCGGCCTCTATGTTCGAGCAGATGCTGGCTGCCGGTAAGGTTCAGAACGAGTCAAAGGAGTAGACGCGCGTGAAGTACACCGTCGTTTGTGTTGGCAAGCTCAAAGAGCGCTTTTGGAAGGACGCGTGCGCCGAGTACACCAAGCGTTTGGGCGCCTATGCCAAGGTGGATATGCGCGAGGTCGCCGATATCGATCCAGCTAAGGCGGGTGGCGTGGACGCCGCGCGCGACAAAGAGGGTGCGGCGATTCTTGCCGCTCTGCCGACTCGAGCACATGTGATCCTGCTCGCTATCGAGGGCAAGGAGCGCTCGAGCGAGGAACTCTCAGCGCGTCTCGATGACCTCATGCTGCGAGGCAGCAGCGACATTGCCTTTGTGATCGGCGGCTCGGACGGCGTGAGCGATGAGGTGCGTGCACGCGCCGACGAGATGCTTAGCTTTGGACGCATTACCTTGCCGCATAACTTGGCCCGCGTGGTGCTGCTAGAGCAGATTTACCGCGCCTGCAAGATCAGCCGTGGCGAGCCGTATCACAAATAGGTTGGCAATACGAAACAATGGCGTGGGACAATGGCTTTCGTTTTGAGGAACGCATCTGAGAGGACTACGTGATATGAAAATCGGATTTGTCGGTTTTGGCAATATGGCGAGCGCTATGGCCGATGGATGGATCGCTGCCGGCGTGGCCGCGGGTGACATGTGCGCCTGCGCGGGCCGCTACGACGCCCTAGTCGAACGCTGTGAGGCGCGCGGCATGACCGCCTGCCGCGATGCGGCCGAGGTCGTTGCCGCGTCCGATATCGTGGTCGCTGCGGTCAAGCCGTACATGATCGAGAAGGTGTTCGCTCCGCTGAAGGACGCCCTTGGCGACAAGGTCGTTCTCTCGGTCGCCTGGACTTGGGATAGCGCCAAGTGGGAACAGGTCCTGCCGGGCGTCGCGCACATCTCGACGGTGCCCAACACGCCGGTTTCGGTGGGCGAGGGCGTTATCGCCTGCGAGAAGATCTCGACGCTCAACGGCGAGCAGCGCGCCACGGTGCTCGATCTGCTTGGCAAGCTCGGTACGGTGGTCGAGCTCGATACGAACCTGCTGTTTGTGGGCGGCACCGTGGGCGGTTGCGCGCCGGCGTTTGTCGCCATGGCGATTGAGGCTCTGGGCGATGCGGCCGTCAAACACGGTATTCCGCGCGCCGATGCCTATCGCATCGTAAGCCAGATGGCGCTGGGTACGGCAAAGCTGCAGCTGGCAACCGGCCAGCATCCCGCCGCCATGAAGGACGCCGTGTGTTCGCCCGGTGGCGCCACCATCAAGGGCGTCGTCGCGCTCGAGGACGCCGGCATGCGCAGCGCTCTGGTCAAGGCCATCGACGCCACGCTCCAGTAAAACCGACCAAAAAGGGACAGGTTTATTTTGGCAGGTTTTTCCTGCGGTTTTGTCCCTTTAGTAAAAAGCGCCCCGCAACTGGCTCAATTCCAGTTGCGGGGCGCTCGCGTTTGCCCAGATAAAACCGACCAAAATAAACCTGTCCCTTTTTGGCAGGTTAGTCCCAGAAGCTGTCGTCCTCGTCCTCGGACTTGGGGCCGCGGTCGACGTACATCTTATGGGTGCGCTTCTCTAGCACAAAGGCGAGGATCGCAAAAAGCAGGATACCGCCGCCAAAAAGAACGGCAAAACCGGTGGTGGTGCCAAACAAAAAGGAAAAAACTGCGTCCATTAGGTGCCTTCTTGCGTAGTTGAGTTGGGTCGTAAACGCTCATAAGTATATACTTGCCCATACATGTACAAGGTTGCAACCTAACTGGAATGTATATCGCCGGAGGATCTAATGCTTGATATCAAGTTTGTTCGCGAGAACCCCGATGCCATCGACACCGCCATGGCCAATCGCCAGACGTCTTGGGATCGCGAGAAGTTCTTTGAGCTCGACGACGAGCGCCGTGCCGTCATCACCGAGGTCGAGGAGCTCCAGGCCACGCGTAACGCCGAGTCCAAGAAGATCGGCGCCCTGATGAAGGAGGGCAAGAAGGACGAGGCCGAGGCCGCCAAGGAGGCCGTGCGCGCCGTCAACGAGAAGATCGACGGTCTTGCCGAGCGCCGCTCTGCCCTCGAGCAGGAGCAGTACGACTTCATGGCTCACCTGCCCAACATTCCGTGCGAGGCCACCCCGTACGGTAAGGACGAGGACGAGAACATCGAGCGCCGTCGTTGGGGCACCCCGCGCGAGTTCGACTTCGACTTTAAGCCGCACTGGGATCTGGGTACCGATCTCGACATCCTCGACTTCGAACGCGGCAACAAGCTCTCCGGCAGCCGCTTCACCGTTCTCGGTGGCGCCGGCGCCCGCCTGGAGCGCGCCCTCATCAACTTCTTCCTGGACACGCACACCAGCCGTGGCTTCAAGGAGTGGTGGCCGCCCATCGTCGTCAAGCGTCAGACCATGTTCGGCACGGGCCAGCTGCCCAAGTTCGAGGACGACGCCTATCACGTCTCGGGCGACAACTTCCTGATCCCCACCGCCGAGGTCGTGCTGACCAACCTGCACGCCGGCGAGGTTCTGGACGCCGACACTCTGCCGCGTCGCTACACCGCCTTCACTCCTTGCTTCCGTGAGGAGGCCGGCTCCGCTGGTCGCGACACCCGCGGCATCATTCGCCAGCACGAGTTCGACAAGGTCGAGATGGTCAAGTTTGCCAAGCCGGAGGAGTCCGACGAGGAGCTCGAGAGCATGACCGCCGAGGCCGAGTACCTGCTGCAGCAGCTTGGCCTTCCTTATCGCGTAATCAGCCTGTGCACTGGCGACCTGGGCTTCTCTGCTCGCCAGACCTACGATGTCGAGGTCTGGCTGCCGAGCTACAACGCCTACAAGGAGATCAGCTCCTGCTCCAACTGCGGCGATTTCCAGGCCCGTCGTGCCAACATCAAGTATCGCGACCCCGAGAACTTCAAGGGTTCGCGCTACCTGCACACCCTTAACGGCTCCGGTCTGCCGGCCGGCCGCACCATGGCCGCCATTCTGGAGAACTACCAGAACGCCGACGGCTCCATCACGATCCCCGAGGTCTTGCGTCCCTACATGGGCGGCCTCGAGAAGATCGAGCCGGTCGCGTAGGCTAGCTGCATAGGCGATTTGCAAGGGCGCTCCTATCTGGGGCGCCCTTATTTATGCGTGCGACTCATACCATGGTGTGCGGACAGCTCAACAGGAAATACACGAACAACTGTTCTGTATACAGCCATCTACCTGCTATGCTTTTGTTAGATAAGAGCGAGAGAAAGGGGATGCGATGGAGTTGTTTGATGAGCGGGTGGTTTTGTTCGAGAGCGACGAAGGCGGAGAGTACCTACTCGTAACGTGCGAGCCGTCTGGCATGGGTGGCTTGGTGATTCGGCAGACGAGCGAGGGGCCGTTGACGCAATGGTGCTATGAGGAGTCACCACATGTGGTCGAGACATTTGTGGCGCATGAGGGGCTTGCGGCACTTGAGCGGTTCTATGGAGTCGGGACTTCTAACCAGGTTGCTCGAATGCTGAGTGTTTCGTTTGCTGATTACGATTGCGCTCAACGGGTCCGCTCACTCCTTGGGGAACTCGATGCCAAGTTTGACGTGGTCGAAAAACCGATCGATCGCACGGAGAGCGCTGGCGTATGCGGAGCAGCGTGAGGTAAATACGCCCAGGAGAAAAAAAGTTTGAGATTGTGCTTGACTCTGATGAACTAAAGTGGTTTTATATGTCTTGCGCTGCGGCGTTACCTCAGCTGGATAGAGGGTCTGACTACGAATCAGAACGTCATAGGTTCGAATCCTATACGCCGCACCAATTGAACTTGAAGCCTCCGGCAACGGGGGCTTTTCTTTTACGTAAAGACCGCATGGATTCGAACCTCGGTCGAGGCGCGAGCGTGAAGCGGACGCGGAGCGTCCGTAGCGAGCGGGCGAGTCCGCCGGCAGGCGGGCGAAGCCGGTGCGGATCCGCGCAGCGGATGCGCGGAATCCTATACGCCGCACCAATTGAACTTGAAGCCTCCGGCAACGGGGGCTTTTCTTTTACGTAAAGACCGCATGGATTCGAACCTCGGTCGAGGCGCGAGCGTGAAGAAAACGCGGAGCGTTTTTAGCGAGCGGGCGAGCACGCCGGCAGGCGGGCGAAGCCGGTGCGGATCCGCGCAGCAATTAATCAGGTTGATTTTCAATCTCAACGCAACAGCCTGGACGGAGACCGCGTTTCCGCAGCTAGCGCAACGCGGAACTAGCTCC
>CAKUGF010000040.1 GCA_934654585.1 uncultured Collinsella sp. | reverse complement strand
GACCAGAGAGGAACCATCCATGAAGATCGGTATCGGTAACGACCACGCCGCCGTCGAGCTCAAGAACATCATCTCCGAGCACCTGAAGGAGCGCGGCTGCGAGGTCGTGAACTTTGGCACCGACACCTCCGAGAGCTTTGACTACCCCATCGCCGGCTACAAGGTGGGTAAGGCCGTTGCCAACGGCGACGTCGACCTGGGTATCCTGATCTGTGGCACCGGCGTCGGGATTAGTCTGGCTGCCAACAAGGTCGAGGGCGTACGCGCCGTCGTATGCTCCGAGCCCTTCAGCGCCAAGCTCTCCCGCATGCACAACAACACCAACGTGCTCGCCTTTGGTGCCCGCGTCGTGGGCTCCGAGCTCGCCAAGATGATTGTCGACGAGTGGCTCGACGCCGAATTTGAGGGCGGCCGTCACGAGCGTCGCGTTAACCTCCTCAACGAGATCGACCAGACCCGCGGCCTTAAGATCGTCGACGAAGCCTAAACTACTCAGCGCCACAAGCTAACAGCAAGGGGCCCGCTCGGAACACACATCCGGGCGGGCCCCTTTGTAGATTTTTGGGACATGCCTAGAAATCTACTGATATAAAAAGGGCGCCGCGGATGGAGTTCCGCGGCGCCCAAGCCACACGCTAACAGCTTTAAGGAGTCAAAGCTGGTTTAGCCAAAGAAACGCTTGATCTCGATCTCGGCGTTCTCCAGGCAGTCGGAGCCGTGGATCACGTTGGCGTTGACATCGACGGCAAAGTCGCCGCGGATGGTGCCAGGAGCGGCATCAAGCGGGTTGGTAGCACCCATGAGGGTGCGCATCTTGGAGACGGCAGAAGGACCGGAAACAACCATCTTGACGACCGGACCGCTCGTCATAAAGTCGCACAGACCGCCAAAGAAGGGTTTGTCGGCCAGATGGGCGTAGTGCTCCTCGACGGTAGCGCGCTCGAGCGTGGTCATCTCCATGCGCTCGATGACAAGGCCGCTGCGCTCAATGCGAGCAACGATCTCGCCGATCTTGCGATCGCGCACAGCGTCGGGCTTAATCATGATGAAGGTCTTCTCGATAGCCATAAGGTAGCCTTTCAAGTAGGTTCGCGCGTGCCCAAGTCCCATTCCGGCACCCGCCTGGACTGCATCGTAACAGAGTTTTAGCTGCAGTTAAACAAAAAGCTGTTTATTGAAACGTTGCAATTTATTGAAGCGCTCCATATGTGTCACTTCTGTTCCGAAGCCCGACTAGAGTACCATCCGACCGCCCATCAACCGCATCGAACAGATCAGACGGTCGGTTGCCACCCGCAAACGTATCCCCTTCACAACCTGCCCAAAGGTCCTACAAAAGTTCTCGACAAGCTCCTTCCTTCCCTATAACAAAACGGGCGCCCACCGTAGCGAGCACCCGTAAAGGCAAGATATGATGAACGCACCAGACAGACGCATCCTATAAGCTAATTAGCTCCGTGGCCCATCTCGACGACCTTGGTCAACGAGCCAAACACACCTTCGTCGGCAACGAGTTGTGCCTCGGCACGCTGCAGCTGCACGGCAACAGCGGCAGGGGCGGTACCGCCCTCGGTCGTGCGCGCGGCGACAATCGACGGGATGTCGAGCGCCTCGGTAATATCGCGCTCAAAGAGCGGGCTTGCCTCCTGGAACACCTCAAACGGCAGGTCCTCAAGATTGCAGCCGCGCTTCTCACACATCAGGACCAGATGGCCCACCACGGCATGCGCCTCACGGAACGGCAGGCCACGCTTGGCCAGGTAATCGGCAACATCGGTAGCGGCAAGGTGCCCCACGCCGCACTCGCGCGCCATGGCATCCTCGTTGACGGTCCAAGTCGAAATCATACCGGCCATAACCGACAGGCACTGCATGAGCGTGTGGGCGGTATCGAGCGCGCCCTCCTTGTCCTCCTGCAAGTCCTTGTTATAGGCCAGCGGCAGGCCCTTCATGGTCACAAGCAGCTGCACCAGGTTGCCATAGACTCGGCCGCTCTTGCCGCGGATAAGCTCGGCAAAGTCGGGATTCTTCTTCTGCGGCATGATGGACGAGCCAGTGGAGTACGAGTCGGAAAGCGTGATAAAGCCAAATTCGGAGCTCGACCACAGCACGATCTCCTCGGAAAGACGCGACAGGTGCATGGCCATGACGGAGCCGGCGTAATGCAGATCGAGCAGGAAATCACGGTCCGAAACAGCATCGAGCGAGTTGGGAATCACGCCCGCAAAGCCAAGCTCGGCGGCTGTCATCTGACGGTCGAGCGGATAGCTTGTGCCGGCAAGTGCGGCGGCACCCAACGGGCAGTTGTCGGCAGCATCAAAGGCAGCCTTCAGGCGCGTAAAGTCGCGCGCGAACATCCAGGAATACGCCAGCAGGTGGTGCGAGAGCAGCACGGGCTGCGCATGTTGCATGTGCGTGTAGCCGGGAAGAATGACCCTGTCATACTTCTTGGCGGCGTCCACCAGCACATGACGCAGCTGCAGGTTGGCCTCCATAAGCTCCTTGGCCAGCGCCTTGACGCCCAAGCGGGTATCGGTCGCCACCTGGTCGTTACGCGAACGGCCGGTGTGCAGACGCTTGCCCGCCTCGCCGATGCGACGCGTCAGCTCGCTCTCGATGGACATATGGATGTCCTCGTCGTTGATATCGAAGGTGAAGTTGCCGGCATCGATATCCTGTTCGATTCCGGTCAGGCCCTCGGCAATCGCCTGCTCATCCTCGGCACTGATGATGCCCTGGGCCGCCAGCATCTTGGCATGCGCCTTAGAACCGGCGATATCCTGCTTATAGAGATGTTTGTCGACCGGCAGCGACGCGCCAAACTCCTGCGTGACCTCGGCCACTCCCGCCTCAAAACGACCGCCCCAAAGAGCCATGGAACCGTCCCCTTTCTCCAATTACCAAAACAAGCGCCCAAAGCAATACGCCATGTCGCTAAAGCGATTTTTCAACCGCTAGTTTTACACATTCCCCACCGTGCGCGGGGCCATGTAGCTAATTTGCAAAGAAGTGACGCACCATGCACTTGGCACCCAACGTCTCCCTCCGAATGTTGCCCTGCGAACCGTCAATCCAAGCCTTCAGGCTCATAGGGACGTCCTCGACCTTTGCAGCATCGAGCTCGGGCGCGAGGGCAAGTAAAGCATGCGCGATGACATTGAACATATTGGATACTCCTCATATATAGAGGCACGAGGCCGTCAAATTGATAGCAAGAGCCCCGCCGGACAACCCCGGCGGGGCTCGGACTCAGCCGCAGGCGCGGCGTCATATATGCGGGCGGAACGTAGGGGCCACCGATGTTAAGAAGTGTCAGCAAGCATAACGAAAGGTAGGGACCCCATGCGCCCGTTATGTATCACGCGGATGGGCCGCGCGGATACCAAGGGAAGGAAGGAAGCCTTAGGCCTGAGCAGCAGCGGAGCTGGGACCCTGGACCTTAGCCCACGTCTTGAGCGACAGCGTGTCGATCTCGATGAAGCCAGCGCTGGCCTTCTCGTCAAACGTGGTGTCGCGATCGTAGGTGGCCAGACCATAGTCATAGAGGCTGAACGGGCTCTTGCGGCCGACGACATGGCAGTTGCCCTTGAAGAACTTCAGACGAACGGTGCCGGTCACGAACTTCTGAGTGTCGGCCATAAAGGCGTCGAGCGCGTTCTTGAGCGGGCTGTACCACTGGCCGTTGTACACAGCGGTAGCCCAATCCTGCTCGAGCTTGATCTTGGTCTTGAGCAGGTCACCCTCGACGCAGATGTCCTCGAGCGCCTTGTGGGCGGTGATGAGCGTCAGGGCGCCGGGAACCTCGTAGCACTCGCGGCTCTTGAGGCCCACCAGACGATCCTCGACCAGATCCAGACGGCCAAAGCCGTTATCGCCGGAGATCTTGTTGAGCGCGATAACGATCTCGGAGAGCTTCATCTTCTTGCCGTCGACGGCGACGGGCTTGCCGGCCTCAAACTCAATCTCGGTATACGTCGGGGTGTCGGGCGTGTCCTCGGGATTCTTGGTCATAACCCAAGCGTCGTCGAGCGGCTCGTTCCAAGGATCCTCAAGGTGACCGCACTCGATGGCGCGACCCCACAGGTTGTCATCGATGGAATAGGGGTTGTCGTTGGCACCCTCGGGAACCGGCACGTTGTGGGCGTGGGCGTAGGCGACCTCGTCCGGACGGCACTTCAGATCCCACTCACGAACCGGAGCGATAACCTTGAGCTCGGGGTCGAGGGCCTTGACGGCGGCCTCAAAACGGACCTGGTCGTTGCCCTTGCCGGTGCAACCATGGGCGACATAGGTGGCGCCGAACTCGTGGGCGACCTCAACGAGCTTCTTGGCAAGCAGCGGACGGGACAGAGCGGAGAGCAGCGGGTACTTGTTCTCGTACATGGAGTTGGCGGCGATGGCCTTGGTCAGGAACTCATCGGAGAACTCGTCGCGCAGGTCGAGTACCTGGCAGTCCAGAACGCCCAGGTCGAGGGCCTTCTGCTTCTTGGCATCCAGGCCGGTCTCCTCCTGGCCCACGTTGCCGCAGACGCAAACGACATCAAGATTCTTCTCATCCTGGAGCCACTTGACACATACGGATGTATCAAGACCACCGGAATATGCGAGAACGACTTTTTCCTTGCTCATGGCTGTTTCCTTTCGCCCTTGGTAGCTAGTTAGAACATCGGTCAGTTGCAAGTCACCCTGAGGTCAAAAACCGTGCAATATCAGGTTATTCAGCAGAATGCAGCACAGGCATGCCCTAGAAACATGCGGCTATGTCGTGCTAAAAACCCGACGACCTCAAAATGACTCTGTTGAGGCATTTCGCCCCATGCGGACAGAGACGATTGTTATCGTCGTCGGGAAATTGCGCGCTGGCGTCGGATGGCATTGTCTGCAGTGGTGATGATCTTTACGAACTGCATCTGCCTCTCCTTTCACGTATCGCCGGGCGCAATTCATATATCGCAAACGGTACCTTTTCCTCGGTAAGCGGCGCTTTTGCCGTCTCCGTTTTCGATGGTCGCTATCATACGCTAAAGTGCTTGCTGCACAAGCGACAAATTCAAATTTCTGAAAAGTTTTTTCATTACTTTGTGAAGAGTGGTGCAAATACGCGTCAATCCTGCGAAAATACGCCCGACTACTAGTTAATGGTTATAACGTCTGAAACAATCTCGAAACGAAAGGCGCGCTTTTATGCAAACTTACGAATCAGATGCCAATATCGGCAACATTAAGATTCTCGCCGTCGATATGGACAAGACGCTTCTCACCGACGAGCGCGTGCTGCCTCAGGGCCTCGATGAGCGTCTGGACAAGCTCGCCGACGCTGGCATCGTATTCTGCCCCGCCAGTGGACGCCCGGCCCCCAAGCTCGAGGAAATGTTCGCGGGCATTAAGAACCGCCTCGCGTTTTGCCCGGACAACGGTGCCTGCGTCATCTATCGCGGCAACTATATCTATAAGAGCAACATCGACGTGGCGCTATACCAGCAGGTGCTTGCCCGTGCCTCGGAGGACCCGCGCGCCGTTCCCGTCCTGTGCTGCTACGACGAGTTCTACGTGCTTGCCCGCGACCACCAGTATCACGACGAAATCAGTGTCTACTACAACACGATCAACTACGTCGACACCTTTGAGGGCCTCGATATCGAGTCCAATAAGATCTCGATCTTCTTCCCTGCCTACGATGCCGAGCCCGCGTTCCGTGAGACCTACAACCCCGCATTCTCCGACCAGCTCTATGTCACCAATGCCGGTCGCGAGTGGATTGACTTTATGAACTTGGGCGTCGACAAGGGCGCCGGCGTCGCGCACCTGTGCGAGCAGCTCGGCATCGACATCGCCGATGCCGCCGCCGTGGGCGACACCTACAACGACATCCCCATGCTCGAGCGCGTCGGTCACAGCTTTATCGTCGACAATGCCGAAGAGCATATGAATGCGCATGCCAAGTGGCGCATTCCGAGCAACAACGACGGGGGCGTACTGACGCTCATCGACGCCATCTTGGCGGCTCGTTAAACTCGCCGCCATGCCCGGGCCCGCCGTTTGATTTTTGCTCGGTCAGGTCCTGGGCTCGCTCGAAGGCCACATTAAGTGGCTTTCTTTGCGTGCGGAACCTACGAAAAGTTAACCACTGCCGCCCGGCCAGGCCCTAGGTTCACCCGCTTGCCGCCGAGATGGTGTCTTGGCGCCTAGATACTTAGCTGAGTTTTTTTAGTCGGTGCTATTCGCCGTATCTTGCCAGTATTTCTTCACTGCATTCTTGTAGGAATTCCTTCATAAAGGGAATCGAAAAGGTCACGAAGCCCGGCGCTGTCGGTTCGATTACCTGGCGCGATATCAGCTTGCGACGGTATGGGCTCAAATAGCC
>CAKUGF010000039.1 GCA_934654585.1 uncultured Collinsella sp. | reverse complement strand
GAGAAGTACATCGGCAAGACCGGCCGTCGCCTGTTCCTGCTGTTCTGCTGGCTGTTCTGCATCATCGTCATCGCCGCTTTCACCGACATGGTCTGCAAGACGTTCATGTTCACCCCGGCCGTTGATGCCTCTGGCGCTGCTACCAGTGCCGTCGACTTCACCAAGTCCTATGCCGCCGGCTGCGCTGGTACCATCTCCATCCTGTTCACCTTCGTCGCTATCGCCTTCGGTTGGGCCCAGAAGAAGTTCAACCTCACCGGCGCTGCCGAGTTCGTCACCGGCGTGGTCCTCATGGTCCTCATGTTCGCCGTCGGTATGCAGTTCCCGGTCTACCTGGACAAGTTCCAGTGGTTCGCCGTCGTCATGGTCTACCTGGTCTTCGCCGGCGCTATGCCCATCCAGATGCTCAAGACCCCGCGTGACTACCTCACCTCGATCATGATGATCGTCATGATCGCCTGTGCTGTCCTCGGCATCGTCGTCCTGGGTGTTAACGGCCAGGCTACGATGACCGCTCCGGCCTTCACCGGCTTCTCCGGTGCCTCCGGCATGATGTTCCCGGTCCTGTTTGTCTCCGTTGCCTGCGGTGCTCTCTCCGGTTTCCACAGCCTCGTGTCTTCCGGTACCTCCTCTAAGCAGGTCGAGAAGGAGCAGGACGCTGTCAAGGTCGGTTACGGCGCTATGGTCGTCGAGTCCTTCGTCGGCATCCTTGCCATCATCGTCGCCGGCATCATGTTCTCCGACATGAACACCGCCGGTACCGGCGCCCTCAACGCCGGTGTCGCTTCCACCCCGTTCCAGATCTTCGCCGCCGGCATCTCCCGCGGTATGCAGGCCTTCGGCGTTGACGGCACGCTCGCTACCGTCTTCATGACCATGAACGTTTCCGCTCTGGCCCTGACCTCGCTCGACGCTGTCGCCCGCATCGCCCGCACCTCGTTCTCCGAGTTCTTCGCCCAGACCAACGACGCTCTGGCCATCGAGTCCAAGGCCGGCTACATGAAGGTCCTCGGCAACCCCTGGTTCGCCACGGTTGTCACCCTGCTTCCCGGTCTCGCCCTCGCCTTCGGTGGCTATGCCAACATCTGGCCGCTCTTTGGTGCTTCCAACCAGCTGCTCGGCGGTATGACCATGATCACCCTCGCCGTGTTCTGCAAGTGCACCGGTCGCAAGGGTTGGATGCTCTACGTGCCCGTCGCCTTCCTGCTCTGCTGCACCTTCACCTCGCTGGTCCAGAGCGCCATGGGCTGCATGACCGCCGTCCAGGCTTACGGCTTCTTCGGCACCATCCCGGCTACCGCCACCACGGCCGCCGTCTCCGTTGCCGCCACCAAGGGCCTGCAGCTCGTCTTTGCCGTCCTGCTGATGGTCCTGGGCCTCATCGTTGCCGTCAACTGCCTCAAGGAGTTCTTCGGCAAGGAGGCCGGCTCCATGCCCGATGAGGAGCCCGAGTGGTCCGAGATGGGCAAGGCCGAGTATGGTCGCGCCGCTGCCGCCGAGGCCCCTGTCGACGCCGAGGCCGCCAAGGCCTAGTCGATCGGACGGGTTGTACTCCTCATCTATATGACTCGGAAAGGCCGGGTCCGCAATCAAGCGGACCCGGTCTTTTTTCTTGTGAAAGCGGGTGATGTAAGGGCGTTCTCGCAGATGTTTTGCGTGGATAGGTGCGTGCGTTGTACCATATAGACGTATATGTGTGCATATGAAAGGGGCCCCGTGGCCAAGACGGTATATTCCGATAACCAAAACAATGTCGACGCTCTGGCCGAGCGTTTGAGCGGCCAAACGTCGCTTTCTGCCGAGCGGGCGAAGCTCGTTGCTTACGATCTGCTTTGCCGCAAGGCACTCAAGATTAAGTCGAGCGCGCTGGCGCAAATCTTTCGCTCCGTGGATAAGGAGTGCGATACCAAGGCGATGCGCGACGAGCTTATCGCGGCAAATATCGTGACCAAGATCGAGGGCAGCGGCATTAACGGGCGCCCGGCGTTCTATACCATCAATGCCGAGATTTGCGATGCCCGGGAGCAGCCTGTCGAGGTTGCCGAAGAGGCTTCCGTCGATAATTCCTCTGAGATGCCTGCTGCGGAAGAGGCTGCCCCACGTGAGCATATCGATACAGACGAGCTGCTCGACGAGCATGTCGTGCGTGCCTTCACTGCCAAGGCGGGCCGAGGCGGCTTTGGCGGAGGCGGCAAGCGCGATGCGCAGCGCCGCGCCCAGCAGGAGCGTTTCCGTCGTGCCGTGGCTCAAAAAGACGGGGCCGATATCGAGACTGTCGAGAGCGAGCCCGTCGCCGAGCCGCAGGAGCCTGTGAAAGAGCAGAAGCCCACTGAGCCTCAGGAGCCCAAGCGTCGTCGCGGTGCGCACTTTAAGGCTGAGCAGCATGAAGCTGCGCATGAGGTCGAGGGGTCTGCCGAGGTCGCGGGCGATTCCGAGAAGCCGGCTAAGAAGGCATCGGGCTCGTGCCGTCCCGGACGCGGTTTTGCAAGTCGCGCGTATCCCGTAAAGCGTCAGGAGAAGGCCGATCAGATTCCTGCGGCGCAAACTGAGAAGGCCGAGAAGCCTGCCGAGCCGGAAGTTCGCGAGCAGAAGCCTGTTGAGCCGCAGCCTGTGGTTGATGCCGAGGTCAAGGGCCAGCAGCCTGCGGGCGAGCAGGCGGGGGAGAGCGCCTCGAGCAAACCCCGTCGACGCCGTCATCGCGGGGGCCGCGGCTCCCATGCCGAGGCTGCAACCGAGAAGACTGCGGCGCAGAACGAGGATACGAAAGCCGGGGTTGCTTCGGAGCAGCCTAAACGCCAACCGACAAAGGAGGGCAAGCCCGAGCGCCCACAGAAGCAGCCGTCTGCGCCGAAACGCGAGCGCAATGCCCAAGGCGATTTCAAGCGCAAGTCTCAGAAGAAGCCCGAGCCTGCCGCAGCAGATACGGCTGCCCAGCAGTCTGAGTCGACCGGCCATGGCGAGGTCTCGGCGTTTGCCCTGGCCCGCGTTTTGGGCAGGCAGCTGCTCAAGGTCGTTCCCACGCCCACGGCGCTCTCCAAGATTAAGGAGCAGCAGACTCAAATCGTTAAGGTCGAGGGCAAGGACGGCAAAAAGGCTCCGCAGCGCACTCAGCACAACGAGATGTCCAACCGCAAGATTGCCGAGGAGATCGCAATCATCCAGGCTTGGATTGAGCAGAACCGCGGTGCTGATACGCCGATTGCCTCGCGCCGCCAGCGTGCCTATCAGATCTTTAATGACGAAAAGGCCTTTGACGGCAAGCACGGCGAGCGCCTGATTAGGCGTATGACCGAAAAGGGCATCAGCATGCAGGCGATTAAGGTTGCCCCCAACCGTCCTGTGCACTTTACGGGCTTCTTTACGCTGGGTGCCGACAAGCCATTCATTATGGTCGAGAACCTGGACACCTACGACGAGATCGTCAAGCTCCTGCGCGGTCGCAAGCACGCCAGGCTCTTTGGCACCAAGGTCGGCGGTGTCATCTTTGGTGGCGGCTGCAAGGCGAGCGTCTCGCACGCGCTGGATGATTATCTGGCTGAGATCGGCTATCGCTTTAACTACGTCTACTACGTGGGCGATATCGATCGAGAGGGCGCGCGCATCGTTGAGCAGGCTCGTAACGCCAATGTCGTTGAGATTCGCCTGCATGCCGGCATGTATCGCGCCATGCTCGCCGAGCACAAGCGTCGTGTAAAGGCCGGTGGCGAGTGCGAGCCCGCGGCCGCCAACCAGGGCGTGCCACAGAACCTGGCGGCGACGATCAAGGACCTGCCCATGGTTACGCGTGTGCAGTTCCGCAACGTGCTGCGCGAGGGCGGGCGTATTCCGCAGGAGATCCTGATGACCGCCGACTATCGGGATGGCGACTCGGGAAGCTTCGACCGCATGCTTAACAACTAAGGCGTTCGGCCCCGGGAGAGCGGGGACACCGGCTTAGGTTTCCTGCTCTACAGTCCTGCTCACGACGGAGGCCACATTAAGTGGCCTCCTGTTCGTGCGGAACTCGCGATAAACCTAAGCCGGTGTCCCCGCTCTTCCGGGGCCGATGGCTACTTGGTTGTCGCAAGCGGCTCGCTTTTCGGAACTGGGCTGATGATTTCTAAATGCTAGGCGCTCTTGGTCTTTATGGGCCTGGGGCGCCTGTCTTGTATGAGTAGATTTTTGAGACATGCCTTGAAATCTACTTCAACTTCTCGTGCAGGACGAGAAGTTATGGCTGAAACTTCTCCTCCTGCACGAGAAGTTATATACTCAAGATGTTGAAAGGAGAGCATTATGGCACCTACAGCGTTGAGTGTTGCAGAGATTGTTGCCGAGGCCCGTTCCTTTGAGATTCCTCATGTCGTGCATCGAGACGATGTCATCGGTGATCTTCCTGAGCCAAAGCCGTTCAATCTTGTCCATATCATCACGGGCATCAGGCGTTGCGGCAAAACGTTCTATGCGTTTCAGTGGATCCGTCGCCTTATCGATCGCGGTATCGATCCCGAGCGTATCTTCTACTTCAATTTTGCCGACGATCGTCTTCGGCCTGCGCCGGACACGCTTATGAGCGACATATTGGAAGAATATTGGCGTCAAGTTCCCCCTGCGCGGTCAAAGGGCTGTTATCTCTTTTTGGATGAGGTGCAGGAGACTGATGGATGGCAGGGCGTGTGTCAACGCTTGGCTGAGCATGAGAATGTGACGCTTGTTATTACTGGATCTTCTTCGAAGCTCTCTGCTGATGAAATCGCAACACAGTTTCGCGGTCGTTCGCAAGAGCATGCCATGCATCCGCTCTCGTTTCGCGAGTACTGCGCGTTTCATCACATTGAAGCGCTGGATATGTCTACTGATGCTGGAACTCTAGCTGTTTCTCCGCAGCAGCGGACTGATTTGGAATCGGCATATGACCGTTACCTCGTAGAGGGTGGCTTCCCTGGGGTTCAAGAGCTTAATGCTGGTTCGCGTATTCAGATGCTTCAGGCTTATCTACGAGATGTTGTTGCGCGAGATATTCTCGAGCGAAGCGGGCGCACGGATATCGCTCTCGCCAACCAGGTGGGGCTCTTCTGCCTGAGGAACACGGGGTGTGACCTCTCGGTCAACAGTTTGCTGGATGCTTTAAAGTCTGTCGGATATCGAGCGTCATGGGAAAAAATTAGTGAGCTCGTGCGTCTGTTTCAACAGGCTCATCTCATTGGGCTGCTACCGGAGTATTCAACGGCGCTATCGCCGAAGACAACGACAATGGATAAAGTCTATGCCGTCGATCAGGGGATGGCGTATGCGACATCGCGCGCCAATCAGCAGGATACCGGAAAGCGTCTGGAAACTGCGATATATGCTGAGCTTATGCGCCGCACGGCAAATGGTCGCATGGAAACGGTGACTTCATATACGGCTCCGACGCAAACGCGAGAAAAGGTCGATTTTCTGGTTGGTGATGCGTTGGCATCGGAGCCATATGCACTTTATCAGGTAACGGTCGATATGACAGCGGAGAAAACGCGCCGGCGCGAAGTCGGCTCCCTTGAGATGGCGATGTCAAAAACTGGGATCAAAGACGCGAAAATCATTACGCTGCGTGAGACCACCCAAATCGAAACGGAGTACGGCATTATCGAAGTCATTCCCGCGTGGAAATGGTCGCTCAGTCTGAAGTAGGGCGTGCGGTCCCGTCGGTCGGGGCACCTTGTAGAAAGCGGCTCTCTTTTCGGAACTGGGCTGATGGTTTCTAAATGATGGGGCCCATGGCTGATATGGGACGGAGGGATTCCGCGTCCGCCTGCCGGCGGCCGCGCCCTGCTGCGTCGCTTCGCTCCTTGCGTGCTGCGCTGGAAAACGCTTCGCGTTTCCTCGGCTCCGCACCCTTGCGGGTTCGAATCCCTCCGCTTGCACACAAAAAAGCGCTCCGGGTCCGTAAGGGCCTGGAGCGCTATGTTCTTAGGGGCTGGGACGGAGGGATTCGAACCCCCAACAGCCGGCACCAAAAACCGGAGTTCTACCGTTGAACTACGTCCCAGTATGGGTGTTGCACAAAAGCAACTCGTTTAGTTTACCTAATCTGCGAGGGCATCGCAAACGCCATCGAGCAGGCGTACCGCGAGCGTCTGGGCGTCGCTGGCGGTGAAGGTTCCGTTGTAGCGCGTCATGCCGGTGAGCTCAATGCGGATGCGCGCGGGCTTTTGCTGTGCGGCGACATTGGCGGTACGGATGCGCTGGGCCAGGTTGTGGCACTCGGCGAGGGCAATCGTGGCGCGCGGAGCGGCGTCGGCGGGTAGCTCGTCGCTTGCGATCTCGAGCACCAGGTCGACATCGGTCGGAACCTCGGAGTCGCAAAGCATCATACCGCTGCTGTCGGTCGTCGCCGTGGCGATGTTCCACATGCGCGATGCAACACTGCGCGCGATAGGGTCCTCGCCGATGACGGCAATCTGGAAACGCTCGAGTACGTTGGCCGCGCGGGCAAAGCCGATGCGCGATTCGGCCTCGGTCACCGAAGGTTTACCCTCCCACACGTGGTGCAGGCGGTTGATGTAGGCGTAGGTATCCTGGAAAGCCATACCATCGGCAAACAGACCGACGTTTTCCTGGAACTGCTGCAGGGCCGCCTCGGTGTGAGGGCCAAAGTAACCATCGTCCTCACCGCAGGCAAAGCCTAGTACGTTGAGGGCGCGCTGCAGGGCCTGCACGTCGGCACCGTGGAAATTGGGCATGCGCAGGTAGAGGGTGCGGTCACCCAGCTTGTACGAAGCGTCGACCAGGGCGCTCCAGCAGGGGATGTCAACGGCATGACCGGCGGCAAGACCGCTGTCGAGCCTAAAGGTGCCAACGGCCTGCTCGGTGGTGGTGCCAAAGCGCTTGTCGGCGACCTCGGCGGCATCGATTGTGTAGCCGAGCTGCAGGAGGCGGGACTGAACGTCCTCGACGGCTGCTCCCTGCATGCCCGTGGTAATAGGTTCCATGAACGAACCCCTTTCGGCGTACCATTCGTACTATTTGAGCGTCTGTCGGATAGACAACGCAAAGGGATGCATAAACATACACTCAACAGTGTAGCAAGTTGTGCCTAAATACGCTGCCGACAGGTTTTATAACCCCCGCTAGTTGAGGCGCTCCACAAAGAAATCTGCCATGGAGAGGAACAGCTCGCGCGCGTGCGGGTCGAGCTGGACGTCCTCGATGGCGGCCTTAGCCTTGGCGGTCAGGTCGAGCGC
>CAKUGF010000038.1 GCA_934654585.1 uncultured Collinsella sp. | reverse complement strand
GCACGGAGAGCACATTAAGTGCTCTCCGGCTCGTGCGGAACTCGCGATAAACCTTGCATGTGCCCGCCCCGCCCCCGAGGGACTCCCATCACAAATGTGCGGAGCAAAGCTCCGCACTCTAACTTTTTCTTTCAGTTAAAGAACGCTGGAAATTCGACGCTGGCTGGTTACCCTTGCTGGACGTTGTCGACGCCGCCCCAGCTCAGAAGCTATATCGATACAGAAAGGTCCCCGGCCCCGCCCGGGCCCCAGCGGCCGCATATGAACTTTATCGCGAGTTCCGCACGAACAGGAGGCCACTTAATGTGGCCTCCGTCGTGAGCAGGACTGTTCGAGCAGGAAAGTTCATATGCGGCCGCCGTCGCCCGGGCGGAGCCGGGGACCGAGCCTTACCAGTTACAGCGTCATGTTCGGATCGGCGTCGACGTCGAACGGCGAGATTTCTCCTCGGTCGAATTTACGGCGGGCGACCTCCGCGATCATGGCGGCGTTATCGGTGCATGCCGAGAGTGGCGGCACCGTCACGCGGATGCCCTGGCGTCCGAGCTTTTTGATCATCATCTCGCGCAGATGCGGATTGGCCGAGACGCCGCCGCCGATGCAATACTCCTTGCACCCGGTGGCATGCAGCGCGTTTTTAGCCTTCTTGTACTGTACGTCAAAGACCGCTGCCTCAAACGAAGCCGCCAGATCGGGCAGATGAATCGTACGCCCGGCCTTGGTCTCCTGCTCGATGTAGAGCGTCACGGCCGTTTTAAGACCCGAAAGCGAGAAGCGGTAGTCTCCCCTGCTGTTAAGCGCGCGGGGGAAGTCGATCGCCTTGGGATTGCCCGTCTCGGCCAGTTTGGAAATGATGGGGCCGCCGGGATAGCCCAGGCCCAGTGCCTTAGCCACCTTGTCGAAAGCCTCACCCACAGCGTCGTCGAGCGTCTCGCCAAGCACCTCGTAGTCGCCCCATGCCTTCACGTGGACGAGCATGGTGTGTCCGCCCGAGACGAGCGTAAAGATAAACGGCGGCTTGAGGTCGGGCTGCGCCAACAGGTTGGCAAACAGGTGGCCCTCAAGATGGTTAACGCACACGAGCGGCTTGCCGGCAGCATAGGCAAATCCCTTGGCGAAAGCAACGCCCACCACGAGGGCGCCCACCAGGCCCGGACCCTGCGTCACGCCCACGGCGGCAAGCTCGCTGGGGGCAATCGCTCCGCCCTCAAGACCAAGCGATGCCGCGGCATCCTCGAGCGCCGCATCCACGACGCTCACGATAACCTCAACGTGTTTGCGCGAGGCAATCTCGGGAACCACGCCGCCAAAACGGGCATGGAAATCAATCTGCGTCGATACCTGGTTGGCAAGCATATTGCCGTCCGCATCGATAATCGCCACGGCCGTCTCGTCACACGAGCTCTCGATGGCGAGCACCAGGCGACGGCGCTCAATTTCGGCACGCTCCTCAGCGCTGCGCTCGGGCACGGGCAAGGGCCATGCGCGCTGCTCGGCCGCCGTCGGCTCAGGCGAGGCATTGTCGACCGGAAGCACCAGCGGCAGCGGTGCTGTCATGACGATGGCGTCCTTACCAGCGCCGTAATAACCGCGGCGACGGCCCGCCTCGGTAAAGCCCAGGGCGCCATAGAGCGCAATCGCGCCCTCGTTGCCGTCCTCGACCTCGAGCGAGGCCGTCGTGCAGCCGAGCATCTGGGCATCGTAGCTCACGTGCGACAGCAGCTTGCGGGCGATACCCTCGCGGCGGTGCGCCGGATCGACGGCGACATCAAGAATCTGAACGTCACCGTCCACGACCATGCCGCCGGCAAGGCCCAACAGCTGGCCGTCGTCGTGCGCAACCCACCAGCTGCGCGGCGCAGCAACATCCTCGCCCAACTCGGACAGGAACATACCCGGCGTCCACGCCTCGTGTCCAGCGCCTTCAAAGCAGGCAGCCTCTAGCGCGCTCGCGCCCTCGGCGTCCGCCGCGCCCATAGGGCGGAACTGCAGATGACGACCGGCGAGCTCATCGGCAACGCCCGTGATCTCGCTCTGCGCGCTCTCGGCAAGACCGAGGCGCTTGCGCTCGTTTTCCTCGGCATCCGATAGACGCGTGTAGATCGGCAAGACACGGGCCGGATCCCCGTCGCCCGTGGCGCGTGCCATCAGCAGACCCTCACCCGAGGGCCACCACAAGTCGCGCTCCACGCAGCGGGCGGTCTCATCCTCGCTCAGCAGTTTGCCATAGCGCACGAGGCCGTCACCAGTCAGCTGAACCTGGTTCCAGTCCGCGGCCTGGCGCCACTCATCCAGGGCCACGGCGGCCTTGACCACGCGCTCGCGCTCAAATTGACGCTCGGGGCCCTCGTCCACCAGCACGTACAAAGCCGGATACACCTCACCGCGCATGGCATCGGCCAAAATGCCCAGCTTGCCACGCACGCCAGCCTTCCATGCGGTCCATGCGCAGGCATCGAGCGTCGACACGCCCAACAGCGGAACGTTAGCGCCGCGCGCCAGACCCTTGGCGGTGGAAATGCCGATGCGCACGCCGGTAAACGAACCCGGACCACGACCGACGACGTAACAACCAATATCACCGCGATCTAAACCGGCCTGGGCCAGCACGCCATCAACGGTATTCACAAGCTCAACATTGGCATGACGGCGGCACAGATGGTCGCCACTGGCAAGCCTCGCCTCGCCCGTCTGCTCATCGATCCAGCTTACCGCGCAGGCAAGCATGTCGGTCGAGGTATCGAGCGCCACCACCGGCGCGTTGTCGTTATGCAAGCTCATCTTGTACAGCCCTATCAATCAAATCAGAAAGCTCCGTCGCGCGCTCACCGTGCGCCTCGAGCGTTATCGTTCGCACATCGCTGTCGTTCTCGTCGCGCTTGAGCGTTACCGAAAGGTACTCGTCTGTCAGCTCGTCCTGGAACTGCTCGCCCCATTCCAGCAAACAGGCGCCCTCGTAGCCCAGCACGTCAAAAATGCCCGTATCCTCGAGCTCGTAGGCATGCTCCAAGCGGTACAGGTCAAAGTGGAACAGCGGAATACGGCCCTGGTCATGAACCGCCATGAGCGCAAACGTAGGGCTCGTAACCATATGCCCGTCGCCCAGCCCACGCGAGGCGCCCTTGGTAAAGTGAGTTTTGCCCACTCCCAGGCCACCGGTCAGGATCAGCACATCGCCGTCTTCTAGACACGGCGCGACCAGCTCGCCAAAATGCTCCGTATCGGCAGCACAGGTTGTTTTAAAAGTACCTACCCCCAGGCGCTCCAGGGACATATACGCTCCTTATTATTCCGAGGCGGCCTCTGGCACGGGATGTCGCTCCAGATAGTCGCCCAGCATCTTAAAGTCTTCCTCCAGCAGCTCCTGCCACGCCGGATTGCGCAGCGCCGCCGCCGGATGGAACGTGGGCATCACCACAAAATGCCCCATCTGATGGATCCTGCCGCGCAGCTTGGTAATGCCAATCTCGGTCTTAAGCACAAAGTGCGTCGCGGGATTGCCGAGCGTCACGATGATATCGGGCCAAATGCTTCGAATCTGCTCACGCAAAAACGGGGAGCAGGCCAGAACTTCCTCGGGACGAGGATTGCGATTTCCCGGCGGGCGGCACTTAAGCACGTTGGCGATATAAACGTCTTCGCGCTTAAGGCCCGCCAAAGACAGAATGCCGTTGAGGTCCTCGCCCGCCGCCCCCACAAAGGGCTCACCCTGCAAATCCTCGTTGCGGCCCGGCGCCTCACCGATAAACATCACGCGGGCGTGGGGATTCCCCACGCCAAAAACGATGTTATGGCGCGACTGATAAAGCTGGCATAGACGACAATCGCCTAAAACCGCCTCGATCTCCTCAAGCGCGACCTCACGCGGCGCCTGATGGCTATGGCCGGGGATGTGCATGACGCCCATAGCGGCTCCTACACGTAGACCTTGTCGAGACGCATGCCAAAGCCGCAGGCGACCTCGTAGTTAATCGTGCCACGCAGGCGTGCCATCTCATCCATGGTGATCTCGGCATCGCCGTCACGACCGACAATAATCATCTCGTCGCCGTGCTCGGCCTCGGGAATCTCGTGCGCCGGGTTGGACTGGATGGCGACCATAAACTGATCCATGCAGATATTGCCAACCTGACGCACGCGCTCGCCGCGATAAAGCACGTCCATGCGATTGGAAAGCGTGCGCGAAAGGCCGTCGGCGTATCCGATCGGAAGGGTGCAGATCTGAACACGCGTACGCGGTACGCGATAGGTAAAGCCATAACCCACGCCCTCGCCCATCGCAGGATGTGCCACGCGCGTCACACGCGCATGAACGCTCATAACGGGGTCGAGCTGCATTACGCGGCCGCTCAGCTCGCACGGCTGCATGCCATACAGGCCAACGCCGGCGCGAATCATATCGAAATGCATCGAGGGATCGAGCATCGAGGACGGCGTGTTGGCGCAGTGCACGATACCGCACTCAAAGCCTGCGTCCTTAATCGCTTGAACGGCCTCGGTAAAGCGCTGGCACTGCAGCTTGTAGTCCCAACCCGAAGGCTCATCGGCCGTGGCGAAGTGCGTAAACACGCCGTCGCACTCAATACCGCGATGGAAATTAATGCCGCGGACAAAGTCGAGTACCTGCGTGTAGTGGACACCGATGCGGTTCATGCCCGTCTCGATGGCCAGATGATATTTGCCCACCTTGCCCGCAGCGACGGCGCACTCGCCAAACGCGAGAGCAAAATCGGACGTATAGACCGAGGGCATAATATCGAACTCGAGCAACGTAGGAATGGCCTCGATGGGCGGCTCGCTCAGAATCAAGACGGGCTTGGTGATCCCGCCCTTACGGAGTTCAACACCCTCGTTGACCGTCGCCACGGCAAACATGTCGGCACCTGCCGAATACATGATCTTGGCGCACTCGACGGCTCCATGACCATAGGCATCGGCTTTAACCACGCAGCACAGGCGCTGACGCGGATCCAGCAGGTTTTTATAGGCCCTCGTATTGCGACGGAGCGCCCCACGGTCGATCTCGACCCAGGACCAACGCGTCAAATCGGCTTTATTCATGATTAGTCATCCGACCCTTCGTCCATGATTCCCAGATCATCGAGCGCATCCTTTGCCGCCAGTTCCATGGCGGGACCGATCAAGTCGATAAGATCGGTCGCGATAACGCTCTTCTCGCCAAACTCCGTCGCCGCCGCAAAACCGGCATAGCTATGGAGCGCGACGGCATACGAGTACAGCAGCTCCCAGCGGTCCATCTCGTCGCGCATGGTGGCCAGCGTGCCGGCCAAGATACCCGCAAGAACATCGCCCGAGCCAGCAGTCGCCAGCGACGCCGGACCCGAGAGCGGCAGCAGCACGCGCTCGACACCGCAAATGGCCGTCGTCGGGCCCTTCGCGATAACGACGAGGTTATCGGAGCCAGCGGCCCAAACAACCTTTTGTGCGGCGGCAATCGCAGTGCCAAGGTCATTGACCTCATCGCCGGCAACGAGACGCGAAAGCTCACGATAATGCGGCGTCATGACGAGCGGCTGCTCGCGACGGTACATCTCGGGATTGCTGTCGATGCCATCAATTGCAATCTTGGCAAGGCAGTTGAGAGCATCGGCATCCAGGATAAGCGGCACATCGAGCTCAAGCAGGCCCGAAACCACCTGCATAGCGCCGGCAGACGTCGTCATACCGGGGCCGCACAGCACGCAGCTGTATTTCTTTGCAATCTCACATACCGTCATGCGCGCAGCGGCACCAAAGGAGCCACGGGAGTCAGACGGAATGGCGAAAACCGGAATCGAGGGGAGCGCCATACGGATGAGGTTGGCGCACGCATCCGGCGTCGCGACGGCCACATAGCCTGCGCCCGCACGAGCAGCCGATTTGGCCGCCATAATGGCGGCCCCAGGATACTGCGCCGACCCAGCGACAATGAGCACCGAGCCACGCGAGTACTTATCGATATTCGAAGGCAGCGGAGCAAAGTAATCCACCAGGTCACCGGGTTCCACGATCTCGGCCGCATGGTCGACATCGTTAATAACCTCGTCAAGGCGGTCGTACAGGCCGCCGCAAACAAGATCGCCGGCGTACTCGGGACCGTCTGCGCTATAGAGACCGATCTTTGGAGCAATCATCGTCACCGTACGCTCGGCGCGAATGCAATCATCATCCACAACACCTGTCTCGGCATTCAGGCCCGAGGGGGCATCGATGGAGACGACGCGATCGGCGCACTCATTGACCGTGGGAATCCAGATCGAAAACGGCGCACGGAGGTTGCCGTGAAATCCGGTGCCAAAAATGGCATCGACCACAACGTCGGCCTTATCGATCAGCACTTCCAGCTCATCGCGAGAGGGACCGACGCACACGTGCACATCACGGCCAGCAGCGCGGCGGGCAACATGGCGAGCGAGGGCGGCAGGAATCTCGTCAGGCTCAACCGGAGAGACGATATCCACATCAACGCCCTTATGCGTCAGGATATCCGCGGCGACCCAGCCGTCTCCGCCATTGTTGCCAAAGCCAACCAACACAAGAACGCGATCGGGATTGAGCTTCAAAATCTCGTTGGCGGCGAACTCGCCCGCCAACTCCATGAGCTCGGCCTTCGAAGTACCCTCACGCTCGATGATATCTTCGAGGCGAACGACTTCCTCGGTACTCAAAACCGGTTTCATCTATGCTCCTAGCGTATCTTGCGGATCATCGACCAGATGCTCCGACAAAGCAGATTGTTGCAGCTGTTCAAGCTCATCTAAGACAGAACGAGCCTCTTTAAATGTCTGAGCAACGCGTTCCTTGGTGCTCACCTTTTCTTCCTTAGGCTTTGGTCGAGCATCCTCGGTGATCGCAATGGCATTAGCGACAGCCAAGTCACCCGTCAAGGTAATGGAAAGGGCGACCTCGACAACGCCCAGCTCTTGAGCAATCTCGAGCGCACGACCCGATAGCAGCGCTTTGGGTTTACCGAGGTTATCACGCGTCACCGACACGTCCTTGCGGCCCACGCCTTGACTAAAACCCGTTCCAAGCGCCTTAAGAACTGCTTCGCGTGAAGCAAAACGACTGGCGTAATGCGCAGCAGGTCGAGAGGACGCATCGCAATACGCGCACTCTTCTTCGGTAAACACGCGCCGGGCAAACGACGGCGTCTTCTCAAGAATTGATTTCATTCGGGAAATCTCGACGATATCAACGCCGATACCAGCTTCAGCCATGTTCACCTCCATATTGCACAGACTAAGTTATTGTAGCCCGTTCGTAGAAGATGCAACAAACGAGGGTCAAAAACACAGCGAGAAAGGAGTGATCGAGCCTATAAACGCAAAAAAGGGGGAGGCCGCGAGGCCTCCCCCTTCTTCGATTCAAGCGTACGGCTCGGTGCCGTCCACCGGTCAGCGGCGCCCTGGCCTCCCACGGGCTGACCCCGCAGTACTCTCGGCGCGATGG
>CAKUGF010000037.1 GCA_934654585.1 uncultured Collinsella sp. | reverse complement strand
GGGGCCTCGGGGGCGTTCGGCTAGCTGCGGGAACGGTCTATCCGCTCAACGTGTTCGGCTGAGATCGGAAATCAACCCTTACAAAACGATACCGTCCATGGAGTTTGCGACGTTCTCGACAAGCCCGGCGCGTACGGCCTCCGCCGCGGCGAGCGTACCGTTTTTGACGGCCTCGACCGAGGTGGCACCGTGGCCGATCAGGACCACGCCACGCAGGCCAAGCAGAATCGCACCGCCCTTGGCATCGCCCGAAAGCTTGGCCTTGAGCTCGCGCATCTGCTTTTTCATGAGCAGCGCAGCGATCTTGGTGCCAAACGAGCCCATAAAGGCACCCTTGAGCTCCTGCAGCAAAAACTTGGCAGCGCCCTCGGTTGCCTTGAGCGCGATGTTGCCCGACATGCCGTCGGCAACGACGACGTCAAAGTTGCCCGACGTCAGGTCAGTGCCCTCGCAGTTTCCCACAAAGCCGGGAACGGCAGCCTTCATGGCCGGGAAGCACGCCTTGGTAAAGTTGGAGCCCTTCTCGTCCTCGGTGCCATTGCCGAGCAAGCCCACGCGGGGATGCTCAATACCCAGGACGACGCGCGCATAGGCGCTGCCCATCTGGGCAAAACGAACCATATCGTCGACCTCGACATCGGGGTTGGCGCCCATATCGCACAGCACCGTCAGGCCGCCGGCACGATTGGGCAGCGCATTGGTCAGGCACGGACGCACCGGCTGCTTCTTGCCCTCGGCCTGATACCGAAAGGGCGTGACGTAGGCGGTGGCGGCAGCGGTCATGGCACCGGTGGAGCCGGCGGAGAAGAACGCGTCCGCGTTGCCCTTCTTGATGGCGCGGCAGGCAAGCACGATCGAGGACTTACGCTTGGTCATCACGGCGCGAATGGGATCGTCATCCATGGCGATGACATCGGGGGCCTCCAAGGCCTCAACGCGAGCGTGAGTCGCGGCAAAGGGGTTCACGATCTCTGCAGGACCGACGGCCAAGACCTCGATATCGGAGTCCGCCGCAAGCGCCGCCTCGATACCATCGAGAACGACCTGCGGCTTCTCGTCTCCGCCCACAACGTCTACACAAACGCGAACGTTACTCATATACATACTCCTTATACAAAAATGGCCGACTCATTGAGCCGGCCATTGTGGTTCCAGTTGGAACGGCATCGTATGCGAGTATACAGTTACTCGGTAACGATAACCTCGCGGTCCTTGTAGAAACCGCAGCTGGGGCACACGTGGTGCGGGAGCTTGACAGCGCCGCAACGGGGGCACGTGGACTGAGCCGCAGCCGAGATCTTCATGTTGGCGGAACGACGGGTGTGAGTGCGGATACGACCCTGCTTTTGTTTAGGTACGGGCATAGTGACCTTCCTTATGAACTATCCAGTGTGGCGATTACGCGCAAGTAGCGATACTACCACAGTTTTACTCGTCAAGCTTGAGATTCTTTAATGCTGCAAATGGATTTTCCGTGGCTTCGGCCCATTCGGCCTCGGCTTGGGCGGCACAATCGCATTGCTCGACGTTGAGATTACCACCGCAGACGGGGCAAAGACCGCGGCAATCGGGCGTGCAGAGCACCACAAACGGCGTGTCCATGACAACCGCATCGTTAATGGGCTCGCCCAGGTCGACCATGCGATCCTCACCCAGCAGCTCGTAGCCGTCCTCGTACGCCTCGGGATCCTCGGGCTCCTCAAAGAGATAGAACTCCTCGATCTCGCCAGCGATATCAAACGAGGCGGGCTCCAGGCAACGGTCGCACTCGCCGGTGGCGTGCGCGCGAACCATGCCCGTGAGCAAGACACCGGTGCCGGCATTGGTAAAGACCACGTCGTAGTCGATGCCGTCCTGCAGCTGGTACTCCTTCTCGCCCACCGTGTAGTTGGCGACATCGACCTTACCGGTCAGCGGATACGAGTCTCCGGGAAACTCAAGCCGCTCGGAAAGGTCGACGATAACGTTCGGGAACTCGGCCATTACCATTGACCATTCTGCTGGGCGGCGCCCTCGTTGAGCTGCTGGCGGCAACGGGTGACGGTGCCGGTCAGGCTCTTGAGGTTCTCCTCGAGGTGGGTAAAGACCTGCTCGGCGTAGTCCTCGGCGGCATAGCGCGTCTCGCGCTCGTACTGCTGGGCACGGTCGCGGATATCGTCGGCCTGCTGCTGGGCGAGGCGGACGATCTCCTGCTCACCGGCGATGGTGAGGGCCTGCTGCTGAGCGTCGGCGATGATGGAATCGGCCTGAGCGGCGGCGGAAGCCATAAGCTCCTCGCGCTCCTTGAGAATGCGGCGGGACTTCTGCCACTCCTCGGGATAGCTCATACGGATCTCATCGAGGATGTTAAAGAAGACGTCGGCATCGATGACCTTCATCTGGGCATTCTTGCCGAACGGCGTCTTAGCCTCTTCGATGAGCCCCTCGAGCTCGTCGACAAGGCTCACGATCCTGTCGCCAGGAAAATTCTCGCCCGGCATCCGGTCTCCTTTCATAGGTAACATATCATCGTGTTAGTTTACCACATGCCAACAGGCATAATGCAACGTCACGAAAAGCGATGTTTAAGCGCCTCAACTACATTGGGTGGCACAAACGTCGAAACGTCGCTGCCAAGCGAGGCAATCTGGCGAACCACCGAGCTCGAGATGTAGCCGTACTGCGGCGCACTCATGACAAAGATGGACTCCAGCTCGTTATCCAGGCGGTAGTTGAGGTCTGCCTGCTGCAGCTCGTACTCAAAATCGGTCATGGCGCGCAGGCCCTTAACCACAGCACCCGCACCCTGCTCGCGGGCAAAATCGACCAGCAGGCCGGTAAAGGGCAGCACCTCGACGCCATCGATATCACCGAGCGCCTCGCGGGCCAGTGCCACGCGCTCGTCGAGCATAAAAGTGGTACCCACGCCGTTTTTGCCCTGCGATTCGGCAACGGCCACGATCACGCTGGGAAAGATGCGGCGGGCACGGCGGATGACGTCGATATGACCAAACGTGATGGGATCGAAGGTACCCGGAACGATGACGCGGTTGATGGTGTCACTCATGGGCGTCCTCCTGAAACGTCATTCCATTGTTGTCGTCGGCATCGGTGTCGGCGGTATCGTCCTCATCGTCGCCGACCCAGCGAAGCAGGTCGACCGAGGTGATGCCGTAGCGCTTCTCGCGCACGGTCTCAAAGCCTGCCGGATGTGCACCGGGCTGGGCCGCAGCGTGCTCAAACAGGGCATAGGAACCCGGGGCAAGCAGGCCCTGCTGGGCCAGGTTCTGAAGCAACTCCTCGACCGGTTCGGCACCAAAGGCATAGGGCGGGTCGAGCAAAACCAGATTGAAGGGGCCGCCCGGCACACGGCCACGCGATGCGCTGGCGAGGATATCGCCAGTCACGACGCGCCAGCGGGCACGGTCGCGGCACAATGATTCGATATTCTTGGAAATGAGCCGCGCGGCGTTGCGATCAATCTCGAACGTGGTGAGCGAGCGGGCGCCACGCGAGAGCATCTCTATACCTAAGGCGCCGGAGCCGCCAAAGGCGTCCAGCACACGAACCTCGTCCAAATCGAAATCGAATGCCGACATGACCATAGACGCGCACGCCTCGCGCACGCGATCAGTCGTGGGGCGCGTGACATCACGACCACGGGGCTCCTCGATCTTACGACCGCGCCATTCGCCGCCGATGATTCTCATCCTCCGCTGACCTCCTTAAAGATATGTCGATACCGCGTGGCGACCGAATCGCGCAGGGGACGCGTCGCCACAGAGTCAAGGTTGCTAGCATACCGCAAGAGCTCGACGGCGTCCAAATGCGCCCACTCGATCAGCTCCTCGTCGGCATCAAGGTCGACAAAGCGCAGGGTCACGCCGCCATGCTGGCGGTAACCTAAGATTTCGCCCTCATGGCGCAAACGCAGATCCATCTGGGCGAGCGTAAAGCCGTCTGAGGTCTTTTCGAGTGACTGCAGGCGGTCTTGCGCTGCCGACGAACCGCCGTTGCCCTTAGAGTGCGTCATGACCAGGCACGTGCCCGACACGTTACCGCGGCCCACGCGACCACGCAGCTGGTGCAGGGCGGCCAAGCCAAAGCGCTCGCCGTTCTCGATGACCATGACGGTGGCGTTGGGCACGTCGACGCCCACCTCGACCACCGTAGTCGAAACGAGCACATCGATCTCGCCACGCTTAAAGGCATCGATGACCCGGTCCTTCTCCCCCGCCGGCATACGGCCGTGAAGGCGCTCGATAGTCAGTCCCGGCAGCGCCAGGCGCAGGCGGTCGAGCTCGGTCGCTGTGTCGTGCAGCGGCACGGGCACGGTCACGCGACCTTCGTCGTCGCGGGCCATGCCGGGGACGTCCTCGAGCTCATCGGCCGAGTCACTCGGCTCCACGAGCGGGCAGATCACATAGGCCTGCTGACCCTTTTCGTGCGCCTCGCGGATGGCCCCATAGGCAAGATCGCGGCTTGACTCGGTGAGGACGCGCGTCGTCACGCCGGCGCCCGGAACAGGACGATGGCGGATGATGCTCGTATCCAGATCGCCGTAGACAGAGAGCGCCAGCGTTCGCGGGATGGGTGTCGCCGTCATGACGAGCAGGTCGGCACCGGGACCCTTGGCGCGCAGGGCGTTGCGCTGGCCGACGCCAAACCGGTGCTGTTCGTCGATGACCACAAGCGACAAATGCTTGAAGGTGACGTTGTCCGAAAGCACCGCGTGGGTGCCAAATAGGACATCGAGCTCGCCGGACTGGAGCTGGGCATGAATCCGCTCGCGCTCGGCGGCCGGCGTGGCGCCCGTCAGGAGCGCCCAGGTCATACCGGTCTGCGAGAGCAAAGGGCCGGTCTTATCGGCATATTGACGCGCCAGCACACCCGTCGGTGCCATGACACAGGCCTGCGCGCCGCTATCGGCAGCCACGGCCAGCGCGCAGGCGGCAACGGCGGTCTTGCCGGTACCGACGTCACCCAGTAGCAGGCGGTTCATCACGCGTTCGCCATCGCACATATCGCGCAGGATATCCTGAAACGCTGCCTCCTGCTCGTCGCTCAGCGAAAACGGGAGTGCCTGCCTGAGTGCGGCCAGATGCTCGCCCGCGGCATGCGCGTAGGGAACCACCTCAACCAAACCGCCGTCGTTGCGCAGACGCAGCGCCAACTGCAGGTAGAGGCACTCCTCGTAGGCAAGACGCCGACGCGCGATATCGCGCTCGGCCATACTCGAGGGAAAGTGAATCGCGCGCAGCGCGCGGGCATTGCTCATAAGCTTGCGCTTTACACGCAGCGGAGCTGGAATGGGGTCAAAGGGATTGCCGATGACTTCAAGCGCACCGCTCACAATACGGCGCATCCACGCCTGGCTCACGCCGTCACTCACGTAATGAACCGGCAAGATGGTGCCCACGGCGCGCCCGTCCTCGAGCTTCTCAAAATGCGGCGAGGCCATCTGCTTAAAGCCGTAGGCAAACTCGACCTTGCCCATCACGGCCAAGCGGTCGCCCTGTTTGAGCTGCTGGGCAATCCAGGGCTGACGGAAAAAGGCGACCTGTAGCACGCCCGTCTCGTCCACGAGCGAAACCTCGGTCACCTGCATGCGCGGACGAGGCTGCTTTTGCACAATGCGATCGACCGCAGCGATGATGGTGCAGACGGTGCCGATGGGCGCCATCTCGATGGACCAGGAGCGCGTAAAGTCGAGGTATCGATGAGGGATATGGAGAAGGAGGTCCCCCACCGTCCGAATTCCCAGACGGCGAAGGGCCTCCTCACGTTTACCCGAAACATATTTGAGTCGCGCGATATCCTCGTCGAGCGCATTGCTCTGGGCAAAGCGCTCCGAGACGCGCGGCACGGAGCACAGCTCGGACATGGCCAGATGCCTACTCGATCGAGAAGATCACAGGATAGAGCGGCTGCTCGCCACGATGGGCATCAATCTCCAGATCGGGCTGAGCCTCCTCGATGGCGTCGACGATCTCCTGGAAGGCCTCGTCGGACAGCTCCTCGCCGGCCAGAATCGTCAGCGCGTCGCCCTCCTCTTCCTCCTGCATACGGTTGATGCAGTCGAGCGTAACCTGCTTCACATCGGAGCCGACCACGTCGATGGAACCGGCGATGATGCCCATGACGTCACCGGAGTGAATCGGCGAGCCGTCGGAGGCGCTGGAATCGCGCACGGCACGGGTGACCTCGCCATCACGAACCTCGCTGATGGCGTCAACCATGGCGGCGACGGCATCCTCGAGCTCGGAATCGGGCAGGACCGCGAACAGCGCAGAGAAAGCCTGCGGGACGGTCTTGGTGGGAACGACGGCAACCTTCTTATCGGTGCAGGCGGAGGCAGCAGCCTCGGCAGCCATGCGAATGTTGCCGTTGTTGGGCAGGATGATGACCGAGGTCGCGTTGACCTGGTCGACGGCGCCCAGCAGGTCGGCGGTCGAGGGGTTCATGGTCTGGCCACCAGACACGATCACATCGACACCGAGGGACTTGAGAATGTCAGCCTCGCCCGAACCGGCGGCAACGGCGACAAAGCCCAGAGCCTTGGCGGGCTCGGCAGCCTTCTCCTGATCCTCGTGGATCTTGGCGGTACGGTCGTGGGCCTCCATCTCCATGTTGTGGATAAAGACCTCGTAGATCTGACCAAGCTGCAGCATGTGCTCGAGCACCAGATTCGGGGTGTTAGAGTGCACGTGAATCTTGTAATCGGGGTACGCGCCCACGAGCAGCTCGCAGTCGCCCATGGAACCCAGGAACTTCAGGCACTCGTCCTCGTCAAACGGAGCGTCGGCCTTAAAGAGGAACTCGTTACAGTAACGGAACTCCGAGCCCTCCCAGTCGTCGTTGGCCTCAATCTCAACGCGGCCAAGAGCCGCATCGCGGGCAGAGCCGGCGGAATCAAACGTAGCGGAGAAATCCTCGACGACGGTGCTGCGGCCAAGGGCTGCGGCCACGAAGTTCTCGAGGAAGATGGCAAAGCCAAAGGCGCCGGAGTCGACCACGCCGTTCTCCTTGAGGACAGGCAGCAGGTCGGGCGTGCGGGCAACGGACTGATAGGCCTCGACGACGATGGCGTCAAGTACTTCCTCGGCCGAGAACTTCTTCTTCTCGCACTCGTCGGCCTTCGTCGAGACGTCGCGCAGGACGGTGAGAATCGTGCCCTCGATGGGCTTGCGGACGGCCTGGAAGGCAACCTTGACGGCACGGCGGAAGGCGAAGGCGATGTTGGCGGACGTAATGGGCTCGTCGGCAGAGACAAGGCCCTCGGCCACGCCGCGCAGGATCTGCGAAGTGATGACGCCGGAGTTACCGCGGGCGCCCATGAGGGAGCCATGGGTGATGGCACCGGCGATGGCCTCCATATCAGCATCGGCGGGAAGCGCCGAAAGCTCCTTGGTCACCGAGGCGAGCGTGAGCGACATGTTGGTGCCGGTATCGCCATCGGGTACGGGGAAGACGTTGAGCTTGTTGATCTCCTCGGCCTTGTCGGAAACGGCAGCCGCAGCGATCGGAAAACA
>CAKUGF010000036.1 GCA_934654585.1 uncultured Collinsella sp. | reverse complement strand
AAGGATCGCACATGAGCGATTACGCAGACCAGACGGTCGCCGTGCTGGCGGTCCAAGGCGCTTTTGCCGAGCACGAGGCAAGGCTGTCCGAGCTGGGCGCACGTTGTATTGAGCTGAGGCAGGCGGCTGATTTGAGGCAGGACTTTGACCGTCTGGTACTTCCCGGCGGCGAGTCCACCGTTCAAGGAAAGTTGCTTGATGAGTTGGGCATGCTCGAAGAGCTTCGTGACCGTATTACTGAAGGCATGCCCGTCATGGGCACCTGCGCCGGCTTGATTCTGCTGGCGCACGACCTTGCCGTCCATGACGATAAGGGCACCCCGCGCCTGGCGACCATGGATGTACTCGTCGAGCGCAATGCCTACGGCCGACAGCTCGGCAGCTTTCGAACCAAGGGGCAAGTGACCGGAATCGATGGCGAGGTACCGCTGACGTTTATCCGTGCACCCCGCATCGTCGAGGTCCACGGTGACGCCAAGGCCTTGGCGGAAGTCGACGGCCGTATCGTTGCTGCCCGCCAAGGCAACCAGCTCGGCGTAACCTTCCACCCCGAACTCGACGAAGACATCCGCCTGCACGAACTATTCCTACAGATGTAGGCAGATAAAACGAGCGTGGATTTTCGGACACATAGAAATTGAGAGTGGATAATCTCCCACTTTGAGCCAACATTCAGGCCAAAACCGGGAGATTATCCACTCTCATTCTGACTAGTCGTTGGGGACGTTCTTAAACGACTAGTCAAACAAGAACGTCCCCAACGACTAGTCATTTAAGAACGTCCCCAACGACTACCTTGGACCGTGACAACGCCGCAGGTAGAGGACGGACAGCGAGCGCCCGCCAGAGCGAACAAATTGGTATGAAAAGAGGACGGCATAGACCTTCTGGTCATGCCGTCCTCTTTGAATGACAAGTTGTCGTTCTGGTGGGCGCGCAGCGTCAACTGGTTACGCGGTTTGGTAAAACCGCGTAACTACCTAGAAGCGGTTGCCGCGGAAGCCGCCGCCGTTGCGGCCGCCACGATCGCCACCGCGACCGCCGCGGTCGTTGCCGCGGTTGCCGCCGAAGCCACCACGGTTGCCGCCGCGGTCACCATAGCCACCACGGTTACCGCCGAAGCCGCCACGACCGCCGCGGTCGCCGCCGCGGTCACCAAAACCGCCACGGCCGCCACGATCGCCACCGCGACCACCACGGTCGCCGCCACGGCCACCGCGATCGCCAAAGCCGCCACGACCGCCACGGTCGCCGCCGCGGCCACCGCGATCGTCACGACCGCCGCGAGGACCGCGGTCCTCGTCTAGGCCCATGGCGACGAGCGGGGCGATAACCTTATCGAGGGCAGCCATGAGCTCGGTGGCCTCCTCGTAAGAAAGCTCGGGCAGGAGCTTCTCCTTCTTGTTGGCAAGCTCGGTCAGGCCCTCGGCAGCATCCTCAGCAGCGAAGACGACGATCTTGCGCATATCGCCCTCGGCGTCGTCGATGCGGCCGACCAGGTCGGCAGCCTCGGCCTCGGCCATCAGGCCATCGAGTTCACGAAGGCGCATGCCCAGCAGGTCGGACATCTCCTTCTGCTCCATCTTGGGCTTAAGGTCGAGGAGCTTGATGGCACGCTCGATGTTCGCCATACGCTCGGCCTTGGCCTCCTCTTCCTTGGAAATAGCAAAGCGACGGCTACGCAGCAGGCGGGCGGCCTTCTGCATCTTGTCCATCAGCTCTTCGTCATCGTAATCAACGGCGGCCTCGACAACCTCGGCCTCCTCCTCGGCGGAAACCTCGTCAGCAGCCTCAACCTCGGCAGCTTCGGTCTCCACGGTCTCGACTGCCTCAACCTCGGCAGCCATGGTCTCGTTCTCGGTCTCGTTCATGATCTCTTCGTTCTCAGACATGAGACTCCTTCTTGGCCCTCTCGGGCATCATCGCCCCATTCGCGGGGCCCGTCGCGCACTCTTTGCGCTTTTACATTCATGCCTCTCGGCAAAACGTCCATTAGTTTATGGTGTCGCCCGCCAATCTAGCTGCAGAATCTATGTGCACACATTAATGCGACATGTCGCGGTATCATGGCCTGAACCAAACGTGTCCACCCTAAGGAGCCCGCCATGATTAAGCCCATCATGAAATCCGAGTTCTTTTTGCGCCTGCCTTCCGAAGACGCCGGCCCCGAAGACGCCGCAACCGGACAGGATCTTCTGGATACGCTCCACGAGCATGAGCACGAGTGCGTGGGCCTCGCCGCCAACATGATCGGTGTGCGCAAACGCATCATCTGCGTAAAGGACGGCAGCAAGTCGCTGCTTATGTACAACCCGCAAATTCTTGAGCAGGTCAATGCCTACCAGACGAGCGAAGGATGTCTTTCTCTCGTCGGCGAGCGTCCCTGCACTCGTTATCGTCGCATTAAGGTGGAATATCTGGACGAGAACTTCGTCCACCGCATCAAGAACTTCTCGGGCTACACCGCCGAGATCATCCAGCACGAAATCGACCACTGCAACGGGATTGTTATATAGTTCCGCCGATTCAAGAAAGCTCCCTGCAGCAAAACAACTGCAGGGAGCTTTTCATAGTGCGGAGCTTCTATCCCACTAGCTCTGACGGTAGTGATCGAAGAAGTCGGCGAGATCTTCGAGCGACTCTTTGAGTACTTCCATGCGCGGCAGGTACACGATGCGGAAGTGATCGGGCTCCGCCCAGTTAAAGCCGCCGCCGCGCGTGATCAGGATCTTCTTCTCATGCAGCAGGTCAAGGGCGAACTGCTCGTCATCGGTGATGTTGAACTTCTTCACATCCATCTTAGGGAAGATGTAAAACGCCGCGCGCGGCTTGACCACCGAGATGCCGTCGATCTTGCTGAGCGCCTCATACACATAATTGCGCTGCTCGTAGACACGACCGCCGGGGCGAATGTAGTCGTTGACCGATTGATGTCCACCGAGCGCCGTCTGAACGATGGACTGAGCCGGCACGTTAGAGCACAGGCGCATGTTCGAAAGCATGTTGATGCCCATAATAAAGTCGCTCATGCAGCGCTGGTTGCCCGAAAGCACCATCCAGCCAATACGGTAGCCCGCGATCATGTGCGACTTGGACAGGCCGCTAAAGGTGACGCAGGGCAGATCGGGAGCGAGCGAAGCAATCGAGACGTGCTCGTAGCCATCCATGCACAGGCGGTCGTAAATCTCGTCGGCAAAGATCATCAGCTGATGCCTGCGCGCGATCTCGACGATACCCTCGAGTACCTCACGCGGATAGACCGAGCCCGTGGGGTTGTTGGGGTTGATGATGACGAGGGCCTTGGTCGCGCTCGTGATCTTGGACTCCATATCCTCCAGGTCGGGATACCAATCGGCCTGCTCGTCGCACAGATAGTGCACGGGATGACCGCCGGCAAGGGTTGCGCACGCCGTCCACAGCGGATAGTCGGGGCTGGGGATCAGGATCTCGTCGCCATTGTCGAGCAGCGCGTTCATCGAAAGCTGAATGAGCTCGGACACGCCGTTGCCCGTATAGATATGCTCCATCTGGACATTGGGCAGGCCCTTGATCTGCGAGTACTGCATGATCGCCTTGCGAGCGGAGAACAGGCCGCGCGAGTTGGAATAGCCCTCGCAGTCGGGCAGCTGTTGACGCATGTCCTTGATGACCTCATCGGGCGTGCGGAAACCGAAGGGTGCCGGGTTGCCGATATTGAGCTTGAGGATGCGCTCGCCCTCGTCCTCCATACGGGCCGCCTCGTCGACGACGGGGCCGCGCACGTCATACAGGACGTTATCGAGCTTGGTGGATTTAGAGAAAGTACGCATGCTGGCGCTCCTTGCAATTTGAGCCGTGGGGCTAGGTTCGGATTTGGCAACGTTACGGGGCGAGGGCGTCTCGCCTTGGTCGGCGTCGCTGGCGAGCAGCCAGGTAACATCGACCTCCAAAATGCGGGCGAGCAGCTCTGCCACATCGCGCCGCGGGATCGTCTTGCCGCTCACATATTGGCTCATCTGACTCTTACCGAGTTTTTTGCCGAGCATCTCCGATGCGCGGATCACGTCCGACTGTCGAACGTCGCGATCGGACATAGCCTGTCGCAGGCGATCGCTAAACGTCTCTTGGGCCACTAGAACCTCCTTGCTGGCAAAGTTCAATTTATAGAACACGAATTGAACCTGAGTTCAATTTAGGCAGCAGTATAGCGCGGCGCACTATCCGAAAGTTCAATTTCACAAGAAAATGTACCGAACCCTGAAATTTGCCTCAAAGTGGACAACGGGTACGCACCTCTATAGATATTCAAGGAAACGAGCCGCTGCAAGCGAAACGTCGGCCGTGCGGTATATGGCATTGATTTGCCGATGGGGATGCCCCTCCAGCGGCCGGATAGCAACATCGAACTGGCAGCGGCGCAAGATGAGCGCCGGAAGGACGCTCACGCCCAAACCGTCCTCGACCATAGCCATGATCGCATAGTCATCCCAGGTTGACAGCTTGGAGCGCACCGTTAGCCCCGCACGGCGGAACAGCGGCGTAATCTCGTCGTCGCTACCGCGCTCCAGCAGAATAAACTGCTCGTTGGCCAAATCGGCAAGGGAAACGACCTCCGCGGTGGCAAGCGAGGAGTCCGCTGGCACCACGGCCATCAGCTCGTCTTGCACCAACGGTCGCGACGCCATGCCGGCGCCGCGGGGCTCGCGCGGGATAAAGCCCAGGTCGCAGCGGCCTTCCGCCACCCATTGCTCAATTTCGGAGTAATCACCCATCAGCAGTTCGTAATCGACATCCGGGTGATCGGCGCGAAACCGCGCGATGACCGGCGGCAGCACATGGGTCGCCACGCTCGAAAACGTACCGATGCAGATCTTGCCGCGCATGAGCCCCCGCATCTCGTCCACGCATCGCTGCAGGCGGCCAAACTCCTCGCATAACGCCTCGACTGCTGGCATAATCTGCCGCCCGTCGGCAGAAAGAACCACGCCCTCGCGACTGCGGTCGAGCACCTTAAAGCCCCAGTCGGCCTCAAGATCGCCCACCATGCGGCTCACGCCCGACTGCGAATAGCTCAGCCGCTCCGCAGCACGCGTAAAGCTACCGGCACGTACCGTCTCGAGCAGCACTTGCATCTTTTGGATATTGGTCTCCACGGCACGTCCCTGCCTATGCATGAGTATTTGTCATGTCACCCATGCATTATATTCGCTTTTCTTCTATAGTCCGCTACTCCATAGTGAACTTGCACGGATATAGAGGGGACGGCAGTGCATGAACAACGGATTGGTTACATACTTAGCAGCATTACTGTTGTTTGGCTCTAACGGCATCATCGCCGCGGCCATCGCGCTGCCAAGCTCCGATATCGTGCTCCTACGCACGTTTTTGGGTGCGCTCTCGCTCGTTATCATCCTCGTCGCCACGCAACGCCATAAGTTGCAGGCGCCGTCTCGTCCCCGCGAAGCCGCGGCCCTTATCCTCTCGGGCGCCGCGTTGGGTGCCAGCTGGATATTCCTGTTCCGCGCCTACCAGACCATTGGCGTCGGCATCTCCTCGCTGCTGTATTACTGCGGCCCCATCATCGTTATGGCGCTCTCCCCGCTCATCTTTGGCGAAAAGCTGACCGGCGGCAAAATCGCTGGCTTTATCGCCGTCGCCTGCGGCGCCTTTCTCATCGCGGCACAGGGCCTCGGCGGCAATATGCCCATCGCGGGTATCGCATGCGGCATCGCCTCGGCATTTTGCTATGCGCTGATGGTCATTGCCAGCAAGGGTGCGCCGCATATCGAAGGCCTCGAGAACTCCGCACTCCAGGTGAGCGCCGCCTTTGCGACTGCACTGGTCCTCACGCTCGTCACGCAAGGTGCCCCTTCATTCTTCTCCCCTGGCATCGCCGCAAACATCGATTGGCGCGCCGTCGCCATGCTCGGCGTTGTCAACACCGGCGTCGGCTGCCTGCTCTACTTTAGTGCTGTCGCCAAGCTGCCCGTCCAGACCGTCGCAGTCGTCGGCTACCTCGAGCCGCTTTCGGCCGTCGTCTTCTCCGTCGTCCTTTTGGGAGAGGCCATGACGCCCGTCCGCCTGATGGGAGCCGCGCTGATCATCGGCGGCGCGATTTTCTGCGAGCTCGCCGGCAAACGTGCAAGTGCCAAAGCCGGTATTGCCCAGGCAGCACGCGCCTAGCAGCCCCTCTTCATATTTCAAAGCAGGGCGCGCCCGCGACTATCACGTTGCAGCAAATCGCCCAGCGGGTGCGTCCCTGTTTTGAAATGCCGCTCATACAGGCAGCTACTCCCCAGCTGGGGATTATTGTCTAAAGCACCCCGATGTGCCAAACTGCTCTTATATGTATAAAGACGGCATAAACATTTTCTGTCCCGACAGAAATTAGATGTCTAAGGGAGTCCACGTGGCACACAACAAACTGGAGGCAAGCCTCCAAGACCAGCACAGTCAGGGCGGGCACGGAGCTATCCCGCTCTCCGCTGGTATGCTGCTCGTTACGCTCGGCGTCGTCTACGGCGACATCGGTACGAGCCCCATGTACACCATGAAATCAATCGTCGCCAACAACGGCGGTATCGGCACCGTCAGTGAGGACATGATCCTGGGCGCGCTTTCGCTCGTCATCTGGACCATGACGCTCGTGACCACGGTCAAATACGTGTTGATTGCCATGAAGGCCGACAACCACAACGAAGGCGGTATCTTCGCCCTGTTCAGCCTTGTGCGCAAGGTGGCGCCATGGCTGATTCTGCCCGCCATGATCGGCGGCGCGGCGTTGCTCGCCGACGGCATCCTCACCCCCGCCGTCACGGTCACCACCGCCATTGAGGGCTTGCGCACCATCGAGTGGGGCCACGCGTTGCTAGGCGACGGCCAGACCAACGTCATCATCATTACCATCATCATTATCTGCGGCCTGTTTGCCATGCAGCGTGCCGGCACCTCATCGATCGGCAAGCTGTTCGGTCCGCTCATGACGCTGTGGTTCTTGTTCCTGGCTGGTGCCGGCCTGTTCAACATGCTCGGCAACCCGTCCATCCTGCGCGCGCTCAACCCCATCCGCGGCATCATGTTCCTGTTCTCGCCCATCAACCATTCAGGCATCATGGTGCTCGGCTTTGTCTTCCTGTCGACGACCGGCGCCGAGGCGCTCTATTCGGACATGGGTCACGTGGGCAAGGCTAACATCTACGCATCTTGGCCGTTCGTAAAGGCGGCGCTCATCCTCAACTATCTGGGCCAAGGCGCTTGGTTGCTCGCCAATAACTCCAATCCCCAGATGCTCGCGATGGATATCGTCAACCCGTTCTACATGATGCTTCCCGAGGCCCTGCGCCCCTTTGCCATCGTGCTTTCTGCCGTGGCGGCCATCATCGCCTCGCAGGCGCTTATCACCGGATCGTTCTCGCTGGTATCCGAGGCCACGCGCCTCAACCTTATGCCGCATCTGCGCATTCACTACCCCAGCGACACCAAGGGCCAGCTCTATATTCCGCTCGTCAACAACATCATGTGGGTCGGCTGCATCTTTATCGTGCTGCTGTTCCAAAACTCCGAGCGCATGGAGAGCGCCTACGGCCTCGCCATTACCGTGACCATGCTCATGACCACGACGCTTTTGACGAGCTACATCGCCGGCATCCTCAAGCACAAGCTGGGTGCTTGCGTCTTCGCCCTGCTCTTTGGCGCTATCGAGCTGTGCTTCTTCGCTTCGTGCCTTACCATGTTCTTTGACGGCGGCTACGTCATGATCTTCCTGGCCGCGCTCCTGTTCGGCCTTATGTATGTGTGGCGCCGCGGCACCGCCATCGAGCGCACGCAGACGATCCTGCTGCCCGTCTCCAAGTACATCGACCAGCTCAACCGCCTGCGCAACGATGAGACCTATCCCGTGCTCGCCGACAACCTGGTATTCCTCACCAACAGCCCCGACCCGCTCACGCTCGACCGTGACGTGCTCTATTCCATCCTGGACAAGCACCCCAAGCGCGCCAAGGCATATTGGTTCATCAACGTGCATGTTACCGACGAGCCCTATACGCACGAGTATTCCGTCGAGACTTTTGGCACGGATTTCCTGTTCCGCGTGCGCCTGAACTTGGGCTTTAAGGTCAACCAGCGCGTCAACGCCTACCTGCGCCAAATCGTTGGCGACCTGATGGCTTCGGGCGAGCTGCCACCGCAGCACCACACCTACTCCATCTACGAGACCCGCGGTAACGTGGGCGACTTCCGTTTTTGCATGCTGCGCAAGATGCTCGCCCCCGAGACGGACATCAACCGCAACGATCATCGCGTCATGGCCATCAAGTACGCCGTCCGTCGCGCCTGCGGAAGCCCGGCACGTTGGTATGGCCTCGAGAACTCGGCCATCATCATCGAATACGTACCGCTCTTTGCCCGCATGCGCCCGGCCGTCAAACTGGTGCGTACCCAGGTGCCGCTCGAGGTTCAGATCGAAGAGGCCGAGGAAATGGAAGTCGACATCTTCTCGGACGACCTGGTCAACGGCAACGAGGCCGGCAAGAGCATGAACGTCGACCCCACCGAGCAGCTCGAAAGCGTCGCCGACACGCCCGAGCAGCAGCAGCTCGACGGACTCGAGAGCACCCAGCTCAACGACGCCAACTTCTAGCCCGTCATCTATCCACGACAACGGCCCCGCACCTCACGAGATGCGGGGCCGTTTTGCGTCACAACGGACCGGAAGGCTACGAACGGCGTGGCTCGGGAGTCACGAGCTTATCGGGGCTCGCGCCCTCGGCATCCATCAGGCTCACGTAACGAATCGATGGATCCTCATACGTTGAGTAGTAGTAATTGCCCGTGCGTGCGCTAAAGCATCCGGTATAGATAGTCTTCTCGAACTTGCCGTCGCCCATCTTGGATGCGCCCTCGATCATCGCCACGCCCTCGAGCGAGCGGAACATGCGGATAACGTTCTCAGCCTCGCTGTCCTTTTGCGGGTAATTGGCGTTGAGGTACGCCGCCTTTACAAAACGGCTCGGCGAATAGCAGTCGCCGGGAATGCCGCGCATGCCGGCACCCGCGCCGTAGGGCTTGAGCTCGGCGCCACGCCACGTCGCCGTCTGCGGAAAATCATTCGTGGCGGTGATATAAGTGCGCAGGTTTTCCATGTGCCACGGGAAAGTCGGCTGGTTGGCAAGGGTATCGACCGGGTCATCATACACATGCAGACCATCGGCCATCATCTCGACCACAATGCTGCGCTGGCTGTCGCCGATAATCCAGTGGAGCAGCGATACGCCCAGGCCCTCGCCGGCCGACTTGGCCACGATTGCCACGTCGCGCAGCGCCGCCTCGGCCTCGTCGACCATCGAAAACGTTGCCGCCACCCATAGGGGGAACTCATAGGCCGCAATATTGGTCTTGCCCTCGACAGGGCCCTCGGCATACTCGGCATACCCCGGGAAATTGAGACCCGCCACGGCGAGGCCCGCATCGTTGCCGCAATCAAAGAACATGGGGTAGTTCTTGTAATCGATACACATGCCAATCACCGCATGCGCGGCCGTCGCGTCATCCATAAACGAATACGGAATGTGAAACCCGCGCGGCATAACACGGACCTGCTGGCCATAGCCAAAGCTCCAGTCCAAGTTGCGTCCCAGATACATGTGGCCGGAATGATCGGTAAATCGAATACTCGTGCACATAGCGCCTCCTAGCTATACGTTCTTGTCAGATTCATTGTCACCAAACAAAAAGACGCTAAACAAAAAAGCCCGGACATGACAACAATGTCACGTCCGGGCTTATACAAGCAAGATAAATTCAACCAAGTCAACCCCGCAGGTCGTCTAAGGGGTCAAAGTGCCGCAGATTGCCACGAAAGAGGAGCGAAGCGTACTTAAGGTACGCGAGCGACGATTGAGCGGCAAGGTGCGGTGCTTTGGTCCCCTTAGACCAACTTGCCAAGACAATGATCGATCATGTGTTGGACCATCTGCGCTTCAAAACCGACGAAGTCCTGCTTGCGCTCGCGCATCTTGCCGTCGACGATCACGTCAAAGGCAACCTTGCACTTGATGTAGCGCGTGGACTTGGTGAT
>CAKUGF010000035.1 GCA_934654585.1 uncultured Collinsella sp. | reverse complement strand
ATCACGAACTCACGCGTGAGCTTGCCCTCGCCGTCATAGATCGGGAAGTAGCGCTGGTTGGTGAGCATGGACTCGCAGATGATCTCGTGCGGGACCTTGAGGAACTCCTCGTCGAAGGTTCCGACGAGGACCGTCGGCCACTCGCAGAGGTTGATGACCTCCTCGAAGACCTTCTTGGGCGTGTCGACGTGGCAGCCGGGACGGGCGGCCTCGACCTCGGCGATGCCGGCGAGGATGGCCTCGCGACGGCGCTCGGCGGAAAGCACGCCGGCATCCTCGAGCACCCGCTCGTAGACAGCGGGGCTGGCGACCACATGGTCACCAGGGCCCAGGACGCGATGACCGCGCGTGGTGTTGCCGCTCGTCACGTCGGCAAACGACACAGGCACGACGTCCTCGCCCAGAAGACAGCAGATCCAGCGGACCGGACGTACGAACGTGGCGTGCTCGTGGCCCCAGCGCTGGGAGCGGTAGTTGGGCCACTGCAGGCCGGCGATGGTCTTCTCGCACAGGGCCGTCAGGATCGGGGTAGCCGGGGCAGAAGGGATGTTCTTCTCGGCAAAGACGTACTCGCGGCCGTCGGTGTCCTCGCGACGCACCAGGTCCTCGGCAGCCACACCGCACTTGCGGGCAAAGCCCTGGGCGGCCTTGGTGGCGTTACCGTCGGCGTCGAAGGCGATGTTGGCCGCGGGGCCACGCTTGACCTCGTGAACCTCATCGGTCGCGGTGGCGACATCGGCAACGAGCGCGGCAAGACGACGCGGGCTCGAGATCACGCGGACCTCGCCGTGGGCCAGACCGGCCTCGTCGAGACCCTTGGCGATCATGGTGCCAAGCTGCTTGACGGCATTGTTCAGCGGCGCGGAGGGCATTTCCTCCGTACCGATCTCAAACAGGAAATCCTTAGCGTCTGCCATGGCTTACGCCACCTCGCCTTCCTGGTCGGCATTCTCGTTGATTCCGGCGACCTCGGCCATGTAGGCCTCGCAGCACGCCTTGGCGACGGCGCGGACGCGCAGGATGTAGTTGGCGCGCTCGACTGCGGACAGTGCACCGCGGGCATCGAGCAGGTTGAAGGCATGGCTGCACTTCATAACGCAGTCGTATGCCGGCAGCGGCAGCTTGCGCTCCAGGCAGGAGTGGCACTCGGCCTCGTAGTCGTCAAACTTCTGACGCATCATCTCGACGTTAGCGACCTCAAAGTTGTAGGCGCTGAACTCGCGCTCGTTCTCGAGGAACACGTCGCCGTAGGTCATGGGCGTACCGTCGGGCAGATAGCTCCACACCAGGTCGTAGACGGAGTTGACGCCCTGGGCATACATGGCGATACGCTCCAGGCCGTAGGTGATCTCGACGGGAACGGGGTCGACCTCGATGCCGCCCACCTGCTGGAAGTACGTGAACTGCGTAACCTCCATGCCGTTGAGCCAGACCTCCCAGCCAAGGCCCCAGGCGCCGAGCGTCGGGCTCTCCCAGTCGTCCTCGACAAAGCGGACGTCATGGTCGTTGGGGTCCAGGCCGATGGCGGCCAGCGAACCCAGGTAGAGCTCCTGGGCATTGACCGGCGAGGGCTTGATGAGCACCTGGAACTGATAGTAGTGCTGCATGCGGTTAGGGTTCTCGCCGTAGCGGCCGTCGGCGGGACGGCGGCAGGGCTGCGCATAGCAGGTGCGCCACTCGGCGGGACCGAGCGAGCGCAGCGTGGTCGCGGTATGGAAGGTACCGGCACCGACCTCGGAGTCATAGGGCTGCATAATGACGCAGCCCTGCTCGCCCCAGTACTGCTGGAGGCGCAGGATAATGTCTTGGAAGGAAAGCGATGAAGCGTTCATGCCTCTAATATCCCCTCGTCGAAACGATTACACGGTTAGGTACTGTACTATAGCGGTTTTTAGTCGATAGCGCCGATGCGGTTGAGCGGCCAATAGCGAACGAGCGCCACGGCGATCAAATCGGAGCGGTCGACCGGGCCAAAGTAGCGGGAGTCGGCTGAGTTCTCGCGGTTGTCGCCCATCACCCACACACAGTCGTCGGGGACGGTGTAGGGATAGCTCACCTGGGCGGCGGGCGCCTGGACCGAAAGCGGCCAGCTCATGCCAGTCGTATAGTCCTCGTCGAGCGCCTGGCCGTCAACAACGACCTTCCCGTCCTGCAAATCGACCGTCTGGCCGGCCGTGGCAATGACGCGCTTTACCAGCACATCATGCTCGGACGTGGCATCGGGGTTGTGGAACACCACGATGTCGCCTTGGCTGACGGGCTGGCCGAGCTCAAGCGTCACCTTTTGCGCCAGGATCTGATCACCGATCTCGATCGTGGACTCCATGGAGCCGGTAGGCACCACAAAGGGCTCGACGACAAACGTACGGATCAGGAAGGTGGCGGCGAGTGCGATTGCGACGACCGCAACCCACTCAAAAGCGCTCCTCAGCGCGGAATGCTGCGATGGAACCATTCTCACTCCTCGCTCTGCGAATACGTAGCGTCCAGAATCTCCTGCGCGTACGCGCGCTCCTGGGGCGTAAGGCGCGCCGTCTCGATCAGATCGGGGCGCCAGCGACAGGTGCGCTCGATGGCATTCTTGCGACGCCACGCATCGACCTTGGCGTGGTCGCCGCTCACGAGCACCGGAGGCACGCCCTCGCCGTTGAACTCGGCCGGACGGGTGTACTGCGCGTACTCAAGCAGGCCTCCGTCCTCGGCGGTCGAGAACGACTCATCCACGTTGCTCATCTCGTCGCCCAGGGCGCCCGGAATGAGACGCACGACAGCGTCGGCCACGACCATGGCGGGCAGCTCGCCGCCCGTGAGCACGTAGTCGCCAATCGACAGGCGCTCGTCGGCATACGCATACGCACGCTCGTCGACGCCCTCGTAACGGCTGCACACGAACAGCAGACGCTCGCTTTTGAGCAGACGCTCTGCCACATGCTGCGTAAAGGGCTCGCCGCAGGGGGTGAAGAACACCACGGTGGGCCTGAGACCCTCGGAGCTGATGGACTCGATGGCCTCGGCGATAGGCTCGACCTTCATGAGCATGCCCTGCCCGCCGCCGTACGGCTCGTCATCGACGGTGCGATGGCGGTCGTGCGTCCAGTCGCGCAGGTTATACGCCTTAAAATCAAAAAGGCCGGCCTTGCGGGCACGGCCCAAGATCGACGTGGACATAACGGGCTCAAACATCTCCGGAAAGACCGAAAGGGTCTCGATCAGCATGTTGTCCTCCCTACTTGTCCATATCGATCAAGCCGTCCATAACATGGACGGAAATTGTTCCTGTGTCGGGAAGATCGAGCACGACCTGCTCGATCACGGGAATCAGCACCTCGCCGTACCGATCGCCCTCAACAACCCAAACATCGTTGGCGGGCGTCGACATGATCTCGACAATCGTGCCGAGCGAACCGAAGCGCTCGTCGACCACCTCGCGACCCATCAGGTCGGTATAGGCGGCGTCGAGCGAATCGAGCTCAAAGTCGTCACGATCGGCCAGCACGTAGCATCCGGTGATGCCCTCGGCGGCCGTCAAGTCGTCAATACCCTCAAACGAGACCAGATCGTCATCGCCCGTATCGGTAACGGACACGACCGTGCAAAAACGGTCGCGCTTGAGCGCCGGCGGCGTCAGGGCGACGCGCATACCCGGCTCCAATACAGAAGGAAGCCCCCGCAGCGGCTGCGCGAGGACCTCCCCCTTCCTTCCGTGCGGCTTGACCACACGGGCGATGTTTTTGTACTGGGACCTCAAGGTCCTAGCCCAGAATCTCTACCTCGACAGCGGTGTCGAGGCGAGCGGCCAGTGCACGGGCGAGCGTGCGAATGGCCTTAATGGTACGGCCACGACGGCCGATGACCTTAGCGACATCATCCTCGGCAACCGAAACCTCAATCGTAGAGGCGTCGTCGCCATCGATGACCTCAAGGCTCACGGAATCCGGGTCGTCGACGATCTGAACAACGAGATATTCGACGAGATCGGCGATGCGATCTGAGAGCATTGCCTCACCCTCGAGCTGTGCAGCGTCAACCTCAGGCACGATTTACTCCTCGGCGCCCTCAGCGGCCTCAGCGGCAGCCTTAGCGGCCTCGGCCTCTTTGGCGAGCTGCTTCTTGGACTTCTTGACGACGGTCTCGGTCTTCTCGCCCTCGTTGGCGGCCTTGACCAGAGCGGCGACAGCGTCGGTGAGCTGAGCGCCCTTGGACTGCCAGTCGGCAATCTTCTCGAGGTCGAGGTTGATGGTCTTGGGGGCGGTCATCGGGTTGTAGCGGCCAACCTCCTCGATGATACGACCGTCACGCGGGGCGCGGGAATCGGCGACGACGACACGGTAGTACGGACGCTTCTTAGCGCCGTGACGAGCAAGGCGAATCTTGACTGCCAAAGGAAACTCCTCCAACCAAGCAGCTTTAGGCTGCAACTACAAACAAACAGTTGAACATAATACGCCATCGACGCGGGCAGGTGAAGTCCGTGAGACCAACTTCTTCGGTGTAGTCGAAGGCAAATCCATATCTTAGACAAGAATTCGCGATTTGCAAGCACATACACGCACCCCACATGAGCTGCGCGGTATACTCATGGCATGAAAAGACGCGAACATACATACGGTTATGAGGATGCCGCAGGCGTCACGCCGCCGCCCTGGACGGGTCCGGCGGTAGGCCTGATGGACCTCGATGCGTTTTTCGCGAGTGTGGAGATGCTCGACCACCCCGAGTGGCGCGGCAAGCCGCTCATCGTGGGCGGTGACGCCGAGTCACGCGGCGTCGTGTCTACGTGTTCATATGAGGCACGTCGCTTTGGCGTGCATTCCGCCATGGCCTCGGCCGAGGCACGACGCTTGTGTCCGCAAGCCATTTGGACGCACGGGCATTTTGATCGCTACCGCGAGGTCAGTGCACAGGTCATGGCGATTCTCGCCGACGAGACGCCGCGCGTGGAGCGCGTGTCCATCGACGAGGCCTTTATCGACATTACGCCGGGGCGTTTCGCGCCCGAGGACCCGCTGTTTCTCGCGCGGCGCATTAGCGACCGCGTGGCGGCGCTGGGAGTGACCTGCTCCATTGGCGTTGGGTGCAACAAGACGGTGGCCAAGATCGCGAGCGAGCGCGACAAGCCGTTTGGTCTGACCATCGTACGCCCGGGAACCGAGCAGCGGTTTTTGGCCGCGCTGCCGGTTTCTGCCATGAGCGGCATCGGGCGCTCCGCCGAGGAGCGGCTACGCCGCATGCGCATCTATACGCTGGGCGAGCTGTCGCGCGCACCGGAGTCCACCTTGGCTTCGATTTTTGGCGTCAACGGCGAGCGTATGCGCCAACGTGCGCTGGGTCTCGAGATTTCCGAGGTCACGAGTCTAGATGAGGAACGCGAGGTCAAATCCGTGAGCAATGAGCGCACCTTTGCGAAGGATTTGACCGAGCGCGAGGATATCGAAGCGGCGATCGCGCTGCTGGGTGAATCGGTCGGTCGCCGTCTGCGCCGTCAGGGACTGACGGGCGGCACCGTGACGCTCAAGCTCAAATACTCTTACGGCAGCGGTCGCACGGCGCAGCGCAGGCTTCCCCACCCCACCGATGACGAGAATATCTTTGTGGCCGTAGCGCTCGAGCTGCTCGACAACATCTGGCAGGAAGGTATGCATGTACGCCTGGCCGGCATCGGCATGAGCGACTTCAACCACCAGGGCGGCATCCAGACCGACCTGTTTTGCGAAGTCGATGACCGCGGCGCCCAGTCCAGCGACCGCCGTGACCTCTCCGTCGCCATCGACGCGGTCCGAGACAAATTCGGCGACACCGCCCTATCCTTCGGCCGCCAATCCCGCTTCACTTCCCAATAATTTTTCTGGCCGCTCAGCTTTACTCGGCCAGAGACAAAAAACCGAACCGCCCAACAAAGGTGAGCGGTTCGGTGAACGGTAGCAATGATTTTTTTATCCCCGTCCCAGAAAAATCATTTAGAGGAGGTCGAGGGGGAGCTGGGGGGCGTCACCCCAGAGCTTTTCAAGGCGGTAGAACTCGCGTGCCTCGGGGGTGAAGACGTGGACGACGACCGAGCCGTAGTCCATGAGCATCCAGGTCTTCTGCTCGCGGCCCTCGATGGAAAACGGGTGCTCGCTGCAAGCCTCGGCGACCTTCTCCTCGATCTCGTCGACGATCGAATCGACCTGGCGGTTGTTGGTGCCGGTAGCAAGGACAAAGTAGTCGCACACGTCAGAGAGCTCAGTCAAGTCGAGCACCTGAACGTCCTCGGCCTTCTTGTCGTAGGCGGCCTGCGCAGCGGCGCGGGCGACATCCTCGGCGGCGACACCGCTCGCGGACAGCGAGGCGGCGGTGCGGTCGGACGTGGCAACGAAGCTCTTGTGCTCCACATCCGCAAGAATCTGCTCGTCAGTCATGGTCTCGTCGGCCATGGAATACCTCTTTCTCGACAGCCCGAGCTAGCGCAGCTGGGCGTAATGGTTGTAAATCGTAATAGCCGTGGGATAAAGATAGCGCCCGGACTGGATCACATAGACCAGACCCTGCGCAAAACAGGAGAAGAACAACTCGTCGAGGGTCGACTCCCCCACCATCTTGCGCAGCGCATGGGCATAATCGCCGTGACGGTTGGGCTCGATGGCATCGGCCACAAAGACCACCATATCGAGCGGCGTCATGTCGCAGGCACCCACGGTGTGACGGTCGACAGCCTGGAAAACAGCCGGCGACAGCTCGGGAAAGAGCTGCGGAAGCTCATAGGCGGCAACCGGACCGTGCAAAAGCGGCGTTGCAGCCGAAGGAGAGCCGGCAACCTTGATGCCATAGTGCAGCGCGCGGGCCACGAGCTCGTCGTCGGAGAGCACCTTATCCCAGTCGTGGATCAAGCCGGCAGCGGCGGCATCAAAGCGATTGACACCGTACACCTCGGCCAGATGAAGCGCGGTCTCGGCAACGCCCAGCGAATGCACATAGCGCTTGCGCTTATCCTTCATGCGCACGTCGAGCAGCTCGTGAATGCGCTGGAGCAGCACGCGCTCATCGCCCTCAAACTGATCCTCTACCGACAACGTTCTCCCCCATCACTCAAAATCTTCTTGGCCCAGATCAACATACAGACCGCGTTTGCGAATGTAGCCGAGCACGGACTCGCTCGTAAGATAACGCGCACTCATGCCGCGGGCAACTCGCTTGCGAATGTTGGTCGAGCTAATCGCCAGCGCCGGAATCTGGATATAGCGCACGTCGAATGGCAACCCCGATTCCTTAATCCGCGACCGGGCCGTATCGATGTCAAAGCCGGGACGTGTCGCGGCAATAAAAGTTGCCAGCTCGGCAATCTCGTCGGCATTATGCCAGGTCACAATATCGATAATTGCATCGGCGCCCGTAATAAAGTAGAGCTTTACCTGCGGCGGATAAAACTCACGCAGGGCGCTCAGCGTATCGGCTGTATAGGTCACGCCCGGACGGTCGATCTCGAACCGGCTTGCCAGAAAGGCGGGATTCGCGGCAGTCGCGAGGACCGTCATGGCATAACGGTCCTCGGCGGGGGTCACCGGCTTGTCGAGCTTAAAGGCAGGCGAGCCCGCCGGCATAAAGAGCACGGCGTCCAAATCGAGCGACTCACGTGCCTGCTCGGCGGTAACCAAGTGCCCGTAATGGATCGGGTCGAAGGTACCGCCCATAATGCCCAGCCGAAACTCGCGCCCATCCTTGATGGGCAGCTCAGGCAAACCGATTCCACCGCGCAGCGACATGGCTTACTCGCCCTCCGGGGTCTCGGCCTCGTCCGCGACATCCGCCGCATCGACAACCTCGACATCCTCGTCCGCAGCATCAGCCACGTCAACGACCTCAACGGCAACGTCCTGGCCGACGCCCTCGAGCTCGTCCTCGTACTCAGAGAAGTCCTCGGCGCCCTCAAAGTCAAAGGCGCGCTGGCAGATGCGGACCTCGTCGCCCGCACGGCAACCGGCCTTCTCGAGCGCATCGTCAACGCCCATGCGCGCAAACTTATGCTGCAGGTAGATGACGGCCTCCTCGTTTTCCCAGTCGGTCTGAATGACCATGCGCTCGATGGCGCGACCGACCACGCGGAAAGCATGGGGCTCTTCCTGAACAATACGGAAACGCTTCTCGCGCTGCAGACGGCGGCGCTCCCACTCATCGTCGCGCAGTTCGACCGGCTCATCAGAGACGGCCAGCTCGGCGCGAAGCTTGGCCACCTGCTCGCCCACGGCGAGCATCAGCGTGTTGAGACCGGCACCCGTCACGGCGGACACGGCAAAGAACATATGGCCATCGTCGAGTGCAGCGCGCTTCAGGTCGGCAATCTTGTCGGCCGTGCCCGGCGCATCGCACTTATTGGCGACGACGATCTGCGGGCGCTCCGAAAGCTCGGCACCATACTGCTCGAGCTCGCGGTTGATGATGCGATAATCCTCGACCGGATCGCGATCCTCAAAACCGCCTGTCATGTCGACGACATGCATGATCAGAGCGGTGCGCTCAATGTGGCGCAGGAACTGGTGACCCAGGCCCTTGCCCTCGCTCGCGCCCTCAATGAGGCCGGGAACGTCAGCGACAACGTAGGAGTACTCGCCGGCTCGCACCATGCCGAGGTTCGGCACGAGCGTGGTAAACGGGTAGTCAGCGATCTTAGGGCGGGCGGCGCTCATGCGCGCGATGAGCGAGGACTTGCCCACCGAGGGGAAGCCCACGAGCGCGGCATCGGCCATAAGCTTCATCTCGAGCTCGATCCAGTGTTCCTCGGCCGGCTCGCCCAGCTGGGCGAACGCGGGCGCGCGGCGCACCGACGTCACAAAGTGCGTATTGCCCAGGCCGCCGGCGCCACCGGGCGCCACGACGACGCGTTCGCCATCGTGCACCAGGTCGGCAATCTCGAACATCGGGGTCTGCGTCTCGGGATCGAGCTCGCGCACCACGGTACCCATGGGAACCTTTAGGATCAGGTCCTCGCCACTCTTGCCGTTGCGGCGGGCGCCCTGGCCGTGCGTGCCGCGCTCGGCACGGAAATGGTGCTTAAAACGATAATCGATCAGCGAAGACAGCTGGGCATCGGCCTGGATGACGACATTGCCGCCACGACCGCCGTCGCCGCCATCGGGGCCGCCCTTGGGGACAAAGGCCTCGCGCCTAAACGACATGCATCCGGCACCGCCGTCGCCGCCGCACACGTTAATGCGGCTGATATCGGTGAACTGTGACAACAGAATCGCCTCCTACAAAAAAGAGGGAGACCCTTGAATCCTAAAACTCAAGTGCCTCCCACATATGTGCTCTATGAAGGGTGAATTACGCGTTCGCGAGCGGGCGTACGCTGACCCTGTGCTTGATACCCTTGTGGAACTCAACGGTACCGTCGACCAGCGCGAACAGCGTGTCGTCCTTGCCACGGCCAACGTTCGCACCCGGGTGGATGTGCGTGCCGTGCTGACGGACGAGAATCGTGCCCGTGGTTACCGTCTGGCCGGCGAAGCGCTTCGTGCCAAGGCGCTGACCGCGGGAGTCACGGCCATTACGGGAGGAACCGAGTCCTTTTTTGTGTGCCATTGTGTATACCTACTCTTTCGTTACGAGTGTAATCTACTCGGCGACGGGAGCCTCGGCAACAGCCTCGGCCTCTGCCTTGACAGCCTTCTTGGCGCGGGACGTAGCCTGGACCTTCACGATCTTCAGCTTGGTGAGCTGCTGACGGTGACCCTTCAGACGACGATAGCGCTTACGCTTGTGGAACTTGAAGACCAGCTGCTTCTCGCCCTTGAACTGCTCAACGATCTGAGCGGTAACCTTGGCCTTGGCCAGCTTGTCGGGATCGGTGACGATCTTCTTACCATCGTTGAGGAAGATGACCGGCAGGGTGACCTTGTCGCCCTCATTGCCCTCGATCTTCTCGACGGTGATGACATCGTCGGTGGCGACCTTGTACTGCTTGCCGCCCGTGTTAACGATTGCGTACATGTTTACTTGCCCTTCATGCATCAGTTAGTGCAACAGCCGAATATAGTAGCAGGCGATAATACCCCCGTCAACGAGTATGTGGAGCAAATCCACAAGTTCGCACAGGTATGGGGCTGACGAGTCGGCCCTCGTCGTCCTCGCATGCTTGATTCTGACGCTCGACATCGTAGGAGCAGATGGTCACGAGGTCTTGCATACCGGTGGAAACAATAGGTGCATCGACGCCCGGGGTCAAGCCCTGCAACAAAACATCAGCAGCAGAAAGCAAAATCTCCGGACGCAT
>CAKUGF010000034.1 GCA_934654585.1 uncultured Collinsella sp. | reverse complement strand
AACGGTTAATACGCACCTGTACGTTTTCTTAAGACCTTCTTTATGCCGCAGTTACGGTAATACGTTTTTTCGAACCCCGCGGGGCAAAACGTCCGTTAACTAAAGGTGCGCGCAGGCGTCTTCTCCTTACCCGCGCGCACCATTTCTTCGCATTTGCGGCCGCGGCCGTCTTAGCCCAGCGGCTACAGCGTACCGTAGATGCGATCGCCGGCGTCACCGAGGCCGGGAACGATGTAGGCAGCCTCGTTGAGATGGTCGTCGATGGCGCAGGTATAGATATGCACATCGGGATCCTTCTCGGTCAGCGACTTGAGGCCCTCGGGCGCAGCGACGATGCATAGCATGCGAATATCCTTGACACCGCGCTCGCGCAGGTAGCTGATGGCCATCTCGGCCGAGCCGCCCGTAGCGAGCATGGGATCGACAACCAGGCAGATGCGCTGGTCGATGTCCTTGGGCATCTTGCAGTAGTACTCGTGCGGCTCGTGGGTGACCTCGTCGCGCTCCATGCCAATATGGCCCACGCGAGCGGAAGGCACCAGGTCGAGGATGCCGTCGACCATGCCAAGGCCGGCGCGCAGGATGGGGACGATGGCGAGCTTTTTGCCGGCGAGCTGCTTAAAGGTTGCAGTGGTGATGGGGGTCTCGACCTCGACGTCTTCCATAGGCAGGTCGCGCATGGCCTCGTAGCCATCAAAAAGCGCGAGTTCGCGCACGAGCTGGCGGAACTGGTTGGTGCCGGTGTTTTTGTCACGCAGGATCGACAGCTTGTGCTGGACGAGCGGGTGATCGACAAGGGTCACGCGGGACGTATCGTAGGTGACGGTCATGGGTTGATTGCCCCTTTCGTTGCGGCCTGAAGACGGCCTTGCTGACACGGCGCACGGCGATGTTATTGCCGCGCGGCGTGCATAAGTTTAGCGGTTTGTTGTATCGAGCGGCCCGTGGAGCCCTACTGTGCGGTGCTGAGCGAGCGCTTAACAGCGTCATGCCAGCCCGCCAGGTTTTGCTCGCGGCGCTCGGCGGACATGTGGGGAAGGAAGGTCTTAACGATCTGGGCGTTTTGCTCCAGCTCCTCCAGGTCCTCCCAGTAGCCGACGGCAAGGCCCGCCAAGTACGCGGCGCCGATCGCCGTGGTCTCCACCGTCTCGCACTGCAGCACGGGGATATCCAGCAGGTCGGCCTGGAATTGCATGATGAACTCGTTGCGCGAAGCACCGCCATCGACGGACAGGCGCTCGATTGAAAGCCCCACGTCTTGCTCCATGGCACGCAATACGTCGTAGCTCTGGTAGGCCATGGACTCGCAGGCCGCGCGCACGATGGTCGCGCGGCTCGAAGCGCCGGTCAGGCCGCACACGATGCCGCGGGCGCGCGGGTCCCACCAGGGAGCACCCAAGCCCGCAAAGGCGGGAACGAAGTAGCAGCCCTCGTTGTCGTTGATCGAAGCGGCGAGCTGCGCCGACTCGCTCACGCTTGAGATAATGCCCATGTTGTTGCGCAGCCAGTTCATGGTGGAGCCGGCGGCAAAGATGGATCCCTCGAGCGCATAGCTGACCTTGCCGTCCGCGGCGATACCGATGGTGGAGACCAGGCCGTTCTTGGATTCGACAATCTCGTCGCCGGTGTTCATGAGCATAAAGCAGCCCGTACCATAGGTGTTTTTGGTCTGGCCGGGATGGAAGCAGCAGTGGCCGAACAGCGATGCCTGTTGGTCGCCCGCTACACCCATGATGGGCGGCATGTTGGTCATGATGTCGCTCGCGACGCGGCCGTAGTCGCCCGAGCTCCAGCGAACCTCGGGCATCATGGAGCGCGGAACGTCGAAGAGCGCCAGCAGGTCGTCGTCCCAATCGAGCGTATGGATATTAAAGAGTGCGGTGCGGCTGGCATTGGTGTAGTCGGTGGCAAAGACCTGGCCGCCGGTGAGGTTGTAGATGAGCCAGGTGTCGATGGTGCCAAACATGAGGTCGCCCGCCGCCGCGCTCTCGCGCGCACCGTCGACGTTGTCGAGAATCCACTGCACCTTGGAGGCCGAGAAATACGGGTCGAGCGTGAGTCCCGTGCGGGAGCGCACCAACTCTTCTGCGCCCTGCTCAACCAATACGTCGATTGCCGGCGCGGTGCGGCGGCACTGCCATACGATGGCGTTGTAGATGGGCTGGCCGCTTACACGATCCCAGACCACCGTGGTCTCGCGCTGGTTGGAGATGCCGATGGCGGCGATGCGGTCGGAATGGATACCGCTCTTAAACTGGACTTCCATCATGACCGCGATTTGACTGGCGAGGACCGCCATGGGGTCTTGCTCTACCCAACCGGGACGCGGGAAGCTGGTTTTGACGCTGCGGCGCGCCTGGGCGACGATGCAGCCGTACTCATCGACAATGGTCGCGAGTACCGAGGTGGTGCCGCAGTCGAGCGCCATGATGTAGGAACCGCCAAAGCTAAACGAGGCATCTTCCATGCCCAGGCTGCCTAGATTCAACGACATCGCTTACACCTTTCTATTGCATCGGGTCGGACAGGACCCGTTCGATCTCTGATGCGGGAAGTGCGCCTTGGCGCAGGATCTGGAGCCCGCCGTGCTGGAGCGACACGATGGTCGAGGCGTCGCGGCACGGGGTCTCCCCTGCGTCGACGGCCACATCGACCCCCTCCAGGATGCGATCCTCAACGTCGGCAAAGCTTGCCGGCGAGGGCGCCCCGTGCGTGTTGGCGCTCGTGCAGGCAAGTGGACTGCCGCAGGCACGAATAAGCGATTGCACCACAGGCGAGGCCGAAGCGCGCAGGGCAACGGTGCCGTCGGCGGCGCGCATAAAGGTCGGCACGCAGGGAGCCGCCTTGACCACGATGGTCAACGCACCCGGCCAACATCTTCGGGCGAGCACGCGGGCATCTTCCGGGATATCCACGCCATAGCGGTCGAGTGCTTCGACGCCATCGACCAGCCAGGCGACGGTTTGCGTGAGTTCGCGCTGTTTGAGAGTAAAGATACGGCGATAGCCGGTACCGAGTGCGGGGACCGCGACACCGTTGACGGTGACCTGCGGGTCGCGCGGCCACGGCAGGGGCTCACTTGTATCTTGGGGGATCGCGTCCGAGAAGGCGTTGACCGCTACGGCGACACCGTAGACCGTCTCGGTCGGGATCAGCGCCAGGCCGCCGCGACCGAGCACCTCGGCCGTGCGCTCGACGGCAAGCCGATGCGGCTCGCGCGCTCCCTCGTATACCCGATAGACCGTCTGCATGTGTATGCCAGCCCCTTACGCTCTGGTGCAAGTTTGTTTACTGTGGGGCATTCTCGCACGAAACGTTCAACCTATTTGCCCAGAGCGCATGTTGGTTTGGTGAGCGGCTGTAGTAGTCGGTGAAAGTGAGGGGGCTATTGGACTGCGACGAACTTCTTTGGTCTTCCGGCGTGACGTTCCTGAGCGGCATAGCGCTCGATGCTGTCGATCGTAATCATCCGACGGCCGTCGACAAGCTCAACATCGAGTTTGCCGGCTTTGACCAGCGCGGTGATTCGTGGTGCGGAGACCCTGAGATCCGCCGCCGCATCTTTAAACGTTCGACACGCCGCTTCTCTCGCGCTCTCATGGTCGATTTCGACCGAAAGGGCTACGACCTCGGCCGAACGCTCGTACTCAGCCGGAGTCAAACCATTGTTGAGGTCGTCGGCTAAAAACGCCATCAGTGCCTCGCTGGCATGTGCTATTGCTTCTTCACGCGTGTCACCGTCGGCAAAGGCGCCAGGGATCTGTGGAAAGCTAGCGCAGTAACCGTCGTCTTCTTTTATGAGAACGCAGTCATAGGTAAATCGTTGCTTCATCATGGCCCCCAGCTGTCAACTGGAATAATTATAAACTAGTTTATAGTTTTTGAAAAATCAGTTAATAAATATTACTGACGCTGTTTGGGCTCGGTGACGATGGCCCGGACAATGCGGGGGCGATCGGTGAGGTCGTGGACAATGCGCACGTCCGAAAGGCCCGCCTGACGGCAGAGCTCGGCCGCGGCATCGAGAGCGCCCTCGTAGAGCTCGCAGGCAAACAGGCCGCCGGCGCGCAGCATATAGGGCGCGGCGTTGAGTAGGCGGCGGAAGATGTTCAGGCCGTCGGCGCCGCCCTCGAGCGCCAGGTCGGGTTCAAAGTCCTTGACCTCGTGCGGCAGCGAGCGCATGACGTCGGTCGGGATGTACGGCGGATTGGAGACGAGCACGTCGAAGGTGCCCCACTCCTCGCGGGGAACGGAGCTCACCAGGTTGGTGAGGCTGAAGGCGACCTCGTCCGCCGTGAGGCCAAGCGCATCGCGGTTTTTGGTTGCCAGGTCGATGGCACGCGGCTCGATATCGGTGGCGGTGCAGGTGACGTGGCCGCGGCGCTCCCAGGCAAGCGAGAGCGAGATGCAGCCCGTGCCGCAGCCGACCTCGAGAACACGGGCGATGCGGGGCTCGACCGGAGCGGGCTCAGTGGTCCCGGAGGCCTCTTGCGCGGAGGTCGTCTCCTGGTCGTCACCTTCAATGGCGATGCCGTATTCGTCGAGCTCGAGCTCGGGGGCTTCCGCGGCCTCGGTATCTGCCGCTTCGGCTTCTGCTGCCTGCGCGGCGGCCTCCTCGGCCTCGCGGTCGGCCAGCTCCTCGGCATAGGCGCGGCTACCCAGTACGTCACTACCCAGCGCGGCCTCATCGGCGGCGGTCAGATTGGCGGCGCGGCGCTCGGCGGTCGCGCGCTCGTCAGCTAATGCGGCCTCGGCCTTGCGGGCCTGCTCCACCTCATCGTTCCAGGGCAGCTCCACGCGCTGACGGGCAGCGGCCTCGGGACTCAGCACCTCGGCATCCAAATAGTTCAGCACTTCCTCAACGAGCATCTCCGTCTCGGGGCGCGGAATGAGCACGCCGGGGGCGCACGCGACGTCGATCATGCGAAACTGCGTGCTGCCCGTGATGTACTGCAGCGGCTCACCCTTGGCGCGGCGGACAACGGCCGCATGCATGGTCTCGAGCTGGGCCGCGTTAAGCGTCTCGTCCATACGCATATATAGATCGATGCGCGCCAGGCCCGTGGCGGCGCACAGCAACCACTCAGCAGAAAGACGGGGGTGTTCCTCGCCGCGCTCGGCCAGGTACTCCTTGGTCCACTCGAGACAACGCTTGATGGTCCAGATCTCGTTTGCCATGGGGTCCTCCCCTCTTGAGCGCCAGACGGCGCGTGAATGTCGGAGCAGATTGTACGCGAGGGCAGCACTTGGCAAGAGACGATTAAAGGCGATTATCAAGAATCAGCCCAGAATTTTGCATCAGGCTCGCTCGAAGTGTTCATTCGTCGACGTCTAAATTTGCATCCGTCAAGTTTTTGGCAAGGTTGCCCCAAAACTGACCAATATCTAACCAAATACTTGCCACATTACTTGACGCGCGATACATCAAAAAACGGCTTGAGACTTCTTGGACGATTTTTCGAGCATTATTTTCGATCGCAAAGAAATGATGAGATTTGCTTTAAGCAGGTAAACAGCCCATAAGCTACCGAGTCAGCCCAAATAAACTCAAATAGCAATTTACCCGCAGCAGTCATTGGGGACGTTCTTAAATGACTAGTCAAACAAGAACGTCCCCAACGACTACCCAAGGAGTGTCCCAACCTGCCGGCAGAAAAGGAACGTCCCTAACTGCCGCATCTGAGGCAAGGTAACGCCGCAGGTAGAGGACGGACAGCGAGCGCCGCCCAGGGCGAACAAGTTGGCATGAAAAAGGCAAGGCATAGACCTTCTGGTCATGCCTTGCCTTTTGAATGACAAATTGTCGCCCTGGGCGGCGCGCAGCGTCGACCGGTTACGCGGTTCGTAGAACCGCGTAACCTACTACACGGCTTGTGCCAGCTTCTCGGCTCGCTCGGCGGCGGCGAGCGCCTCGATGACGGTGCCGAGCTGGTCGCCCAGGAGGACGCCGTTGTAGGTGGAGTTGAAGCCGATGCGGTGATCGGTCACGCGGTCCTGAGGCTGGTTGTAGGTGCGGATCTTCTCGGAACGGTTACCGTGGCCGATCTGGCTCTGACGCTCGGCGCCAAGCTCAGCCTGCTGCTTCTCGAGCTCCATCTCGTACAGACGGGCGCGCAGCATCTGCATGCAGACCTCGCGGTTCTGGATCTGGGAGCGCTGCTCCTGCGACTGCACCACGGTGTTGGTGGGCAGGTGGGTGATACGCACGGCGGAGTAGGTGGTGTTAACGCACTGACCGCCAGGGCCGGAGGCGCAGTAGGTGTCGATGCGCAGGTCGGACTGGTTGATCTGGACGTCGATCTCCTCGGCCTCGGGAAGCACGGCGACGGTGGCCGTGGAGGTCTGGATGCGGCCCTGGGACTCGGTCTTGGGGACGCGCTGGACACGGTGGACGCCGGACTCGAACTTCATGACGGAGTAGACGCGGTCGCCCTCGACCTTGAACTCAATGGACTTAAAGCCGCCGGCCTCGCTGGGGCTGGAGTCGAGCACGGTGGTCTTCCAGCCGCGCGACTCGCAGAAGCGCTGGTACATCTTGTAGAGGTCGCCGGCAAAGATGGCGGCCTCGTCGCCACCGGCAGCGGAGCGGATCTCGACGATGGTGTTCTTGTCGTCGTTGGGGTCGCTCGGGATGAGCATGTACTTGATATCTTCCTCGAGCTGGGGAAGCTTCTCCTCGTTCTCGGAGATGTCCATCTGGAGCATCTCCTTCTCGTCCGCGTCGGTGGTGTCGCGGAGCATCTCCTTGGCGGCCTCGATGTCATCGAGCGCGCCGATGTACTCGCGCGAGGCGGCGATGAGGTCGGACTGGTGCGCGTACTCCTTGTTGAGACGCGTGAACTCCTTGATGTCGGAGGCGACGGCCGGGTCGGAGAGCTTCTTCTCGAGCTCCTCGTAGGCCTTGATGATCTTTTCGAGCTTGTCGCGCATGGCGGGACTCCTTTATATGCGTGAAGGTGAAAATCGGCAGAGTTGATGGGGCGCACGGCGCCGCTGTGGGGGTAAGCCCGGCTAGAACATGTCGATCTTCAGATACATGCGCATCCCTTCGCGTATGGGGTACATAGTTGCGGTCTAACCCATACATGATAGCGTGCGCAGGCAAACCTGCATATAACCCGCACGGAATGATTGGTGCCGCGGGGTCAGGTTAGTTTGCACCAAATCGCATCCAAATGGTGCAAAGTAACCTGACCCGCGGCGCCAAAGGGTTGATTTTTTGCTAGAGCGTCTGAAGCAGGGCGATGAGGAAGCGGACGCCTTGGAGGTAGGCGCGGCGGGTGATACGCTCGTTGGTGCCGTGGACGCCGCGGTCGCACTCGTCGTCATCAACTACAAAGGCCGAGAAGCGAATGCACTCCGGACAAATGCGCTGATAGTTGGCAGCGTCGGTCGCGCCGATCACGGTCGAGGGGACAATCGCCAGCGGCTCGGATGATCTGTTTTCCTCCGTCCCCTTTGGATCGCGGAAGTAGCGGGCGGCGATGGCGCGTACAGCCTCGAGCCCCGACCCGCCAATGCGCGGGGACGGCGAGGGCTCGGAGCTGCCGGGGCCGAGCTCGACCTCGACGCGCCCGTCAAGACCCGCCTCGGCAACGGCCTCGCGGCAGCGCGCCACGACGTCAGCCACGCTCGTACCCTCGAGCATGCGAAAGTTGATGTTGGCCCACATATCCTGCGGCATCACGTTGGCGCCGGTGCTGCCACCCTCGATCTGGGTGGGCGCGCAGGTGGTCGTCACGAGCGGGTAGAGCTTCTTGCTGGCGAGACAATCGCGCACGATGGCGTCCCCGTTGGAAGCGATTTCGTCGGCAGTGTAGAGCCCCAGCTCGACGAGCTGTGCAGCAAGCAAGTCGGTCACGCGCGTCGGCCATTCGATATCGCAGATTGCGGCGATAGCGCGGCTGAGCACCTCGAGCGATGTGCCGCCGTAGGGGTTGGACGAGTGCCCGCCCTCGCTCTTCGTCTTGAGCACAATATCGGCGTAGCCCTTCTCAGCCAGGTCGGCATGCATAAGCCAGCCCTCGCCCGCGCTGTACTCGGCAGCCGGAACGATGCGATAGTCGCCCTCGTCGATCAGGTACTCAAGCTCAACACCGCGCTCCTCAAGGGCACGACCGATGGCACCAGCACCGTACTGCGTGGTCTCCTCGTCCTGACCAAAGGCCAGCAGCAGCGTACGCTCGTGCTGCCAACCGTGCGCGAGCAAATACTCAACCGCCTCGAGAATGCCCGCGACCTGGTCTTTCATATCGATAGCGCCGCGACCCCAAATGTAGGTATCGTCCGCATGCCCGCTAAAGGGAGTGTGCGTCCAGTCGTCCTCGGTGCCCGGCACCACGGGAACGACGTCCATGTGGCCCATGAGCATGACGGGCTTAAGAGCAGGGTCGGAGCCGGCAAGCGTCACCAACAGCGAATGGTCGATAAGCTCAACCTCGCCCGCCGCAAACACGCGCGGCCAGGCCCGCTGCATATAAGCGCGCAGATCGGCAAACGGCCGCCAGTCCACCGCCTCGGTATTCATACTCGAGATGGTCGGAAACGACAGCACGCTGCCCAAGCGCTCGCACGCGCCGGCCTCGTCTATATCGGCAAAATCATCCTCATGCGCAAAAAAGCGCCAAACCTCGGCCATGACATCCTTTCGATTGTGACGACAAGGGCCGCCCCACCGGAGCGGCCCTGCCACGTAAGCGTTTGCGGTCAGTTATTTGTCCTCGAGATAACGCGAGAGGAACTCGCGGGTGCGCTGGTGTTTGGGGTTGCCGAAGAGCTCCGCCGGCGCGGCGTCCTCGAGCACCACGCCCTTGTCCATAAAGACCACGCGGTCGGACACCGTGCGGGCAAAGGCCATCTCGTGCGTGACGACCACCATGGTCATGCCGTCGGCGGCGAGCTTGCGCATGACCTCGAGTACCTCGCCCACGATCTCGGGGTCGAGTGCGGAGGTCGGCTCGTCGAACAGCATGATCTGTGGGTTCATGCACAGGGCGCGAGCAATGGCCACGCGCTGCTTTTGACCGCCGGACAGGCGGCCCACGGAGGCGTGCGCGAACTTTTCGAGCCCCACGCTCGTCAGGTGCTCCATCGCGACCTTCTCGGCCTCGGCCTTGCTCATCTTTTTGAGCGTGACGGGCGCGAGCGTGCAGTTGTCGAGCACGTCCATGTTGTTGAACAGGTTAAAGCCCTGGAACACCATACCGATGTCCTCGCGCAGCTTGTTGATATTGCAGCGCTCGGCTGTGAGGTCCTGGCCGTGGAACCAGATGTGGCCCGCATCCGGGGTCTCGAGCAGGTTGAGGCAGCGCAGGAAGGTCGACTTGCCCGAACCCGAGGCGCCAATAATGGTGACGACCTCGCCGGGGTTAACGGACAGGTCGATGCCCTTGAGCACCTCGAGCGAGCCGAAGCTCTTGCGCAGGCCCTCGACGCGGATGAGCGGCTCATTGGTCTGTACGGCGGCCGCGGCGCCGGTAGTGGCGGTATCTGCCATGATGAATCTCCTCGTCTTGAGCCTAGTTGGAGCTGGGCAGCGTGGCCGGGGCCTCGGCGCCGAGCTTTTTGCCAAAGGCCTCGAGCAGGCGGCTCGCCACGAGCGTCAGGATCAGGTAGACCACGAGCGCCACGCAGTAGACCTCCATCTGGCGGTAGTACACGCCGGCGACGGTGGTGGTGGCGTACATGAGGTCGAACACGCCGATGACCGAAAGCACCGACGAATCCTTGATGTTGATGATGAGCTCGTTGGTGAGCGCGGGGATCGCGTTTTTAATGCCCTGGGGGAACACGACCTTGCGCATGGCCTGCCACTGCGACAGACCCAGCGAGCGCGCCGCCTCGGCCTGGCCGGGATCGATGGACTCGATACCACCGCGCAGGACCTCCATCATGTAGGCGGTGGAGTTGAGCGAAATGGTGACGAGGCCGGCGGTGAAGGTGCTCCAGATCTGGTTGGCCTGGGCGGTCTCGAAGCCCATGCCGCGCAAAACGGTAAAGCCCGCATAGTAGATAAGCAGGCCCTGGACCATCATGGGCGTACCGCGCACGATGGTGGAGTAGACCGTTGCAAAGCCGCGGCCGATGCTCTTAAAGAAGCGCACCAGGTCGTTATCCACGCGGTCGAACGTCTGGATGCGCAAAAACACGAAGAGCAGCGCCAGGAAGAAGGCGATGACGGTGCCGAAGGTGGCAAGCGCGATGGTGATCTCGATACCGCGGATAAAGAAGTCGCCGCTCTTATAGGTCATGTAGACCAGGCTCGACAAAAAGTCGCTGGGGTTGGAGTCCGAGACAATGCTCACCTGCACCAGGTCGATAAACGACATGACGCAGCGGTCGATAAAGAAGATCGCCGCGATAGCAACGACGACATAGCTGCCCAGGCGCGCGCCGCGACGGAAGCGCTCGGATGCGAACGGCGACTTTTCGCGATAGTCGCTCCAGTGCATGAGCTTGGTGACGAGCGCCGCCGCCGACACGACAATCCAAGCCCAAAGGATTGCCCAGAGGCAGTCCTGGAAGATGCCGGTGGGTGCCAAAAAGCTCAGCGGCGTGGGGTTGCGCTGGCTAAACGCCAGGCCAAGCGCCGCGATGACGCTCGTGCCCAGGTATACGTAACGATGGTCGGCCTTGATAAAGGAGGCCAGGCGATTGATGGTTTTCATGCTGCCTCCCTATGCCGGCTGACGGTCGAGGCACGCGTCCCACATTTGGTCGCGCTCCTCCTGGCTGACGCCCTTGAGCGTCTTATCGATGAGCTTAAGCAGCTTGTCCGAGCCCTTGCGGCAACCGACATTTGCCGTGACTTCCTGCTTAAAGCCCTCGCCCTCGGCAAATTGAATCGGCACGATGCCCGGATTTTGGGCCATATAGCCCTTCTCGTTCTCGGTGTTGTAGGTCACAGCATCGCACGTACCCTGCAGCAGGTTCGAGAACACCGTGGGGACCGAATCGACCGGGTTTTTGTGGACGACGCCCGGGATCTCGTCGATGACGGTATCGAGCATGGTGTCCTTTTGGCCGAGTACCGTGGCGCCGCTAAAGTCGCTGAGCTTGGTTGCGTTTTGGTAGGGCGAGCCCTCTTTTACGAACAGGCCAAAGTAGCCGATAAAGTACGGCTCGGAAAAGCCGACGGACTCCTCGCGCTCGGGCGTGGCGCTCATGCCGGCGATGATGAGGTCGATCTGGCCGTTGTTGAGAGAATCAATAAGCCCCGAGAAGCTCTGCTTGACGGCAACGGGCTCGCCGCCGAGGGCCTTGCAGACAATCTTGGCGATCTGCACGTCGTAGCCGTCGGCATAGGCGCCCTGCACGTTATCGATGGGGATGGTGAACTCGCTGGCCTCGGAAACCTGCCAGTTGTACGGGGCGTAGGCCGCCTCCATGCCAATGCGGATCTTGTCCTTGCCGATGACGGAATCGGACAGGTCGTCGCGACCGCCGCCCGTCGTAGGCTGAACTACTTCCAGCGTGGACGGACGCTGGCAGCCG
>CAKUGF010000033.1 GCA_934654585.1 uncultured Collinsella sp. | reverse complement strand
CATCCAGAGCACCATGCAAAAGCACATGATAAAGGTGAACAGCAGGCTCTCTCGTTTGTTGATAGGCATGAAGGGCAGGTTCCTTTCCGTGTTGCGCCGCGTCGCCGCCAACAAAAACGGGCGGGCGAGATGGAGTTACTAGGACTTCATCTCGCCCGCCCGTGTTACGTGCGTCTGCGACTACTTATGTGGTGTCCTCACCCTAACACGAAAGGGATGCGCTTCGTAAGCGTTGAGTTTATGGAGATGTGGAGCGCGAATGCTCCGAATGATGCGTCTTTCTCCCGTCCTAGACAAATCATCGGCAGCACCCTCTAAGTTGCGGTGGAATACGGACTGTTTTGATCTTTCAAGCGGCTTTTCAGTCCCTATTTCACCGCAACTTACCGGTGGTGCAAGGGAGACAGGTTACCTTGCACCAACTTGGTGCAAGGTAACCTGACCCCCTTTGCACCAATTAGCTTGTGTGGCGCCAACGAGGATCGGTGAGGGTACGCGCAACGCACAGGCCCACGGGCAGAAACGCCACGATGAGGATGGCACGCACGAACCAGCCGAGCATGTTGACGGTATCGAAGGTGCACATGTAGTACATGGCACGGTAGAGGTACAAGCCCGGAACCATAATGACGATTGACGGCACCGTGAGCGCGATGCGTGGGTAGGTGAGCTTAAGCTCGACCAGACTTGCCAGCAGACCCGATGCCAAGGCCCCGACAAAGGCGGCTGCCTCGGGAGCCATGCCCGCACTTAGGCTCAAAAAAGGCAGAATCGTAGGCGCATCAACCAAGGTGAGGCGCAGCGTGTTCGATACGGCACCGATAAGGCCGGCAGCCGCGGCCATCTTGACGGGACTGTTGAACATAACCGAGAAGCCAAACACGCCAACAAAACTCAGCACCACGCGCAGCAGCGTCAGCGTCAGCGGCGAAAGCCCCAGCGGCGCAAAATCGTCCGGTGCCAGCCCTACGCACTCGGCAACCATCCAGCCCACGAGCGTAGCCATAACGGTAATCGCCACAGCATAGGAAAGGCGCTCGATACCGCTTCGCATGTCGAGCTTGGCAATATCGAGGCCCGCCGTGATGAGCGGGAACCCGGGAATCACAAACAGCATGGCACCGATATACCCCTCTTGATGCGCCATAGCTCCCGGCATGATCTGGTCGAGGCCAAGCAGCGCCAGCAGGTACGAGATACATGCGAGCGCGACACCGACTGTTAGCGCACTAAACTGGCCCAGGCCCTGCTTAAGGACATGCGAGCGAGCGAAATTGCCAACGCCCGCGCCGACAAATGCACAGGCCATCTCGATCGGGCCGCCGCCGAGCAAAAATACAAAGGCGGCGCAGGCAAAGGCAGCCGCTAACCCTTGCTGCCACGAGGCGTAATCGGGCTTTGAACTCTCGACGGTTTTGAGCATCTCGTGGTATTCGTGCACCGTAAAGTGGCGGCCATACGTCTCGATTTCCTTTAAGAAGCTCTCCATCATCCAGATGCGATGGGTGTTGACGCCCGTAGTCGGCAGACTCACGACCTCGTTAAAACAGTGGCCATCCTCGATGCAGGTGCATTCAAACGACAGGAGACTCAGGTCGACATGAATAGTGACGCCAAGCACGGCGGCTACACGATTCATGGTGTCGCGCACGCGCCATGCGCCGGTGCCGCTTGCGAGCATGAGCATACCGGTGCGGCAGATGATGGACGACTTATCGGTCAGTGGTGCGTTAACCGCAAGTTGATCGCCCGCGGTCACGATCTGGCGCCAGTCAGTTTTCATATGGAGTTCGCCAGCACGCACACCATGGTGCTGCGGGAGGATCGAAGGCCACGAGTCGGGTCGCAGCATGTTCGGTTTGTCCTTCGGCTCGTCTTTCGCCAGGTCTTCGTCCTCATTCGGCCTATCGTCCACAAGGTCAAAGGAATCGAGCGGCGCAGGATTGCGACGGTCCGCCAGCTCCTCATCCTCTTCATCAAAGAAATTGAACTGGTCGAGCATATCGTCTTCGATAGCCCGCTCGCTCGCATCATCCATGATTGGCGCTTCCTTCCTTCTGGTCACTCCCATCGTAGACAGCAGCAGTTAAAGGAAACATAAAAGAGACGTTTGTCGTCCACGCACGAAGCTCAAGGCGGCGACCACCGTCGGACCCAAGAAATGTTGCGGTGGAATACGGACTGTTTTGGCCTCCAAAGACGCAATTCAGTCCCTATTTCACCGCAACTCAGAGTAGTCGTTGGAGACGTTCTTAAACGACTAGTCAAACAAGAACGTCCCCAACGACTAGTCATTTAAGAACGTCCCAATGACTACTTTGGGCCGTGGCAACGCCGATGTTTTGGTAACGACAGCGAAAACCCGTCAGAGCGAGCAAGGTGCCTTTGGGGCGAAATGACGCCATAGGTTGAGCATAAGTCAGCGAGCGGGTCGCATTTGAGGCAAGGTGACGTGAAACGAAAGGGCGCTGACCTTCTGGTCGCGCCCTTGAAGTTGAACGTCAGATTGTCCAAATGCGGCCCGCGCAGCGTCGAGCCGTTACGCGGTTCGTAGAACCGCGTAACCCCCTAGTACATCTTTGCGCCGGCGGGGATGGAGGCGTCGAGCTGAATCAGGTTGAGGCGCTCCTCGCCCTCCTCCTCGTGGATGGCGCTGATGAGCATGCCACAGCTGGGGATACCCATCATCTTGCGCGGAGGCAGGTTGGTGATGGCGAGCAGCGTCTTGCCGACCAGGTCTTCGGGCTCATAGTAATCGTGAATGCCAGAGAGGATGGTGCGGTCGGTGCCGGTACCGTCGTCGAGCGTAAAGTTCAGCAGCTTCTTGGACTTCTTGACGGCCTCACACGCCTTGACCTTGACGGCGCGGAAATCGCTCTTGGCGAAGGTGTCGAAATCGACGAACTCCTCAAACAGCGGCTCGATGGCAATCTTGGAGTAATCAACCGTGGGCTTGAGCGGCTTGACGAACGGGCTCGCGGCGTTGCCGGCCTCGGCAGCCTTGGCGGCGGCAGCACCGGACTGGAAGCCCTTCTCGGGCTTCATGTGCGGGAACAGCAGGACGTCGCGGATGGAAGCCTGATTGGTAAGTAGCATGACTACGCGGTCGATACCGATGCCGATGCCACCCGCGGGGGGCATGCCGTACTCGAGTGCGCGCACGTAGTCCTCGTCGTACTCCATAGCCTCATCGTCGCCGCCGGCCTTCTCGGCCATCTGGGCGGCAAAGCGCTCGGCCTGGTCGACCGGGTCGTTGAGCTCGGAGAACGCATTGGCGTACTCGTGGCCGGCGATAACCAGCTCAAAGCGGTGGGTCAGGCGCGGGTCGTCCTCAAAGCGCTTGGCCAGCGGGCTGACCTCGATGGGGTAATCGCACACGAAGGTGGGGTTGACGATGGTGTCCTCGCCCAGCTCGTCGTAGATCTCGGCGATGATCTTGCCAGCGGTCCACTCGGGCTTGATCTCCAAGCCCTTCTCGCGCGCGGCAGCGGCAAGCTCCTCGACCGGCGTATCGATAGTGACCTTCTTGCCAATCACGTCGGAAACGATATCGGTCATAGAACGGCTGGCCCACTCGCCGGACAGGTCGATGGTCTGGCCCTGGTACTCAATGACCTCGGGATTGCCGATAGCCTTGTTGGCGGCCTTGATGACGCCCTGGGCGAGTGCCTTCATACCCTCGAGGTCGGAGAAGGCACGGTAGGCCTCCATCGTGGTGAACTCGGGGTTGTGGGTAAGGTCCATGCCCTCGTTGCGGAAGATGCGGCCGATCTCGAACACGCGCTCAAAACCGCCGACGATGCAGCGCTTGAGGTGCAGCTCGGTGGCAATACGCAGGTAGCACTCCTGATCGAGCGCATTGAAGTGCGTGATGAACGGCTTGGCCGTGGCGCCGCCCTGGATGGTCTGCAGGATGGGGGTCTCGACCTCCATGTAACCGTCGGACTCCATAAAGCGACGGAAGGTGGAGAGGATCTGCGAACGCTTGCGGAAGGTCTCGCGAACGTCGTCGTTGGCAATCAGGTCAACGTAGCGCTGACGATAGCGGGTCTCCTTGTCGGAGAGACCGTGGAACTTCTCGGGCAGCGGGCGAACGGCCTTGGACAGCAGCGTTGCGCTCTTGGGGGCAACGGAGAGCTGGCCGCGCTTGGTGCGCACGACCACGCCGGTCACGCCCAGGATATCGCCCAGGTCGAGCGCCTTGAGCGTGTTCCAGGCGGCCTCATCCATATCGTTGATGCGGCAGAACAGCTGGATCTCGCCGGTCGCATCGCGGACGACGACGAACATGATCTTGCCCTGACCACGCTTGGCAACCACACGGCCGCCGATCTTCACGACGTCCTCGGTGTCCTCGCCGTCGGCAAGCTCGGCATACTTAGCCTCGATATCGGCAACGTAATCCTCGATCTCGGAGTGCTCGGGGTACGGGTTCTGGCCTGCCTCGAACAGGGAGGCACGCTTGGCCAGGCGGGTGGCGCGCTCGTCATTGAGCGTCGATGCCTGATCGGCGGCGTTCTGGTTCTCTGCCATAGTTAGCTCCTCAAACTAAAACGCTCCCCAGGATTCGGTCCCAGGGAGCGAAAACATACCTTTACGCGGGACCGTGGTCTAGCGTGCGATCTTGGCGATGGTGTAGACGCGAGTCTTGCCGGAAGGCGTAACGACCTCGACGGAGTCGCCCTCGCCGTGACCGATGATGGCGTGGCCGACCGGAGACTCGTTGGAGATCTTGTGCTCGAGCGAGTTGGTCTCGGTGGTACCGACGAGCGTGACTTCCATGACCTCACCGTTGGGATCGATCAGCGAAACGGTGGAACCGATGGAGACGGTCAGATCGCCCGTGGTGGCAGCAACCTGAGCGTTGGCGAGAATAGCCTGAATCTCGGCAATACGAGCGGCGTTCTGTGCCTGCTTGTCCTTGGCGGCGTCGTACTCGGAGTTCTCCGAAAGGTCGCCGAACGCACGGGCTTCCTTGATGTCCTCGACGATCTCCTTGGCGTAATCGCCCTCACGCCAAGCAAGCTCCTCGACGAGCTTCTGGCGGCCCTCAGCGGTCAGTACGATCTGGCTTGCGTCCATACGGATATCTCCCCAACTATGATCTAACAAATCAACTGTCTACAAAACAAAAAAGACCGGCTAGCCTGCGGGCAAGCCGGTCAGGTGCTCACCCCAAAGGGATGGGACTACTCTGCGTCCGCGTCGCCGTCCTCTGCCTTCTTTTTCTTGGCAGCAGCGAGCTTAGCCTCGAGCTCAGCGATCTCCTTGTCCTCCTCGGACTCCTCGACCACAACCTCCTCGGCCTGCTTGGACTCGCCCTTGTCACCTTCCATACCCTCGCGGATATTCTTGACGGTGGAACCGAGCGACTTGCCGAGCTTCGGCAGGTTCTTGGGCCCAAAAATCAACAGGGCGACAATAAGGATAACTACCCACTCAAAGCCTTTAGGGAACATGTACTTTCCTCCCGGAATCAATGCAAACAAGCTCGATGGATTATACCGCAGCGGGCCTGCATGCAGCTTGGAATCACAACAAGAGCAACAATAGCTAAAAAAAGGGACCGCAAGAAGCGGTCCCTCCTCATGCTCTGGTCGGGTTGACTGGATTTGAACCAGCGACCCCTGCGTCCCGAACGCAGTGCTCTACCAAACTGAGCCACAACCCGTTAGCTCGACTATAGTAACAAAGATTTCCGCCGTGTGCTAGAGAAATTTTTACTTCTTTGGCACTTCGATGCGAACCGTGTCGGAGATAAGCTCCGTCGCGCAGGCCCACCAGCCATTTTGCTGAGCGAGTGTTGCAAGATTGGCTGCCGTGGCAGCGGTGTCACAAATGGCAAACGAACATGCACCCGACCCGCACACATTCACGGCAACGGTACCGTTCTGTGCGCACAGCCAGTCGAGCGCCGTTTTAATCTGCGGCTCCATCTGAGCAGAAATGACGCCCAAATTGTTATGGATGAGCGCATAAGCCATGTCGGCATCCCCAGCGCGCAAGGCCGAGGCAATCGCGCCGGGCTTGTCTGCCGGTACCGGGGTCTCATCAAAACGTCGATAGGCTTCAATTGTTGAAACGCTTGCCTCGCGCGGCTTGACCAGCACGACGGGTGTCGCGGGCAGCGCGGGGTACTCAGTCGCCAGAACGTCTCCCCCGCCCACATAGAACGCAGGGCTCGCGTGCAAAAAGAAGGGAACATCGGCGCCAATGCCGCGGGCGATCTCGTCGAGCGCGGGATCGGTGCGGTCGATGCCCCAAAGCTCCGCCAAGGCGGCAATGACCGCCGCGGCGTCCGTCGAGGGACCGCCCAGGCCGGCGCACAGCGGGATGCGCTTCTTGATCGTCACGCACACGTCGGCCTCGCAGCCATAATGCTCGGCCATAGCGACAGCAGCACGATACGCCGTATTCTTTTGCATGGGAAAATCGGATGCCGGAACCGTCTGTACGGTCAGCTCCTGCGCCGGAGTGACCGTCACGGTATCGGCAAGACCGACGGCTGCCATCAGGGAATCGACCTTGTGGTAGCCGCGGTCGTCACGCTCGGTATGAACCCCCAGGTAGAGGTTGATCTTTGCCGGCGCGAAAAGAGTCAGGGACCGATCGGTCACCGTTAGTGCTCCTCGAGCTGATTGCCAAGCGGGGTAAAGATGTGCTCGCCGCTCTCGGGGTCGAACAGCTCGACCTGGCCGGTGAGAACATCGATATACTGGTAAGACTGACGCGACTTGCGACCGCGGCGCTCGTCAACCTCGACGATAAAGACGGCGGGATGGACGCTCTTGATGGTGCCCATGCGCTCGACGACGCGGGTGCGGCCCATGTTGGCCTTCACCTTTACGCGATCGCCCACCATGTCGGTCAGCTTCTCGTGGATGTCGTCGACGTGATTGACTTCCATCTCTTCCATGAACAGGGCCTCCAGAAGGTGTAATTCAAAAAGGGGATAATACCCCTAAGATAGACAAAACTCTAATACTATAGCACCCTACTGAAGCAATGCGCAAGTAGCAAATTTGGGACGGGGCTTTTTTAGCTACTTCTACGTCGGACAGCTATCCCCGTTCCAGAAAACATGCGCAAGTAGCTAAAAGAGCCCCGTCCCAAATTAGCTACTTACAGATTGTCCGTGTCTAAGACGATGGTGAATGGGCCGTCATTGACGAGGTCGACCTTCATGTCGGCGCCAAAGATGCCGTGCGCTACGTGTTCGACGTCTTCGCGCACAAGCGTCAGGAAATACTCGTAGAGCTCGTTGGCCACATCGGGCGCGCCGGCATCCGTAAACGACGGACGCCTGCCGTGGCGGCAGTCGGCGAACAGCGTGAACTGCGACACCACGAGCACCTCGCCGTCGACATCGGCAAGCGCCAGATTGGTCTTGCCGTTCTCGTCCTCGTTAATGCGCAAGCCCCAGAGCTTGCCCCACAACTTATCGGCCTCGGCGCGCGTGTCGCCGTGGCCCACGCCCAACAACACCAGGTAGCCGCGTCCAATACGACCCACGCACTCGCCGTCGACCGTCACGCCGGCGTTTAGCACACGCTGCACTACCGCACGCACGGTCTACTCCTCGCCCGTCAGCTTGGCTGACAGGTGCTCGAGCGCATGGAATCGATGGCTGATGGCGTTCTTCTCGTCCGACGTCAGCTCGGCCATGGTCTTGCCCGGCGTGTCGACCGGCAGGAACAGCGGGTCGTAGCCAAAGCCGTGATCTCCGCGTCCCTCGTGCGCAATGACACCCTCGCAGGCGCCCTCGCCATAGGTGACCAGGCCGTCCGTATCGATGAGCGCAACGACACTCATAAAGCGCGCGGTGCGGTCCTCGTCGGCCACGCCCTCCAGGTTCACGAGCAGCTTGGCATTGTTGGCGGCATCGTCGCCGTGCACGCCCGCGTAACGTGCGCTATATACGCCGGGCTCGCCGTTCAGGGCATCGACGACCAGGCCGGAATCGTCAGCGATAGCCATGAGGCCCGTCTCCTCGACCGCAGCCTGGGCCTTAATGATGGCGTTCTCCAAAAACGTCGTGCCATTTTCCTCGGGGTCCTCAAAATCACCCAGCTGGCCGAGCGCCACAAAGCGCACCTCGGGCATGACCTTGCCCAAAATAGCTTCAATCTCGGTGAGCTTATGAGCATTGCCGGTTGCCACGACGATGGTCGCCGCCGGGTCGAGGGTGTCGATATCGATCTTCTCAAGTGCCATGGCTGGCCTCCTTGTCCTTATAGCAAAGCCGCCCAAGGGAAATCGGACTCTCGCCCTCTCCCCTCCTTGGCGGCAGAAACCTTACAGTTCGGCATTTCCGCAGATAAAACCTGCCAAAACAAACCTGTCCCTTTTTGGTAGGTTAGGCGAGGGCTTGGCGCTGGAGCTCGATGAGCTCGGCGATGCCCTTGTCGCCCAAGTCGAGCAGGGCGTTGAGGCGCTTGCGGTCGAAGGGCGCCTGTTCGCCGGTACCCTGGAGCTCGATCATCTCACCGGTGTCGGTAGCGACGAGGTTCATGTCAACCTCGGCGTGGCTATCCTCGGAATAATCCAGGTCAAGCAGTGTATTGCCGTCGACAACGCCCATCGAAACCGCGGCAACCTGGCCGGTGAGCGGGTTACGCTCGATCTTGCCGGCTTCGACCCACGTGGCAAGTGCGTCGTGCAGTGCCACCCAGGCGCCGGTGATGCTGGCCGTACGCGTACCGCCGTCGGCCTGAATGACGTCGCAGTCGACGGTAACGGTGTACTCGCCGAGCGCCTTCATATTGACGACCGTGCGCAGGCTGCGGCCGATGAGGCGCTCGATCTCCATGGAACGGCCCTTGCGGTTGGCGTGCTCGCGCTTGCAGCGCTTGCCGGTCGACGCCGGCAGCATGGCATACTCCGCGGTCACCCAACCTGCCTTGGCGCCCTTGCGCCAGCCAGGCACGCCCTCCTCAATGGTGGCGGCGCACAGCACGCGCGTGTCACCGAACTCGGCCAAGCAGGAGCCGTGGGCGTGCTTCATAACACCGCGGGTGAGCTTGACCGGGCGCATCTCGTTGGCGGCTCGGTCGTAAGAACGGTTGACCTGCATATATTCCATAGGTAAGTCCTTTCGCATAGAAAAGCTGCCGGGCGGCGCCGATTGCTAGCTCAGCTCGTCAAGGTCCACGTGCTCAATGCTTTTGAGCGGTTGGCCGAAGATGAAGCTGCCCGCCACCGCAAACTCAGCAATATTGTCAGACGTCGTGGCAAAACGATGCTGCGGCTCGGCAGTATCGCCTGCCAGCTGTTCGCGACGCGTGAGGATATCCGTCAGCTCGCGCGTGGTCTCCTCGGCAGAGCTCACGACGCGGACCTGCGGGCCAAGTGCATGGCGAATAGGTCCCACCAGCAGCGGAAAATGTGTACAGCCCAGCACCACAGTATCGATACCGTGGTCGTACAGGGGCTCAACCGTAGCGCCGACCAGCGCGCGCACGGCGGGCGTGTCGAAAATGTCCTCGTTCTCGAGCCACTGCTCCTGCAAATGCGTGCCAGATGCGAGCTCATGCTCGACGACCTCGACAAAACTCGAAGCCGGGCAGCCGTATACATCCACACCGGCATCCAAATCTTGGATCGCACGCGTATAGGCGCCCGAGCGAATGGTGAGGTTGGTGGCGAGCACGCCCACGCGGCGCGTGCGGGTGCTATTGATTGCCGCGCGGGCGCCCGGCGCGATCACACCGATAACGGGAACGTCGAGCACCTGCTGGGCCAGGCGCAACGCCGCGGCCGTCGCCGTATTGCAGGCGATGACCATAATCTTGACGTCGTGCCTCGACAGCCACCGGCCCGCCTGTAACGCAAACGAGCGCACTTCGTCCTCGGTACGCGTGCCGTAGGGGCAACGCTTGGTGTCGCCAAAGTAGTAGACGGACTCATGCGGAAGCGCCGTGGCTATGGCGCGCGCGACCGTCAGGCCGCCCAGACCCGAGTCGAACACGCCGATCGGGCGCGTGTCGCCAGCCAGATTCTCGATATCGGACATTGCCTCACCAGATTCTCTCGAACAGACAGGTTACGCGTAGTGGCGCCACTACGAACGAGCCGCGACGAGCAGCTCGGCCGTTGCCACCCAGCCGTCGACAATCTTGCCGCGCGTGACGAAGGCATTGTCGCAAGCCTCCAGGAACTCGGGCGCGCCGGCGCTGGTCAGGCCATTCTCGACCAGGCAGAACGTGCCCACGTGGTCGGCCATGTAGAAATCGGACTCGGAATCGCCAAGCGCCAGCGTCTCCTCGCGCTCGATACCCAAGTGCTCGCAGAAGCGCGCGACTGCCACGCCCTTGTCGAGGCCCGACGGGTTGATGTTGTACGCACGGCCATCCTCGACGCGATCGAGCTCGAGCGTCGTCGGCTTGGACAGATGCGTCAGGTGACCGTTGCAGGCCCAGACCAGACCGCAGCCGGCCTCGTCGAGGATGGCCTGCGCCTCGTCATCGGGAATATCGCCGCGCATGCCGACGGTGACCTCGCGGTACTTGTAGCCAGTCGACATGTCGTTGTGATACTCGATCTTGTGCGGCCAGCGGGCAAGAATCTTCTCGCACACGCCGGTCCGCTCGATCACCTGGTGCGGCGTGAGGCCGCAGGCGGGGTCGTAGGGCATATCGCCGGTCAGATACTCCCAGTCGTTGGCCTTGAGGTCGTACATGACCAGGCCGCCCATCTCGCCGATGTAGGAGTTGAGGCCGAGCACACGCGCATCCTCGTGGATCATGGTGCGGTTGCGACCCGAGGTGGGAACCACCTGGATGCCGGCACGGGCGAGCGCCACGACGGCCTCGACGAGTTTGGTCGAGGGATTACCGTCGTTGTCGCGTAGCACGCACGAGCCGGGCGCAAGCATCGTGGCGTCCAGGTCGGTAAAGACGTACTTGACCTTGGCCAGGCGCTCGCGCATCTCGCCCGAAAGCTCGGCAACGGTCGGCAGGGTGTTGTGGGACATAGTCACTCCATTACGTAGAAGGGCTGGGGTCTAAAGGCGTGCTTTGCCAAAGACAAACACACTTGGAACGGGCGGCAGCGACACGCGAGCGGTGCTGCCGCCCACATAGTCTAAAGGCAATAACGCCTAAGCATCGTACGTCGCAAGAATGCGCTTGAGGACCGAGCCGTCGCGCTCGCAGGGCTCGGGTCCGCTCTTGCGCAGCATGCGCTCCTCCTCGCCCTTGCCGGTCACGATAACCACGGCGGGTCGCTCGGTCTCACGCACGGCCGTCTCGATAGCAGCGACGCGGTCAGTCACAATCTGCCAATTATCGTTTCCCTGGGCCTGGACGTTGCGTGCAATCTCGGCGCAGATATCCTCGACATCCTCGGGACCGGGGTCATCCTCGGTGATCACGATGCGATCGGCGTACTTGCCGGCGGCGATACCCATCGTGGTACGGCGATCGACGCCCTTGCCGCCCGTGGCGCCAAATACAACCGCCAGCTCGCGCTCGGGATAGTTCTCGCGCAAGTCACGCAGGAGCGTCTCGAGGCTCATGCCGTTATGCGCAAAATCGACGACGCCCAAGATTTTGCCCGATGCAGACGGATAGAGCTCCATGCGACCGGGAACGAAGACGCCCTCAAAGCCGTGAACGATGCCCTCCTCGGAAATGTCCAGGGCCTC
>CAKUGF010000032.1 GCA_934654585.1 uncultured Collinsella sp. | reverse complement strand
GTCGCGCGCATGACCATTTCCAACGACGGCGCACCCGCTCCCGTATCGTATCGCGAGGGAACGGGTATCCCTGGTATGAGGCATGTCGCACAAGATCTGGGCGGCAGTCTGGAGGTCCACGCCGCCTCGCCCTTTACGCTTGAGGTGTCCATCCCGCTGAGCCCCGACGTCACGGTCCAAAGGAGAAGCTCATGATTCGCGTCCTTATAGTCGAAGATCAGGCCATCTTGCGCGAGAGCCTTGCGCGCTCCGTTGGCGACCAGCCCGATATGACCGTTGTCGCCGCGATTGCCGATGCGTCCGACGCCCTCGACGTTGTGCTCAAGGAGCGTCCGGACATGATATTGATGGACGTGTGCACCGAGCACGATTCCAACGGCATCGTGGCGGCAGCGCGCATCAAGGAGCAGCTGCCCGAGTGCCGCGTCATTATCATGACGGGCATGCCCGAGATTACCTTTGTCGACCAGGCGCGCGAGGCCGGCGTCGATAGCTTTGTGTACAAAAATGTCGGCATCGACGAGCTGTTTGCCGTGATGCGCTCCACGCTGGCGGGTTACTGCACGTTTCCCAAGCCGCCCGAGAGTATCTTTTCGGGCACGGCGGCTCTCGACGACGTTGAGCTTTCAATCCTGCGTCTGGCCTGCGAAGGCAAGAGCCGTCGCGAGATCGCGGCCGAGCTGTTTATGAGCGAAGGTACCATCAAGCGCCGCATATCCGAGATCCTGAGCAAGACTGGCTACGACAACATCATGCGCCTGGCCGTGCACGCGGTGACCGAGGGCAGCATCGTCCCTAATATGGAACGCCCGTAATCGGCGCACTCGCCCGTACTTTGACGCCAAAAAAGCTAGGCCGCCCGCCGTTTCGCATTCGAAAACGGCGGGCGGCCTGTTTGTGCGGGCGGTACTGTTGACGCAAAGCGACGGGGTCGCAGGATGTTTTCCTGCGGCCCCGTCTGACTTGTGCGCGGATGTGTCCGCCAATCCGCGGCTGTCGATGTCTGCCGTTACGCGATGGTTGCGCTGTAGGAGGCGACGTCCTCGTAGGAATCGGTCAGATAGGCATCGATGCCGATGGTCGTGTTGACCAGGTCGTCGAGGCTATCGAGCTCGCCGCTCGAGAACGTGAATTCCTCGGTGGCGTTGGTGCCGGGCATCAGGTGAGCCGAGAACCAGGGTTCCTTCATGGTGCCGTTGACGTTGGTCTTACCGCTGGGAGCGTAGAAGGTCAGGTCCTTGTCGCTCTTGTTGGTGATGTTGACGACAAAGCCGATGTCGCCCCAGTCGTCCTTGAACTTCTCGGTGACGGTGATGGTGCACAGGTCGTCATCGGCGACGGTGACGGCAGGGGAGATTTCGACACTCTGGACGTCGTCGTCATCGACGGCCTCATCGATTTCCTCTTCCTTTTCGGCGGCCTCGCGATCCTTCTTCACCGTGCCGGACAGATCCTTGTCGGACTTGGTAAAGACAAGATTGCCGTCGTCCTCTTCGAGGATGAGTTTGCCGTCCTTGAGCTTCATGTCGTGCGACTCGTCTTCGGCGGTGATCGTTACGGTGGTGGCGTCCTTTGCCTCCCATTTAAGGTCGACAACCTCAAGGAACAGGTCGAGAGCGCCTGTGCCGTCTTCATCGAGAACCAGGACGCAGTGGACACCCCAATCCTCGAGCATATCCATGTACTCATCGGTCAGCTCTTCGCCCTCCAGGGTTCCACCCGAGAGCTCCCAGCTGCCGACGAAGTTGGCCTTGGGGTCCTTGCCGCCGCCGCTGCAGCCCGTCAGGGCAAAGGCGAGCGCTAGGACGCATGTCAGGAATGCGAGTACGGACTTTTTGAACGTTGTCTTCATGGTGTCCTCCTTCTTGTGTGAAAACCCATAGAAGCAAATGCGGGGGTGGCGGATCCCCCGCCAATTACCAGATAAAGGGGTTAGGGCCTGGGCGTTCCGCAGTTGCTGCAGAACTTGCCGCCGTTTTCGCTACCGCAGTTGGGGCAGAACCACTTGGCCGGTGCCGGGGCGGGCGCGGGGCTGCCGCACTCGGGGCAGAACTTGCCGGTGTTGGTGGCGCCGCAGCTGCAGGTCCACGTGCCGGCCGCGGGCGCGGCGGCGGGGGCCGGTGCGGGGGCGGGAGCAGGTGCCGGTTGCGGGGCGGCCTGCTGCTGCGCCTGGCCGGCGGCGAACAGCTGGCTGGCGTTCATGCCACCCATGCCGCCTGCCATGCCCATGCCCATAAAGCCGGCCATCGCGCCGTTGGGGTTGGCCGCCGCCGCGCGCATCGCGTCGCTCTGGGCGCTGGCGATGTTGGCGGCTGCCATGGTGGGATCGCGCATGACCGCGGCCTTCTGCAGGTCCTTGATCATCTGCTCGTCTTCTTGCGAAGCGGCGATGGAGTTGACGCCAAAGCTCACGATCTCGACGCCGCGCAGGTCGCGCCAGTCGGCGGAGAGAACCTCGTTGAGCGCGCGGGCGAGCTCGGTGGTGTGGCCGGGGATGGCGCTGTAGCGGATGCCCATCTCCGAGATCTTGGCAAAGGCGGGCTGCAGGGCGGTGAGCAGCTCGGACTTAAGCTGGCTGTCGATCTTGTCGCGCGTGTAGCTGTCGGTCACGTTGCCGCACACGTTGGTATAGAACAGCAGCGGGTTGGTGATGCGGTACGAATACTCGCCGTTGCAGCGCACGGAGATGTCGACGTCCAGGCCGATATTGTTGTCGACCACGCGGAAGGGCACGGGCGAGGCGGTGCCGTACTTGTTGCCGATGATCTCCTTGGTGTTGATAAAGTAGACGCGTTGGTCCTTGCCCGCGTCGCCGCCGAAGGTGAAGCGGCTGCCGATATTGGCGAAGGTCTCCTTGATGGAGTCGCCCAGGTTGCCGCTAAAGACGCTCGGCTCGCTGCCGGTATCGAAGACGAACTCGCCGGGCTCCAGCGCGACTTCGATAATCTTGCCGTTTTGCACCACGAGCATGCCCTGGCCGTCGTTGACGGCGATGACGGAGCCGTTGGAGATGACGTTGTCCTCGCCGCGCGTGTTGGAGCTGCGGCCACCGGTGCGTTTGACGCCCTTGCAGGCCAAGACGTCAGCAGGCATCGATTCGCAATAGATAAATTCCTTCCACTGGTCGGCCATGACGCCGCCGGCGGCTCCCAATCCAGCTTTCAAGAGTCCCATGGTGATCTTCCTTTCTCGTCAAAGACCGGGTGGTGTTGGTCGGGATGGTTAGTCGTCCTTGTCGTCCTTCATGACGACGGTGGTCTCGGTGTGGCTGAAGGTGTCATGCTTCTCGACTAGGTCGAGCTCGCCGCAGTACTCGTCGGCGTGGGTCGCTTCGTTGGCCGTCTTGAGCTGGCTTACCAGTAGCACGTCTCCGATGATTACGATGATCAGCGGCGCGATGATGTTGATGAGGATGCCCTCGATATCAAAGGTGAGGTAATCCGGATCGAAGGCGTATTCGCCCATAAAGAGAATCTGGGAGAGGACAAATCCGATCACAAAGAACAGCACCGAGGCGATGATGAGCTTGGGCTTGGAGCAGGGGAGCTCGCCGACCATGCGGCCGGTCTGGCCGTTCATGGCAAACAGGTAGCTCTTGCCGTTCCACGAGGTGGAGAGCATCCAGACGGGGAACAGTGCGTAGTCGCTGTCTTCCCAGGTGTAGTCGAGCTGCTTGCTTTCGACCGTGGCGTCGTCGTACTCGTCGATGACGGTCTCGCGCAGGGCCGAGATCGTGCTCTCTTCCATACGGCGCTCGGCACGCGCCTTGCAGGTCTCGCAGTCCTCATCGTAGCGGTTGGCGATGTAGCCGGGCATGTAGGCGACCGAGAACGGGCGCAACGCATCGTAGTCAAACGGCTCGATAGCGTCCATGTGACCGTCGGGCATCTTGGACGATCCGTCGACGGGCACGCGCTCAAACGAGATATTGCCCTTGCGGTAGGCGTCGTAGTGGTCGGTGGTCGTGACGGTACGGTCGGATTCCTCGGTCACGGTCTCGTTGGTGGCGTCAAAGTACACTTCGCCGTCCACATGGGCGCCGTAGAGCCAAAACGGCACGTAGACGCCTTGGACCTCGTCGATGTGGTTGCCGGTGACAAAGCTCTTGGGCAGCAAGATCTTGCCCTTGTAGTGTTCCTTCAGCGCCTTCATGACATCGTCGCGCCCGAGCTTAAACGGGATCACCAGGTCGGGTGAGAAGTCGCCCGAGAGCTGACCGGGTGCCACGGCGGGGTTGCCGCAGTACGGGCAGGTGGAGACGGCGACGGTGCCGTCCGAGATTAGCTCGGCGCCGCACGACGAGCAGATATAGCCGGCGTTTTGGGCCAACTCCTGTACCGCAGCGTCGGCCGCGGGCTTGGGTGCCGCGGCCGATGCATCGGCTTTGGCGTCCGCCTTGTCCTGGCGCTCGCGATAGAGGGCCTCGACTTCTTCGACTTCAAAGCGCGAGTCGCAGTAGTCGCAGACGAGCTTTTGCTCGGCGCTGGCAAAATGCAGTGGGCCGCCACACGCGGGGCACTGATAGTTAACGCTCTCGAAGGCCATGGTCGATCCTTTCCGTGCCGTGGGCTATGCGCCGATGGCGCCGCCGCAGTATTCGCAGCGCCCACTGGCATCGGGGATGGTGGTGGCCCCGCAGAAGGGGCAGGTCACCGCGGTCTTGGGGGCCTTGGCGGCAACAACGCTGTCGCGCGTCTCCTGGCGCAGCTGCACCAGCGCGCCGCGGACTTCGGTTGCCTGGCGCTTGGCCTCGCGGTACTCGATGGACCCGCGCTGTTCGATAGTGGAGTCGTTCACGCGCAGGTTGATCTCGGTAAAGTACGGCGTGTTGACGTGGATGGTCAGGTTAAAGTCGTAATCCAGGTCGTAGCGTGGCGGGTCGTAGCTCTTGCGCTCGCCGTCCTTGGTCTCGCGATAGATCTCGGTCCGATGCTCGTCAATATCCATATCGCAGCCGAGTACCTGCGAGAACTCGATAATGTCGGGGTTGGCATCGCGCCAGCGGCTCTGCGAGGTAATGATCAGCAGGCCCGCGTCCTCGTCGAGCATGATATTGGTGCGCCCGGCAGAGAGCGTGCGCGTGGGGTTGAACGAGGCCAGGCGCTCGGCATTGGCCTCGCGATAGGCGAGCTGCTCGCGGATATCGTCCGCGGTGCTGGAGCGATAGCCGCCAAAGAAGGGGGAGAGCTTGCCGACGCACTCTTTGCATAGGTAGCCTTCGTTGATCTTGGTCTTTCCCAAAAGTCCCAGCTCGGTACCGCAAATCGCGCATTCTTTCTTCTCGAACATCTTGTCAAAGAAGCCCATGGCTGCCTCCCATCAACAGGTAGCGTGTGTCACTTTTGATGATGGGGGAGTGCGCGATCTTTCACGATACCCAGACGGCTCAACGAGTCTCCACAACTGGGACACATGGCCCATTTTTCATCCCCAACTAAGTTGCGGGCGATGGGGTGGATGGACAGTACTTCAGCATTGCGTGTGAATTACGACTCGTTCTCTACTAAAATGGTTTTCCGGACATCTAAGCGGGTGGGGGTTACCATGAGGGACCTGGGAGACACAACCGCATATTTGCGCCGGGGCATACGGGAGATTCTGTGCCTAGCGCTCTTCTTTTTCACGTTTTTGGCCGGCGAGTACTTCTTTGACGCACGCGTGGCCGAGTTTGTGCCGGCGAACGAGGTCGTTATCTACGAGAGTATCGTCGTCGGCGCGAGCGTGATTGGCTTTTTCATCCGCCCACTTCTGTACTATCGCCGTTCCCAGTCGATCGATGCGACAAGCGATATTACAGGCGTGCTGTTGGTATCGGCATTGTTGCTGATGATTATGGCAGCGCAGTTTCAGGTCGTGATTGCCGGCGGTTTGGTGGCGTGCTGCGCCTTGGGCTACTGCGGGTCGACCGCCCATGCCAATCTGGCGCGGCGTTTTGCGCAGACGCCCTGCCTGGCGCGCGCCGTGGCGGTTTCTTATGCTGCGGGCATTTTGGTGCAGGTGCTCAACCATATGGTGGTGCCTGCGGGCATTCCCCAGCAGTCTGTTCTCATTGCCTGTGCGATTGCGCTGGTGGGGCTGCTTCACGGTGCCCGCCGCGCTAAATTGCGTGATGAGTCTGCGCCCGAGTTCGAGGTCGAGATTGCCGGGCTATCGGTCGATGCGTCGGAGCGTGGCGCCAGGTGGCACGATGACCCCGAGGCAAAGGCGGCCTTTCAGGGTGCCGTGGTGCGTCTGACGGTGGCGACCGCTTGCCTCACCGGTGTGTTCGCAGCCCTCAATGCCGGCCTTACGACCTCGCATGCCGCCGGCGCTATCGATCTGGGCGACTGGCCGCGCTTGTTGCTGGTTGTGAGCGCCCTTTCCGCCGGCGTCCTGTATGACCTGCGTGGGCGTTCGTATATGAATATCATCATGACGTGCGCCGCCATGCTGTCCACGCTCTCGTTCTTTGTGCTTATCACCGATGGCAATGGTGGCAACACGCTTGCCGCCACGATTATCTTTTACCTGGGCACGGGCTTTTTCGTGGTGTTCTTCACCGCGAAGTTCGCCGCGATTTCAATGTATGCCCGCTGGGCGTATCTGTGGCCGTGCATGGGCCGTGTTATCAACAACGTTTGCTCGATGCTCGTGACGGCTCCGGCGGTGGCGATCATCTCGAGCCAAAACGTGCTGGCGGCGGTGAGCGTCGTGCTCGTGCTGTTTGTCGGCATCGCGATTTCGCTGTTGGGGCAGTTTGGACAAGACGGTGAGGGCGAGGTGACGCACGGCGGGCTGGCGCTTGCCACCGACGATCTTGGCGTGAGCTGTGAGCCCGGCCAGGCCGACACGGTGCCCCTGGAGGCGTCGGAGCTTTCGTTTGACGATCGGCTCGATGGCTTCGTTGCCGCCTTTGGGCTCACCAAGCGCGAGCGCGATGTTCTGGAGGCACTGGTCGTTTCGGACGACAGCGTGCAGGACGTGGCGGCGGCACTCTTCCTTTCGCGCTCCACGCTCTATCGCCACATCGCTTCGATCAACAAAAAGACCGGTGCCGCCTCGCGCGTGGCCCTCATCAACTTCTTCTGGTCCTGGACACCCCAAGACTAGCCCATCCCCTCAGCAGTTGCGGTGAAATAGTTTCTGAAGGGGGGCCTCAAAGCTCTCAAACAGGAACTATTTCACCGCAACTGCTGAGGGGATGGGATTGCCTCGCTCGTGAGGGTCGGACCTCTCGGGACACTGCTTTTACCTGCAAAAATATGAATATGAGACATTTGTCACCTGCCGTTTTGACGCTCAAAGGCATATGAATGTGATGCTGAGCAGAGCAGAACGGAGGGGGTGCGCCTATGGCGTCTCGGGGTTGCGCGTCTAATAAAATTGCGGGCGCGCTTATCGCCGTGGTGGTCTTTGCCGCGGCGGTGACACTCATGCGAGTTTATAGTGTCGGCGACCATGGCGCTCAGGGAAAGACTGCCGCGCAGGCGTCGCTCAACGATTGTGTCGCCGTTCCGGTGGCGGTCAAGCTTATCGAGGACGGGGAGGCGCGGACGGTCTATGAGACCGACGATGCCGAACTGGTCGCATCGACTTTTGCCGCGCTCGATGGCTGCACCGTGGGGGATGCGGTGGATGAGCGGATGAGCGATGCCAGCCGGACGCTCGTCTTTGCCTATGCGGACGGTTCGGAGCAATCGGTAGAGCTCGAAGGCAAGAATATCGTGCTCGATAAGACGGCGTACCGACTCAACGGTGCCGATGAATTATGGCGGCAGCTTGCCGCCATCAAAAACAACTAACGAAATAAGGGACGTACGGGATGAGTGACTTGAGATTCTGCCCGGCGTGCGGGGCGCAGCTGCCTCGGGTCGCCGGCGTGCCGGTGCGATTTTGCCCGGGGTGCGGCGTCCGGCTTGAGGGCGTTGCGTGCGGGCCGGATGCCACGGGGTCTGTGAATGATGCGGCTGCCGATGATGGCACGAGCGAAGGCGGCGACCCGAGCGCGGACGCGCCGGCCGATGCGCCGGTGGAGACTGCCGGCGTTGCGTCGTCGCCTCGTGATGCGGCCACGACGGATACGCCTCACATCGGTGACCTTGAGCTTCATACCGCATGCGATGCCTCCGGCGGCCAGGCGCTCGCGCAGGTGGCGCTGCCGCGGGGTTGGCATATCGAAGAGGCGCATCTTGAGCGCAGCGGCAGTTTCGACTGCCCGATTTCGGTTGGCGTGACGGCGGCTGGTTCGGCGGGCGAGCGGATTATGTACCGCTCCGAGCTCTGCTACGTGGATGCGGGCGCCGTTGCCAAGCGTATCCCCACGCAAACCGAGCGCAAGGCGTTTGTGCACGTGGGGGCAGCTTGCGATGAGCTGGCTCAGGCCTGTGCGGCACAGCTGGGCGCACAGGCGGAGGTTGTGGTCGAGCAGCCGTACCCGTCGAGCGCGGCGGCCGATGTCGAGCGCGAGCGCGCCCGCGTAAAGCGCGAGGCGGCAAACGACTTTGCGATCCAGGGCTTTTCGATGGAGCCGAGCGATGTGGTCTATGAGTGCCGCATGCGTCGATATCGGCTCGCGGGCGCTCCGGTGCCCACCGAGCTCGCGGTGGCGGCCAAAGTCGAGGGCTATGTGGCATCGATCGGTGGTGTCGCGGGCTCTATGGGTAAAGGTGTTGCCGCTGGGGCCGAGGCGCTGCTGGGCGCAGGCCTTTCGAGCGGGCTGATCGGCGGTGTTCTGGGCAAGCGCCTGCGCGAGCGCCAGGCGGCGGCAGCGGCGGAACAGGGCGTCGCGCAAGAACAGCCCACGGGCCGAGGCGGTTGCCCGGACGGGGCGTCGTTCAATCTGGGTGCTGCCGACCTGCTGCAGTGGCGCATTAGGGACAGCTTCTGTTTGGTTGCGCCAGAAGGTCGCCTGGACGAGGCGGTCTCCACGGCGCTTGCATCAATGGCGTCGACTCTGCGGCTCAATCCGGCGATTGCACGCGAAGCGACGGCTCAAAAGCAGCAGATGGTGCTCGAGCAGCGCCAACGCACGCAGATGAACATTGCCCAGCAGCAACAGCAGTTTGCGGCCTGGCAGCAAATGCACGCCTCGCAACAGGCGGCATTCGACAGCTACCAACAGGCGTGGTTCGATCGCAGCGACCGCCAGCATGCTGCGAATATGGCTGCCAGCGCCGCCAATTTTTCCAGCGCGGGTGTGGGGACGGGCGCTGCCTCGTATTCCGATGCCATTCGCGGGGTCAACCATTACACCAGGCCTGATGGCACCGATGTCGAGGTCTCGGTGATGGCCGACCAGGCCTGGGTCAACGGTTCGGGTGATGTCATCGGCACGCGCGATGGCTTTGAGCCTGGTTTTGGCTGGACGGAGCTGCCTCGTCAATAGCGTGAGGCGGCTTGTGTATGAATCGATGCCGGGCGTGTTTCTCGGCATTGTGATAAAGAACGGGAAAGGAACAACGATGAGGGAGACGGTACTTTCGCGCTCGGCGTTTGTAGCGGCGGCGGGAACGGCGCTGCTGACGCTTGCGGGATGCGGCGGACAGCGGACACAGGATGCGACTGGTTTTAACGACGACCGCCCGGTAAAGGACAAGATGGATGCGGGCTCGTCGTCGGGTGATTCCAGCGATGCGAGTGACAACTCGGGCGCGGACGGCGGCTCGGCGGATGCGTTCGATACGTGGTCGGATGATTGCTGGGATGCGCACCGCAACATCAGCATCGCGGCGCTGCTTGAGCTTAAGGGCTGGCAGTTGCAGGAGTTTGCCTCGCAGCAGGGCTATACCTGGCAAGACGCGCTCGAGATGTACGAGGACGAGGCGGGGCACGTGCTCAGTGTCTGCAATATCAGCAAGGACGGCGCGACCGAATGGCTCGGCGAGGACGAAATCGGAAAGCTCGACAAGGGCGGCGTCGGAAGCACCGTGATGTACACGCTGCAGCTTTCGGGCTATACGAGCTGCGAGGAAGTTATCGCGGGCTTTTCCGTGCCGGTTGAGGACCGGGCGCAGATCACTTCGGGCTCATGGATCGCGTGCGTATACGGTTCCAACATGGCGCGGCACGTTGCCATGGTGAGCCCGATGGAAAACGGCGACTATCGCCTGGACCTCATTACCGAGGAGGCTATCAAGACCGGTACGTTTACCCAGGGCGGCGGTGCCCCCACGATTGACGAATTTTGGCAGGAAAAGACTGGGCGCGCGCTCGGCTAGGCGCGACGTGGCCAATACCATAGCGAGGGACAAATATGAAGAACGAGATGACGATGAACCGTGCGGCCTTTGTGGCAGGCGCGGGTGCGGCGGCTTGTGCACTGGCTGGCTGCTCGGGCGGATTGGGCGGCGCGGGCGGCGCCAAGAAGGCGACCACGGCGGACGCCGCCTGTGTAGACGACAACGCCAACGTGACGGTCTATGCTGCGATCAACTTGGATGGCGCCGACCTGGTGCGCCTGCTCAAACATCAAAACTATGAGTGGCAAGGCGAGAGCGTGGGTTACGCCGCCGCCGATGACGCGGGGCTATTCGCCTTTACCTTTTCTAAGATTTCGGATGACGTGGACGAACTCGCGAACAGCGCGATACCGCTTTCGGAGTCCGAGTACGAGGAACTTGAGCCGGGCGGCGGAGACGATAGCGTGGCGATTTTGCTCTCGGTGGGCGGCTATACGACGGGCGATCGTGCGCTCACCGGCGCAATCGGCGATGCGGCGATGGTGCAGGAGAAGTGCACAATCGACGATTCCGTGTATTGGCTGGTCAAGGCGCTCGACGGCAGCCGTTACGTGATTTCGGCCTACGACACCGAAGATGATGGCGACAGTGCCCATGACATCTATATCTATAGTGAGTCTTTTATTCACACCGGTTATCTGAGCGGTGGCGACCAAATCGATATCGACGAGCTCTGGAGCCGCCTGACCAACGCCTCGTAGCGCACCAAAACCACCACAAAGGGGACAGGCACCTTTGTGGTGGTTTGGCCTTGCCGGCTTGGTAAAGCGCGCCCGCATCGACGCCTCGGCTGCGCTAAACTGGAGGGCACGTACGCGATTACGAGAGGAGCCCGCATGGAGGCTTACAAGCAAGAGTTCATCAAGTTTATGGTCGAGTCCGACGTTCTTAAGTTCGGTAGCTTTACGCTCAAGAGCGGCCGTCAGTCCCCGTTCTTTATGAACGCCGGTGCTTACGTGACGGGCTATCAGCTCAAGAAGCTGGGCGAGTATTACGCCCAGGCTATCCACGACAACTTTGGCGATGACTTTGATGTCCTGTTTGGACCGGCCTACAAGGGCATTCCGCTGGCCGTCGTGACCGCCATCGCCTACCACGAGCTGTACGGCAAGGAGGTCAAGTACTGCTGCGACCGCAAGGAGGCCAAGGATCACGGCGCCGACAAGGGTAACCTGCTGGGCTACGAGCCCAAGGACGGCGACCGCGTGATCATGGTCGAGGACGTCACCACCAGCGGCAAGTCCATCGACGAGACCTATCCCAAGGTCAAGGCTGCCGCCGACGTCGAGATCAAGGGCCTCATCGTCTCCCTCAACCGCATGGAGGTCGGCAAGGGCGGCGTGACCACCGCTCAGAAGGAGATCGAGGCCAAGTACGGTTTCCCCGTCGCGAGCATCGTTTCCATGGCCGAGGTCGTCGAGACTCTCTACAACCACGAGATCGACGGCAAGGTCGTCATCGACGACGAGCTCAAGACTGCTATCGACGCCTACTACGAGCAGTACGGAGCGCGGGAGTAGTTACGCGGTTTTACCAAACCGCGTAACGGGCCGACGCTGCAAGCCCGCCAGAGCGGCAATCTGCCTTTCAACTTCGGCGGCATGACCAGAAGGTCAATGCCGCCTTGTTTCAAGGCACCTTGCTCGCCCTGGCGGGCTTTCGCTGACTTATGCTCAACCTGCGGCGTTGTCTTACTCCGGATGCGGCACTTGGGGACGCTCCTTTTCTGCCGGCAGTTTGGGACACTCCTTGGGTAGCCATTGGGGATGTTCTTGTTTGACTAGTCGTTTAAGAACGTCCCCAATGACTATGTGCCAAACGTTTTTGGGCCGAGGACGACGTCGAGCTTGTCATAGAGGACGGCGACCTACAGGATATCGCCGACGGCGGGAGCGCCAGAGGAGCCCGAGATTCGAACCCTCACCTTAGTTTTCAGACCAAGTGGCACTATAATCACCATAGGCATGCGCACAACGCTGCGCTTAATCAAGAGGAGAAAACGTATGGGTCTGTTTGACATGTTCAAGAAGAAGGCTGAGCCCGCGGCTGCCGCTGCTCCGGCCTCCATCTCTGCTTCTGCCGGCGCCGACGTGCTGTGCTCGCCCGTCAAGGGCAAGGTCATCAAGATGGCCGACGTGCCCGACCCCGTCTTTGGCGGCGAGGTCCTGGGCAAGGGTTGCGCCGTGTGGCCCGAGGACGATCTGGTCTACGCTCCCTGCGACGGCAAGGTGACCGTCACCATGGGCCACGCCGTGGGTCTGCAGTCCGATAGCGGCATCGAGGTCCTGGTGCATGTCGGCGTCGATACCGTCAACATGAACGGCGACGGCTTCGAGGGCTTCGTCAAGGCCGATGACGTCGTCAAGGCCGGCCAGCCCATGCTCAAGATCGACCGCGCCAAGATCGCCGCTGCCGGTTACAAGGACTGCGTTGTCGTGGCCGTGTCCAACACCGCCGAGTTCGCCGATGTCGAGCTCGCCGTCGAGGCTGATTCCGCCGTCGCCGCCGGCGACGCCATCGTTAAGGTCGTCCGCAAGTAAGTTGCGACATCCATAGGGTGTTTTGGGGTGGTCGGATTGTCCGGCCACCCTTTTTTATTAGACCGGGCGCGCGCGTTTTATTGCACGCCAGGCATATCTGTAAACCGTTCGGACGCTAAAACGAACCGACCGCGCCCTTGCTTCGTCAGGGGTGTTTGTTAACGGCTAAAATGGCCTCATTGTTACGACGTGCGCCGTGTTGGGAAGCGCGACGCCGCTTGTTGGGAGGAATGTCATGAAAAAGAAGCTGCTGCTTGCGCCCCTGATGGCCGCTCTGGTCGCGTGCGTGGTTCTGCTTTCCGGTTGCGGAGGTCCCTCGGTCGAGGAGCTCATCACCGAGGACCTCACGACTCAGTTTGATGAGGTCAAAAACGCTGGCGACGATTTCCTCGCCGGCCTGGAGGAGGCTTCGGGCGACGAGTTCGAGCAGCTGGGTATTGATCCCAAGGAGTACGCCAAGACCTATCTCGAGGGCTTTGACTACAAGATCGGCGACGTGACGGTTGACGAGGACAAGGGCACCGCAACTGCCGAGGTCACCATCAGCTGCAAGTCCATGAACCAGATCGTCGAGGATTTTGCCACCCAGTACCAGGAGAAGGTTACCGCACTCGATTCGATGCCTTCCGATGACGAGCTGTACAAGATGGCCGGTCAGGTTATGGTCGATGTGACCAAGGCTGCTAAGACCAAGGACACCACGGTCACCTTCAAGTACACCTGCAATGACGACGGCGAGTGGTCTGCCGACGATTCCGCAACCAACGAGATGATGAATGCGATGATGAACTAGTTCGTTACGGCGTTTTACCAAACGCCGTAACTGCTCGACGCTGCAAGCCCGCCAGAGCGGCAATCTGCCTTTCAACTTCGGCGGCATGACCAGAAGGTCAATGCCGCCTCGTTTCAAGGCACCTTGCTCGCTCTGGCGGGCTTTCGCTGACCTTGCCAAAACAACGACGTTGCCACGGTCCAAAGTAGTCGTTGGGTGTTCCTATAGTTTTGTCAACCGCCGGGGCTACTCCCGGTAGGGCACCCGGTCGCGCATCACGGC
>CAKUGF010000031.1 GCA_934654585.1 uncultured Collinsella sp. | reverse complement strand
TCTCAAGGTGCACGCCGTCGCTGGTTCCCGGTCCGACCGGGCCGCGCGGCAAGGAGATATATTGCCAGACCGGAGGGCCCCCGTGGGCGGGAATCTGGGCGCACACATTTCCTACACATTCTAGGATCCGTTTAACGCTTGCCAGCCGTTATCTACCGCTCACCGAGCTTCTCTTTATAGAGTGCTACCGCATGGCTAGAGCTGGTAGGCTCCCCTGGCCAGAGCACAACCGGCATCGAGTAGTTCATCGCGCTCTTCCACCGAGAACCCCTCGGCATACACGCGCACCACCGGTTCGGTCCCACTGGGGCGAATCAGCAGCCAGGTGTCATCCTCGAACGCTAACCGTAAGCCATCCATATGGCTTACGGTTAGCGGCACCTTGCCGCAGATCGACTTGGGATTCATGCCCGGAAGCAACGTTCGCAACGATTCGGCATCCTCGGCCTCAAGGCGCAAATCACGTCGGCCGTAGCTCGTCTTGCCAAAACTGGCCTCGAGCTGATCGACTAACACGCCTAGCGGCGCGCCCGTCTTTGCCATGAGCTCACACAAGATCAGGCAGGCGAGGATTCCGTCGCGCTCGGGCATATGCGCGGCGATACCAATGCCACCGGCCTCTTCGCCGCCCAAAAGGACGCCGCCCTTCTTCATCTCCGCCGCTATATATTTAAAGCCAACCGGCTTGACGGTTACGCGGCAGCCAAGAGCCTCGGCAATGCGGCGCACGAGCGTCGAGCATGAAAGGTTGACGACGACGCGCCCCTCTAAATTGCGAAACTGAACCAGATCGCCCAAAACGAGTGCCATGATCTGATGCGGATGTATATATCTACCGCGTTCGTCGACCGCACCGATACGGTCGGCGTCGCCATCGGTCACCAGGCCTGCGCACGCCCCGTCCTCGACAACCGTACGCTCGCAAGCGTCTACCCACGGCTCGACCGGGTCGGGACAAATATCCTCTTGATCGGACGTCTGCCCAGCGTGAATCTCGTGCACCTCGACGCCAAGCTCGCGCAGCAGGTCGGCAAGATAGCCCTGGGCCGCACCTCCCATGGGGTCGACCACCACGCGCAGATGGGCCGCACGAATGGCGCACGAATCGACAAACGATGCCACCGCCTGGATGTAGTCGGGAATGATATCGGCCGTGCGGTATTGTCCCTCGAGCCCCATTGGCTCGGGAGCCATGGACTCCTCGAGCTCCTCGATGACATCTTGGTTGGCCGTTGAGCCGTCTCCCATACGAAGCTTAAGGCACAGATAGCCCTGCGGATGATGGGAGCCTGTCACCATGAGCGCGCCGCAGGCCTCGCCGTCATATGCCGCCGCCCACGATAGAGCAGGCGTGGGAACGGGCCGGGACACGAGCACGGCGTCAAGCCCATGCGCTGCGAGCACGCCCGCCGCAAGTTCGGCAAACTCGCGTGCTTGCGGCCTGGTATCAAAGCCCACGTATACCGTCTTGGCGGGGTTGGTCTTTTGCCATAGCTCACCAACGGCGTCGGCGACGCGGGCAACGTTGTCGATATTAAAGTCATCGTCGACGCGGGCGCGCCAACCGTCAGTTCCAAAATGAATTATCGCGCACACGCGCAGACACCTCACAGTGTTTGAATCATGGTACGCATGGGGTATACCCGTAACGCACGCCCAGCAACCTTCCGACGCATGCGTTCACCGTTTGGGCAAAAGCCATCGAGAACACTCGGGCAAAAAAAACCGCCCCATGCGGGGCGGCGATTCGAATTTTTGGTATCTATTTATATATCGAGCGCATCGGCCATAGCAGCCGTTGTGACCGCCGTGGTGCCGCAGCAGCTGCCCACCATCGCGGCACCGGCCTGCCTCCACTCGACGCATGCCCGAGCAAAGGCTTCGGGGGCCTCGTGCCATATGGGGCCATCCTGAGTTTGGACAGGATCGCCCACGTTGGGACGCACTGTGACGGGCGTAGTCGACGATGCAACCATCCTGGGAACCGCGGCGTTCGCGGCCGCAAGCGAACAGCAGTTAATGCCCACCGAGCTTGCGCCGTGTTTTTCGGCGTACAAAACGGCAGCCTCGATGTTAAGGCCATCGCCCAACAGGTCGCCTTTATCGTCAATGACAAAACTCACCAGGATGGGCATGCCGTCAGCGGCATCCCGAGCACCGGCAAGCATGGGCTGCAAATTGCGGATAGACGTCACCGTCTCGATCAGCAGACCGTCAACGCCAGCATTGAGCAGGGCGTGCGCCTGCTCGCGCGCAATGCCTCGGATTTCACGATATTCGGCAGAGTCCTCAGCAAACCACTCAATATTGATGGGGCCCATCGAACCCAGCAGCAGTTGAGGGTGTGCCTGGCGGGCATCGTCGACGGCCCCGCGATTGACCTCCGCCACGGACGGAGTAATCTGATCGCGCTTGAGGGCATAGCTCGATGCCTGAAAGGTATTGGTAATGAGTACCTGCGCGCCGGCGGCGACATACAGGCGATGGATACGAGAAACCGTCTGCGGCTCCGCCAGATTCCAAAACGCCGGCGGGATTTCGGCAGCATCGTACTCGCTCATCAACACGCTGCCCATGGGGCCCTGCGCCAGCAAGGTCTCACTCGACAAACGACGCGTAAGCTCCTCGGCGCCAAAGCGGTTGTAGTAACTCGTATCCATATATAACTCGCTACTCCCCGACGCTAATTCCCTGCTTTTCGAGATAGGCGAGCCAGCGGTTCATCGTGTCCTCGGAAAGCGCATGCTCCATCATGCAGGCCTCGGAATCGGCGCGCTCAAAATCGACGCCGAGCTCCTGGACCAAAAATGTGCGGATGAGGCGATGACGGTACCAGATAGCCGAGCCGACCTCGCGGCCGCGATCGGTCAGGATGACCTTGCCATAGTGCGATTGTTCGACAAGTTCGGACGCCTTGAGCGCCGAAACCGCCTTATTGACCGATGCCTTGGAGACACCGAGGCGCTGCGCGATATCAACCGACCGCACGCCATTGGTCTCCCCCTCTTCGCTTTCGATGCGAACCATGCACTCCAAGTAGTCTTCGTTCGCCACCGTCAGATGCAGCTCGCGCGAGCTATTTGTCGTATCCATGACCATCCGTCCCTTCTGCATTCAATGGCAGATTCTACCCCATCCAAGCGTCGCGGTATGCCGAGGCATACCGTGCTAGAGTTCTTGTTGCACACGACGACCAAGATTGGAGCGTTCTTTATGGAAAACAACACCACGAGCCCCGACGTCCTCGAGCGCTTTTTGCGCTATGTCCAGATCAATACGCAGTCGGAGGATGCAAACTGCGACCAGGTTCCTTCGAGCACCGTTCAGTTTGACCTTGCCAACATCCTGGCCGAGGAGCTGCGCGAACTCGGCGCGGCCGATGCCCATGTGACCGAGCATGCCTACGTCTGCGCGCATATCCCCGCGAGCGCTGGCGCCGAGAACAAGCCCGCCCTGGGTCTGATTGCGCATCTCGACACCACCGAGGTTGCGCCGGGCGCCGGCGTGAAGCCGCACATCGTGCACTACGAGGGTGGCGACCTGGTCTGCGGCATCGTTGACGGCAAGCCCGTAGCCATGAGTACTGCTAAACTTCCCGCCCTGAACGACCTTGTGGGCGAGGATCTGGTCTGCAGCGATGGCACCACACTGCTGGGCGCTGACGACAAGGCCGGTGTCGCCGAAATCATGGCACTCGTCGCCCGCATCGCTCAGGACCCTTCGCTGCCCCATCCCGCGCTCGGTATTTGTTTTTGCCCTGACGAGGAGATCGGCCACGGCGCCGAGCTACTGGACATCGACGGCTTTGGCTGCAAGTACGCCTACACGGTCGACGGTGGCCCCGTCGGCGAGCTGGAGTGGGAGTGCTTTAACGCTGCCGAGGCAACCGTTCGCTTTAAGGGCCAGTCCATTCACCCCGGCGACGCCAAGGGCCGCATGGTCAACGCGGGCAATCTGTTCTGCGACTTTAATGCCCTGCTCCCCTATGTGCAGCGCCCGGAGTATACCGAGGGCTACGAGGGCTTTTATCATCTTGAGGGCGTGTCTGCGACGGTCGATCACGCCACCGCGCGCTATATCGTCCGCGACCACGACGCGATAAAGTTCCAGCAGAAGCTCGAGCTGATCGATTCCGCCGCCGCCATGCTTAACCAGCGCCTGGGCGAGGAACGCGTGACGGTTGAGATCAAGCAGCAGTACCGCAACATGGCCGAGATCGTGTGCGATTACCCCGAGCTGATCGACGTCGCCAAGGAAGCCTACCTTGCTTGCGACGTTGAGCCTCAGGTGCTGCCGATTCGCGGTGGCACCGATGGCGCCCAGCTGTCGTTCCGCGGCCTGCCCTGCCCCAACCTTTCCACGGGCGGCTACTGCTACCACGGCGTCAACGAGTTTGTCCCGGTCAGCTCGCTCGTCAAGATGACCGATGTCCTGCAGGAGCTCGTTGCACGTTTCGCATAAGTTTAGCTGCATAAACCAAAAAGACGAATCGCCCCGTCCTCACCAGAGAACGGGGCGATTTTTGGCAGGTTTGAATCACGGCAACGCCGATGTTCCGGCAACGACAGCGAGCGGGTCGCATTTGAGACAAGGTGACGTGAAACGAAAGGGCGCTGACCTTCTGGTCGCGCCCTTAAAGTTGAACGTCAGATTGTCCAAATGCGACCCGCGCAGCGTCAACCGGTCCGCCGTTCGGCAGAACGGCGGAATCATTTTGATCATGCCGCCGAAGTTGAAAGGCAGATTGCCGCTCTGGCGGGTTTGCAGCGTCAAGTGGTTACGCGGTTTGGTAAAACCGCGTAACTCTAATAATTGGCCTCGTAGCCGTTACCTTCTCCAGAAGGTTCCTCGTAGTAGTCCGAATCGCTTGAGTCGCTTGAGTCGCTCGAATCGTCCGAGCTGCCCGACGAAGTTGCAGTGCCGTTGGCGTAGTCGTCGGACGTGTTGTTGTTGAGGTCGCCGATTGTAGAGCTGGAACCATCGGACATACCCATGGTATTGGGACCCTTGGGGTCCTTGCCGGCGTCGACACGCGCCATCATTTCCTTGAGCTCGTCTTCGTAGACAAAGACGTAGCTCACGCCGTCGATCATGGTGTCGTCACCGGCATACGAAGGCAGGTTTGCCGAATAGATGCCGTCAACATCCATACCGCGCATGGCGTTGACCGTGGCAACGATATCCTGGACGCTCATATCGGTCACGAGCATATCGGATAGCGAATTGACCAGGTCGAAGATCTTCGTGGCATCGAAATTATTGAGAATCTGGTTGGCAAGGGCGCCAAGCACCTGACGCTGGTGGCGCATACGCGTGTAATCGCCATCGGCATAGGTGTAGCGGCAACGGGCATAGGTAAGGGCGGTTGCGCCATCCATGTGCTGCTGACCGGCGGTGATCTTAATGTCGAGGTGCTCAGGGTCATCAACGTCATCGGTCGCGTTGATGTCGATGCCGCCGACCGAGTCGATGAGCGACTGCATGCCATCGAAGCTGACCTCGGCATAGTGCGAAATCTGCACGCCGCACAGTTCGTTGACCGCCTGGACCATGGCCTCGGCGCCGCCGTAGGTGTGGCAGGCGTTGATCTTCATGGTCGAACCGTTGTAGACGACCTTGGTATCGCGCGGAATGGAGATGAGCGTCGCCTGCTTTTGCGTGGGGTCGATACGCGCCAGGATAATCGAGTCGGCGCGATACGTATCCTCACCCGGACGGCCGTCGGTACCAAGGAGCAGCACGTAGAACGGGTCCTTGGCCTCGTCGGTATCGACCAGAATCTGGCGCAGGTTGTCGGTAATGACGTTGGAATCGCCGAGCTTGCCCATAATGGTGGCAAACCACAGGCCGGCAGCAGTCGTAGCACTCAGCAGCACGCCGAGCACGGCAATGAGCGCGACACGGCGAACTGTATGGCCGCGACGACGCTGACGAGCACGCTCGGAATAGCGAGCGACGTTATCGCGGCTATAGATTTTTGCCTGCGCGCCGGTCGAAGGTCTTCGGGATTCCGCAAGGGGCTTTTTCTTAAACATAGGCAACCTGCATTAATAGATGACGGGATCGGGAACAGTGGCGTGCTCGACATGAGCGCCAAGCGCCTGCAGCTTTTCGACAAACTGCTCGTAGCCACGCTTGATGTGATGGATGGCCGAAACCTCGGTCGTGCCATCGGCAATCAGTCCGGCGACAACAAGAGCCGCGCCGCCGCGCAAATCGGGCGAGGTAACCTGCGCGCCCGAAAAGCCCTTGACGCCGTGAATCATGGCGTGGTGGCTCTCAATGCGAATATCGGCACCCATGCGCACCAGCTCGGATGCAAACATAAAGCGATTCTCGAAGATGTTCTCGGTGATAACGGAACTGCCGTCGGCAAGGGCGGAGAGCACCATGATCTGTGCCTGCATATCCGTCGGGAAACCGGGAAACGGAAGCGTCTGGATATCGACCGGCTTGATGCGCTCGGCACGATTCACATGGACACCGTTCTCGGTGCGCTCGCAATCGATGCCCATGAGCTCCATCTTCTTGAGCACCATGCCCAGATGGATGGGGCAAAAGCCCGTGACGTCGACGCCGCGATCGTCGGCCATCAACGCACCGGCGACGATAAAGGTACCGGCCTCGATGCGGTCGCCCACCACGCGATGGGTGACGGGATGCAACTCCTCCACACCCTCGATGGTCACGACGGGCGTGCCGGCTCCGACAATCTTGCCGCCCATCTCGTTGAGCATGTTGGCCAGATCGACGATCTCGGGCTCGCGGGCAGCGTTATCGATAACCGTGGTACCCTGGGCGCGCACGGCGGCCATAATGAGATTCTCGGTTGCGCCGACGCTGGCGAACTCGAGCGTGACGGTGGTGCCGTGCAGACCCTGGGGAGCGCTGGCGTTGATGTAGCCGTGGGCGGTATCGAACTCAACACCCAGGGCCTCGAGACCAAGGATGTGCATATCGATCTTGCGGGCACCCAGGTTGCAGCCACCAGGCATGGCGATCTTGGCGCGATGGAAGCGGCCAAGCAGAGGACCCATTACGGCGGTGGAAGCGCGCATCTTTGCGACGAGCTCATAGGGAGCCTCCCAGGAATCGACCCGGGAGGTATCGATCTCGAGCGTGTGCTCGTCGAGAACATCGATCGTAGCACCCATGCCCTTGAGCACCTTGCCCATTACGTGGACATCGGAAATATCGGGCACGTTCTGCAGCGTCGTCTTGCCCGGCGCCAGAAGCGTTGCCGCCATAAGTTTGAGCGCGGAGTTCTTGGCACCCGAGACAGGCACGGAACCTCCGATGGCGTGGCCACCCTCAACGCGGATAATATCCAAGGTCTACCCTTTCAAAAAGCATGCCCGGGGTGGCTGGGCCATCCCGGGCATGATGTGTTCGCAAATGGTCGAACGCTAAATCGTTTGACTATTGGGCAAGCTTGAGCTTACACCATGCGATTTCATTATAGAGGTAGGCGCGGCGTGCATCATCCTCCGACAAATTACCCAGCTTCTCTTCAAAACCTTGAATATCAGCTTTAACCTTGTCGGCGTCGACAGTCGCCAAATCGCAAGCGCGCTCGGCGAGGACGGTCACGACATCGTCCGCAACCTGGGCATAGCCGCCGGCCACGGCAAACGTGTGGTCGACAGTGCCCATGGCCTTATCGGAAACGCGAACGTAACCGCGGTCGATCGTGCAGATTTCGCTGGAATGGGCAGGCAGAACGCCAAACTCGCCATCGGTGGACGGAATCGACACAAACGCAGCGTCGCCCTCATAGGCGCAGCTCACGGGGCACACGATGCGGATACGCATAACCTACTTCTCCCCCATCTTGCGGGCGCGCTCGCGCACGTCCTCAATCGTGGAAGCATAGCGGAAAGCCTGCTCGGGCAGGTCATCGGCCTTGCCGTCGACAATCTCGGCGAAGGAGCGGACGGTATCCTCGACGCGGACGTAGACACCGGGGTTGCCGGTGAACTTCTCGGCGACGTGGAAGGACTGCGAAAGGAACTGCTGGATCTTACGGGCGCGGTTGACCGTAAGGCGCTGCTCCTCGGACAGCTCGTCCATACCCAGAATGGCGATGATGTCCTGAAGGTCGGAGTACTCCTGCAGAATCTCCTGGACCTTGACGGCGACACGATAGTGCTCCTCGCCGACGATCGAGGGATCGAGAGCGTCGGAGGAAGACGCGAGCGGGTCGATGGCCGGGAACAGGCCGAGCGACGAAATGCTACGCGAAAGAACCGTGGTGGCGTCGAGGTGCGTAAACGTCGTGGCAGGCGCCGGGTCGGTCAGGTCGTCTGCGGGGACGTAGACAGCCTGGACGGAGGTGATGGAACCCGTCTTAGTCGAGGTAATGCGCTCCTGGAGGTCGCCCATCTCGGTAGCCAGCGTAGGCTGGTAACCGACGGCGGACGGCATACGGCCCAGCAGTGCGGAAACCTCGGAACCGGCCTGGGAGAAGCGGAAGATGTTGTCGATGAACAGCAGAACGTCCTGGCCGCGATCGCGGAAGTACTCAGCGGTGGTAAGGCCGGCCAGACCGATGCGCAGACGCGCTCCGGGCGGCTCGTTCATCTGACCATAGACCAAGCAGGTCTTATCGATAACGCCAGACTCGCTCATCTCGAGGAACAGGTCGGTACCCTCACGGGTACGCTCGCCGACGCCGGTGAACACCGAGGTGCCGCCGTGCTCCTGGGCGAGGTTGTTGATGAGCTCCTGAATCAGAACGGTCTTGCCGACGCCGGCGCCGCCGAACAGACCCGTCTTGCCGCCACGGATGTAGGGCTCGAGCAGGTCGACGGCCTTGATGCCGGTCTCGAAGATCTCGGTCTTGGTGGTGAGCTCGTCGAAGCGGGGCGCTGCATGGTGGATGGGATAGAACTCCTCCACCTCGGGCATGGGCTTACCGTCGACGGGCTTACCCATGACGTTCCAAATGCGGCCGAGCGTCTTGGGGCCAACGGGCATCTTCATGGGCTCACCGGTATCGGTGGCGATGAGGCCGCGCTGCAGGCCGTCGGTCGAGGACATGGCGACCGTGCGGACGACGCCGCCCGGAAGCTGGCTCTCAACCTCGAGGATCGTGCTCAGGTGACCGATCGGGGTCTCGGCCTCGACCGTGAGCGCGTTGTAGATCGGGGGCACCGCGCCGTCAAACTTGACGTCGACGACAGGGCCGATGATACGCACGATGCGACCATCACCGGCAGTCGTCTTCTTGGTGGCTTCCTCGACCGCAAGCTTTACGGTGTTATTAGCCATTACTGTTCCTCCAATGCTGAGGCTCCGCCGACGATCTCGTTGATCTCGGTCGTGATCGAAGCCTGGCGCACGCGACTATACGTGCGGGTAAGGGTCGAGATGATCGCGGTGGCGTTTTCCGTCGCGGAGTGCATGGCCTTGCGGCGTGCACCCTGCTCGGCAGCCGCCGAATCGATCAGGGCCTGGTAGATGACCGTCAGGATATACGACGGTACAAGCTTGCCGAGAACATGCTCGGGAGAGGGCACGAACTCGAACGTGGACGAGATACGCTTAGGGGCGTCGGTCTCGTTCTTACGCGGACCGTGGGCCATAGCGATCATCTCGGGATCGAGCGGCAGCAAGTGCTCGACGCGAAGCTCCTGATCCACGCGGTTCTTGGCGTGGTGGTAGACAAGCTCGACACGGTCAAGCTCACCGGCACGATACGCATCGCAGATATGAGAGGAAATCATGCGGGCCTGATTGAAATCGGGCTCGGAGGAGTTGCCCTCAAAGTGCATGATGACGTTTGCACGGTCACGGAAATACGCGGCCGGCTTACGCCCGCACGCGATGATCTCGCACTCGATGCCGTCGTTCGCCCAAGAAGCGGCGAGCTTTTCGGCCGTGCGCTCCACCGTCGTATTGAAACCGCCGGCAAGGCCGCGGTCCGAGGCAATAACGACGATCAGGCCATGCTTGACGTTCTCATGCTTCTGCAGCATGGGATCGGTACCCGAACAGGAGGCGTCGCCGGCGACCGTCAACATGACGTCGGTCAGCGCCTCCTTATAGGGTTCGGCCTGCTTGGAGCGATCGAGGGCACGACGGATCTTGGCCGTAGAGACCATCTCCATCGTGCGCGTGATCTGCTTGGTCGTGGTAACCGAGGAGATTCGCTTCTTAATGTCGCGAAGGTTGGCCATAGGGCTTAGTTCTCCTCTGATCCAGTCGTGTCGGCATGGTGCTTGGCCATGAACTGCTGCTTAAAGTCGCCGATGACGCGCAAAAGCTCAGCCTTGGTGTCATCGTCGATCTTCTTGGCGCGAACCTTGTCGAGCAGCGAGCCAAAGCCATTGTCCATATACTCGATGAGCTCGGCACGGAAGGGCAGCACGTCGGCGATCTCGAGGTCGTCCAGGAAGCCCTCGTTGCCAGCAAACAGCGCAACGATCTGCTCGGAAACCTCGAACGGCTTGTAGCGCGGCTGCTTAAGGAGCTCGGTCATGCGAGCGCCGTGGGTAAGCTGCTTTTGCGTGGCCTCGTCGAGGTCGGAGCCGAACTGCGTAAAGCCGGCGAGCTCCTGGTACGAAGCAAGATCCAGACGGAGGTTGCCGGCGACCTGCTTCATGGCCTTGGTCTGCGCGTCACCACCGACGCGGGACACGGAGATGCCCACGTCGACTGCCGGGCGCTGACCCTGGAAGAAGAGCTCGGACTGCAGGTAAATCTGACCGTCGGTAATGGAAATGACGTTGGTCGGAATGTAGGCCGAGACGTCGCCGTCCTGGGTCTCGATGATCGGCAGGGCCGTCATGGAACCGTAGCCGTTCTTCTTGGACATCTTGACGGCACGCTCGAGCAGACGAGAGTGAAGGTAGAAGATGTCGCCAGGATAGGCCTCGCGTCCAGGCGGACGATGCAGCGTCAGCGACATCTGACGGTAGGCCACAGCCTGCTTGGACAGGTCATCGTAGATGACGAGCACGTGGCCGCCGGGGTTGGTCTCGCTGGCAGGCTTGCCGTCCTCGCCGTTGTACATAAAGAACTCGCCGATAGCGGCACCGGCCATAGGCGCGATGTACTGCATAGGGGCGGAATCGGCAGCGGTGGCCGAAACGATGATGGTGTAGTCGAGCGCACCGTGCTGAGCGAGGGTCTCGCGGATGTTGGCAACCGTGGAGGCCTTCTGGCCGATGGCGACATAGATGCAGACCATGCCCTTGCCACGCTGATTGAGGATAGCGTCGATGGCGATGGCGGTCTTGCCGGTCTTACGGTCGCCGATGATGAGCTCACGCTGGCCGCGGCCGATAGGCACCATGGAGTCGATGGCCAACAGGCCGGTCTGAACCGGCTCGCACACCGGGGTACGGTCGATGACGCCGGGGGCCTTGAACTCGATGGGACGACGGTGCGTGGCGACGATGTCACCCAGGCCGTCGATGGGCTGGCCGAGCGGATTGACGACGCGGCCGAGCATGGCGCGGCTCACGGGGATATCCATAATGCGGCCCGTGGTGCGGCACTCGTCGCCTTCCTTGATGGAGTCGACGGCACCAAACAGAACGGCGCCGACCTCGTCACGGTCAAGGTTCTGGGCAAGGCCGAAGACGGTCTCACCGGTATCGGAGCTCTTGAACTCCAGAAGCTCGCCTGCCATGGCGCTCTTGAGGCCGGAGACGCGCGCGATGCCGTCGCCTACCTCGTCGACCGTTGAAACCTCATGCGTATCGACCGTCGCGGAGAGGCTCGTGAGCTGCTCCTGCAGTTTCTTGGCGATATCCCGGGCATTAAGGGTTTCGGACATTAGGCTTCACCTCCGTACGTATTAGCAGAGTTTGCGAGGGTCTCCTGCGCGATGCGCAGCTGCGTCTTGACGGAAATATCACGACGCTCGCCACGGGCCTCGAGCACCAGGCCGCCCACGATAGACGGGTCGACCTGCTCGATAAGGAATACCTTGCGGCCGAAGTCCTGCTCGCATTTCTTAGTGATGGTTTGACGCAGCTCGTCGTCGAGCGGGATCGCCGTGGTGACGGTCACGCCCACTACATCCTCGTCTTCCTCGGCAACATACTTAAAGGCAGCTGCCACCTTGGGAAGAAGGTCGAGCTGGTCGCGCTTGGACATGGTGTCGAGCACGGCGATGATCTCGGGGCTGGCGCTAGCCAAGCGCTCGATCATCTCGAGGTCCTCGAACACATGGTTCTCGGCCTTGGCGGCTTCCATAAGGGAGCGCGCGTAGGTCTCGAGCACCTTGTCCTGATAGCGGCTAGTCGGCATTCAGGCTACCTGCTTCCTGGATGTAGCGCTCGATGAGCTTCTTCTGCTCGGCCTCGTCCTCGAGTGCCTCGCCCACGATCTTGGTGGCGACAGCAACGGACAGGTCGGCGATGGAGCTCGCGGCACCGGCGTAGATGGACTTGCGCTCGTCCTCGACGGTCGTGTGGGCCTTGGCGATGATCTCCTCGGCCTCCTTGTGAGCAGCCTCGATAATGCGGGCGCGCTCGGACTCGGCGTCCTTACGGGCCTCGAGAACGATGTCGGCAGCCTGACGGCGGGCGTCGGTGACGATCGAGTCGGACTCAGCGCGCTTGGCGATAGCCTCCTGCTTGGTCTTCTCGGCCTCGTCGAGGCTCTCCTCGATCTTCTTGCCGCGCTCCTCCATGGTCTTCATGATGCCCGGCAGGGCGACCTTTGCCAGCACGATCCAGATGATCAGGAAGGCGATGAGCGCCGGGATGAACTCCGCCATCTTAGGGATGAGGATGTCCGCACCGGCAGCGCCGTCCTCGGCGAACGCGGACACCGGCATGAGCAGCGCGGCCGCGGACGCGGAGAGTGCGATCGCGCTCTTCTGGGATGAAAGATTCATACTTGACGCTCCGTGCTATTTAACGATCAGCGCGACAACGAAGCCGATCAGAGCCAGAGCCTCGCCGAAGGCGGAGCCCATGATGAAGACGGTGAACACGCGGCCCTGGACCTCAGGCTGACGGGCCATAGCACCCGTAGCACCCAGAGCAGACAGGCCGATAGCAAGACCAGCGCCGATAACACCGAGACCGTAACCGATAACTCCCACGATTCCTCCTTTGTCGTGCGTGTCTTTTTTCACGCAGGATAACCTTTTTATAACTGCCGGGCTCCATGGGTACGGGCACCGACGGTTTAACGAATTGCCTTACCTAAAGGCGCGGACGGAAAACTACTCCTCCTCCGCGACCTCCTCTGCCTCGGAGACATACACGGCGGTAAGGACCGTGAAGACGTAAGCCTGGATGGCGCCGACCACAAGCTCGATCGCATAGATCAGGATGAGGATGGCAAGCCAAGCCAGCGAAGGCAGGGCGCCGACGGCGTGGGCCGCGGAAACCTGCTGAAGCAGCGGCTGCATGAACATGCTCGCCATGATGGCGAAGGAGCCCATGACCACGTGTCCTGCGAACATGTTGCAGAACAGACGGACGGCGAGCGTGATGAGGCGCAGGAAGGTCGAGAAGAGCTCGACGACCCAAACGAGCACGTTCATCGGGAAGCTCACGCCCTGCGGGGCGAGGCTCTTGATGTAGCCGATCACGCCGTGAGCCTTGCATCCGTAATAGATGAAGTACACGAAGGCGAAGATGGCGAGCGCGGCGGTGGAGCCAATCGCGCCGGTGCCGGGCTTCATTCCCGGAATCAGGCCGATCATGTTGTTGATCAGGATGAACAGGAAAAGCGAGCACAGGAACGGGAAGTGCTTCTTCCAGTTCTCACCCACGACGCCCTTGCCGATATCGTTCTCGACGTACTCGATGATGTACTCGAAACCGTTGACGAAGAAGCCCTTGGGGACCAGGGTCTGCTTCTTCTTGAACACGGCCAGGACGATCAGGAGCACGATCGTGGAGACGATCAGCCAAAACGAGTACTGCGTGATGCCGCAGCTCAGATCGCCCACGACAGGGGTGGAGCTGAACTCGCTGACCAGATGATTAATCTCATCAGGCAGCTTTTCAAAAATTTCCACGACTTACCTTTCGACCTCATGAGGACCTCGCAGCGCCTTGGCGACACGAACCGTGCAGGCGGCCATAAAGGCCACGAAGCCGATCGCCTCGCCCAGGAGGAACATGCGAAATGCCTCTCCGAACAACGCAAACACGACCAGGGTAAAGACGAGCAGGGCGATTGCCGAGACCGCCAGACTCACCATACCCTTGAGCATGTCCGCATTCTGCTTATCGTCAAGAACCGGCTTGAGCGTAAATACAAAGGGAAGGAAGGCAATCGCGCCCGCGATGGCGCCTGCAACGATAGCGAGCAGATCGGCTATCTGAAACACTGGCATCCTCGCTTTCCTTGTTTAAACGCTTCACAGCACAGTCCCAGCCAAACATTGGTGACTATTGTACGAGCCAATCGCCAAAGTACAACCGAAAAACAAACGGTTAATACGCACCTGTACGTTTTCTTAAGACCTTCTTTATGCCGCAGTTACGGTAATACGTTTTTTCGAACCC
>CAKUGF010000030.1 GCA_934654585.1 uncultured Collinsella sp. | reverse complement strand
CGGGAAACGAAAAAGCCCGGTTTTAAACCGGGCTCAAACGAACATGCCTATTGACAATGGCTTTCTCATATTAAAAGAGGCCTCCCATCTCTAACGCAACCAGAAATGGGAGGCCCTTCATATCCGAAGCCCCTCTTAAGCAAGGCAATTGTAAATCAGTCTATTCAGCGTCCTTGAACTGAACTTCGAACTTTTTGCCCATCCGATCACCAATCTTTGTGACGTACTGGCTCAAGAGAGTTTTAGCTCTTTCGCGAGCGCTATTCATCAACGTCGAATTGCCCTCGACGCTTTTAATCATTTCTTTTTGGGCTTCTTCAAGCGCAGCAGACTGGTCAACTGTCGTAATAGGAGTTAGCAACCCGGTATCGCTGTAAATATCAGAAAAGGTGCTCTCGTCGGCTTGGGGCTGGCCGAGAACCTCTGCGTCAGGAACTGTGATGGTCACGACATTGTTCTCATCCGGTTGACTGACATCTACCTTGGAGACATCGACGCCCAGTTGCACCGTCCCGTCATACTCGAACCACGCCTTTTTATATCCCACGTTTATCCCAAAGAGCATATTGGTGCCGTCGTTATAGATTTCCGCGACGTTATGGAATCTGCACTCAACAGTAGCAAGTTCGGCAATCTTCGTATAACCCGAAAAATCAGGTTCCTCGTCTTTCTTTGCGCAACCTGAAAGCCCGGTAAACGACAATGTCGCCACGAGGACAAAACAAACCAGCCATGGCCTACGCATTGGAATCAGCCTCCCCCTTATACTCGGCCAACGGTTTGAAATCAAGCTTGTACTCGTCCTCGATAAGCGGCAGCGTCAGCGCCTTTACGGTATCCTGCAAGCTCGTGTCCGCCTGTTTTTTAATCTCCTTTTTATCGACTTCATCTGCGGCATCTTTGCGACAAAGTGACAGAACATCTTTCATATCTGCAGTTGCGTTTTCGGGAAGGTAGCCAAACTTACTATTGTCTAGCTGAGGCTCGCCAACCTGCGCTTTGGGGAGATAGGCGGTAACGACCTTATTCTCTTTGTCAATGCCAAACTGGATGTCGCTCATCGTATACGATGCACGAATATGAGCCTCGTATTTAACGCGATAGTCCACGCGATCCATCCAGAGGAACCTGCCGTGCTTCTCGACGATGCCGTGGTAGATGTAATCAACCGTAGAAAGACTGTCGATATCTACAGCAGACTTAAGATCCGATGTCGTGAGGTACTGAGTTTCGTCGTTATCGAGCATTGAAGGGAGGATGAAGCCGAAAAATCCGACAAGGGCCACCGCTAAGACCACGACCAAAGCGATCTTTACTTTGGTCGACAGCTTTCCAAAAAGCTTGGCAACCCTCTTGCCCCACTTGTCATTCGCCTCGACCGCTTCTTTTCGAGACACTTCCACACGCTCATCATGCCCGGAGGTACATTCGGACTGAATGTCCCTCTCATGTTTGCTATGTTTCAAAACAAGCCTCACTCATACCGTTGAGTAGTAATCTGCTGATAGAATTCTATCAGCAGTTATTACACCCAATTCTTCCAGTTCGGCAGGAGGCAAAAATGAAGCGGTTGTATGTAGTTTTGGCAGTTGTGATTGCGTTGATAGCCCTCATTCTTCTCGCCAGCACCATTGGCATCATCAGCATCAGGCTTTAGCCCGCCATCGAATACCTCATACCCATCTCAAATGGATCCAACACTTCAGAATAAACACAGATACCCGAGCGCTTATGCTACATGGAAGCACAGAGAGGCCCGCGTTCCGAACCGCCACAGCTCGGAACGCGGGCCTCAGCAACTAATTCTTTTCGGATAATCCCAATCCAGTAATCTCCTGATAGCGCCGCTTCAACGTATACGCATCGGGAAGCCTCGAGATCCTCTGATGAATCAACTCATTAAAATCCGTCAGATTTCCGATTACGGCATCGATGCCGCCGGCAGCGTTGAGCAAGTCGACGTACGTCATAAAGCGAAACTCGAACGGAATGCCCTCGATTTCCTTCGTGCATCCATCATGAAAGTCAATCAGTCTCGAAACGTCATGGGCAACGTACGTGACTCTAACGGTCATGTCGTAGGGTTCGTTGCGCAACTTCGCCTCGTGCTCGTGGTAGCGCACAGTTTCATGCAGGGAGTTAATGTGCGCCTGAATGTACTCATCCCGCAGACCGCCACCGTGTGCCTCATAGGCCTCGATATGTGCACGATTTGAAAGATCCAAATATTCAACATCGCCATATTTGCGCCCCGAAGCGTTCGTCTCGTTCACGGAAGAGCCGAGGCCCCTTGCGAACCAGCCCTCTTCCGGATGAATGCAGCGGGTAAGGAAGTCTACCAGCCTCTGATCGAGAACGCCCTTGGTTAAACTGTTTGAAATCCCCACGCACTTGACAAAAGCCTTGATGGAATCGACGCCAATCGGCTCCAAAGGCGTCTTCGTTTGACGAGAATCGGCAATGAGAATCAAATAACAACGAATAATGTGAGCAACGCGTCTTCTCGTCGTGTAGGGCAACTCTGCCAGGATGCTAAAGACATCGGCAAGCAGAATCGAGCCGTTCCCAGTCTGCCGGGAGAGTTTCGTTTCGGCCCATGCTTCGTCAAGTGAATAGACGGACTTGGCGTTGTTGAGGTATGGATTCTCCTGAGTGGGATGATACATGGAGTTCCAAAGCGCCTTTACGTTGCTCGAACGGGGTGTGCATTCGTAAATCGCCCTGCCGGGGAATCTGTCAACCATCTCAAGCGTAAGCAACTCAAAGTAGAGCATAAACTGGTACGGCTCAAAAGGAATGAGGCCCAAGTCGATAACATCGTCGGCAAGCGTATCGCATCTCGAGAACGATCCGAGAAGGCCTCGGAAAGTTTCTCCAGCGACGTCAGGTTCGATATCACCAAACAGGGCGGCGACGTCTGAAACGTCAGCTTCATGTATTCCGGCGATCCTCTCAGAGCCGAAGGGCGGGTCAATACCGATAGAACTGATTACAGCATTGATAGCGTCGAAAGTTGCGGCAGGAACGTTAAGAATGCCTCTAATCCTATCGAGACCGAGGTGTTGCTCCACGACAAGGGTACGAATGAGCGGAGCACAGCCAATCAAAGCGATCGCATGGCTCCTTGCCATGAACTGCTTCTCCTCGAGTTTTTCTTCGAGCTTGAAGTAGCCGTTCGCGAGCTCTTCCATTTCATGGTCGACGCCAACCGCGGCGCTAATGACGTCCTTCAATTCCTTTGAGGGACTATCGTAGTTCTCAAGCCAAAAGCTCCACATCTCGCTGAAGCGATCGGAGATCTCTTCGACGGGAATCCTGGATTCCTCAGGGCCGTTCTCGTAATAGTCCGCGACCTGAATCGCGGCGCTTTCCATCGAGTTCGGATCTATAGGCAGGGACGCCGCCAGAAGCGCTTCGCATATTTCAGAAATGTTTGCCCTGCTACTCATTTACACGCTCCCATAAAGGTTGAGGCTCATAAGCAATAAGGCCATCAAGATCGTCGCTTACCGCATTAAAGGTTAATCCGCAGGCACAAAGCACTTGAGAAAGCTCAGAGACAGTTATGCGCTTGGAGCCGCTTTCCAGTTTCGAAATCGACGCTTGCTGGCATCCCGTTGCCTCAGCGAGTGCCGCCTGTGACATCCCGGAGTGCCTCCGCCATTTAGCGATAAGTCTCCCGAGAGAAAGATTGAAGTCTTCCATAAACGCCCCCTTCCGGCAGCAACCCATGCTTGTATATGATATCATCCCATGAGCTCATTCCATATTGGAATGAGCTCTACTATTCAGGAGGATTGCTTTAATGAAGCGTTTCGTCAGCCTTTATTCGGGAGCGGGCGGTCTCGACCTCGGCTTCATCGCCGCCGGGTTCACCCCCGTATTTGCGAACGATATCAACCCGGACGCCATGAAAACCTACGCTGCCGCGATGGACGCGATCTCGAAGAAGACCGGCAAGACACTGAGCCACAGGATAGTCACGGGGGATATCAGGGAGGTTGAGGAGCTGCCCGGAAGGGGTTCGGCGGAGCTAGTCATTGGAGGACCGCCCTGTCAGGGCTTCTCGGTCGCGGGGAAGATGGACCCGAACGACCCCCGCTCGCGTCACGTCTTCGACTTCCTCGGCATGGTCGAGAGGGTCCAGCCCCAAGCGTTCGTGATGGAGAACGTCAAGGCACTCGCCAAGAACAAGCGCTGGGCTGGAACTATCGCCGACATCCGCAAGAAGGCGGAGGAGATTGGCTACAAAACCAACCTTGAGGTGCTGAACAGCGCCAATTACGGCGTCCCGCAGACCAGAGAGCGTATGTTCCTCGTCGGGATCAAGGACCCCTGCATCGAGTACAACTACCCGCAGCCGACAGTCAAGGAATGGGTGGGTGTGGCCGACGCCCTGCGCGGGCTGCCCCCTCTCGGCGAGCCGGGCAATGATCAGACTTGCAAGGCGAAGGTAACTACGGCAAAAAGCCCCGTGCTCCGTCCGTCGCCGTTTGCAGGCATGCTGTTCAACGGCCAAGGCCGCCCAATGGACATGGACAAGCCCGCGCCGACGCTTCCCGCCTCAATGGGCGGGAACAGAACGCCGATCGTCGATCAAGAGACGCTCGAAACCGGAGCGACCCAATGGGTCGAGAAATACCACGAAGAGCTTCAGAAAGGCGGGAGAGTAGCCGATAGCGTTCCTCCTCGCCTTCGCCGCATCTCGGTCCAGGAAGCCGCCACCATACAGACATTCCCGAGGGATATGCCTTGGTATGGTTCGCAATGCTCCCGCTATCGGCAAATTGGAAACGCCGTTCCTCCCAAGATGGCTTTTGCGGTTGCGCAATCTGTCGCAGAAGCCCTTGGCATGGATATAGACGCAAACCCCTCTCTGCTTGACGAGCTAGGTTAGGCAATAAGGGTCCGCAATGTGGCTACCGCTCCAAAACTTTGCCGAGGGTTTCATCCAAGCTCTCCCACTCGAGGTCTGCAAGGTCCAGTCGATAGCTTAAATCGCGAATGCGATCCGGAACGTCCTTGAGAAAGTTGTTAGTCCTGGCAGAATAGCATCGTGTATCACGAACGAGATAAGCAGTTTTTAGCCCCTTTTCATCTGCCCTGAGAAGCTGCTACAGGTTCTTGACGCTAGTCGTTCAACCATATGTCCCGCAAAAGGGCATACGGCCTTTAATTTGCATCAGATTCTAAACGTCACGCATGAGAAATCAGCGAGGCCCCAAGTTAAAGCGAAAGCCGAACTCGCTCACGGCACGCTACAGCCGTGAACCCTCCAAGCCCGCCAGCCATTCAGATGTTCCAAATGATATACAACTTGAAACCTGGCGACTTGAATCGAAGGTCATTCCTGGGACTATCGGTAGGCAGCCTATCTGCATGCGTCAATCTATCAAATTGGCCTTGATGCCAAGGTATATCCGGCACTCGACCACCGTTAAAGGCGGCGAGGCCGATACGCTTCGACCGTCAATCGGCCTCGTGCTACCGCTAATCCGTCCCGTCCCGGCAGGTCACACAACGGTGAGATAATGCCCGCGACTATTAACGTAAGCAAGGAGCACGCTATGGCAGACAACGAGATCAAACCCTCGACGGACGGCGACCGAGAGGAACTCGTGGCAAAACAGCTCGCATCCACCAAAATCCACCTCGCGCTCACTCAGGAGCGGGCGGACGTCTCCGGCGCCATCAAGCTCCCACTCGAGCGTATTCCCCAGCTCGGCATAGCGCTCGCCTCACTCCCCTCGACATTCCGCACCGTCACCAACACGGTGAGTGTGCCCATGTTGCTCCAGCCGACCGACAAGTTCGGCAATCCGCTTGACCCGTCGATACTCCAATCGTTCAAGGACGGCAGCGGCCTCATGGGATCTTACCGCGATGTAGCCAAGGGCTTCGGGCAGGCGCGCTTCCACGTAGTCGAGGGCGACATCGCAAAGAGCGTCACGCAAGTACCCTACGATCCGACGTCGCTGTTCATGGCGGCCGCGATCGCGCAAATTAACCAGAAGCTCGACTCCATCCAGGATTCCGTCGACGAAATGTTCGAGTATATGCGCCAGCGCGACAAGGCCAACATGCGCGGCAACCTTAAGACACTCGCAGACATCCTCAACGGTTACGGCCTCAACTACGACAAAGCCGTTTACATGGCCAATGCCCATATGAAGGTGCTCGACATCAAACAGGCCTCCGGGCAGGACATGGAACACTTCCGTTCGCAGGCACAAGCGGACCTGAAAAAGAAAGGGTTCATCGAGGTGCGAGACGACGTGAAAAGGCGTCTCGACCAGGTTCTCGACTATCTCAAGGACTACCAGCTCGCCACCTATATCCACGTGTTCTCGCTGTTCCTCGAGCCCATGCTCACCCAGAACTTCAAACCTGCAAAGCTCGCAGACACTGCCGCAAAAATCGAAGCGGACTCGCTTGCGTACCGCGAGCTCTACACCGAGTGTTACGACGCACTCGAAGCGAGCGCTGCCGACACTATCGACGTGGCACTTCTGGGCGGCATCGCCTCCGCGGGCAAGATGCTCGGTCGCGCCATCGCGGCGACGCCCATCGGCGAGTTCACGCCCATAGACGAGGCGCTTGAGGGTGCAGGAGAGGACATCGGCAGGTTCAACGACGAGCAATCCGAGAAACTCATCGAGAAGCTCCACCAGGCAAAGACGCCCGACGTCGCGCCGTTCAGGCAGAGCATAATGGAGATCGATGCCCTCTACAACCGCCCCACGCAAATCGCTGTGGACGCCGAGAACGTCTACATCCTGCCTGCCAAGCAGCAGGAAGAGTAGCGATACGCGACAGGCACGCGCTGTAAAGGCAGCCGACGCTGCCCTACCTCCCCTCCGCCTTCAGCTTCAGTAGCAGATCGCTCAGCTCGGGACACTTGCTGGAGAGGCGCGTCTGGGGTCGCTCGCCCATCCCCCACCGTTGGCGGACTTCCTGGGCGCGCGGGCTTACGTGGTAGTCCCCCTCCATCATCTGCTTGAGCAGCTTAGCGGTCACACGCGCATCGGCTAAGGCGCTGTGGGCGTGACCCGTCGACTCGTCGAACTCGATGCCAAACCACGTCGCCGCGTCACTCAAAGACACGCGCCCGTGGCTGCCCACGTCCATGATCGAGGTGTAAAACGCCTGCAAGTCGGCCCAGTCCGCAGGAAATGCGGAAAGGCCGATGTGCTTTGCCTGGCACTCGGTCAAAAGCTGTCGACGGTCCGCCCCGCTCCAACAGACCACCTGGGCGGAGTAGCGACCAATCCAATCGCTGAGCCTTTTGATCACCATGTAGAGCGGATCGGCCATCGCGGTATCCACGGCCGATATCCCTGTGAGCTCGCGGACGGGACACGCAACGCCTTCGGCATATTCCGTCTGCACAAACTGCGAGAACTCGCCCATCACGTTGCCGCGATTATCGAGCTTGACGGCGCCGACCTCGATAATCTCGTTGCGCAGTCCGCGGCGCTGGCGCTGCCTTGGCACCGGCGCAAACTCAAAGTCGAGCACAATCTGGCGCGCAAAGTTCGTCGTATCGATAGCATAGATACCCGGCGTCTTTTTGTCTGCCACGGTTAGGGCCTTTCTCCGTCAACTGCCGCTCGTTACATAGGCGGCTACATTGCCGTAAGGATAGGCGCCCGTGCGGACATGAAAGCGCCCAGCGCGGCCATCCAACACCCTTACGTAAGGATGCGCTTTGAGCCGGTCACATCGCTGTTATTATCGAACATATATTCGTATTTTTAGCAGTACTTTGATAGAATTGCAGTTGTTGACGGCAGCTCCATGTGCCGGGCAGCGCCCTCCATGCGACGGGAGGTGATGCCCATGACCGATCTGATTGATTTCGTGAAGCTCCTGACCGCTCTGGTCTCGCTCCTCACGGCGCTTATCGGACTTTCCGAGGCGCTTAAGCAGTGCTCGAAGCGTAGCAGAAGGGGTCGACGCCATTAAGGCATTGACCCCCTAATCTAAGCAACGGCGCTGCCCAGCTTACCCAACTTGGGCTGCCGTCGACACCATTCTACCCATGGGCGTCGGATTTAACAAATGGTTTTTCGGTTACGAGGCCTTGGCACCCCGCGCCCCCCACACCGCAAAGCCACTACGCCCCAAGTGCCGCCATGGGGATCACTGCCACTCCGTCGTCGCGTGTGTAGGCGATACTCCCCTTTCCAACAACGACCGCCAAAAAAGCCGGCGCGGCATTCTGGGTGGCAGGATTAGAGAGTACTATCCTCTCCAGCGCCTTGAGGCTTCTCGCTCCGTCGTCTGCCTTCGCATCGCTCAGCTTGACCTCGATGGCACCCCAGCGCCCGTCGTGCTCAACGATCAGATCGACCTCAAGGCCCTTCTCATCTCGGAAATAATGGACGCTGTTGTCGACACCGCCGTAGGTGGAAAGGAACACGCGCACGTCGCGCAGAACGAGGTTCTCAAAGAGCATCCCCAGCGTTTGCATATCGCCAAGCAGCCGCTCAGGGGTAGCCCCCAGTAACGCCGCCGCAAGTGACGGGTCGCAGAAGTAGCGCTTGGGGCGCACGCGAACGCGGGCCTTCGAGCGCACGTACTGGCTTGCTGCCTCTTGCGCAAGCTCGTCCGAAAGCCCAAGGTTTGCAGGTCAACCGCCCTGTAGCACCAGCGGGCGACGCTATCCTGCGCAATTACGCCATTCTTGATGTAGTTTTTACGCCGTTCTCAATGTAGGTTTTACGCCATTCTCGATGTAGGTTTTACGCTTGGCATCCTTGGCGCGACGCTCGCTCAACCACCTGATCACTAAATCGCCCTTATTCCGGGACGCGCTTTCCGCCCCAGGCCTCTACCGGAAAATGCGCCCCATTCTGAACGCTCATTCCGGGATGCAGCTTCCGCATGCAGCCCCGTTGGGAAAGCATGTCCCACTCTGAGGATTCAGGGACGCAGCTTCCACTCCAAAGAAAAAGCCCCGGCTCGCAAGAGAACCGGGGCTAAAGGCGCAGCTTATGCAGTTGATGGTAAGTGCGGACGGCCCGTCAGCAATGCCGTCCGCGCTCTACCCTACCCGCGGTGACGGGCACGGCTGTACGGCGTATCCACCATGGGCAGATCCGGGCGCAGCTTGCCGTCAAATGCGCGATAGGCGTTCTGCACGGCGGGCGCCGTGGGGATCGTTGCGATCTCGCCGATACCCTTGCCGCCGTATGCCACGGGCAGCAGCTCATCCTTCTCCACGTAGATGGCGTGGATATCCGGAATCTCGGGCGCACGGAACAGACCGAGCGTGCCGTACCTGGCCTGGGGCACGCAGTCCTTGAGCGGCCAGTCCTCGGTAAGCGCATAGCCCATACCCATGAGCACGCCGCCTTCGATCTGGCCCTGGATCGAAATGGGGTTGACCACCTTGCCCGAATCGTGCGCGGCATAGACCTCGCTCACGCGACCGTTGTCGTCCAGGATGACCACATGCGTGGCAAAGCCGTAGCAGATGTGGCTCTTGGGGTTGGGCACGTCGGCGCCCAGCTTGTCGGTCGGCTCCAAGTACACGTAGCTAAACTCGCAGCCCTCGAGCGCCTTGATGGCAGCCGCGGGGTCCTGAGGATGCATGCCCTGACCGGCGACGAGTTCCTGCGAGCGCAGCTGATAGGCGCGACCGTCGTCGTACTCGATCTTGACGCCGTCGCCATGGGCGGCAACCGTGGCAGCAGGCGCGGGCTTGCCGGCCTCGACGCCAAACATGGCGTCGCGCAGCAAGAAGGCGGCGCCGCGCACGGCCTCGCCGGTCACGACCGTCTGACGCGAGCCAGACGTGGTACCCGAATCGGGCGCGTTCTCGGTGGAGCACTCGCCGTTGGCAATGCAGCTCAGCGGCAGACCGCAAGCCTCGGCAACGTCCTGCAAAAAGACGGTGTTGCAGCCCTGGCCGATGTCGGACGTGGCGGCATAGACCACGGCACGGCCGCCCTCGACGCGAATCTTGCAGCGACCGGCATCGGGCAGGCCCACGCCCACGCCGGCATTCTTCATGGCACAGGCGATGCCAGCGTGGCCGGGATGCGCATAGTAGGCATCCTTGACCTCGAGCAGCGTCTCCTTCAGCGCCGTGGAGCAGTCGGCAATCTGGCCGTTGGGCAGCACCTCGCCCGGCTCAATCGCGTTCTTGTAGCGAATCTCCCACGGATCCAGGCCGACCTTCTCGGCCAGCAGGTCGATCAGGCTCTCGAGCGCAAACTCGGACTGACACACGCCAAAGCCGCGGAAGGCACCGGCCGGCGGGTTGTTGGTGTAGTAGCCAAAGCCGCGAATGTCGGTGTTCTGGTACTTGTAGGGGCCGACGGCATGCGTGCAGGCGCGCTCGAGCACCGGGCCGCACAGCGACGCATAGGCGCCGGTATCAAAGTTGATCTCGCAGTCCAGACCGGTAAAGTTGCCCTCGGCGTCGCAGCCCAGCGTAAAGGTGCCGTCCATGGCGTGACGCTTGGGATGGAACGCGAGCGACTCGGCGCGAGTGAGCTTGCACTTCACGGGACGCTGGAGCTTATAGGCAGCAAGCGCGGCCAGGTGCTGGACGGACACGTCCTCCTTGCCGCCAAAGCCGCCACCCACGAGCATGGTCTCGACGACCACGCGCTCGGGCTCGTTGTCCCAGCCAAACATGTGGGCGCACTCTTTGCGCGTGTCGTAGGCACCCTGGTCGGTCGACTGCACCTTGACGCCGTTCTTGTACGGGAAGGCCACGGCGCACTCGGGCTCCAAGAAGGCATGCTCGGTAAAGGGCGTGGTAAAGCGCTGCGTCACGGTAAACGCGCTCTCGGCCAGCGCCTTGGCGGCATCACCGCGCGTCACGTGACGGCTCTGGCACACGTTGTCCTTGAGCTCCACGGTATTGCCAAAGGCAAAGAAGCTGTCGTGCAGGCGCGGGGCGTCGGCAGCCCTTGCCTCGACAATATTACGCACGGGCTCCAGCGGCTCGTAGTCGATCTTCACGAGCTTCTTGGCCTTCTCGAGTGTCGCCTCGTCCTCGGCAACCACCAGCACGATGGCGTCGCCCACGCAGCGGGTGATATCGCCCTGGGCGATCATGACGTCCCAGTCCTGGATAAGGTGGCCGACCTGGTTGACCGGCACGTCCTCGGCGCGCAGGATGCCCACCACGCCGGGCAGGGCCTCGGCCTTGGAGGTGTCGATGGAGAGCACGCGGGCGCGCGGATACTTGGAACGCACCGCGCTGGCATAGGTCAGACCCGGCTGATCGTACTCGTCGATGTCGTCGGGATACTTTCCCTCACCGAGTACCTTCTTGCGCACGTCGATACGGAAGGCGCGCTTGCCCACGCCGTAGTCGTCGCCGCGCTCCAGGTCCTCATCGATCTGCTTTTCGCCGCGGAGCACCGCAGCGGCCAGCGAAATGCCCTCGATGATCTTTTTGTAGCCGGTGCAGCGGCAGACGTTGCCGCGGATGGCGTACTTGATCTGCTCCTCGGTGGGCTCGGGATCCTCGGCGATGAGCGCCGCACCCGCCATGACCATGCCGGGGATGCAAAAGCCGCACTGCACGGCGCCCACGGCGCCAAACGCGTACACAAAGGCCTCGCGCACGTCCTGGGGCAGGCCCTCGACGGTCACGATGTTACGGCCGGCGGCAAGGGCGGTGGTCAGTACGCAGGCCTTGACGGCCGCACCGTCCACGTGGATGGTGCAGGTACCGCACGCGCCCTCGGAGCAGCCGTCCTTGGCGGAGTGGATGTTCAGGTCGTCGCGCAGGTAGCGCAGCAGCGGCTTGTTTTCCGTCGTCGTGCGCTCCACGCCGTTAACGGTAAAAGTGAATTCCTGTGCCATGGTGATTCCCTTCTACACGCCGGCGGCGATGCCGGTGCGGTCGTGAATGGCGCCATGTGGGCAGACGACGGCGCACATGCCGCACGACAGGCAGTCCGCGCCGTCGATATGGGCGCAGTTGTCCTCGATGCGGATAGCGCCGGCAGGGCACTTTTTGGCGCACATGCCGCAACCGATGCAGCTCGTGTCGCAGATCTTGCGGGCAATGGCGCCCTTATCGGTGTTGTTGCAGCGCACCAGGATGTTCTGGTAGCCGGGGACGAAGGCGATCACGCGCTGCGGGCACGCCATACCGCACAGGCCGCAGCCCGTGCACTTGGAGCGGTCCACGCGGGCGACGCCATCGACCAGTGCGATGGCACCGTGGGGGCAGGCCGTGACGCAGGCGCCACAGCCAATGCAGCCTTCGCTGCAGCGGGCGTCGCCGACTGCGGAAGCACAGCCGCTTCCGCAGGCAACGTAGGCCACGTTATGTTGGATGGATTTGGCCATAAGGGGTCCCTTATTTCTTAAGGAGATACGAATAGTTGTCGCGCACAGCCCTGATGGTCAGGCGGATGGCCTCGGGAAGGCCAGTGTTGACGGCATCGACCGAGACGGTACGGACCGTGCCGGCGACGCGGACCTTAAAGTGATCCTCGTCCACGGCCAGGAAGCCCTCGTTCTCGGAGTTCTCCATGTCCTGTTCGCTCCAGAACAGGGTGAGCTTGTCCTTGTAGGGACGGCCCTCCTGATAGGGGCAGAACACGGCGCAGTTGCCGCACTCGTTGCACATACCGTCAACATGGACGACCTGGTGCTTGTCCAGACCCGGAACCTTAATGGCCACGTTGGCGCGGTTGGGGCACACGTCGCAGCAGACCTCGCACACCGAGCCACAGCCCAGGCAGCGGGTCTTGGTGCAGTTGCGCTTATCGCGGCACAGGGTGCCCTTGCGCTCGTAGCAGGTGTCCTCGCGACCAGCCTGCTCGTTGCAGTCGGCGTACTTGTTAAAGTTCACACCGGCAATGGCGCGGGCGACCTCGGCGGCGTCGGCGATGGCCTCGACCACGGTGGCCGGACCGCGGCGGCAGTCACCGGCAGCCCAGACGCCATCGACACCGGTGGAGGTGGCGGCAAGGCGGCCGCGACGGTCGTGCTCAACGCCCGCGGCGTCGTACAGGCTGGCATCGATGCCCTCGCCCACGGCGCAGATCACCGTGGTGGCGGGCAGCTCGACGGTCTCGCCCGTGGCGACGGGGCTGCGACGGCCGCTTGCATCCGGCTCGCCAAGCTCCATAACATCGCAGGTCAGCACGGCACCGTTGAGTGCCTTGGGGGCCAGCAGCTCACAGAACTCGACACCTTCGGCAAGAGCAAGATCGAGCTCTTCCTCGTCGGCGGGCATCTGCTTCTTGGTGCGGCGATAGACCAGGCGCACGTTCTTCACGCCGTCCAGGCGCTTGGCCACGCGGGCGGCGTCCATGGCGGTGTTGCCGGCGCCGATGACCACAACATCCTCGCCCAGCTCGAGCTTCTCGCCCTTCTTGGCGGCCTCGAGGAATTCCAGCACGTCGAGCTCGGCACCCTCGCCCAGGCCGGCAGAGCCGGGCATCCAGGCACCGGTGGCCACGACCACGTCGGTAAAGCCCTGAGCCTTGAGCTCGTCGATGGACTCCACGCGGGCGTTGAGCTGCACCTTGGCGCCAAAGGCCAGGCAGAGCTCAGCATCGTGCGAGATATCGTCGCTGGCAATGCGGAACTCGGGGATCACGTGACGGACCACACCGCCGAGGGAGTCGCGGGCCTCGAAGATGGTGACGGGCACGCCGGCACGCGTCAGGAAGAACGCCGTCGCCAGACCAGCCGGGCCGCCGCCGATAACGGCAACGTTGCGCTCGCCGTCGTTGGCGATAGCCTGGGCGCGCAGCTTGGGCAGCACGGCGGTCATGGCCTCGCGGGCAGCCTTGAGCTTGCTGGCGCGAATCTGGGCGCCCTCGGGCTCGTAGAACGCGCGCTCGCAGGCGCGGCCGCAGGGATGCGGGCAGATGGTGCCGGTGATGAACGGCAGAGCGTTGCGCTCGATGATGATGTTGAGCGCGTCCTCGTAGCGGCCCTCGTCAACAGCCGCCAGATAGGCGGGAATGTCCTGCTGGATGGGGCAGCTCGTGCGACACGGCGTGGTGAAGCAGTCATTGAGCGGGCTCTTGCCGGCGACCTTGCGGTCGGGCAGCGGGCGCAGCGGCTTCTTGTAGAGCGGGTTGGTGAGCGAATCGGTCTGGATCGCGGTCACGGCGTCGAGCGAGACGCCCGCGAACGGCTTGCCGTCCAGGTCGGTGAACTCGCCGGCCATCTGGCTAAAGCGCTCGTAACCGCCGGGCTTGAGCACGTCAGTCGCCAGGGTAACAGGCCAAATGCCTGCGTCATACAGGGAGCGGATGTTGTAGACCGTGGCACCGCCGGAGTAGCTGATGCGCAGCTTGCCGTCGAACTGCTCGGTAATGCGGCGGGCGGCCTCGATGGTCAGCGAGAACAGCGAACGGCCGGACATGTACATCTCGGTGGAGGGCAGCTCGTTTCTCGTCACGTCGACGGGGAAGGTGTTGGTCAGCTTAACGCCAAACTCCAGGCCGCGCTCGGCGCACAGGGCAATCAGGCGCTCAAACATGGGCACGGCGTCGACCCACTGCAGGTCCTCGCGGAAGTGCGTGTCATCGAAGACGATGTAGTCAAAGCCCAGCTCGTTGAGGCGCTGTCGTGCAAACTCATAGCCCAGCAGCGTGGGGTTGCACTTGATGTAGGTGTTGAGGCCCTTTTCGGTGATCAGATAGGTCGCGATGCGCTCGATCTCGGCCGGCGGGCAGCCATGCAGGGTGGACTCGGTGATGGAGTTGGAGACGCGTGCCGGAATGGACTCGACAAACGCGGCGTCGACATGCTCGAACTTGTCCAGGTTGGCAAGTGCCCACTCGCGGCACTCGTTCCAGACCTCGGAGCCGCTGGCGTCCTTCATGCCTTCGATGTAGGCGTCGACCTTGGGGCTCTTGATGCCCTCGAGGTCATAGCCCACGGACATGTTAAAGACAAAGCCGTCCGGGCTGCCCAGGCCATACTCGCGGGCGATGAGGTGGCAGGCGAACCATGCCTTCACGTACTCGGCATATGCCTGCGGAACCTCGAGCTCGGTCGACCACTCGCAGTTGTAGCACTCGTCCTGCGCCACGATGCAGGGCTTGTTCACGCACTTGGAAAGCTCCTCGCCGTCCATAACCTGGACGGTCTTGAGCTCAAAGAAGCGAGAACCGGCCACATAAGAGGCCACGATGTTCTGGGCAAGCTGCGTGTTGGGGCCGGCGGCCGGGCCAAACGGGGTCTCGATGCGCTCGTCAAAAATGGGAAGCGCACCCTCCTGGTTGGTCGTGACCATCTTGCGCACGCCAAAGACGGCGCCCTGGGTCTTGTGCTCCTCGATGATCCAGTTCATCAGCTGCGAAAACGGGATCGGCCTCATGATGTCGCTCATAATGAGCTCCTCTCTGTAACGCCCGACGAGACCGCGCGGCGGGCGAAATACGGTGTAGCGCTAGCACAGCGCCGGCGACCCCGCGGAGGCCGCCTATACGCGCGTCGAATGTGGCGAAACATTCGACGCGCGTGAATCTACATGTGAATTAGTAGGTGCGCTCGTTGAGCGTGCCCCAGAGCTTCTTAGACTCGGCCATGGTCCACGCGTTGATCTTTTCCTCATCGATACCGACGAACTCGCGATCCTTGTACAGAACCTTGCCGTTGATGATGGTGGTGCGGCAGTTTTTGCCCATCATGCCAAAGAGCATGTGGCCGTCGATGTTCTCCTCGCTCAGCGGCGTAAAGGGCTTGTAGTCCATGACGATGACGTCGGCGGCGGCACCGGCCTCGAGCACGCCGAGCTTGCGGTCGAAGTACTTGCTGGCCATCTTGGCATTGTTCTCGAACAGCATGGTCATGGCCTCGCACCAGCCCACATTGGGCATGGCGGCGTTGTGGCGCTGAATGATCAGGAAGACCTTGAGGCTCTCGAGCATATCGTGGGTGTAGGCGTCGGTGCCCATGCACACGGGGATGCCGCGGCGGAAGAACTCGAGCACGGGAGCGCAGCCCACGGCGTTGCCCATATTGGATTCGGGGTTGTTGACGAGCCAGGTACCGGACTCCTTGACGATATCCATCTCGGCAGGTGTCACGTGGATGCAGTGGCCGAGCATGGTGTCGGGACCCAGCAGGTTGTGCTGCAGCAGGCGCTCGACGGGGCTGAT
>CAKUGF010000029.1 GCA_934654585.1 uncultured Collinsella sp. | reverse complement strand
TCTCTCCTTTTGTCACAGTCCACCATTGGCAAGGGTTCAGTATTTTAATCGTATGACGGGGGTCGACCCCGGCGTCAACTGCAGAGTTCATCAAGATATCCACGAACGGCTCTTCGGAACGATCGTGGCCAAGTAAGATCACGTCCAGCCCGCGCAGGGCGAGGTCCTGCGCCACGTGGTAGCCCGCCTCTCCGGTCACGATAACATCCGCGCCCGCGGCGATAGCAAGCTCGCCAAAGTCGCCCAGGGAGCCGCCGAGGATTGCGACAGTACGGCACACGTGGTCGGCTTCGCCCCACACGCGCGGGTCGCTGCCAAAGGCAGTGGCGACACGGGCAGCAAGGTCGCGCAGGCTGCAGGGGTCGTTGAGGTTCGCGAGTGCGCCCAGGCCGCAGGCCTCGGGGTCGTCCACATGCTCAAGCGAGCTCATGGGCTCAGCACCTAGCAGCTCACTCAGGCAGACGCGTGCGTCGTGCGAGCGGTCCAGATTGGTGTGGAGCGAGATGATGCTCACGCCGCAACGGGCTGCCTCGAACAATGCCGCGCTGCACTGGGGACGCGCGGAATCGGCCGGACAAAAGGCCTCGGGTGCCTTGATGTAGATGGGATGATGCGTCAGCAGTACGTTGGCGCCGGCCTCAAGAGCGCGGTGCACGTTAGCTTCGGTCGCATCGAGCGCGCAGGCAACGCCGGTGATCTCGGCAGCGGGATCTCCAACGGACAGGCCTACGTGGTCCCATCCCTCGGCATCCGTCTTGGGATAGCGCGCCAGCAGCGCGCGTTCAAGCTCGGAAACGATCATGCGGCACCCACGATCGAGAGCAGCGCCTGGGCGAACTCATCCAGGTCAGCAGGGTTTACGCGGTCATCGAACGAGATGCGCAGCGCGCCCAGTGCCTGCTCGCGGCCGATGCCCATGGCGCTGAGCACGTGGCTCGGGTCCATGCTGCCGCTCGAGCAGGCCGAGCCAGCCGAGACCTCAAAACCTGCGGCGTCGAGCTTAATGATGAGCTCCTCGGAGTCCATGCCGTCGACGTAGATCGAAACCATACCCGGCAGGCGATTGGCCTGCGCATAGTCGCCCATCGTGGCGTGGATACGCGGATGGGCCGTGAGCGTGGCGTAGAGTTTGTCAGACAGGGCCTGTAGCGTCGCGCGCTCCTGGGTCACGTTGGGCGCCAACACAGATACGGCGGCGGCAAAGGCCAGCTGCGTGCGCAGGTCTTGCGTACCGGCGCGACGACCGGCTTCCTGTCCGCCGCCAAAGATGCGCGGACGCAGGGGCGTGCGGCTCTTAAGGTAGAGCGCACCAGAGGCCACGGGGCCGCCGATCTTATGGGCCGCAACGGTCATGGCATCGACGCCCAGCTCGGTGACATCGAGCGGAATATGCAGATAGCCCTGGATGGCATCGGTATGGAACAGGGCGCCGGCAGCGTGTGCGGCTGTGGCAAGCTCAAGGATGGGCTGCACCACGCCGGTCTCGTTGTTGGCGACCATAATGCTTACGAGCGCCACGTCGTCAGCCAGCAGCTCGGTAAGTGCCGCGGGCTCAATGTAGCCCGCGCGGCAGGGCTGCACCAGGTCGACGGTAAAGCCAGCGGCGCGCAGCAGCGGCAGGTTGTCCAGGATCGAATCGTGCTCAATGGCGGACACGATCACGCGGTCGCGCTTACGATCGCGCTGGCGAGCGCCCTCGGCAAGACCGAGCAGCGCTAGCTGGTTGGCCTCGGTGCCGCCGTTGGTCAGGACGATCTCGGACGGACGTACGCGCGCGCCAAAGCTGCGGGCAATCTCGCGACGGGCGACTTCCAGGCGCGCGGCGGCCTTGCGACCGAGCGAGTGCAGCGAATTGGGGTTGACGCCGGCAAGCTCACTTTCGTCGTATTCGCGCTGCGCAAGGAGCGCCTCGGCGCGCATGGGCGTCGAGGCGGCGTAGTCAAGATTCACGGGTATGCGGTTTTGACCTGCGGTCATAAGGGTTTATGCCTCCTGTGCGGCCTCGTTGCCCAGCTTCTGCAGCAGCGCAACCTCGGCAGCGGGATCTTCGGACTTAAATACGGCGGAGCCGGCCACGAGCACGTTGGCGCCGGCCTTGACGACCTCGGCGATGTTCTTGGAAGAGATGCCGCCGTCGACCTCGATCAGGGGCGACACGCCGTGGCGTTCACACATGGCAGTAAGTTCATGCAGCTTTGCGATGGTGCCCGGGATAAAGCTCTGGCCGCCAAAGCCAGGGTTCACGCTCATCAGCAGCACCATGTCGACGACCTCGATAATGCTCTCGAGCACGCAGACGGGCGTAGCCGGGTTGAGGACCACTCCGGCCTTGACGCCGCGCTGTTGCAGATGCGTAAGCGTGCGATGTAGGTGCGTGGAGGCCTCGTAATGCACGGTGATCATATCGGCGCCGGCGTCGGCATACCAATCGACCGTCTCATCGGGGTTCGACACCATCAGGTGCGCGTCGACCGGCACATCGGTGGAGCGCTTGACGGCCTTGAGGATGTCGACGCCAAAGGTCAGGTTGCCGGTAAAGTGACCGTCCATAACGTCGAAGTGCACGTAGTCGGCACCGGCGATCTTGTCGAGTTCGCCCTTGAGGTTGGCCATGTCGGCTGAGAGGACGGACGGAGCGATTTTGATGGAACCCATGGTAGAAGCCTTTCTGCGCTAGTCAGTGAGTCCGTAGAACTCTTGGGAGGGTACGCGATCGGTAAGAATCTCGAGCGCCCTATCCAAAGTAACACCGTTGTAGAGCGTTTGCTCCACGGCAAAGGTGAGCGGAATGTCTACGCCCAGTGAACGGGCGAGCTCGCTGACGCTGCGGGCCGCGACGGCACCCTCGACCACCATATGCGTGCGCGTCTGGTACTCGTCGAGCGAAACGCCGTGGGCAAACTCGTACCCAAAGGTGCGGTTGCGCGAATGCTCGGAGGTGCAGGTGGCGATAAGGTCGCCCATGCCGGCAAGTCCCATGCAGGTCATGGCCTGACCGCCGCGGGCGTGCACCAGGCGGCTGATCTCGGCCAGGCCGCGCGTCATGATGAGGGCAAGCGTGTTGTCGCCAGCGCCCGAGCCGGCGGAGATGCCGCATACGATAGCGATGACGTTTTTCATGGCGCCGCAGACCTCGACACCCGTCATGTCCTGCGACAGGTAGATGCGAAAGGCCGTGGACAGCAGCAGCTCCTTAAAGGTCTCCCCTATTTGCGGATCTTCGCTGGCGATGACAGCGGCCGAAAGCCCGCCGCGGCAGATTTCCTCAGCATGGTTGGGGCCCGAGAGCGCCGCGACACGCGACTCGTTGCCGATCTCACTGGCGATAACCTCGCTCATGAGCAGGCCGGACTCGGGTTCAATGCCCTTGGTGAGGCACAGCACCGGGGCTTCGGCAGCGATAAACGGCGCGGCCTGATGGCACACGCTGCGAAGGTGCGTCGATGGTACGGCAAAGATGATGGCGTCGGCGCCGTTGAGCGCCTGGGCCAGATCCGTCGTGGCGACAACGTTGGTCGGCAGCTCGTAGTCTACTAGGTAGCGAGGATTACGGTGCTCGGCGTTAATGCCGGCGGCCGTCTGCTCGCTATGGGCCCACATGGTTACGCGCTCGGCTCGCGCGGCGGCAAGGCCGGCGACGGCGGTTCCCCAGGAGCCGGAGCCAATCAGCGCAACATTCATGACTCTCTCCTACTTATCGTCGGGCTCGGTGACGCGCTTGGTAAACGAGAGCTTGGACTCCTTACCGGCCATGAGCTTTTGGATATTCGAGCGATGGGCCCACACCACGGTGATGCCGATCATCGCCATGCAAAACTTGAGTCCCAGGCTGCTATACGGAAAGACCGCGCAAGCGGCGATGGGAAGACCGATAGCAGCGGCAAGAGATCCCACCGACACGTACTTGGTGATGGCGACGGCCACGATAAACATGCCCAGCAGCGACAGGCCAATGGGCCAGTACCAGGCAAGGATTACGCCCAAGCCCACCGCGATGCCCTTGCCGCCGTGGAAGTTGAGGTAGGGCGAGAAGATGTGGCCCCACACGGCAGCCAGGCAAATGACGCCGAGCATCCAGTCCCCGGGTGCGCCAGGAGCCATGATGTTCACGGGAAAGCCGTAGCCCACGCTTGCGATGAGCGGACGCGCGATAAGGACGCAGATAGCGCCCTTCAGGCAGTCGAGCAGCAGCGTGAGCGCGGCCACCTTGGGGCCGGCCACGCGCAGTGCGTTGGTGGTGCCGATGTTGCCGGAGCCCGCCTTGCGAATGTCCGTGTGGTTGAACACGCGGCCCAGGATCAGGCCAAACGGAATCGCTCCGATAAAGAACGAGACCACGGCGCAGATGACGGTCAGCAGGATCGGATTAAGCATCCTTTTGCTCCTTCTTCCTAAAGAAGAGTCGAATGGGCGTGCCGGCAAAATCGAAAGTCGAACGCATGCGGTTCTCCACGTAGCGCTGGTAGGTGTCGTTGACCAGGTCGCTATGGTTGACGAAGAACGTGAACGTCGGCGGGTTGACGCCCGTCTGGGTCACGTAGTGCATACGCAGGCGGCGCTTGCCGTCCACCACGGTGTGGCCGAACTCACGCAGGTCGGTGAGGAACGTGTTGAGGCGCGAGGTGGTGATCTTTTGCGAGCGCGTCTTCTCGGCGGCGTCGACCATTGCCCAGATCTTCTCGATGCTGCGGCCGGTCAGGGCCGAGATGCGCAGGTATTGGGCCCAGGGAGCCATGACGCCCAGGCGGCGGTCGACGGTCTCCATGCAGGCCTCGCGCTTGCGGTCATCGTCGAGCAGGTCCCACTTGTTGAGCAGCACCACGATGGCGCAGCCGCGCTCGATGGCAAGGCCCATGACCTTCTGGTCCTGCTCGGTGACGCCCACGGAGGCGTCGACGACGAGCAGTGCCACATCGGCGCGGTCGATCGCGCGCAGGCCGCGGACCATGGAGTAGTACTCGATGTTCTCGTACACGGTGCTCTTCTTGCGGATACCCGCGGTGTCGACCATGCGGTAGTGCTTGCCGTTGCGCTCCACGACGGTGTCGATGGCGTCGCGCGTGGTTCCGGCGATGTTCGACACGATGGAGCGGTCGGCGCCCAGGATGCGGTTGAACAGCGACGACTTGCCGGCGTTGGGTCGGCCGATGATGGCGACGTTCAGCGCATCGGGGAATTCGTCGGCGATCTCGTCCTCCTCCTCGGGGAGCAGGGCCACGATGTCGTCGAGCAGGTCACCCGTGCCATGGCCGTGCAGGGCAGAGAGCGGCGTGGGCTCGCCGATGCCGAGCGAATAGAACTCCCAGATGTTGTCGTTCTCGCGATCGGGGTTGTCGAGCTTGTTCACCAGCAGAAAGACCGGCTTGTCGGAGCGCTTGAGCATGCGGGCGACTGACTCGTCCTCTTCGGTGACGCCGGTGCGGCCGTCGACCACAAACAGGATGACGGCGGCTTCCTCGGCGGCGGCGAGCGCCTGGTCGCGGATGGACGTGGCGAAGACATCGTCGCTCTTGAGCGGCTCGATACCGCCCGTGTCGACGATGGTGAACTCGCGGCCGTTCCAATCGGCCGTGTGATATGAGCGGTCGCGCGTGACGCCGCGGGACTCATGGACGATGGCGTCCGAGGTCTGGGCCAGGCGGTTAACGAGCGTGGACTTGCCCACGTTGGGGCGTCCGACGACGGCGACGATAGGTTTCATCTGCTCTCCTTTAATGGGTAGGGTCAGTGGAATTAGTAGAGTTGGCAGGCGTTATGCCAAGGATGTGCTCCAGGGTATCGAGCAACTCATGCGGCATGGTCGACACCACATGAACCTCGGCGCCGCGACTGGTAAGGCTTGCGAGTAAATCGTCACGATGATACTCGTCAAGCGTCATGCCGTCAGCGTTGAACATGAGCTTAGGCACAAAGAGCATAACCCCCGACAGGTCTTGCGGCAGCTGCTCCAGGATGTCGCTCGCGACGATGAGGCCGGTTACGTCTACGTTGCCGCCAAAGTAGCGGTTCTTGATAGCCGTGACGGTGCCGGCGAGGCCCTGCGGCGACTCCACAAAGCGCGCCACCGTGTCGCGCGCGCTGGCGCCCGAGAGGCACAGCAGGCGTTGGCCGCGGGCGGCGATGGCTTCGCGAACGCGGGCTAGGTGCTCGGCGTCGGCGGCCAGCACGTCGTCGGTCTCGTCCAGATACGAACGAATCATGCCGATGCCGTCATAGTACTGCGGGTAACCGTCGTAAAAGTCTGCCTCGGGCGGCTCGATACCGGCGTCCAGGTAGAACTCGTCGCTCATCTGGAAGGTGTGGCGGCCAAAGCGCTCGTAGGCGCGGTCCTGATAGGGCCGGATCATGGCAATGGTCTCGCGTGCCAGCTCGGGCTTGTCGCTATAGGACCAGCTAAAGCGGTTCTGGTGCTTGGTAAAGCCGAGCGGCACGACACCCAGGCTTGTGATCTGCTCATGCTCCTCGCAGTAGCGCAGGGTCTTTTGTAGCTCCTCACCGTCGTTCATGCCGGGGCACAAAACGATCTGCGCGTGGATCTCGATGCCGGCGGCCATGATGGCCTCGAGCACGTCCATGCCGCGCTGGGCGTTGCGGCCCATCATGCGGCGGCGGACGTCGGGGCTCACGGCGTGGACCGATACGTTCATGGGACTCATGTTGCGGTCGATGACGTTTTGCACGTCCTCGTCCGTGAGGTTTGTGAGTGTGACGAAGTTGCCCTGCAAAAAGCTTAGGCGGTAGTCGTCGTCGCGGATATAGAGTGTGGAACGACCGCCTTTGGGCAGCATCGTCATAAAGCAAAACACGCAGGCGTTTACGCAGGTACGCATGCCATCGAAGATGGGGCCGTCGAACTCCAGGCCCCAGTCCTCGCCGGGAAAGCGGTCAAGCTCCACGGGGGTTACGGTGCCATCGCGCGGGTCGAAAACCTCAAGGTCGACGGTGTCGTCGTCGGCCTCCCAGAGCCACACGATCATGTCGGTCAGTGCCTCACCGTTGACCGTGAGCACGCGCATGCCCGGCTCGATACCCACATCCCATGCGGGCGATTCGGGGCGCACGTTCTTAACGAGCGCGCCCTCACCCGGCTCGGGGTCGCGGCTGCGCCCGTAATCGGCCACCTCGGCGGCGTATGCGGGTACGGTCTGGTCCATGATTAGCGGCAAAGCTCCTTGATGCGCTCGACGGCGCGTTCGATGTGTTCTTGCGGGGTTGAGGCGCCGGCGGTGATGCCGATGTGGCGCGCGCTGGCAAACCAGGCGGCCTCGAGCTCGGCGGCCTCCTCGATGTGATGCGTGCGCTCGCAGGCGTCGGCGCAAATCTGCGCCAGACGGCGGGTGTTGCCCGAGTTCTTACCGCCCACGACGACCATGCAGTCACAGCGGTTGGCAAGCGAGGCAGCAGCCTGCTGGCGCTCGCTCGTGGCGGCGCAGATCGTGTTGATCACGCGCAGCTCCTGCACGCGCGGGGTGATGGCGGCCACGACCTCGGTGAGGTTCTGTGCGGTCTGGGTGGTCTGTACAACCAGACCCACCTTGCCCTTGAGCGGCAGCGCGTCGGCGTCGGCAGCGCAGCTCACGACCTGTGCGTCCTCGCCTGCGTGACCCAGGATGCCCTCGACCTCGGGGTGTCCTGGCTCGCCCACGACCACCACGCGGTAGCCCTCGCGCACCAGGCGCTCGGCAGCCACGTGGACCTTCTTCACGTAGGGGCAGGTGGCATCGACCACGGTAAGGCCGCGCTCGCGGGCGGCGCCGATGACCTGCGGCACCACGCCGTGGGCGCGGATGATCACGGTGCCCGATGCTGCGTCGTCCAGGGTCTCGGCCAAGCCCACGCCCGCTTCGGCAAGCTCGCGCACCACGATGGGGTTATGGATGAGCGGGCCCAGGGTGTGAACCTGCGCGCTCTCCCCTGCCCGCGGGGCGGCTGCCAGCGCCATGTCGAGTGCGCGCTGTACGCCGTAGCAGGTGCCGGCGTGGGCAGCGATCTCGATGGTGGGGACGGTGTCCACGGCGGCGGTCGCGGCGGTGTTCTTCACGTTCTCACCCATGGCTAGAACCTGCCCGGATGCTCGTCGCACAGCTCGTCGCGCATGGTGTAGACGCGGCCCATGGCCTCGGATTCAAACCAAGCCAGGCGCTCCGTGCGCTTGAGCCCGGCCGGCGCGTCGGAAAGCGAGACGGCCTTGCCGGCGCGGATCCAGCACTTTTTGGGACGCATGAGCTTTTTGCCCTTGGGCGTGATGTCGGACCAGCCGCAAATGGCGAGCGGGTTGACGGGCGCCTTGCCCATCTGGGCGATGAGCGCAAAGCCGCCGTGGACCTCGGGTTTGATCTCGCGCGAGCGGATGCGCGTGCCCTCGGGGAAGATCAGGACGTCCTCACCGCGCTGCAGTGCATGCTGGGCGGCGCGCAGGCACTTCATGTCGGCGGTGCCGCGCTCGACGGGAATGCCTCCCACGCGGCTGAAGGCCCAACGCACGATCTTGCTTTTCGCAAACTCGGACTTAAAGATGGGGCGGATGCGGCGGCCGCCAAAGAACAGCGCCGTCTCCACGGCCAAGAGCTCGGCCATCGAGGTGTGGTTGCAGATAACTACGCTGCCGCGGCCTTCCTGGCGCTCAAACAGCAGGTCGGCGTCCTCGACCTTCCAGCGCCACATAAGCTTGGAGAAGGCCCAAAGAATCGCCATGACCACGACGACGGTGCCGCGGATAAGCGCCGGGAACTCGGCGTAGGGGGCGTTGTAGTAATCCTCGGGCGTCTGCTTAAACAGGCGCATGGGCTACCTCCTTTGGTTGATGAGGTCCTCGATAATGCGGACAACCTCATCGATGGTGTGGGCGGTGGAGTCGACGTGCACGGCGTCCTCGGCGGGAACGAGCGGCGCGACCTCGCGGCTGCTGTCGAGCTTGTCGCGCTGCTTGAGGGCGTCGAGGGTTTCGTCGACCTCGGCCTCGAGCTGCTCTGATGTGAGCGGCTGGGCATCGTTTTGGTGGCGCTGCAGCACGCGGCGGCGGGCGCGCTCACGCGGGTCGGCGGTCAGGAAGACCTTGACCTGCGCGTTGGGGAATACGACGGTGCCGATGTCGCGACCCTCGGCCACGATGTCGCGGTCCTCGGCGGCGCGGCGCTGATGGATGAGCATGGCGGCGCGCACGCCCGGGTAGGCCGAGACCTTGGACACGTTGGCGTCCACCTGCGGGGTGCGGATGGCGGCCGAGGCGTCCGTGCCGTCGATAGTCAGGCGCGTGTCCTCGCCGGTGCCGTTGGTAAAGCGGATCTCGATCTGCTCGGCGAGGGCGTCTATGGCCGCCTCGTCGTCCAGGTCGATGCCGCGGTCGAGGGCGGCAAAGGTGACAGCGCGATACATGGCGCCCGTATCGAGCTTGTTAAAGCCCAGCTGGCGGGCGATCTCCTTCGCGATAGTGGACTTGCCGGAACCGGCGGGGCCGTCGATGGCGACGATCATGCAGTGCTTCCTTTCGGTGGTTGACGTGCTGGTATGGTTCGCGAGTGCTGGGGCGCGGCGGGTTGCCTAGCCCGTGTAACGCTCGCGGTAGGTGTTGCGCTTGGGCGCAGAGCCGTGGCTGCCGTGATGGCGGGTGCGGGCTGCGGGGTTGTCCTGGGGCTTGCCGCCGCGGTTGGCGCTGGCCTGCTTGGGCGGGATGCCGCCGGCCTTGAGGATCTGCACCTCGCGGTCGGTGAGCTCGCGCCACGAGCCTTTGGACACGCCCTCGAGCTCCAGGCCCGCAAAGTTGCAGCGATGCAGGCGGATCACCGGGTGGTGGATCTTGCTCAGCATGCGCTTGACCTGGTTTTTGCGGCCCTCGCGGATGATGACCTCTACAGCGGTGGTGCCGGGCTTGACGCCCTGCGGCGCCACGGCCTCGGCCTCGTGCGCGGTGATGACGCGGCAGATGGCCGGTTGGCACAGGCCGTCGTCGAGCTCGATGCCGCGGCGCAGCGGTTCCAAATCGCGGTCCGTCAGGCGGCCGTCCACGAGCGCCTGGTAGGTCTTGTAGACGTGCTTGCTGGGGTGCAACAGGTCCTGCGACAAGTCGCCGTCGGTGGTGAAGAGCAACAGGCCCGTGGTGTCGCGGTCCAGGCGCCCGACCGGGAACAGGCCCGGAAAGCGGTCGCGGGGAACCAGATCCGCCACGCAAGGACGCTCCTGAGGGTCGCTCATGGTGGTGAGGTAGCCGGTCGGCTTGTAGAGCATCAGGTACACGGCGCCCTGGTTGAGCTTGACGGGCATGCCGTCGACCTCGATGTGGTCGCGGTCGACATCGACCTTAGTGCCCAGCTCGGTTGCGACCTCGCCGTTGACGGTCACGCGGCCGGCGGTCATCAGGTCCTCCGACCCGCGGCGGCTCGCCACGCCCGCACGCGCCAAAAAGCGCTGCAGACGCATGGTATGCGGGTAGACGGGCTGGGCCTCGGCCGAGGGCGTGTCCGGCGCGTCGGCGACGCGCATCTCCCCTGCTTCGTTAGTTCTCGTCATGCATATCCTCCGAGGCATTGTCGCTGACCTGGATATCCTCGTCCTCGACTGCCTCAATATCCTCAACATTGGTATCGATCAGTTCGCGCTCTTCGTCCAGGTCCTCGGCCTGCTCCTCGAGCGTGGATTGAATACTGCGGCCGCTCAGGCGCTCGCGGATAAACTGGCGCGACTGCTCGTCGGGGGCAAACTGCTCCAGATCGGGCAGGTCGCGGGTGGAACGCAGGCCAAACTTCTCCAAGAAGGCGTTGGTCGTGCCGTAGATGATGGCTTGACCGCGCTGGGGGTCGCGGCCGAGCTCGCGCACCAGGCCCTTGTCCACGAGCGACGCGATGACGCCGTCGGAGTTGACGCCGCGGATGCCCTTGACCACCTCGCGCGTCACAGGCTGGTGATAGGCGATCACGGCCAGGGTCTCGAGCGCGGCCTGCGACAGCTTTTGCGTGTCCCAGCTCAGCACATAGGCCTCTACAACATCGTGGTAGGCGGGGTGCGTAAACAGGCGCCAGCCACCGGCGACCTCGCGCAGCTGAAAGCCGCGGTTGGCCTCCTCGTATTCAACCTTGAGCTCGGCCAGCAACGATGCACATTCACCGGGGGCAATGTCGAGCGCGTTTGCCAGCGCAGGCGCGCTCACGGGGTCGCTCGAAACCAGCAACAGCGCCTCGAGGGCGCCCTTGAGGCTGTTTGCCTCCAGCGTGGAAAGGTTTGACATGGTTGGCCGCTCCTATTCGGTGAGCTCGGGGCCCTCGCCGGGCACGTAGGCCTCGGCGCCCTCGACGCGGTTGATCTGAATGGTTCCGAAGATCTCGTCCTGGCTCAGCGTGAGCGAGCCGCGCTTGGCGAGCTCCAGCATGGCCAGGAAGGTGACGACGAGCTGCTCGGTGGTGGCGTCGCCGTCCAGCAGCTCGCGGAAGGTGCAGGTTTGATGCGCCATGGTAAAGCGGTCGACCGAGGCAACCGTCAGGTCGAGCGGCACGCGATGCGGCGCCACGTGCTCGGCCTCCAGCAGAAAGGTCTGGCGCTTGCCGTCCAAGTCGGCGCAGATGACAGCCAGGCCGCGCAGGGTGATGCCAGCCAGGTAGTCGGGCATAAGGCCCAGGAACTCGGGATCGGGGCCGGCTACGCGCGGGTGCATGCGGCTTTCGGCCTGCATGCGGGCGCCGAGGGCTGCCGCCGCGCCCTTAAACTGCTTGTAGGCGATCAGACGCTGGATCAGGACCTCGCGCAGGGCGTCGCCGTCGAGCGCACTCAGCTCCTCGAGGTCCTCGTCGAACTCGTCATCGTCGTCATCGGCTTTGCGCGGGGCTTCCTGGGGCACCAGCGAGGCGGCCTTGATATCCAAAAGAGTTGCCGCGACCAGCAAAAAGTCGCTCGCCACGTCCAGGTCAAGCGCCTCGATGCGCTCGGCCTCGGCAAGGTATTGCTCTGCCACCTCGCTGATCGAGATGGCGCCGATATCTACTTTTTGGCGGGTTACCAGCTGCAGCAGCAGGTCGAACGGTCCGCTGTAGACCTGCGTCGACACGCGATACGACATCTTCGACCTCCTTTGACGGCGCCTTCGCGGCGCGGTTTGGGTACATCTTGCGACCGTTTTGCACGGTCGACCTGTAAGTTTACCTTAGATGCCGGCGATTGCGAAGTTGAGCAGCTGTGAGGCCAGCGGATACACGGTAACGTCGAAATAGCGCCCGATCATGTCGATGCCGGTCCACATGGGCAGCAGGTACAGCACGATGATGAGGATCGGCATGGCGTATTGCTGCAAGCGGTAGTAATTGGCGAGCGCCTTGCCTTTGAGGAACGGGACGATGATCGACGAGCCGTCGAGCGGCGGGATCGGGATGAGGTTAAAGAACGCGAGCGACAGGTTGACCACGATAAAGGTGGCGCCGAAGTTCATGATTTGCGACGCCACGGCAAAGGACATGCTGGCGTAAAGGTTGCCATAGGTCAGGTGCATGAGGGCCGCGGCCAGGCATGCCAGCGCGATGTTCGATGCGGGGCCGGCTGCGCTCACCAGGACCTCGTCGCGCTTGGGATGCTTGAGGTTGTTGAGGTAGACGGGCACCGGCTTGGCGAAGGCGAACACCGGGCCGCCGGCAGCGAGCATGAGCAGTGGCAGGATGATGGTGCCAAACGGGTCGATGTGGTTGAGCGGGTTGAGCGAGACGCGGCCGCGCGAACGAGCCGTCTTGTCGCCGAGCGCCCAGGCAGCGGCGGCATGCGCGCTCTCATGGATGACGATACCCACGATAACGGCGACGGCGCTGGCGAGCAGGTTCATGAAGTAACTGCTGGACATGGCGCTCCCCTAGCGGACGCGGCGCGAGGCGCGCGTAAGCAGGTAGTCGGCTACGAACAGGATGACGGCAACGATGGCGTAATCCAGGCGGAACACGCCGCCAAAGGGCGACGTGATAACACCGTAGCCGGCGATGGCGCTCGGCAGCGCGCGAGAGAGCTCGACGACAAAACCGACGATCTGCAGCTTGGCGGTGAGGCCGCTAAAGCACAGCAGCACGGTCATCGCGCTCATAAAGATGCCGCAGATGCGGCAGGCAATGGCGATGATGCTCATCGCCACGGCAGCGGCCTTACGAGAGTTCACGCGCGGTCTCCTCCTCGATCTGGGTGGAAAGCTCGAGCCATTCGTCCTCAAGCTTGGGCAGCTCTTGCTTAAGGCCGTTATATTCCCCCAGCGCGGCGTTGAACTTATCCTGATCGGCATAAAGCTCTTCGCTTGCCATCAATTCCATAAGCTCGTCATAGCGGGCGCGCTTCTTGTCGAGCTCGGCCTCGATCTTCTTGAGCTGGTTGCGCACGCCCTTGAGCTTTTTGTTGAGGGCGGCGCGGGCCTGAGCCTCGGCGCGCTTTTGCTCCTTGGTCTTTTTGCCCTCGGCCGGCTTGGGTGCCGCGGCGGGGGTGCTGGGCTGAGCGGCGCTGGCGTTCTTGGCTGCGACCGGCGTGCTCTCCCCTGCCGCCTCGGCGGCGGCGCGGGCTGCAAGGTCCTCGCGCTTGTAGAGGTAGTAGTCGTAGTCGCCGTCGTAGACCGTGACCTTGCCGTCGCGGATGTCGATCACGCGGTTGGCCACAGCGCGCACCAGGTGCTCATCGTGGCTGATCAGCACGATGGTGCCGGGGAAGTTTTGCAGGGCGTTCTCGAGCATGTCCACCGAGTCGATGTCCAGGTGGTTGGTGGGCTCGTCCAGGCACAGGAGCGCCTCGGGGGCCACGAGCATCTTGGCGAGCGCGAGACGCGCCTTCTCGCCGCCGGAGAGGACGCGAACCTGCTTTTCGATTGCATCGTTGTCGCTAAACAGGAAGGCGCCCAGCAGACTGCGCTGCTGCGGCACGGTCCACTTGGGAGTGACGGTGTCGATCTCTTGCAGGACGGTGTTGGACTCGGTCATGCCCTCGAGCGCGTGCTGGGCGTAGTAGGCCACACCTACGTTGGTACCCAGGTCGCGGGTACCGGTGGTGGGCGGCTCCAGGCCGGCGATGATCTTCATGAGGGTGGACTTGCCGGCACCGTTGGGGCCGACGAGCGCCACGTGCTCGCCGCGATAGAGCTTAAGGTCGATGTCGCTGTAGATGTGCTTGTCGCCGTAGGACTTGGACACGCCCTCAAGCCCCACGACCATGTCGCCGGAGCGCGGCGGGTCGGGGAACTTAAAGTCGATGTGCTTGTGGCCCTCGGGCAGGATGACGAGCTCCTTTTTGATCTGCTCGATCTTGCGGATGCGCTCCTGGGCCTGGGCGGCCTTGGTGGGCTTGTAGCGGAATTTGTCGACAAAGACCTGCATATGGGCAATGTCGCGCTCCTGGGCGGCGCGCTTGGCACGCATCTGCTCCAGGTTGTCCTCGCGCTGCTTGAGGTAGCTGCTGTAGTTGCCGGTGTAGGTGGTCACGCGGCGGTTCTCGAGCGCGGCGACGTGGTCGACGCAGGCGTCCATGAAGGCGCGGTCGTGGCTGACGATGAGGACGGCGCCGTCGTAGCTGGCGATAAAGCCGCGCAGCCACTGGACGCTCTCGAGGTCAAGGTGGTTGGTCGGCTCGTCTAGGAGCAGCAGGTCGGGATGGCGCAGGAAGAGCTTAGCCAGCGCGATGCGCATCTGCCAGCCGCCCGAGAACTCGGAGCACGGGCGCTCAAAGTCGGTGACCTTAAAGCCCAGGCCGGACAGGATCTTGCGTGCGTTGCTCTCGAGCTCGTAGCCGCCCAGGTGCTCAAAGCGGTCCTGAACCTGGCCGTACTCGTTGAGGAGGGCGTCGACGTCCTTGCCCTGCTCGGAGAGCTCGGTGATCTGGGCCTGCAGCTCGTTGGCGCGCTCGCCCATGCGACGGATTTCCTTGGCGGCGGCCATGACCTCGGCAAGGATGGTGGTGTCCTTTTGCTCCAGATTAGTTTCCTGCTCTAGGTAGCCTACCTGGCAGTCCTTGGCGTACTGGACCTGGCCGGCGTCTGGGCTGTCGATGCCCATGATGATCTTGAGCATGGTGGTTTTGCCGGCGCCGTTGGGGCCTACGAGCGCGAAGCGCTCGCCGGGGTTGATCTGGAAGGACGCGCCGCTAAAGAGGACGCGCGCGCCGAAGCTTTTTTCGATCTTGTCGACCAGGAGGATCATGGTGCCGCCTTTGACCTTGTGTGCCTATATGAAAAAAGGCCCCAACTTGCGTTGGAGCCTCATTCAATGCTCGGGTGGAGACGAGGGGGATCGAACCCCTGACCTCTTGACTGCCAGTCAAGCGCTCTCCCAGCTGAGCTACGCCCCCGTGCGAAGAAGTACTATACGGGAACTCGGACGGCGATGCAAGGACAATTTTGGAAAAACTTTCGGCGGCGGCATGGCCGCCGCCCCGTGCCATCGGGCCTCCCCCGAGCCGCCGGTCCCATTATCGGGTCCGACCGCGAACCGCCCTGACCCCTCGTCCCAAAAGGGGGCCGGTTTACTACGATGATTCCGGAACTGCCGACCACGCCCCCGCTTTCGCCGATGTGGCAAGCGCCCTACCTGCGGTTTTGCAAACCGTAAATGCGGTGTGCTCGAGGGATGTCGATCTGTCGTAGTAAACCGGCATAGTTTTAAATGGCACCAGGCTGATTTCACTCGCAAATGAATAAGAGCTTTGGAATAACGGCCAAATTATCCCTATTGCGCGACTTATCTGCGAGGTGCCGAGAATAACCGTTGTTTAGTATTGGATTTGATCGTGCGTTGTGCGACTTGCTCGCCCATGGTAGTATTTCACGACGTGAAGTGAAGCAATTAGAGCTGGATTGCCGTAGTTAAAAATTGTGTTCACCGTATATAAGGGCTCTTGGCGCAACGGTTAGCGCAGGGGACTCATAATCCCTGGGTTCTGGGTTCGAATCCCGGAGGGCCCACCAGAGTATTTCGAGGCCGGGCAACACGTCTGGCCTCTTTACATTGCGTTGATACCTTATTGTGGCCTGCAAGGGCGTGGGGCATTGATTTCATTCATTTTTGCAATTTAGGAATGGCTTTACTTCAAACAGCCGCTAAGCAAAGATAAAAAGCAGGGCGATTGATATGAAAAAAGGCCCCAACTTGCGTTGGAGCCTCATTCAATGCTCGGGTGGAGACGAGGGGGATCGAACCCCTG
>CAKUGF010000028.1 GCA_934654585.1 uncultured Collinsella sp. | reverse complement strand
CCCACCGAGGTGAGCAGCGAGCTCTGGAACCAACCGCGGTGCTGGTCGGAGCCCTCGAGGTACACGTCCGCCGGATACTCCAGCTCGGGACGGTACTCGCAGACGGCCTTCCAGGAGACGCCGGAATCCCACCACACGTCGAGGATGTCCTTGTCGGCCTTGAGGTGATGGCCGCCGCACTTGGGGCAGACGCAAGCCTCGCCCAGGTAGCTCTCGGGAGCGTCGGTGAACCAGGCGTCGGAGCCCTTCTCGTGGAAGAGCTTGATGACGGCGTCGAGCGTGGCGTCGTTCATGACCTTCTCGCCGCAGTCGGCGCAGGTGTAGCTGGGGATAGGCACGCCCCAGTTGCGCTGACGGCTGATGCACCAGTCGGGACGCTGCTCCACCATGGCGCCGATGCGGTTGGCGGCGTGGGCCGGATACCACTTGACGTTCTCGCGGACCTCCTTGCCGGCCTGCTCACGCAAACCGGTCTTGTCCATCGAGACAAACCACTGGTCGGTGGCACGGAAGAGCACCGGGTGCTTGCAGCGCCAGCAGTGCGGATAGCTGTGCGTGATCTTCTTCTCGAGGACCAGAGTGCCGCGCTCGCGCAGGAACTCGATGATGTGCGGGTTCGCCTCATCGGTATCCATACCGCTGAAGGGGCCGCCGGTGCCAAACTCCTCGCCGGTGTAGAACTTGCCGTCGTCATCGACCGGCATGCAAATGTCGGTGATGCCCTCCTTGAGGCAGGCAAAGTAGTCGTCGACGCCGTGGCCGGGCGAGTTGTGGACGATACCGGTACCGTCATCGACACCGACGTAATCGGCCAGCAGCGCCACTCCCTCGACACCGTCGAAGATCGGCTGCTTGTAGTGGATGTGGTGGAAGGTCTCGGCGGGAACCACGTAGGGCTTGCCGTCGACCATGACCGGGGTGTACTCCCAGCCAAACTCCTCGCAGCACTTGGGAGCCAGGTCCTCGAGCATGACCTCGGCGCGGCCGTCGTGCTCGACGGCGACATAAGCGGCGCCGGGCTTGAGGGAAACTGCCTGGTCGGAGGGGATGGTCCACGGCGTGGTCGTCCAGATGATGAAATCGACCGGGCCGTCGAAGCTCTCGAGGCCGACGGGCTTGGAGGTCATCTCGAAGCGCACGAAGATGGAGGGGCTCGTCTCGTCGGAGTACTCAATCTCGGCCTCGGCAAGCGCGGTGTGGCAGTGCTTGCACCAGTGGACGGGCTTGTGGCCGCGATAGATCATGCCCTTATCGAACATGGCCTTGAAGACCTCGATGTCGGCGGCGTCGTGCTGGTGATAGAGCGTCAGGTACGGATTATCCCAGTCGCCGAGCACGCCCAGACGACGGAAACCGGCCTTCTGCAGCTCGATGTTCTCGACGGCGAACTTGTTGCAGAGCTCACGGATCTTAGCCGTGGAGGTCTGGTTGAACTTCTCGGTGCCGAGCTTCTCCTCGACCTTGTGCTCGATCGGCTGACCGTGGCAGTCCCAACCGGGGACATAGGGGACCTCGCAGCCCTGCATCATCCAGTAACGGTTGATCATGTCCTTGGAGATCTTGTTCATGGCGTGGCCGATGTGGATCGGACCGTTGGCGTACGGAGGGCCGTCGTGCAGCACGAACTTCTTATGACCCTCGTTCTTCTTCAGAACTTGCTCGTAGACCTTATTGTCCTGCCAGTCCTTGAGTCGCTTGGGCTCGGACTTGGAAAGACCGGCACGCATGGGAAATCCGGTTTTGGGCAGATTCATCGTCTGCTTGTACTCGTTTGCCACGGTACCCCTTTCTTGTCATGGGCGCGCACGCCCTCTGGGCACCAAAAAAGCGCCCGTCCCTTCAAGCTGGGACGAAGCGCCACAAAAACGGGCAGTGCACCCGCAAAAGCTCTTCGCTTAACCACCCAGCTTAGATGCCCTCGCCCGCGTCGCCGCGCGCTCGCATCCGTTACTCGGCTGGCCTGTATCGACGACCATCTCGGCGATGTCTACTAAGACGCACCTGTGCGGCACGTCCGTTGGGACCGCAGCTCCGGGGTGATTTTCATCGGTCGCATGCACGGGCTCTCAGCACTCCCCGCTCTCTGTGGCATGCGGATGGCCGACTACTCGTCCCCATCAACGCTTATGCGGAGTATGCTAGCACGTTCCGCGCCGGCGAAAAACCCTCAACACTGGTTTCATACTTTAGAAATTTTGGTTTGAAATTCTCGCGACTGATTCAGCCGCATTGGAGCAAAATACCTGAAAGCACTTTATCGAACGAAAGAAGGTTGGCATGCGCACCATTGGAATGAGCGACTACACCGTTGGCGAGGACTGCTTTGCCGAGCTGCCCGCCGCACTGGCCGAGTACGGAGCGACGAAGGTCGCCATCATTGGCGGCAAGCGCGCCCTGGCTGCGGCGCTGCCGGGTATCGAGGCGGCCCTTGAGGGCACCAACGTCAAGGTTCTGGAGACGCGCGTCTACGGCACCAACAGCACGCGTGCCAACATCGCCAAGGTCGTGAACTCCCTTGCCTGCCAGGAGGCTGACGTGCTCATCGCCTGCGGCGGCGGCAAGGCGCTCGACACCGTGAAGACCGCGGCCATCGAGCTCAAGAAGATCGTCTTCACGGTGCCGACGATCTGCTCCAACTGCTCCGCCGCGACGGCCATTGCCGTCGTGTACAACGACGACGGCTCGCTCGAGGGCTATTCGTACCCCAACCGCCCCGCGCACATCTTCATCAACCCCAAGATCATCGCCGAGGCACCGGCGGAGTACTTCTGGGCCGGCGTGGGCGATGCCCTGTCCAAGCAACCCGAGGTTGAGTACGCCACGAGCGCCGGCAACCTGGAGCACACGGCCGGCCTTGGCCTGGCCCTTGCCCACACCTGTTCCGAGCCGCTGTTTACCTATGGCGTCCAGGGTCTCGAGGATGTGCGTCAGGACCTGTCGAGCGAGGCCGTCAAGCAGATCGCGCTCGACATCGTGGTCAACACGGGCTATGTCTCGAACCTCACGAACCAGAACGATTACTACTACAACTCGAGCGTGGCGCATGCGTTCTACAACGCCACCTGCAGCATCCCGCACGAGGGAACCTATCTGCACGGTGAGGTCGTGAGCCTGGGAGTGCTCGTGCTGTTTGCCTATACGGGTGATACCGAGAACCTTGAGCGCTATGCCGCCTTTAACAAGCAGATGGGCCTGCCCGTGACGCTTGAGCAGGTCGGCCTTACCGAGGCTGATATCCCGGCCCTGTGCGAGTTCGCTCACGCCACCAACGAGTGGAAACAGGGAAACCCGGAGCCCTTCACCGACGAGAAGTTCGCCGCAGCCATCAAGACCGCCAACGCCTACGGCCACACGCTGCTGGCCTAACCTGCCAAAAAGGGACAGGTTTATTTTGGCAGGTTTTATCTGGGAAAACACCATTGAACACTGCTGAAATAAGTTAATCGCCGCAGCAAAGGGGGCAGTCATCCATTCGATGGCTACCCCCTTTTCTTTTACTGTTGCAGGATGCTCGGGTCGAATTCGCTTGCAGGGATCACGCGGTAGCCGTGGCGGAGCAGCAGGTCGACGAAGACACCGTTGCCCGGCGTGAGGGCTCCGCTAAAGGTTCCGTCGTAGATACGTCCCACGCCACACGATGGACTGCGGTCCTGCAGGATGCACGCGACGATCTCATCCGGACCGCCCGCCTGTTCGCACATATCGAGCGCGCGCTGGGCGCCCAAGCGAAACTCACGGTCGACCGACACGCCCTCACGGGTGCGAACCTCACCGCTCACGATTTCGGACGGGTCACGCGGCGTCGGAAGGCCACCAAAGACCTCGGGGCACACCAGCAGTACCTCGGTCCCCGTGCGCTCGCACGCTACGACCAGCTCGCGATGATAATTGTCGAGCCCGTTGTACTTACAGCTCTCGCCCATCAAGCAGGCGCTCACCACGATCTTCATTCCCCAACCTCCTGAGCAAAACGCCCCATTTGAGATCATCGCTCAAATGGGGCGTACGACGTTATGCGACCAGCCTTACTGCTGCTTCGGCATCAGCGGGTTCTCACGCGTGAGAAGGTTCATGAACTCCTCGCCCGTGATGGTCTCCTTCTTGTACAGATAACGGGCAAGCTCATGGAGCTTGAACTTGTTCTCCTTCAGGATCTGCAGGGCGCGATCGTGCGCGTCCTCGATCAGCTTGGCGACAATTGCGTCAACGCGCTCGGCCGTACCGGGAGCGCAGGTAAGCGACGTGTCCTGGTTGAGGTACGCGTTCTGAACGGTACCGAGTGCCATCATGCCAAACTCATCGGACATACCAAAGCGCGTCACCATGTTGCGGGCGAGCTTTGTGGCCTGCTCGATATCGTTGGCGGCACCGGTCGTCATCTCGCCAAAGATGAGTTCCTCGGCTGCACGACCACCGCAGTAGACGGCGAGCTTGTCCAGGACCTCCTGGCGCGTGGTCAGGAAGCGCTCGTCCTCCTCGACCTGCATGGTGTAGCCCAGAGCACCGCTCGTGCGCGGCACGATGGTGATCTTCGTAACCGGAGCGGAGCCCTTCTGGCGGGCGGCAACGATAGCATGGCCGATCTCGTGATAGGAAACGACCTGCTTCTCGTGGTCGGACAGCACCGTGGACTTACGCTGCTGTCCGGCGATGACGACCTCCACCGACTCCTCAAAATCGTCCTGCGTGGCGCGCTTGCGACCCTCGCGGACGGCGCGAAGGGCGCCCTCGTTGATGATATTGGCAAGGTCGGCACCCGAGGCACCGGGCGTGGCGCGGGCAATCGCGGTCAGGTCGATCGGCGGCTGCGTCTTCACGCTCTTAGCATGCAGCTCAAGAATGTTCTTACGGCCGGTCAGGTCGGGCAGCTCGACGGGAATGCGGCGGTCAAAACGGCCGGGGCGCAGCAGGGCTGGGTCAAGGCTGTCGGGACGGTTGGTTGCGGCGAGGACAACGATGCCCTTATGGTTGTCGAAGCCGTCCATCTCGGTCAGCAACTGGTTGAGCGTCTGTTCGCGCTCGTCGTTACCGCTGAAGCCGCCGCCATCGCGCTTCTTGCCGATGGTATCGATCTCGTCGATAAAGACGATGCACGGGGCCTTTTCCTTGGCCTGCTTAAACAAGTCACGCACCTTGGCGGCGCCACGGCCGACGAACATCTCAACGAACTCAGAACCGGAGATGCTAAAGAACGGCACGCCCGCCTCGCCGGCAACAGCCTTAGCGAGCAGGGTTTTACCGGTGCCCGGAGGGCCAACGAGTAGGGCACCGCGCGGCAGCTTGGCGCCGATCTCCTCGTAGCGCTGCGGCTTCTCCAGAAAGTCGACGACCTCCTTGAGCGACTCCTTGGCCTCTTCCTGGCCGGCGACGTCCTTAAAGGTCACGCCCACGTCCTTGGAGGCGATTACGCGCGCGCCGGACTTGCCCAGTCCGCCGCCGCCAAAACCGCCGCCGCCAAAGTTCATCGACGGGCCGTCATCGCCCATGGCCTTCTTCATGCGGCGGTTGAGCCACCAACCGATCAGGAAGAAAATCGCCATGGGGAGAATAAGCGTGAGCAGGTAGTAGGTCATCAAGCCCGAATTTTTATCGGGAACGACCGACTCCAACGAGGCGCCAGATTCAAGCACGCGATCGGTAAAGCCCGCATCATTCGGCACACCGGTCGTCTTATAGGCGATGTTCTCGTCCTCGCCCTTCTTGGTGTAATAAATCGTGTAATCGTCCGTGTTGTACTCGACCTTGTCGACGCTCTTTTTATCGAGCGCTTTGACAAACGTCGAGTAGTCGGTCTTCGTAATCTGCTGCGTGTGACCGATGTTAGGGAACAGAACGGTCGAGAGCACGAGGTAGACGACGAAGGCGATGAGCACGTAGAGGATCATATTCCGTCTACGTTTGTTGTCATCCATCTCCATCTGCTTGAACTCCATCTACTGGGGTTGATAATGCTTTCTAGAATACCCAACCCGGACGGCGATAAACCGACACCGGGCACGAAAGGACAGAGATGGCATCACTGGAAATCGGCAAGGTTCAAATCTATACGGGCGACGGCAAGGGCAAGACGACGGCCGCGCTGGGGCTCGCGCTGCGTGCCACCGGCTATGGGCTCAACGTGCTTATGCTGCAGTTTGCCAAAAAGCTGCACTGCGCCGAACATGACGCGGCGCCCCGATTGGGTTTGCGCATCGTGCAAGCCGACCGCGACACGCCCGAAGCCTGTGCGGCACAGATTATGGAGCTCGCACGCGAGCAGATTAGCCAGGTTGACGTGCTGATCCTGGACGAGCTGGGAGAAGCCATGCGCCGAGGCTTTGTGACGCGCGAGGATGTCGAGGGACTGATCGCGATGAAGCCAGCCACCACGGAGCTCGTGCTCACCGGCCGCGGTCTGCTGCCTCTCGCCGATCTTGCCGATCTCGTCACCGAAATGCGCCCCGTCAAACACTACTTCGACGAAGGCCTCCTAGCCCGCCAAGGCATCGAATACTAGCTCGGCACTTAGGGACGTTCCTTTTCTGCCGGCACTTGGGGACGTTCCTATTGTGCCGGCACCCAGGGACACTCCTGTTCGATAAACAGCCAAGGAATCTAAACTTCATTCCATCCTATCGTGCCTGAAACTACTGAAGTGCGACCGATGCCAACGACTCTTACTATCTGATTGATCGTAAGGCCAGCTCTTCTCATTTTGCATAAAATGGGTCTGCGTTCTGAAGGTTTCATAGATGCAAGCTCGGGAAGCGATACAGGGAAAGCAACTCCCTTGGCGACTTCAAGCGCCTCGTCATCCCAGATGCGTGGACGAGGCTCGGCATCATAAGGCGCCTGGTCAATTCGATCAGTAAGATAGCGCCGATATTCAAGAGATCCGCCCACAAGATCTAGGACAATCCCGGGGTCACAGAACCCAAATCCATCATACCCATAGGCATATGCTCGGTAACTGGACCATCGATATACATCAACAGCAGAAATGCCAGCTTTAACCGGATTCATGTGGATATAGTCAGCAAGCGAAATGGCTTGAATATCATTCTCAACTGGGATATTTGTAAATCTATCTTGGAACAGGTGGCCCACTCGACCGGTCTTACGATTGAAATGCATGGCATACGACGTAAGGACCCCGCTCATGCACGAAGAAATCTTCCCATGAGGATCGTCAACCATAAGATGAAAATGGTTCGACATAAGACACCACGCCGTAACGCCAATGCCATTACCGACGAGCTTATCCTCGAACAACGTAAGCATCCGATATCTATCTTCGTCGTCTTCGAAGATGCAAATGCCACCATTTCCACGCGCAATAATGTGGTTGCAGCCCGTTAGTGAAACGACTCGAGCAGTTCTCGGCATATCGCCCTCCCATCACAAACCCTGCGGGCAACATCTGATAGGCGCGGACGATCTAATTTGCTAAGCCCGAACTGACAGTTTACAGGGCAAGGCAGACAGGATCTCCGAAAACGGCGAAATAGCTTCACAAGGAGTGTCCCAAAGTGCCGGCACATAAGGAACGTCCCTATGTGCCGGCAGAAAAGGAACGTCCCCAAGTGCCGGGTTAGGCGGTGGCGCGGCCTAGCCAGTTGCCGCTGTGGTGGTAGATGGTGAACATCGTGGCGGTGATGAGCCAGGTTACGGGGTAGACCAGCAGCAGGTGTTCGAGCGACGGGTCGAACGGCATAATCGCAAACACCCAGATCACCCTGAGGACGACCGTGCCAAAGATGGTAAGCATCATAGGCTGCAAGCTCACGCCGGCGCCGCGAATGGAGCCCGACGCGTTCTCGATAATCGAGAAAATCGCGTAGAACGGCGCGATGAAATGAATGATCGTCGTGGTGTATCCAGAAATCGCGGCATCGTCGATAAATAGACGGGACAGCGGGCCCGAGAACACCATCAACACGGCAGAGAGACCACCGATCAGCACAAACGAAAGCACGAGCGACGTGTGGTAGCCCTTGCGCATGCGCTCGTAATTACGCGCGCCATAGTTCTGCGCCGAGAAGGTGGTGATTGACACGCCCAGTGCCTCGGTCACCATCCAGATAATGCCGTCCAAGCGGCCGGAAAGACCCCAAGCAGTCGTGACATCGGCGCCAAACGAATTCACCGACACCTGGATCAGCACATTCGAGATCGAATACGCCGCTGATTGAAAACCAAGCGGCAAACCGCACGAGACCATGCTCTTGCAAATACCGCGATCGATACCGAGCTTGGAGAGCGAAAGGCGCCATGCACCCGGCGCGCGCATCATGCGAATCACGATCATCGTGGCATTAGAGCAAATGGTCAGCGCCACCGCGATACCGCAGCCAAGGGCCTCCATATGCAGCACGGCAACGAAGATGATGTCGAGCACGACATTGACGAAGCACCCGGAAGCGATGATCATCGCGGGACCGCGTGTGTCGCCCACAGCACGCAACAGCGCCGTTCCCATGTTGAGCAGCAGCGCCGCGACCATCGCGGCAAAATAGCAACGGGCATAGGCCACGCCCTCCGCCAGCAGCTCGTGCGGCGTGTTCATCAAAACGAGCATCGGCTCGACGAATACCATGCCCAGAATGGAAATGACGATACCACCCACCAGCGCGAGCGTCATGGCCGTATGGACCGAGCGGCTCAGGCGCTCGTCGTCGTGCTGGCCAAAAAACTGTCCCGTGATAACGGCGCAGCCGGCGCCGACACCGACACAAAAACCAATGCAGAGCTCCGTAAGCACCATCGTCGCCTGAATGCCGCCCAGCGCGAGCTTACCGCCAAACTGACCGACGATATAGGTACCGATAAGCGTGTATGCCTGCTGAAAAAACGAACTAAAGAAGATGGGGACGCACAGCGACAGCAGCTGCTGCCAAATGACACCCTGCGTTACATCGATAGCCGTAGATTTCTGAGCCACACGCCCTCCCCACCAGCATACGCCAAACAACAAAACAGCAATTTAAAACCAAAGCCAATACCAGCTTAGCACCGACCGGCGTCGACCGAAACATCCCGAATCAGGACCCGGTGCTGAATATCTACCTAGTGATACAGCCCCGGCTGGTAGTGGTACTCGTTGCTCACATGCGGGCATAGCTGCCAAAAGGCGACAGCACTCGCCGCGGCAACGTTGAGCGAATCGACCCCGTGAGCCATCGGAATGCGTACGGCACGGTCGCAGCCGTTAATGGTCTTGGCGCCCAGGCCGGCGCCCTCGGTACCCATAAAGATCGCCAGGCGGTCAATCTCCCGCAGCGAGGGATCATCCAGCGAAACGGAATCGTCCGTCAGGGCCATGGCGGCACACGAAAAGCCGGCATCGTGCAGGGCGGCCAGGCCGTCGTGCGGCCACACGTGCGCCTCGCTGCCAATGCGCGTCCACGGCACCTGAAATACTGTGCCCATGCTCACGCGGGCCGAGCGACGATACAGCGGGTCGCAGCACGTGGGGCTCACTAGAATGCCATCGACATTCAGCGCGGCGGCCGAGCGAAAAATTGAGCCGACGTTGGTGTGGTCGACAATGCCCTCGAGCACGCACACGCGCACCGGGCGCTCCCCCGCCGCCTCGACAACGCCATCCAAGAACTCCGCAACCGGAATCTGACGCGGACGACGGAACGCCGCAAGCGCACCGCGCGTAACGTTAAAGCCCGTCAACTGCTCCATAAGCTCCATCGATGCCACGAACACGGGAACAGGACCCGCCCCTTCGCGCACGGTCAAGCGCTCAAACAGCGGCATCATCTGATCAAGCCAGCGCTCACCCAACAGAAAGCTCACCGGTTCGTATCCGGCACGCACCGCACGCTCGATAACCTTGGCGCTCTCGGCGATAAAGATGCCCTTCTGAGGCTCCAGCACGCAACGCAGCTCGCGCTCGGTCAGTCGCACGTAAGCGTCGAGCCGCTCGTCTTCGAGCGAATCGATTCGCAGTACCTCAACGGCATCAGTCATAGCAGCCAGCCCGCACCTTTCTTTGCAGCACCTATACAAATATCGGGGCAACGCCATGCGCCGCCCCGTCATTCATTTCAATCCGATAATACCGAAGGGAAAGTCGGTTTTACGCCTTGGTACGACGATACGTGACGAACTCATATTTGAGGCCCTCGTCGCCCTCGCCGGCGGCAATCGTCGCGACCTCACCGGCCTGCGCAACCTCCCACGCGGGATCGGCATCCAGGTCGGGAAAGTACGTATCTACCGCATGCACGCAGTGATTGTGCGTGACCTCAGCCTCGACACAATACGGCAGAAACTGCCGATACACTTCGCCGCCGCCAATCACCCACGCAACGGGCTTGTCGGCCACGGCAGCCAGCGCCTCGTCAACGCTATGCACCACGTCGACACCCTCGGGAGCAAAGCCCTCGTCGCGCGTGAGTACAATGTTGCGACGGTTCTTAAGCGGACGCCCGCCGGGAAAACTCAGCAGCGTCTTGCGTCCCATAATGACCGGGCAACCCTTGGTACATGCCACAAAATGGCGCATGTCGGCGCGGTTGGACACCACCATGTCGCCCTCGCAGCCAATGCCCCAGTCATCGCACACGGCAACGATGGCAGAAAGCTTACAAGCCATACCCGTCACCTACACCGCGATGGGAATGTTCTTGACCTGCGGGCCATGCTCGTAGCCCTCGACAATCAGGTCGTCGGTCGTAAACGCATAGAAGTCATGCACGTCGGGGTTGAGCGTTACCTTGGGCGCCGCAAACTGCGGACGCTCGATAAGCTCGCGGACGATATCGACATGACGGTCGTAAATATGGGCGTCGGCGATCACGTGCAGCAGCTCGCCGGGAATCATATCGACCGACTGCGCCACCATCATGAGCAAAATGGCGTACTGGCACACATTCCAGTTGTTCGCGGCCAAAATGTCCTGGCTGCGCTGGTTGAGGATCATATTGAGCGTCGGCTTGTCGTCCTGCGGACGCTGCGTGACGTTGTAGGTCACGCTGTAAGCGCACGGATACAGATGCATCTCAGACAGGTCGCTGAACACGTAGGTGTTCGTCATAATACGACGGCTGTACGGCGTGTGCTTGAGGTCGTACAGCACGCGGTCCATCTGATCGAAGTCGCCCTCGGCATAATGGCTCTTCTGGCCAATCTGATAGCCGTAAGCCTTGCCGATCGAACCGGTCTCGTCGGCCCACTCATCCCAGATATGGCTGTTGAGGTCATGCACGTTATTGGACTTCTTTTGATAGATCCACAGAATCTCGTCCATGGCAGACTTAAGCGCCGTGCGACGCAGGGTGAGAGCGGGGAACTCCTCGCGCAGGTCATAGCGCGCCGTGACGCCGAAGTTTTTAATGGTATAGGCAGGGGTGCCGTCCTCCCACACCGGACGGACCTTTTGGCCCTCGGTAGTGGTTCCATGGTCCAAGATATCGCGGCACATGGTTACAAACTGTTGATCAGCTTTGCTCATTGACCCTCCTGTCAGTCGCCTATAAGCGAGTTTTATTGTAGCCCAGGCATACTCGACCCCACAGCCCAAACATAAGCTGCCATTTTCTGACATATGCCAGAAATACCTTGCGCCCTAAGACTAACGCGCTATTCTATTGTTGACATATGTCAGATAAGGAGTGTGCATGGCAGGAAGACGCGAGAAACTGCGCCGCGTCGGGATCATCCCCGAATACCGCGGCTTTACCCCCGATGGCCTGGCCAGCGGCGATGCCATCGACATGACCGTCGACGAGCTCGAGGTGCTGCGCCTGTGCGACCTGGAAGACCTCAACCAAGAGGCGGTCGCTCAGCAGATGGGCATCGCCCGCGCCACGGTGGCGGCAATTTGCAGCCGTGCGCATCGCAAGGTGGCCAATGCGCTGGTCAACGGACGAGCGCTCGTCATCGAGGGCGGCAATATCGCATACTCCCCCATCACCACAACGACGGCCGCGTGGCCAGCTAAGGAGGTCGGCACCATGAGGGTGGCAACCACGTATGACAACGGCAACATCTTTATGCACTTTGGACGCAGCGAGCAGTTCAAGATCTACGACATCCAGGACGGCAAAGTGCTCAACGAGCAGGTCGTGGGCACCGGCGGCTCCGGCCACGGCGCCCTTGCGGGCCTGCTTGCCAACGGCGGCGTGGACACGCTCATCTGTGGCGGCATCGGCGGCGGCGCCATCAACGCGCTCACCCAAGCTGGCATCACCGTCTATGCCGGCGCCCAGGGCAGCTGCGACGCGTGCGTCGAGGCGCTCATCGCCGGAACGCTCGTACAGAACGGCGAGGCCACGTGCGGTTGCCATGGCCACGACCACGCCCACGAGCATGGCGAGTCCTGCGGCTGCCACGGAAACCACGAGCACGAGGGCCACGAGGGCTGCGGCTGCCATTAACGGCAAGCAACGACTCGACGCTCGTCCAGTCAGACAAACTCAACACGGCACAACAACAAAGGCCGCGCGGAACAAACTCCGCGCGGCCTTTGTCATACACGACTCAATCCAAGTCGTTACCTCTTATTGCGCATCTGCGCTTCCATCTGGCGCAGCAAATCCATATCGGACTTGGGGCCGCCCATACCCAGGCCACCCATACCGCCCAGACCCATGGCGTCCAGACCGGGGATATTGGGCATGCGCATTTTCTTGCCCTTCTTACCCTTCTTGCCCTTTTTGCCGCCGGCCTGCGCCTGATTGGCCATCGTGCGCATGCGGCCCATCATCTTGTTCATCTCACCCCACTGCTTCATAAGGCTGTTGACCTCGGTGGGGGTCACGCCGGCGCCCTTGGCAATACGCGCACGGCGCTGGCCGTTGATGATGGAGGGACGCAGGCGCTCCTCCTTGGTCATCGACATAATGATGGCCTCGTTTTTATCGAAGATGCCCTCGTCCAGGTTGCCGCCCATCTGGTTGAGCGCACGCTGGCCACCGGGGAGCATGCCCAGGATGCCCTTCATGCCGCCCATCTTCTTGACGGCTTTCATCTGGTCGAGCATGTCGTTCATGGTGAAGCCCTCGCGCAGCATACGCTCGGCAGCCTCGAGCTGCTCGGCGTCGGCTGCCTCCTGGGCCTTCTCGATAATACCGACGACGTCGCCCATGCCCAGAATGCGCTTGGCCATGCGGTCGGGATAGAACGGCTCCAGCGAATCGGGCTTCTCGCCCATGCTCACGAACTTGATGGGCTTGCCGGTCACCTGACGCACCGAAAGCGCGCCGCCGCCACGGGCGTCACCGTCAAGCTTGGAGATGATCACGCCGTCAAAGTCGGTGCGCTCCGCAAAGGTCGAAACGACGTTGACGATGTCCTGGCCGGTCATGGCGTCGACGACCATCAGCACCTGGTCGGGCTTGACGGCCTTCTTGATGTCGACGGCCTCCTGCATCATCTGCTCATCGATCTGCAGACGGCCGGCGGTATCGACGATGACAACATCACGCAGGTGGTCGACGGCCTCCTGAATGGCGCCCTTGGCGATGTCGACCGGGTGCGCACCATCGCCGCGGAAGACCGGCACGCCGATCTCGCCGCCGAGCGTGGCCAACTGATCGGCAGCGGCGGGACGGTAGACGTCGCATGCGGCGAGCAGCGGCGAGCGGCCCTGCTTCTTGAGCAGGTAGGCCAGCTTTACAGCCGCCGTGGTCTTACCGGAGCCCTGCAGGCCCACGAGCATAATGACATTGGGGATACGGTTGCTAAAGACGAGCTTGCTCTCGGTGGAGCCGAGCATCTCGGTGAGCTCGTCGAGCACGATCTTGACGACGTTTTGCGCCGGCGACAGCGACTCCATGACCTCGGCAGTCATGCAGCGCTCCTTGGTCTTGGCGACAAACTCCTTGACGACCTTAAAGTTGACGTCGGCTTCGAGCAGCGCCATGCGAATGTCGCGCATGGCCGAGGTGATATCGGCCTCGGTCAGCTTACCCTTGCCGCGCAGGCGGTCAAATGTGTCGTTGAGGCGATCGCTCAGGGAATCAAACACTAGCTACTCCTTAGTTGGACTCGCCCACCAGGGCGCGGCAGAAATCTTTGGCGTTAAACTCCTGCAGGTCATCGACCTGCTCACCCACGCCGATGCGCAGGATGGGGAGCTTGAGCTTCTCGGCCACGGCCATGGCGATACCGCCCTTTGCCGTGCCGTCGAGCTTAGTCATGATAATACCGTCCAGGCCCAGCGCCTCATTAAACTCGAGCGCCTGGTTCAGGCCGTTCTGGCCGGTGGCGGCATCGATCACGAGCACGACCGAGACCGGCATGGGGCCGGCGGCCATATTGGCGGCACGCTTACGGGTCACGTTGACCACCTTGGCGAGCTCGCGCATGAGCTCGGGGCTCGTGTGCAGACGGCCGGCGGTATCGATGAGCACCAGGTCGCTGCCGCGTTTATCGGCCTCGTCGAGCACGTCGTAGCACACGCTCGCAGGATCGGAGCCGCGGTCGCGCTTGATGACCGGTACGCCGGCGCGCTGGCCCCACACATCGAGCTGCTCGATAGCGGCGGCACGGAAGGTATCGGCCGAACCGATCACGACGTTCTTGCCGCGGGCGGACATGGCACTCGCGATCTTGCCGACCGTGGTGGTCTTGCCGGCGCCGTTGATGCCGACGAACAGCACGCAGCTCGGCGTATCGGAGAACGGATCGCGCTCGACGGGCACAAAGTGACCCTCGAGCTGCTCGGCCAGGGCGCGGCGAAGCTGCGGGGCGGTTTTGAGGTTCTTCTTGGCCGCGGCATCGCGCAGGTCATCGGAGACCTGAATGGCGACCTCGGCACCCATGTCACCCATGACAAGGGTGTCCTCAAGGTCCTCCCAAAAATCCTCGTCGACCTCGCCGCCAAAGTAGAAGACCTCGTTGAGGGCCTCGCGGCTGCGCTCAAGTCCGCGCGAGAGAGCATCAAAGAATCCCATTATGCATTCACGACCTTTCCGGTTTCGCGATCGAGTTTTTGCGAGACGACGCGACTGACGCCGTCGGCTTGCATCGAAACGCCGTAGAGAACGTCAGCGTCCTCCATAGTACGGCGCTGATGCGAAATGACCAAGAGCTGCGTATCGGAACGCAGCACGTCGAGGGCGCCGATGAGCTTGGACAGGTTGGCGTCGTCGAGCGCCGCCTCGACCTCATCCAGCACATAGAACGGAACCGTGCGCGTACGGTACACGGCAAAGAGCAGGGCAAGCGCCGTCAGGCTCTTCTCGCCGCCCGACATGAGCATCATCTTGGTGATGCGCTTGCCGCGCGGCTGCGCCACGACCTCGATGCCCGTCTCGGCCGGATGCTCGGGATCGGTCATCTCCAGATGCGCCTGACCGCCCGGGAAGAGCATGGCGAAGATCTCGCGGAAATTCGCATCGACCTTCTCAAACGTCACCAAGAAGGCCTTGCGCATCTTACGGTCGATCGCCACGGTGATCTTGGTGAGCGCCTTGCGTGCACTCTCCAGATCGGCCAGCTGCTCCTCGATGTAATCGGCACGGCGCTTGAGCTGCTCGTACTCCTCCATGGCAACCTGGTTTACGGGACCCAAGTTGTTGATCTGGCGCACAAGCTGGTTGAGCTCGCGCTCGGCGGCATCGCGATCGGTGGGAGCCGGCAGCATAAGCGCCTCCTCGAGCACCGTGGTGCCGTCGGCCGTGATGGCCTTGATCGCAGCCTCCACCTGCACCTCGAGCTTGCCGCGAGCGACCTTGAACTCGTTTTGAGTCGCGGTGGCGGCATCGACCCTCTCTTTGGCACGGGTGACCTCAGCTTTGGCGTCCTCGATGGTCTTTTTGAGCGAAGCCGAGTCCGCCTCCTCGAGCGATGCCTGGTCACGCAGGCGTGCAGCCCAGTCCGAGGCACGCTCAAGCAGGGCCGAATAGCGCTCGTGCATGGGATCGACGCGCAGGCGCAGCAGCTCAAGTGAGCGCGAGGCCTGACGCGTTCCGCGGATACGGCGATCGATGCCCTCCAGGCGATGCTCCAGATCGGGCACACGGCCCTTCAGCGAACGCAGGCGCTCGCTCGTCTGGGCCAGGCGCACCTTGGCGTCGGCGAGCTTGCCGGCGGCCTCGGAGTCGTCGCGACGCACGCGATCGAGTTCGTCATTGGCCTCGGCAATCTGCAGGCCCAGGTCACTTGCCTGAGCGCGGGCCTCATCACGCGAGCGGGTAAGCTCGTCCACACGCGGACGCGCGGCACGCACGGCCTCGGCAGCCTGCTCGCGGCGCTTGGAAATGCGCACCCGCTCGACCTCGGCGTTGTTGGCGCTCTGCTCCAGGCGGCCGATCTCGGACAGCAGGGAGCGGCGCTCGCCCTCAAGGCGGGCAATCTCACCGGCGGCGTCGCCCTCGGCGGCACGAGCCTCCTCGACGGCCGCATTGGCCTCGACGACCTGATCCGAAGCGTGCTCAAACACGGCGGCCAAGTCGGGCTCCAGGCCTTCCAGCTCACGAATGCGGCGCTTGCGTTCCAGAGCGCCCGACGCCTCACCGGCATCGAGGCCCACGCGCACCAAACCACCGCAGGCAACGCGCGCGCCATCGGGGGTCACATAGGTCACGCCGTCAACGACCGGCGCGGACAGCGCAGAAGCCAAGTCGTCGACCACGTAATAACTACCGAGCAACGCCTCGACGACCGGGCCATAGCCCGCGCGAACGGACAGGCGATCGACCAGACGGGTTCCGGCAGCACCCTCGGCGGCGGCAGAGCCGCTCACGCCGCGCGCCACCAGCAACGCCTCGCCCGAGGCCTTCTTCTGGTCCAGGGCGGCACGGCCGGCGCGCTCAAGCGCGGCAGTATCATCAAACAACAGGGCATCGATATCGCCGGCGAGCAGCTGCTCAACCAGACCCTCAAGCTCGCGTGGAGCCTCGAGTACGTCACCCAGACGTCCCGAGACGTCATCACCTAGCGCCCCCACCAGACGGCTCACGAGCGGCGAGCTGTCGGCCATACGGGCATCGAGCTTCTTTTGGCTGGCAAGTTCCGAGCGAACCTCAGACAACTCATTGCGGGCTTCGCTCTCGCGGGCTCGCAGGTCCTTGAGCGCAGCGCGCGCGACCTCGGCGGCCTCACGGGCTTCGACCTGGGACGTACGGGCAGCCTCAAGGGCGCCCTCAAGCTCCTCAGCACGGTCGCGGCGGCTCTCGAGCGATGCCGTGACCTCCTCGAGCTGCTCATCGATCTGCTCCAGGCGCGAGGCATACATGTTGTCCTCGACCTCGGCGTTGGACAGCGAATCCTTTACCTTGGCGAGCTCGAGCGCGGCGTTATCCGCCACGCGCTGCACATCACGCTGCTCGCGCGTAAGCTGCGAAATCTGCGCATCGAGTGCCACGCGGCGCTCGTGAAGCTCAGCGGCGGCAGGACCGGCGGCGTCAACGTCCTCCTGGGCCTGCATGTGCGCACCGGTCACTTCCTCGAGCTGGGCACGGGCGTCCTCAAGCTCCTCGACCACGCGACGGCGCTGATGCTCGGATCCCGAGATCTGGCCGCGCATGTCGGAGAGGCGCGACACCATGTTGTGGCCTTTTTCCTCGAGCAGGCGCATGTCGGAGTTAATGCGACCGACCACGTCTTGCATATGGCGGCGCTGCTCGCCCAGATCGCCCACAAACAGGCCCTTTTCCTCGAGCATGACCTGGAGCTTCTCGAGCTCGCGCTCTTTCTCGCCCAGGCGGTACTGCGCGAGCTCCAGCTCGGCGGCGCCCTCCTTGGAGCGGCTCTCCAAATCGTTCCACTGCGACTGCAGCGAACGTAGCTCATCAACGGCCAGCATCTGCGTAAGCTCGTTCGCGCGCGAGGACAGCTCCTTGTACTTGCGCGCGCGATCGACCTGACGCTCCAGCGGGCGCAGCTGACGGGCGATTTCCTTATTGATATCGCGGGCACGGGTCAGGTGCTCGTCCATCGACTTGATCTTTTTAAGCGCGCGCTCCTTGCGGCGCTTATGCTTGGAGATGCCGGCGGCCTCCTCGATGAGGGCGCGGCGTTCCTCGGGGCGGCTCTGCAAAATGGCATCGAGCTTGCCCTGGCTGATGATGGAATGCGTATCTTTGCCCAGGCCCGAATCGTGCAGGATGTCCTGAATGTCCATCAGTCGGCACGGGCTCGAGTTGATGAGGTACTCGCTCTCACCCGAACGGTACATGCGGCGGGTGATGGCAACCTCGTCAAAGTCGACGGGCAGCATATGATCGGAGTTGTCGAGCACCAGCGTAACCTCGGCCACGCCCACCGGCTTGCGCGCCGACGAACCCGAGAAGATAACATCCTCCATGGCCTGGCCGCGCAGCTGCTTGGCGCTCTGCTCGCCCAGAACCCATAGGATCGAATCGGAGATATTCGATTTTCCCGAGCCGTTGGGGCCGACGATGACCGTCAGGCCCGGTTCAAACGACATGTGGGCGCGGTCGGCAAACGACTTGAACCCTTTGAGCGTGAGGGACTTGAGATACACGGTTCCTCGCTTATACGTGCTTCTTGTTGAGAATCACGCCGTTGGTGGTGTAACCCATGCGGTCGAGCGCCTCGAGTGCGGCGGCTCCCTCGGCTTCCTTCTTTGAGGAACCGGTGCCGCGACCCTGGCGAATGCCATCAATCAGCACCACGGCGGTAAAGGTGGGCGCATGCGCCGGACCCTCGGAACCCACCAGCTTGTACGCCGGGGGCTCGTGGCCGTCGGCCTGCACGCACTCCTGCAAAAACGACTTGGGGTTTGCGGGATGCTCGGCACGCTCGGAGGCCAAATGCGGCTTGAGCGTACGGTGAATGAACTCCGCCGCAGCGTCCCAGCCGGCGTCCAGATACAGCGCGCCGACGAGCGACTCGTAGACATTCTCAAGCGCCGAATGCAGGCCGCGCGCACCGGTGCCGGTCTCGGAGGCACCAAAAATGATGATATCGTCGATGCCCAGCTCGTGGGACACCTCGGACAGCGTGGCACCCGAGACGAGCGACACCTTTAGGCGCGTGAGCTTGCCCTCGTCAAACTCGGGATAGGACTCAAAGAGCGAACGGGCAACGACGGCACCCAAAATGGAATCGCCCAGAAACTCCAGGCGCTCGTAGCTTGCCGAAACCGGCTGGCCTTCCACGGCAGAGGGATGCGTGAGCGCCGCGCGCAGCAGCACCTTGTTATTGAACTCGTGGCCCAGGATTTCCTGGGCGCGCGTAAGTCGTTCAGACAAAGCCAAGACTTAGGCCTCCTTGGCAGCTTCGATAGCGTCGACGGCGTCGGCGACAGAGTTGAGCGAGAGCAGGGTCTCGTCATCGATCTCGAGGTTGAACTCATCCTCAATGGCCGTTACCAGCTGCAGGCGCTCGAGCGAGTTGGCATCGAGATCGTCAAACGTGGTCTCATCGCTAATTTCGGCAACATCGACGCCCAGAACGTCGGCGGCAACCTCGGCGATCTTGTCGAAGATTTCGGAGCGGTCCATAGCGCTTCCTCTCATAGTGCACGAATACCAAAAGATCGGCACCGCGCGGGCGGCGCCAAACACGGTTTTGATTCTACCCCACGACGCAGGCCGTGAGGCACATAACAGTGCCCTAACTCGCTCTTACAAAACGATCCTTGATTATCAACTTCATCCGAACACTTCCCACATTCATCCGCACATGTGCGGATGAATGTGGGAACCCGATACCC
>CAKUGF010000027.1 GCA_934654585.1 uncultured Collinsella sp. | reverse complement strand
GTCGACCGCACGTACGGCGCCCAATGCGAGGCGCTCGCCACCGAGTGCGGCGACTTTTTGGTGCGCCGCAGCGACGGTGTGTTTGCCTACCAGCTGGCCGTGGTGGTCGACGATGCCGCCATGGGCGTCACCGAGGTCGTACGCGGATGCGACCTGCTGGGTTCCACGCCGCGCCAGATCTATCTGCAGCATCTACTGGGACTGCCCACGCCGCGCTACGCGCACATCCCGCTGCTCATGTCGCCGGACGGTCGCCGCCTTTCCAAGCGCGACCGCGACCTCGACTTGGGCGAACTCCGTGCCCACTTTGGCACGCCCGAAGCGCTGCTGGGCTGGCTCGCCGGACAAACAGGCATCGCGCCGGACACCACGCCGCGTACAGCCGAACAGCTGGTCGAGCACTTTAGCTGGGACGTCATCCGCGCGCACAGGGAAAACATCACCATGACGGCTGAATAGACAAACGTCCCGCTCCTACGCAACGTCCCAAGGTTGGAGCTCGTCGCCTAGGCGAACGATGCGGTCGTAGAGCACGGTGTGGCGCTCGGCCGGATTGGCATCCCGGTGAAAATGCCCGTAGTACCAGCGCTTGTAGTCCAGGCATTCCTCGAGCTCATCGAAAAACGCCGTGAGCCGATCGACGCCGGGATAATTCCAACCGGGTGCCGGATAGAGCGTCGGCGAGAGCATGCGCGTGGAGCAGGTATGGGTGATCACGTAGTCGACCTCCCAGCCCACGCTGTCGAGCTTTGCCCGCGCCTCCTCAAAATTGCGCTCGTCCGGCAGCTCCTGCGGCCACCAGCTCGAATACGGTATACGGTATTCCTTGTCCACGCTCGTGGCGCCGCCCATGGTAAAGATTGTTGAGCCATCGAGTTCAAAGACCTCGCCACGCGTCAGGCGCCGGATGGGCGAGGTATCCGACAGGCGCTGCGTCAGCCCGCCGTGCCACAGCTCCATGGGGCGCTCCGTCCAGTGGTCGAAGCGTTCGTGGTTGCCGTCGACAAACAGCACGGTGTATGGGCGCGACGCCAGCCAAGCGATATCGGCACACTCCTCGGCGGAAAAGTCCCAGGGAAAGCCAAAGTCGCCGGCAATGATCAGATAGTCGTCGCAGGTTAGACTATCCCCAAGCTCCCAGTCGCGGAGCTTTTGCATGTCGAGCCCACCGTGGATGTCGCCCGTCACATAGACCGTCATCGAATCACCTCTTCCCTCTTGTACGCCGCCAGCTCGCGCTCGACCTGCCTGTCGCCGGTCTCGTTGACCCACCAGGGCCATTTCACCCGGCCGCACGGCTCGCCGACTCCGGCGAACCACTCCCTCAGCTCGTCGAGACACACCGGGGAGTGCCCGTTGGCATCGCAACCGACGTCGTAGCGCAGAAGGCCCTGCTTGCGGTTGAACTCGTTGTACGCGCCGCCGCAGCTGTGGATGTGCCCGTGGAGGTGCCACGATCCATGGCTCATGCCCTGCCAGTCGGCCATGGGGTAATGGCTCAGGACGATCTTCTGCCCGTCGATCTTGAGCACGCAGATCGGCGGCTCCACGGTGAACGCGCCCGCGACCGCTGGCTGGGTCCAGTCCTTGTCGTGGTTTCCCGGGACGAGGTGGATACGTCTGCAGGCAATTCGCTTGCGCAGCCCGTAGGCGTCCTGGGCGGTCATCTTGAATGAGAAATCCCCCAGGATGTAGAGTTCGTCGTCCACGGCGACTTTGCCGTTGATGTTGTCGACGATGGCGTCGTTCATCTGCCAAATCGTCTCCCACGGGCGGTCGGTGAACTTCAGCACGTTCTCATGCCCGAAGTGGGTGTCGCTGGTAAACCAGATCATATTTATGTCTCCTTTTATCGCTAAAAAACGTTCTCCTTCGAGGTCAGGAGACGTTTTATGAGCGACATGAGGTGCATATCCCTCATGTTCCAAGCTCCAATCTGCCGGATTTCCGCGCTTTTCAGGATTCAGGATTCTATAACAGAAAAGCCCCTGCTAGTTTGGTCTTTTTCGTGGGTTGCTATCGTAGATTGAATTGCAACGCACTGGGGTGCGGCCTAGTCTGGAACGGCAGACTGTCGGGCTCATTTTGGCGGCCGTCGTCCTAACTGTGGGTTGGGATGACCCACACTGAAACGACTCTATGCTCGGACCTAGTGGGTTTAATGCTAGAGTGGTGAAAGAATGCACCACTCTAGCAACGGTATGCTACAATTTCCGAAAACAGAGTCGAAAGATGGTTCTATTTGAAGGGAGGTTAGTTTTCATGGCAGTCGCGGAATCAAAAAAACGAATTCAGGTCGCGCTGCCCTTCGCGATGTGGAAGAAACTCACTGAGCTCGCCGAGATTCGTGGCGTATCGAAGTCCGCTATGGCGTCGATTGCGATTAGCGAATTCCTCGAGCGCGAGGAGAAGAAATAGGCATGAAAAAAGACCCGTGCCGCCAAGCAATTTGGGTCTTCTTTCATATCAATCTTTGGCTTTTGGCCTGTTGAGCTGCATCTTAGCATAATATGTGCTGGGATTTAGCCCCTGTATCGAAAGTGATACCAAAATATCATGGTGTTATAGCATTGCGGGCAAACAGGTCGAAATGCCTTCACACTGAAGGGCATTGACCGATGGTTAAATTAACCGAAGAAGAAAGAAGGAAGCTGGCCGGCGGCAAGTCCGTCCTGCCGGACGACAGCTCGCCGAAAAGTGACGCAGAGCGCTCGATTGCTCAAGAGGAAGCTGCCGCAGGCGCCATTGGAGCGCGTGACGTCAATCGGATGGACCAGTCGAAGCAGCTGATCACAGGCAGCGCGAAACGGAAGTTCAGCTACGATCCCTACAATGCTGTCGCCAAAAGTCGCGTCCAACTCGCGCTCTTAGAGTTGATTGGCACATTTTGCTGCGGAGGTGGGCAAACGCCGACGCGCAACGGACGGCCGTTGCCTCGCGGACTGTTCATGCAGCAGAAGCAACTCGCCGATCAGTTGTTCACGGATCAGTCAACCATATCGAAAGCGTTGGGAAGTCTTGCCAATCGCGGTCTGATTTTCAAGGTGGATGGGGTCTGGGTCATGAACTGGACAGAACTTGAGCTTCAGGCGCGTGAGCGCGGTTGGGTTCCCGAGGAAGGAAAGTAATGTCAGAAGGGCGTCTGCGACGGGCGTCCTTTTTTATAGCCAGCGCCGCTCGAGATAAACGACATATGTAACCTAAGCGAGGTCAAGCATCAAATTCATATGACTTTGCATCATATTTATGATGCAAAGTCATAAAAAAATATGACGCAAAGTTATATTTATGATGCAAAGTCATAATTTCATATGACGCAAAGTCATACGGGATATGACGCAGAGTCATATTTATGACGCAAAGTCATAATTTTTTCGATTGAAATATGACGCAAAGTCATATCCGTTTGGCGCAAAGCCTCATATTTATGACGCAGAGTCATATTTATGACGCAAAGTCATACGAAAATATGACGCAAAGTCATATGGGATATGACGCAAAGTCATACGAAATATGACGCAAAGTAATACGGAATCACCTGTAACTTAAGCAAGGTCAGACTGCGAATCCATATGACGCAAAGTCATATTCCAATTAAATAAAGAGAAAATGAATAAATAATTAAATAGATCTCCGGTCGCTGAAGCTCCCTGCGCGGCCTATCGGCCTTGCCCTCCGCTCACTGCGTTCGTTCCGCGTCGCTGCCGCTCCTTGGCGCTCGCTACGCTCGCTCTCCGGTCGACTACGGCTCCCTGCGCGTCGGCTACGCCTCCTTGCCCTCCGTTCGGCTATGCCTCACTCCGCGTCGCCTTTGGCTCCTTGGCATGGCCTTCGGCCAAAAGTGTGGGGGCTAACGCCCCAACTCCCCGACTACGTCGCTGTCAGCCCTCAGCGCCGGCCTCGCTCCGCTCACCGGGCGACTGCCTGCACGTAACTGTAAGCCTACAATTCGGCATGGACTCGCCGAATCCGTTTTCCGGTTGATCTGGATATCGGCATTTGGTCAACCTCACTTCAATTACCTGCAGGGAGCTACAGAATCGAAAATAAGACGTCCTATCGGTGAGGTTCGACCGTTTTCTCACTGATAGATAAAACGGCGCCTTAAATCGGCTCTCAGCGGCCAAGGTAAAAGAAAAACGGGCACCCTTCGGTACCCGTTAACTCAACTAGAGCTCTTTTTCGGCCAGATAGCGATCGAAAAGCTCCCGAGCGATATCCGATACGGACTTGTCCTCCTCAAGGGCGACCTGCTTCAATCGCTTGCGGTAGCTCTCGGGAACGTAGACAGACAGCTGTACAAGCCTCTCAGATGCCCCTTCAAGGCCCTTTTTTGGGCGTCCGACTTTCCGTACCTGTGGAGCCGGTTTCTGGGGCTCGGATGCGCTTTCAACGATTTTCTGCTGCCTCTCCTCGGCGGCCTCCGCGGCCTTGTCGAAGTACGAGGTCGATTTCTTGAACTTGCTTGCCATTACAGGACCTCCTCGATCTCGTCCAGGATGCTCTCGATTGCCTGGGCGGCTTTGCCGCTCTTCGCGATTTCGTACACGGGCTTGCCCAGGGCCGCGCCCTGTTTGAATGCCGCCGCGGTTGGAACGGTGCCCAGCACGGGAAGGTCATCGGCCTCAAGAAGCTCGAGGAACTGCCTGTCCACGGTCTGGTTGCCGGCGAAGTTGTTGACGATGATGGCGAACGACAAGTCGGGATTGGCCTCGGTGATGACCTTGATCGTGCGCTTCATGGGCTTCAGGCCCAGCGTGCCGGGCTGCACCGGGATAATCGCGATATCCGCGTTCTTGGCATATTCGGCGGTGTCGTCGCTCAAAAAGCCCGGTGTGTCGATGACGTTCACGGCGTCCTCGTTGTCGAGCAGCCCCTTCTCGTGGTTTGCTCCGCCCTGTGGGTCCAGGTTACCGAAGCCGACCTTGTGGCCGCGGCGCTCGAGGCCCCAGGCGATCTCGTCGGCGAACGTCGTTTTGCCGACGCCGCCTTTCTGATTGACCAAAAGGATGTTCGTCGCCATGTCCTCCCCTTTCTGAAATAACGTAGTCATATATTAGCACATTAACATGTGACTACATTAAGTAATTCTAAGTCGCAGTTAGAAATATATGAGCATGTTAAGCAATTAGTATAGTACTACGCTAACGCGGTCATGGCTGTGGGTTGTTTTAACCCACAGCCGGGCTAAAGTTGCCAAAAGGGGCACAAAGGCCAATACGTTTGCACAGTGCCGGCACAGCGACCTAGCATCGTATGCACCGGCGGAATCATCGCTGGCCTGCAAAGAGAGCATATCCACGCGCTCACGGTCGCCGGAGGCCTCGTGATGCAGCACGGCCGCGGCGACGACTGGAAGTGCGTCGATTGGGATGCGCTGCCGCCTGGCTCGACAGATACGGTTACAAGGTCGCTGAATGCGAGACGGGGCCCTTCCGACCGCCGACGCAGCGAGGCGGGTACGCGAGTGGGAACGCAAGGGTAAAAATGCATCGTCGCTGAATCAGTGAGGTAGCATTCTTTAGTTAGATGATGGATATTGAAATTTATTAGCGTACAATGCACATATATCGTAATGTATGCGTTTCACCATGAGAGAGGGATCTGTCATGAGCTGGAAACCGAGAAAATGCGTTATCGCCTTACTGACTTTGGCGGCTCTGGCGTGTTTCGCCGCCTTGATCGCCGTCAATATCAAACCGCAACACGATGCTTATCCCTCATCTTTGTCCATTAAAAAGGGCCAAGATTTCAGCCTTGGCCGAAACGTCAATTATTTTGACAAGCTAAAACCTAATGAGGAAAACATCTTGATGTTCTGGGCATCGTGGTGTCCGCACTGCGAATCTCTCATAGAGGATATGCAGCAACTTGATAATTTCGCAGCCATAAGGAAGAACCTTTTCACTGTTTCCGAGGACAGCACGATTGAAGAAGCCTCAGTCCATGAAGGAGACTTTCCCATATACATAGATCAAGATAAGGCCGTGTATGACCAATATGAACTTGAGCATATTCCGTCCGTATTCATACTGGATGATCAAGGAAACATCATCGGCTCAGCCGAGGGAGAGAAAGAATCTCTTGCCTTATTAAAGAAATACGCCGAATACAACGGATAGAAAGCGGCAGGAGGCGATATCGAGTAACTATCAAAGGCCAGATTAAGGAGCCCGCCATGAAGAAATGTCTACCCTCCATCGTCTCAGCAACTCTTTGCCTCTCCCTTGTCATGACACCATTTGTACCCGTTGCGGCAGCCTATGCCGACGAGGGATCTCCCGCCGAGAGCAGTGAGATCTACGTCGGAGACAACTACGACGAAAATTACAATATATCCCCTTTTGAGCGCGGGCGCTGCACGGATTCATATTCCAAGGCGTGGTGCGATTCTCACGGATTTGCAAATAACCGCCCTGTCCCTCACAAGGTCAAGCTGATCCCGAAGGAGGAGGCTTGCCTGCGCGATCTCTACGTTGCTGGCACCGCTGGTGTGATCGCCGGTTACGTGACAGGCGGTCCTGGCGGCGCCTTGTATGCAACCGCAGCGGCATCGTACCGACTTTTCACTTGCCTGTTCTAAAAGGCAGTTGCCATGCTGTCGCAAAATCAATCGAGATACTTGACCACAATCGGCTTTGCCCTGCTTGCATTACTCTTTGCTAGCGACCTTTTGCTGAAACCGCCCAAGGAACTCGTTTCGCTTGCCATAGCCTGCATTTCCGCCCTTTACTTTACGGCAACCCTATTCGTCGGACTAAAGGAGAGGAAAAAAGGCGCAGTCGCCGCATCCGCCGTATGCTTGATCATAGCCATTGCATCATTCTTTATCTGACACATTGGTGATTTAGGGGCGATATCGTAGGAATACGACCGGGAGAGTCGGGACCATAGGCTCCGGTAGGAACCTTCGCCATGCCCCACGCATCGAGCCCGATGATTTCCCCGCCGGACGCCCTGACGGTCACGGCCTCCGGCGTCCACGCGATTTCATCGTCCGTGAGGCGGATTGGTGTGACGCTGCCGGCGTCCATCCGCCTCACGACCTCATTCCGCTTATCGCGCCAGCCCGGCTTGAGCCATTTGATGACGGTCGGACGCGAGACGCCAAGGACGCACGGGCGCAGCTCGAGCTCTAATACATGAGGTCCCAGCTTGTAATGCGTGAACATATGACTACATTAACATGGTCATGTATTACCGAACGTTATATGCTGAGCTGGATCCGCCCGTCTGTTATCTTGGCTGCTGACCGCTGAGAACATGGCCGCCGTCATCGGCAAGGATGGCGTGGAGGCGGAGATTCAGGTGGGGCAGATGCGCCAAACACTGGGCAAGCCTGGCTTCGATTGGCTGTTTAATAAGCACTAACGGTTGAGTTATTGCATCATAATCGCAGCTGTAAATAGGTGACCATATGACCATGCTAACATGTGCGCACAGTCATATGGTCACAGTTGTAGATCGGTTTAATCTGTGGCCCTTAAGCTGAAGCTGCCTCAACGAACCGTGGCTGGCGAAAGGAAAAAAGGGGAATCCATTTTGCTGGATTCCCCTTTCCGAGTCGTTATGCGATTTGTCCTACATCTGCTCGCGGCGCTTCTTCCGATCGAGGAATACGCCGGCCGCCACGAGGACGGTGCCGCCGATGACGAACGTCTCGCCGATGAGGCCCGCGCGGTCGCCGGTCTGGGCGAGGCTACCGGACTGGGCGGTCTCCGTGCCGGCGAGGTGCTTCGGGCTGTATGCCGCCTGCTTCTTTGCGGCCTCCTCCGCCTCCTGACGGGCGATCTCGGCGGAAAGCTCCTGCTCTGCCGCGATGCGGTCGGACTTCGCCTGCTCGTAGGCAGCGAGTGCCGCATCATAGCCGGGTTGGAGCCCGTCCACCGCGGCCTGCTTCTCGTCCAGGATGGCCTTGGCGGGCGCGACCTTGGCACGCGTCTCGACTGCGGCGGCGAAAAGCGCGTTGAGGGCGTCATCCGCGTTCGCGTCATGGCCGGAAACGAGCGCCGCGTCGGCATCGATGGAGTTCAGCTTCGACAGCTTGGCGTCTGCCTGCGCCTTCGCCTGCTCGGTGGCGGAGACCAGGGACTCGGCGGCGATGGCGTCAGCCTTCGCGGCATCGAGCGCGGCCTTGGTGTCATTGACGGCCTTTACTGCATCCTGCTCGCGCTGCTGTGCCTCTGCGAGCTTCGCGGCAAGACCGGTGAGGATGTCGAGGTTCGACTGTGTGTCCTCGAGATCGGTCTGGGAGCCGGTGAGCTTGTCGGCGGCAACGCCGGTGTCGGTCCTTGCGGCATCGACGGCACGCTGGGCATCCGCGAGGGTGCTTGCGGTGCCGTCCGCCTTTTGCTTGGCGGCGGCGAGGACGGTCGCCTTCTCGGCCTGATCGGCTGCCGCCGCGTCGTGGACGCTCTTTGCGGTATCGAGTGCCTTCTTGGCGGCGGCGACGTCCTGGAAGAACTTCGCGAGGTCGGCGTTCGTATCGTCCACGCCCTGCTGCTTGGATGCGGTGTCCGCCTTGGCGGAGTCCAGCTTGGACTGTGCGGCCGTTACGGCTGCGTTGGCGGCATTAAAGGCGACCTGCTTCTGCTGGACGGTCGATTTTGCCGTATCGACTGCCGCGTTGGTGGCATCGAGGTTCGATTTCGCCGCATTCAGCTCGGCCTGGGCATCCGTGACGCCCTGCTGCTTGGCGGCGACATCAGCCTTTGCGGCATCGACGGCACGTTGGGCATCGGTGACGTCCTGCTTCGCGGCATCGATACCTGCCTGTGCGGAATCCGCTGCGACCTGCTTCTGCTGGACGGTTTCAACGGCGTCGGTGGCTGCCTGCTGCTTGGCGGCGAGATCGGCCTTGGCTGCGTCGAGTGCGCTCTTGGCGTTCTTAAGACCGTTGATATAGGAGGTCAGATTCTGCTCGTACTCGTCGACGGAGATGGGGTTCATGTTCCAGCCTGAACCTGCCCAACCAAGGTTTGCGGTATCGAGGCTGTCGGTCTGCCAGCCGTTCATGGTTCCCTTGCTGCAGACTGCCATGCCCATATAGCCGATTTCGGGGCTGATGACATGCAGGTAGTGACCGACGGTTGCGGGATATCCGGCAACCTTGAAATGCTGGTTGACATAGGATTCAATCCCGCTATGCGTCTTGTAGAAATCTACGGCATCCTTACCGGTCAGACCGGTGACGCCATAGAGCTCCTGAACCGCCTGATCGAAGAAAGCCTTTTCTTGGTCAACCCACTGCGGTTTCGGATCGGTTCCATAATTCCATGCGAGGTTTTCGGTCGTATCGAACTGCATGGAATGTCCAAACTTGGCATCGGAATAGTTTGCGTTGGCTATCGCCGCTGCAATGAGCTTGTAGGTGACCTGGAGTTCGGAGAGACCGACGGACTTGCGGTACTCGTTGATGGACTTCATGTACGGGATTGCCGCGAGCATGTTGTCGAGGCTCGTGGCGTCGAGGCTGTTCCCTACCTCGGTGTAGTCCTTGTACGTGCAGTTCTGGATGATCTCGATGGCTGAATCGGCACCCATGGCACGGAAGAAGCCGATGGCTCCCTGCTTGAGCTGCGCGTCGGCGGTATCGAGTTTCGCCTGGGTCTCGTCGACCTTCTGCTGGGCGGCGGTCACGGCCGCGTCGGCGGTATCCTTTGCGGTCTTGGCGTTCGCAAGCTCTTCGTCTGCGGCTGCTTTGGCGGACTCGGCGTCCTTGACGGCCTGCTTCGCTGCATCCAGCTTGGCGACGGCGTCGGCATTCGCCTGCTTGGCCGCATCGAGGTCGGCGTTCGCGGCATCGAGTGCGGACTGGGCGGCGTTCACGCCGGATTCGGCATCGGCCGCGGTCTGCTGCTTTACGGAGAGGGACACCTGGGCATCATTCAGGTCGGCCTGTGCCGTTGCCGCAGCGGACTGTGCCTGCTCGAGCTCGGACTCGCACTGGGACTGTGCCGCTCGTGCGGCGACGAGGGCGGCCTCCGCGTCCGCGACCTTCTGTTTTGCCGCATCGTACTCCGGACCGCTGGCGCCTGCCTCCGCTGCGGCGAGGTCGGCTTTCGCCTGCTCATAGGCGGCGCTAGCGGCTGCGGCCTTCGCATCCGCCGCGTCCTTGTTCTGCTGGGCTGCGGCGAGGACGGCATCTGCGGAATCCTTTGCAGACTGGGCCGCAACCAGCTTGGACTGGGCATCGGCAAGCGTCGCGTTGGCGCGGTCGAGCTCGGTCTGTGCCTTGATCACGGCATCTTGGGCGTCGCGTACCGCCTGCTCGGCGGCACGGATAGCCTCCGGGGCGGCGCTCACGGCATCGGCCTTGGCTTTATCGAGGGCGTCTTTGGCATCCTGGGCCGCCTTGATGGCGGACTGGTACGCTTCGTCCTTCTCGGACGCATCGGCCTTGGCGTCTGCGAGACCCGCCTTCGCCTGCTCGAGGTCCTTGCCGGCGGCATCGGCGGCGTCCTTGCCCTCCGCGACCTGACGGGCGTACTCGTCCATTGCCGCTCGGTCGGCTGCCGTGCCGGCGCTGACTGCCGAATCATAGGATGCCTTGGCCTGGTCGCGGGCGGAAGCCGCCTCGTTGTAGGGACCGGCGGCCTCGTCGTAGGATGCCTTGGCGGCGTCCTCCTTCGCCTTCGCCTCGTCGACAGCCTTCTGCAGGTCCGCGATGGTCTGTGCGGCGGACTTCGCGCCGGTGCCGGATACCGCGCCGGCGTGGGTGGCGATCGGCGACATCACGGCGGGGTGCTGCGTGGTCCCGTCACCGGTCTGGGCGAATGCCGCGAACGGCGAGATGAGGCTCGATCCGGTCATGGCGGCCATGGTCGCCGCGGTGACGGTCAGGCGTGCGATCCCCTTCGGGGCGTGAATCTTTTTGCTTGGCAGTGCGGCGAAGTGATCGCCACCGGCAGCGAAATCCTGAGTCATTGTGCTGTTCCATTCCTTTTCCGTGCCCTATCCGACTGGGCATCAGAGTGCTTTCCAATAGAGATAATTATGCGCCTTAACTGGGATTGTTGTATATAGTCCGTTGGCTTTTATACAACAATCCATGACTCTTTTTGTCATGGATACGAAAACGCTTCAGAAATCATTCGGCATGAGATGCAAAGAGCTCCGCGCTGGACTCGGGTGCAGCCAGGAGCAGTTCGCCAATTTGATTGAAATGGATCGTTCCTACTACGCGAGCATTGAAGTCGGGCGGCGTAATGTCAGCCTCTCAAATCTCAAGAAGATTGCCGACGGATTTCAAATCAGCATTGCTGAACTCATGAGAGGCGTCAGTTAAATTTATCCGTCTCATAGTTCATCTCGCCGATCACGCTGCTATGAAAATAGAAAACGTCACCACGGATTACCGTCAATCGTCACCACGGATTACCGTCAATCGTCACCACGGATTACCGTCAATCGTCACCACAGTGCTGATAGAATGCTTGTTATAGGCGGACATGGGAGTCATACAGATGGATAGATATATAAATAGATGTATCGATCGCGCTATCGAACGCGATCTCGGTATCTTTGGTGCTGTGCTTGTTCAAGGGCCTAAATGGTGTGGTAAGACGACGACGTCCAAGCGGTTCGCAGCGTCATCGCTTTCGCTATCCGATCCATCCGGTGGCTTTGCGGCTCGGCAGCTTGCCGAGCTTGATCCTGCTAGGGCGATTGTCGGTCCAGTACCGAGGCTGGTTGACGAGTGGCAGGAGGCACCGGGCATTTGGGATGCAGTGCGCTTTGAGTGTGATGCGAGAGGAGGCGAACCCGGCCAGTTTATCCTTACTGGCTCAGCGACGCCACGTGATGCTGCGCAGCCAATGCATAGCGGAGTCGGTCGGATATCAAGGCTTCGCATGGACACTATGACGCTTCTTGAACTTGGCATTTCATCCGGAGCCGTTTCGCTCGAAGCGTTGTTTTCTGGCGAGGGCGTCAATCCCGCGCTCGGTTCAATAGGCGGCGTTGGAGATATAGCCGATTTGCTGTGCAGGGGTGGATGGCCACAGGCTGTTGGTAAATCGACTGACGATGCGATGCGCATAGCTGCCGCTTACATTGACGGGGTGTGCGAGTCCGATGTTTCCAGAACGGACGGTATTAGGAGGGATCCGGTGAAAGTCCGAGCTCTCTTGGCATCGCTTGCTCGTAACGAGTCGACTCTTGCTGGGTCAAAATCGATAGACAGGGATATCGGCGAAGACGTTTCGAAGAATTCCGTTTCCAGATACATGGACGCCTTGCGTAGAATCAATATCGTCGATGACATTCCGGCGTGGCACCCGGCTCTCAGGTCGCCTGTTAAATTGAGGCAAGGGGCGAAGCGGCATCTTGCAGATCCATCGCTTTCCGTTGCTCTTATCGGAGCGAATCCCGAGTCGCTTGCGTCTGACCCGAAGACGCTTGGACTGCTTTTCGAATCTCTGGTCATCCATGATCTTAAAGTGTATGCCGCTGCCGGCGATGCGCTCGTGTCACACTACCACGACGCCGACGATCTGGAAGTTGACGCCGTGATACACAAGCGCGATGGCTCTTGGGTCGCTGTCGAAGTCAAGTTGGGGAGTCCACAGGTCCCGGAGGCGTCTGAGAATTTGAACAGGCTTGAACGAAAGATGGTTGACCGAGGTGAGAAGGAGCCTGCTGCAAAACTCATCGTTATCGGTTATGGAATGCCGGCACATACAACCAGCGACGGAATCGTTATCGCGCCGGTCGATACGCTTGGCGTCTAAAAACAGAGCATCGCTATTCCAAGATCTAAACCGCGAACGTAAAATCGCCGTCTTGATTTTCATTTGATTCGAATCGCGCCCGCGCAAAAGTCAAAACGACTCGCGCGGGCGTTTCGTTTTTTTCATATCGCATTTCAAATCGCGTCAAAACAAAACGCGAGTTTTGAAATGCGATAGCGACCGAAGGTCGCGATCATAGGCGGCTTGACCGCCGCATGAAAATCGATTCGCTAATCCGAATCGTAATGCGATTCGCGGTACCTTTCGACAATCCAACAACGCTACGGGTCTCACTAAAGACTCTCCGCGTCATTGAAATGTCGAAAGCTGCCTCAACTTTTTCGCGGGCGTTACGAAAAAACGATTCGACAAGTCGAATGTTTGCGGCGCGGGCGCCGCAAACCCGCTGCGCGGTAACGCAAATACTCGGCATCCCTCGCATTCGCATCACCGCTCCGCTCTCGCTACAGCGAACTCTTAACACTCAGCATCCTTCGCGTTAAGAGTTCGCTTTCGCTTACGGTCTTCACTTTCGTTTCGACAACGCGAGGCATCTCGCTTGGAATGAGGCCTCTCATTCCATGTCTACACTGCGTTCCGCCCAATCGCCGTACCGGTGATTGCAAGATTGGTGTTGGGCTAGATAAATGGGGCCATACTCGCCCCCTTTATCTGCCAACACATCTTGTTTATCACCTCCCACGGCGATAAAGTTAGAAATGAAGTTCGCCTTCATTTCTCTAAGGGAAGCGACGGCGTCACTTCAAAAATCGGCGCGACGTCGGTCGCTCCCAAAAAGGAAAGCAATCTCATATCGGTTTTGAATCGGTGGCCTCACCGATTCGCTCTGCTTTCCTGGGGGCATGAATGATGAGTTGCAAACGTCCGCACACCGTTAAGGCGACACTCACCTCTGAAGAATACGAAACGCTTTCCGCTTTGGCGGAAAAGGCGGGCATGACTAAGGCCGAACTCATTCGCTGTGCACTGATTCATTGGAATGAATCGCTCGATGATCTAGTCATTTCCAAAAATAAGAACGGTGGCCGTAGCAAAAAGCTGCAAACCGTTTCAGAGGATTCGAACGAAAAGCGCTCGGCAGTCATTTACGTTAAAGTCACCGATGGCGAGCACGAGGCGATTCGCAAGCAGGCGGATGCGCTCGGCACGACCGTCAGCGCGTATGCCCGCCGCGTGATGCTTACCGGGAAAATCGAGAAGATCGATTTCGATATGGCACAGGTCGCGAAAATCTATCACGAGCTGTATCGCGAGGGGACGAACCTCAACCAGCTGATGTATTTTGTGAATGCGCAAGGTCTTCCGGCCTACAACGAGAAGGCAGTTTTTCGCACGCTCGAAAAGGTTTACCAGAACGCCCGTAGAGTCACCCTCTTCATCGAAGAGCTCGAACATCGCTATTTCACCGATGGCGGTGAGCTCGATGACCGTCGTTAAGCAGAAAGGTGTTTCGTCCGAGCGCTACGCGAAGCACCTGCGCAAGTACATTAACGGAAAGAATGCTTTGGCCCGCGGCGGCTGGAACCTCGCGAACGGAAAGCACTGGTTTTCCGAAATGGCTATGACGCGGAAGATGTTCCATCACGACAGGCCCGCGCGTGCCGGCGCGAAGAACATAACGATGCTTCATCAGATTCTCGCGTTTCTGCCCGAGGAGTGCAGCTGCAACGGAGGCAAGATGACCCCCGATGCGTGTATGGCCTACGCGGAGCAATGGCTTGCGAAACACTACCCGCATCAGCAAGTGATTGTCGCGTTGCATGAGGAAAGCGATAAGGCGGGAAAACGCTACGCGGTTCATATGGCGATTAACCGCACGGATCTTTTGACGGGTAAGCGTTGCGAGACGGGCGGTCGTCACGGAAAATTCGAACGTGCCGCGTGGGTCCGTGAACTCGATAAGGACTGGAATCTTACTCAACTTGAAAAGGGAAAGAAGAATTCGAAGATTCGAGATCGTCAGCCGCGCGACACAGAAAAGAAAATCGTTGAGCGGGGTGAGTACAGTTATAAAAACAATCTGCGCGAGCTGATCCATATTGCAATCGATGAAGGTCATCCGAAGAATATGAATCAGTTCAAAAAGATACTTGCCTCATGGGGCGTAGACATTTTCGTCAAGAATAATCGAGTCTATGCGACAGATCTCGATATCAAAGAAGCCGGCAATCCGAAGTGCACTTTCAACCTGACTCGACTCGACGGACGTTTTGCAGTCAAACAACTTGAAGCGGCGTTCGAAAAGAACGTGCTGGAAGCCGAGCGAGCGTTACCGTACGAGAAACGCTGTGAGATTTACATCCAACGACTCAAGAAAGCGTATTCGGCGTGGGTCGAACAGGCGAAAGCGAGCAAAGGCGTCGCCTACAATTCATTCCCCAAATTCATCGCACCGAAGTGCGATGAGGATTTGCTCGAAGATCCAGCGGTTCGCGATGAGCTTCTTGCGCGTCGCGGCTACGCAAGGGAGATTCGCAACCGCTATGCCGGCGCCGTTCCCGATGCCGGCGACGACCGCGTTCGCGCCGCCGGCCAGGCGCACGGCGGTAGCGACGCGCCTCACTATCGGTCCGATCGCACTGTCGATCGTGGCGATTACACGCGCGGCGACTCGGCCCGCTAGCCTTTTTGCCAACATTCCAGCGAAGAGCGGTGGAACTATTGGCGCTAATAGTTCGGAATTTCCTCTAATTACAAACTATTAAGAGTTATTAGTTACAGATTCACTAATAGTCAGCTATTGGCGGCACCGCAAAGAGCCATACCGTAGTACCAATGTATTAAGTTTTCGCAGGTAGATAGCTAAAAATTTGATAACCCGCCCGCCGTTAAGACGGGCGGGCGTGCTATCATCGAGGTTGTTCCAGCGGTGGTACCAACACCGTGGAACCGCGTAGAGTGAGGTACCAACTCAACATCTACACCGTCAGACGCTTAAACCACAAGCCATCTGACAACTCCATTTTATCCAGACCCGCAGGTCAGGACAACACGGAGAAGTAGATAAGAGAAAAAACGGAACCTCCTCGCCGGGAGGTTTTTTCATATCGACCGGGCGTGTGACATATGCCGTTCCCGGTCGGCCAGGACCAAGGGCCTGCGAAAAAGGTAGCGTTTTGCTCGAATAATCGGTGACTGAGCTGTACAGGTCTGCCGTCCCGTCTCCACGAGGAGACTTCGACGAGGGTAGTGCCTTCCCTGTGACCCCTGCGCTGCCTCGGCCCATAAGGGCGGGGACGGCGTGCCAGGATCCGAGCGCTCGTCCTGCTGCAATACTGCAGGAAAGTAGGTTAAAAGCTGAAGAGCAGGAGTCGGTGGGATATCCACGCGGCGACGCGTGTGTTTGGCGGTGAGTAGCCGCAACGTCAAGCAAGGAGGACTGCGGTAGGCGTGCAGCCGTGACGGACTTTGTGCCCCACCCTGGGCCCTGTCATGTAGAGGGGCATCGGTGAGGACGGCCGATGCGTTAAACGAATGGTCCGGATACATGGCGGAGCCATGTGGAGACCCGCGAGATCGTCGAGCAAAAGGCCAAGGGGCGGGTGAGGTCTTCCCAGCTACATGCTGGTTTCGAAGATTTAGGGAGGGTCCACGACTGTGCCCAAAATCTGTGGATACTCCACCACCTAACAATTCAACCCGCAAGCCAATCAGACCTCGCGGGCAGTCTTATAAACAAGCAAGCCCTTAGCGCGAGGCGTACCAGCTGTCAGCCCTCAGCGCCGGCGTCGCTTCGCTCCCCGGGCGGACCAGAACATCTGGCTGTAACACCTACAATTCGGCAAGGACGCCGAATCCGTTTTTGGTTGTAGTCGAAAATGTACAAAGAGATATATAAATCAGCGAGCTTCGCGAGCGGATCATAGGTGCCGTTAGGCACCGCATCAAAAGCGATTCGCAATCATTTCGGAATGCATCTAGAAATGTTCTAGAGCTTTCCTAGAAAAACGCACGAGAAAGGACCGAGCCGAAGTGTCTGGCCGGACGCCAATTGTCCGGGAACTGCTCGGTTCGACCCTCTTTCACTTTATTCGATGGCCATACGGCGGTCTAGTACTCCTTGACCGGGTGCTCTTCGCTGAAACCGCCGTCGATACCGAAGCGGCACAACTTGTCGATGGCGAGAAGATGCTCGTCGATGGCGTTGGCGATCTGAGTGTCAACGATGCTGTCATGGTCGTTAAGGATGCGGACCGCGCTGTCTGCATCCATGAAGGCCTTGATGGCCTGCGCGAGCTGGTTTTTAAAGGCATCGACTTTCTCAACCGCAGCGGCACGGTCTGCCATCTCGCGCTCAAGTCGATGTATGACTTCCATTGAATCGCTCATGGCCATTTCTTTCCTTGTTGGTGTCTCACCTACTATATCGTGCCGCTCGGACACGATTCTCACCCGGTGGTAGCGAATTTAGCAAAACCGCAGGTAGACGGCTTAACAGGATTCGATTTACGGGGTATTTGGACCAGGGCTGGTGCGGATGCCCGCATCAACCCTTTTTCGGGCCGTAAATCGAATTTGGTAAGGTCGATTTTTAGGTCCCGACAGTCCCAAAACGTATGCCGCGCGGCACCCGAAAACCGAACCCTCGATGCCGTGAACAGCGAGTGCCAAAACTCAGTGCCAAAACCTCCCCTTGCATTCCCATGAGAAAATCAAAAGACAAGGCAGGAGGCTGAAAATGACCAGATACGGATACGCTCGCGTGAGCACGAAGGATCAGAAGCTAGACAGGCAAATCGAGGCGTTGGTCAACGCTGGTGTGCCCTATGGCCATATCTACAAAGACAAGGTCACGGGTGCCAAGGACGGTGACCGAACTCAGCAGAAGCGTCTGTTCAAAAAGATGAAGGCCGGCGATGAAGTGGTGGTCGAATCTTGGGAGCGTTTGACCAGATCGACCAGACAGCTGTTGAACTATGACCTCATGTTTCGAAACCTCGGTGTGAAGCTGACTTCCCTGAAACAACCAGTCGATCTCGATACCGCCTTCGGCCGTTTCGTTCTCGGTACCCACGCCTGTACTGCGGAACTTGAGCGTGACCTGATCAGGCAGCGCCAGGCCGAGGGCATCGCCGTAAAACGAAACCATGGCGGCAACGTAGGCGGCCGTCCGCGCATCGCGGACGTCAAGGCCGATGTTGCCGTGAAACTCTACCTCGCCCGCGAGACGCCAATTCCCGACATATGCGCCGCAACGGGTATCTCGAAATCGACCCTGTACCGCGTGCTCCGCGAACGCGGGTTAGTGGGCGTCAGAAGATAAATCCGAGTGCGCTACTATATAAGAGTGCGGTATTTCTCCAACTGAAACCCTGCGTGAACGCATGACCTGAGACGCCTTTTTAGAACTCACCGATCGCAGGATGACTACAAATCAACAGCGGCCGTGCAGTGTCCCCAGCCGTATGGCATGGCGAAGCCATGCCCTTTGTTGATTGGAGTGCCGCACCATGGCAGACAATCCGAGCGAAAAGAAAATCAGCGAGACATCCGGCGTGAAGGCCGTCCTCGATGAGGCTGCCGAGCGGATCGAGGCGACGTGGCGGGAGAAGCTGCTGCGCGAGACGGGCGACCTCAGAACCGAGAACGCGTTGCTCAGGGCCCAGCTCGACGAATTCAACCGCAAGCTCGTCGAGGCGAGAGACCGGAACGAAAGACTTGAGGCCGACTGCAATGAGCGGGTCGCCTTTATCGAGGAGAAGTTTGAACTCGATACCGCGAGCCTCGAGCTCGAGAACAACGAGCTTCATGCCGCGAGCGTCAGATACCTCGCCGATGCCAGGGAGCTCGACAGACAGGTCGTCCAGCTCCATGCCGAGGCCGTGGCCATGGTCGATGAGATCGAGCGCCTGCGCGGCGAGCGTGACGCCGCGCTGAAAGCCCAAGCCAAGTTGAACGACGCACTCCTGGCCCAGCGCGACCTGATGGCCGAGGTCGCCGCCCTCAAGGACCGCCTCGCTGCAACCGAACAGCGGGCGGCCGTGGCCGAGGCTAAGGTCGAGGTCATGACCCAGAGGAAGGACGAGTAGCCCCGCGCTTCTCCTGTCAGGCTGCTGATTTCTAGGAATCTTCTAGAGCGCTTCCAGAAGGTTCCTAGAACCGGGCGCAGCATCTTCGATCGGCACGATGTCTCGGTAGATCAGGCGATGTCTGTCGTCGCGCCATTCGTCGCCGTGATAATGTCCGAAGAACCAGGCTCGGTAGCCGAGCCGCCCGTCGAGCTCGCCCAGGAAAGTTTGCAGCCGGTCGCCACGATACCCGCGTCCATGCTCGCGGCACAGCACCTCAGCAAGGGCAGCGGGGGCCTCGTGAGTCACAACGCAATCGACCCTCCAGCCCACGCGGTCAAGCGAGGCGCGGCAGTGCCCCATCTCCTCCTCGCTCGGCATCTCCTCGGGCCACCAGCTCCTCCCCTCCCTGCGATACTGCCTGTCGTTGCTCGCGGCGCCGCCCATGGCAAGGACCGTGGTCCCCGCGATGTCGTACACCTCGCCGCGCATCAGGTGCAGCACGTACGGTCGCGCCTCATGGACGAGGCCGTCGCTCCACTCCCGCACCGGCAGTTCTGCCAGCATCCGGTGGTTCTCATGGTTGCCGTCTACGAAACACGTGGTCCACGGCTTCGACTCGAACCAGTCGAGCCAGTATTTCTCGGCGTTGGATCCATCCCAGACAAAGCCGAAGTCGCCGGCCACGATCACCGCGTCATCGCGCGTCAGGGTCCGGCCCAGTGGCCAAGACCTGAAGGCGAACCTGCTGGCCCCGTACTCGGCCCTGCCGTGCACGTCTCCTGTCACATAGACAGCCATCAGTACGCACCCCACGGCAGGAGTTTGTCCCCGAGCCTCACGATCCGGTCGTACAGCACGGTATGACATTCGTTCGGGTTGCCGTCTCGGTGAAAATGGCCGTAATACCAGCGCTTGTAGTCCAGGCGATTCTCGAGCTCGTCGAGGAATTCGGTCAGCCGGTCCACATCGGGGCGCTCCCAGCCTGGGTCCGGGTAGAGCGTCGGCGAGAGCATGCGCGTCGAGCAGGTATGGGTGATGACGCAGTCGACCTTCCAGCCGACCTTGTCGAGCTTTGTCCGCGCGGTATCGAAATCGCGCTCGTCCGGGAGCTCCTGAGGCCACCAGCTGGAATACGGCACGCGGTATTCCCTGTCCATGCTCGTGGCACCGCCCATGGTGAAGACCGTCGAGCCGTCGAGCTCGAAGACCTCGCCGCGCATGAGGCGGCGGATAGACGAAGTATCCGACAGACGTTGCGTCAGCCCGCCGTGCCACGGCTCCATGGGGCGCTCCTCCCAGTGGTCGAAGCGCTCGTGGTTGCCGTCGACGAACAGTACCGTGTAGGGGCGCGACTCCAGCCAAGCGATGTCGGCGCATTCCTCGGCAGAGAAATCCCACGAAAAGCCAAAGTCGCCGGCGACAATGAGGTAGTCATCGCCGGTAAGGCTATCCCCAAGCTCCCAGTCGCGGAGCTTTTGCATGTCGAGCCCACCGTGGATGTCGCCCGTCACATAGACCGTCAT
>CAKUGF010000026.1 GCA_934654585.1 uncultured Collinsella sp. | reverse complement strand
TATAGGCTTGAATCGCGTTTGACTTCGTCGGTCATAACGGGAATCTCTAATTTGGAAACCTCGTCTTTTCCCGTCTGAACCGCCACAACAACACCCATACCAAGACACATATTACGCTTGGCGGCGTTTATTTTTGCCGCCTTGGCAGGATTTGCCAGAATACGCTGGGCAAATTCCTGTTTTGAAGGGGTCTCGTCGGCCTCCGGATCGCCAGCCTCGGCAACCTCGCACTGCAGCACGTCTGCATAGTCAAAGATCTTTGGCTGCGCACCGCGCTGATGCACAGCCCACTTGCGACGCGTGGCATCCTGGTAGATAGCCGGCAAAAACGTAAACCGCGGCGGGTCCAGAATCGTATCGGTAATGGTAAACACACCGGGGTCAAAGGCATCCTGTGGGTTTTTCTTCTTGAACAGCCCCATATCAGCCTCCTAAACTAGCATTAAACAACTCAAGCTGAATATAGCACCAATTTCAAGCTAGCGCTTTCGTGCGTCGGTGCATGGCATCTATGGCTCGCTCAGCGGGGTAATACGGGCGAGGGCCGGGGTGGCACGCTTTGTTTTGAGAAGTGGGCTTCGCGAACTTCTCAAAACAAAGCGTGCCTCCCCGGCCCCGACGATGTAATCTTGGCTGACCATAGGAGGATGCGCGGTCTACAAGGCAGCATCAGCAAAGTCCCAATTACATCAAAAAAAATCAGACCCCGCAAAACGAAACGGTCGAGAGGGCCTGCCTCGGGCGGGTTGCCTTGCTCCGGGAAGTTCGCGAAACCCACTTCCCGGAGCAAGGCAACCCGCCCGAGGCAGGCCCCAGCGCGAGACCGTCCCGGATGCCTACTTACTCGTTGTCGCCCGCGGTCATCTGCGTTGCGGAGAGTGCTCCATCGGCTGTGGTTGCAGCAGCGGCGTCGGGCCAGACCCAGTCGGTGAAGGCCGGGTGATCGTAGCCCTCGTCGCAGGCGAACTCGAAGGCCTCGGTGCGGAAGGCCTCCCACTCGTTGATCTGCCCGGCAAACTTATCGGCATCGACCATGCGCAGCACGTCGGCAGCCAGGGCCCAGCGGTCCATGTTGTTCAGGCGCAGCATGTCGAACGGCGTGGTCGTGGAACCCTTCTCCTCGTAGCCGTGGACGCGGAAGGCGTCGTGGCCGGGGCGGTTCCAGATCAGGCGGCGAATCGTGCCGGCATAGGCGTGGAAGGCAAAGAGGACAGGCTTCTCGCCGCAGCCGAAGAGCTCAGCCCAGCGCTCGTCGCTGATCGCCTGGTCGTTCTCGCAGACGTTCTGGATCTTGAGCAGATCGACCACGTTGACGAACCAAACCTTGATGCCCAGCTCGCGCAGCATATCGGTTGCCGCCAGAGCCTCGAGCGTTGGCACGTCACCACAGGTAGCGACCACAACGTCGGCCTCGGCGAGCGAGTCGGCGGTCGATGCCCACTCCCAGGTCGCAACGCCCTCGGCGAGTTCGGCCTTGGACTCGTCGACCGTCTGGAAGGTCGGGGCGGGCTGCTTGCCGCAGAAGATGGCGTTGACGCAGTCGGTGGACTGATAGACGCGCTCGGCCACGGCAAGGGCCATGTTGGCGTCGGCCGGGTAGTAGGCGTTTACGATATGCGTGTCGTTGGCCTTGTTGAGCAGCAGGTCGATAAAACCGGGATCCTGGTGAGAGAAGCCGTTGTGGTCCTGGCGCCAGACGTGGCTCGACAGCAAAATGTTGAGGCCACTGATGGGGGCTCGCCACGGAATCTCGCGTTTGGTGGCCTCGAGCCACTTGCAGTGCTGGTTGACCATGGAGTCGACCACGTGGACAAAGCTCTCGTAGGAGCTCCACACGCCGGAGCGGCCCGTGAGCACGTAGGCTTCGAGGAAGCCCTCGCACTGGTGCTCGGACAGCTGCTCGACGACCTTACCGGAACCAGCCAGCAGCTCGTCGTTGGCCTCGTCCTCGTAGAAGCCGGCGTCCCACTGCTTCTTGGTCACCTTGTAGGCAGCCTGCAGGCGGTTGGACGCAGTCTCGTCGGGGCCAAAGATGCGGAAGTCATCCATGTTCTTGGCCAGGACGTCGGCAGTGTACTCACCAAAGACGCGAGCGGCCTCGGTGGAGCCCCAGCCGTGACCCTTCTCGGCAACGGGAATCTCGTGAGTGTGGACATCGGGGAGCTCGAGCTCGCGACGGACCTTACCGCCGTTTGCGTTGGGGTTGGCGCCAATGCGCAACTCGCCGGTCGGCATAAAGGCCGTCACCTCGGGGCGCACCTGGCCCTCGGGCGTAAAGAGCTCCTCGGGCTTGTAGGAACGCAGCCACTCGCGCAGCACGCGGAAGTGCTCGTGGGTGTCCTTGGCGCTCGCCAGCGGCACCTGGTGGGCACGCCAGGAGTCCTCGGTCTTCTTGCCGTCGATCCGCTTGGGGCAGGTCCAGCCCTTGGGCGTGCGGAACACGATCATGGGGTAGGCAGGACGGACCACGGTCTCGCCCGCGGCGGCCTGGGCCTGAGCGGTGACCTTGATGTCGCAGATCTCGTCGAAGACCTGCTCAAACAGGGCGGCGAAACGCTCGTGGATGCTCGCGTGGCTCTCGTCGTCAAAGCCGGCGACAAAGAAGTGCGGCTTATAGCCCATGCCCTCGAAGAACTTGGTGAGCTCCTCGTCGGACACGCGGGCGAGGATGGTGGGGTTGGCGATCTTGTAGCCGTTGAGGTGCAGGATCGGCAGGACGATACCGTCGGTTGCCGGGTTCACGAGCTTGTTGGACTGCCAAGAGGTGGCAAGCGGGCCGGTCTCGGACTCGCCGTCGCCCACCACGGCAACGGCCAGCAGGCTCGGGTTGTCCATGACGGCGCCGTAGGCGTGGCTGAGCGTGTAGCCGAGCTCGCCGCCCTCGTGGATGGAGCCGGGCGTCTCGGGCGCAAAGTGGCTCGGAATGCCGCCGGGGTAGGAGAACTGGCGGAAGAACTTCTGCAGGCCGGCCTCGTCATCGGTGATGTCGGGGCGAATCTCGCGGTAGGTGCCGTCGAGCAGCGACTGGGCGGTACCGGCGGGACCACCGTGACCGGGGCCCATCAGGAAGATGGCGTTCTGGTTGTGGTCGGCGATGAGGCGGTTGACGTGGCCGAACAGGAAGTTGATGCCGGGCGTAGTGCCCCAGTGGCCAACCAGGCGGTGCTTGACGTCCGGACGACCGAAATCGCGCGTCTCACCGGTCTTCTCGTCGACAAAGTCGGTACGCATCAGCGGGTTGGAGCGAAGGTAGATCTGGCCGACGGACAGGTAGTTCGAAGCGCGCCAATACAGATCGACACCCTCGAGCTCGGAAGCGGGCACCTCGTGTCCCAGTTTTTGCCACGGCGTTCCCAGTGTTTTAGCCATTGTTCATGTCCCTTCGCTGCACGGTCGCCCTCCGATACGGCAACCTTTCGGTGGGACCAGTATATTTGCTAAAACGTTTTATCACTATGATAAAACGTTTTAGCATTCCAATTTGCTTCTAAATCAGCAAAACAAGACATCGACCTGCGGCATCATTTGTCACAAGTCCTTCATATTCGTGATCTACAAATCGGTAACGTGTTTAGTTGTGTTCGGTAAGCTCGAGCACGCTGCCCTTCACGATGAGCGCAGGCTCCAAAACGACCTCTTCGGCACGTCTGGCGCCCTTTCCGGCAAGACGCTTGGACATGCAGCCAAAAGCGTGTTCGGCAAGCACGCCGGGATCCTGCTCGATCGCAGTCAATGCCGGCTCAAACAGCACGTCTGCTGCAGAGTTATCGTAGCTCACGACCGAAATGTCGCCCGGAATGCTCTTCCCCATCTCGTGCAGGCGCTTAAGTAAGCCCAGCGCGATGTTATCGGAACTTGCGAACACAGCGGTGGCGTCAGTCGCCAGCACCGCCTCCGAGGCCTCATAAGCGCTCGGAATGTAATATTCACTCTCAAACTCCAGGCGCGCGTCGATGGGCAGGCCCACCTCGCGCAGGGCGCGCTCGTAGCCGGCGAGACGCTTGCGTCCCGTGTTGGAGCGACGCGCGTTGACCAGGCAGGCGATACGGCGATGGCCCTGTTCAATCAGATAACGCGTGGCCATATAGCCGCCCATCTCGTGATCGAACATCACCTTGTCGCACTCGAGCCCCTCAATGGCGCGGTCGACCATCACGGCCGGAATGGGAAGATGGCCGACCTCCTCGCGCAGAGCCCGGTCGTCCGAGAATTCATCGCCCACGACTAGAAACACGCCGTCGACGCCGCGGGTCACCAGCTGGCGCAGCAGTTCCAGATCGTCCTCGGCATTTCCACCCGAACTGGTAATGAACAACGCATAGCCGTCCTCGCGACAGCGCTTTTCCAGACTGCCGGCGAGCGAGGCAAAAAAGCGGCTCTCGATATTGGGAACGATAAGGCCCAGAGTGCGCGACTCGCGCATGACCAGGCTGCGCGCAATTTGGTTGGGAACATAATGGTTTTGCGCGGCAACTTCCTTAATGCGCTTGCGATTTTCTTCCGAGATGCGACAGGGCCGGTTGTTGAGCACCAGCGAGACCGACGAGGGGGAAAGTCCCACCTGCTGGGCGATCTGCTTCAGCGTTACTTTGTTGGCCATCTCGCTCCTCCATGTTTGCGCGCAATTGGTAAAAAGTATAGCGACCGCCCCTCTACCTCGATGATAAACACTTTACCAATCCGGTAGACGGCTGTTTTATCGCCGCGATTGGTGCAAAGTAACCTGACCCTTTTGCACCATGTGGTGCATTGGGGTCAGGTTACTTTGCACCAAATCCATCCGGGTGGGGTATATTGCATTCGATTGATGAAAACGACCACCCATAAGGCGGATATTCGTATGCACGAGAACGACTTTTTTAACGAGGACCTGCTCTGCACGCTCGCCGGTGTTGCCGGCGAGGACAACGTGCTCATGAGCGAGCCCATGCGCGATCACACCACGTTTAAGATCGGCGGCCCGGCCGATGTCTTTGTCACGCCCGATACCGAGCAGGGCCTCGTCGCCACGCTCGACACCTGCTATCGCTGCGACCTGCCGCTCACCATCGTGGGCAACGGCTCCGACCTGCTCGTCGGCGACAAGGGCATCCGCGGCGTCGTCGTGGCACTGGGCGAAGGCCTCTCCAACATTACCGTCGACGGCACGCATGTCACGGCAGCAGCCGGCGCCTTGCTCTCGGATGTGGCCGCTGCAGCCGCCGAGGCTGGCCTTACCGGCATGGAGCCCATCTCGGGCATTCCCGGTTCGGTCGGCGGCGCCTGTTACATGAACGCCGGCGCCTACGGTGCCTGCATGGGCGACGTGCTGGAGTCCGTGCGCGTCTACAAGCCTGCGCGCGCCCTCGACGACGGCACGCGCGGCAGCGGCAGCATCATCGAGTTCGATGTCGATGAGCTCAACCTGGGCTATCGCAAGAGCCGCATTGCCGACGACGGCTATATCGTACTCTCGGCAACCTTCAACCTCGCCCCGGGCAACGCAGCGATGATCAAGGCCGACATGGACGACTACCGCCAGCGCCGCGAGGATAAGCAGCCGCTCGACATGCCGAGCGCCGGCTCCACTTTCAAGCGCCCCGAGGGCCACTTTGCCGGCAAGCTCATCATGGACGCCGGCCTGCGCGGCCACGCCATCGGCGGCGCCCAAGTGAGCGACAAGCACTGCGGCTTCATCGTCAACGCCGACCACGCCACCGCAGCCGACGTCGACGAACTCATCCGCCACATCCAAGCAACCGTCAAAGACCAGTTCGACGTAGACCTAGAACCCGAAGTCCACCGAGTAGGCGAATTCCTTTAACAAAGAAGGCCCCGAGCGCAAAAAAGGCCCCGAAAGGGGCCTTCACCATATTTATTCAGATAACCCAGTCCGGTGTGTAGCGCGTTGGACCCGAGGGGCCCGGGACTGCCCGAAAGGCATAAGGTTGATCGCGAGTTCCGCACGAGCCGGAGAGCACTTAATGTGCTCTCCGTGCGAGCAGGACTGTCCGAACAGGCAACCTTATGCCTTTCGGGCAGTCCCGGGCCAACTTGCTTCAAACAGCCGTTACGACAGCACCACGCCGCCGAGCCAGCCCCAGCGCACACCAGAGCCAGTACCATAGAACCCGATAAACGAATCGAGCGACCTCGACGTGATGGCGCCCTCGTTGCTCATGACGATGCCACCGCCAACATAGATGCCCACGTGGCCATAGATCAGGCCCGGGGCACCAGTGCCGCTATGCGAGGAGTCCGCCACGATCATGCCCACCTGCAGCGCCGAGCGATCGGAGCTGTAGCACCAAGCGTTAAACATGTCGCACGCGTTGCCGCCAAAGTAGCCGACGCCGGCGTTGCGGAAGACATTGGTGACCCACGCCGCGCACCAGTTCTGGCCAGGCGAAGGCGTGGAATAGCAAGCGTTGACGACAGCCTGCTGTTTGCCCGATCCGGCATTCTGTTGCGGGGTTCCGGGAGCGTACGAACCGCCGCCCGAGTACGAACCACCCGAGCTGGAATTGTTCTTGTTCGCAGATGCCGCGGCGGCAGCGGCAGCCTTCCTGGCGGCCTCCTCGGCCTGGGCGGCAGCGAGAATCTCGGAATCGCGCTGGGCCATGAGCTCCTTGACGTCGTCGGAAAGGCCGCTCAGAACCGTCTGGACCTCTTGCTGCTTGGCCTGCATGTCCTGCATCTGAGCAGTCTGCTGGTCCTTGAGCTTCTCCAGGTCGGCCTTTTGCGATTCGAGCTCGGACTTCTGTGTGTCGAGTTCTTTCTGAATAGTCTGGATGTCCTCGATGGCATCACGGTCGCTCTTGTTGATCTTCTCGACGTAATGCGCGTTGGCGACGAGCTCCTCAAACGAACCGGAAGCGAGCAGCAGCGAAAGAATGTTGGTGCCGCCCGACTTGTAACTCGCGGCCACGCGATCGGAAAGGTCGTTGCGCTTCTTCTTGAGTTCCGACTTCTTGGTGTCGATCTGCTCCTGGGTCTCGTCAATCTTGCCCTGAACGCCCTCAATATCGTTGAGCGTCTGGGCGTTCTTGTTGGCGAGCGCCGCATACTCGTTGGCGATGCTATCGAGCTGGGCCTGGACCTCGTCGAGCTGGGCCTGCGCGGCATTCAGCTTGTCGGTGGTTTCCTGGCTGGCCTCGGCAGCATGGGCACGGGTAGGCAGGCCAAAAAGAACAGCGGCAGAAGCGGCACCGAACAGAGCCTTGAGGGCAGTGCGGCGCGAGAGCTCCTGGGTAAAGATGGAATCATTGCTTGGTGACATATGTACTCCGTTACATGTTTGTTTATATGTCGCTCAACTCATACATATTAGCGTACATATGGCGCATCCCAACGATTTCCACGAACGGCAGTAAATCGCATGGTCGGCGGCGGGTGCCACGTTCTCGATTGTCAGCAAATCGTTATGCATTCTTACCTTATGAGTACGTTAACATCATTACTCTGCTTTTGATTGTGTCAGCCGCTTGTACCGTCCCTAGCTGCGCTATACTCCCCTCAAGAAGTGTTCCTGATTCGATAGGAGACTACATGTCCAAAGCACTCGACCCCAAAGACACCTGCGTCCTCGTTACCGGCGGCGCCGGCTTTATCGGCTCGCACACCGTCGTTCAGCTGCTCGAGGGCGGCTACCAGGTCGTCATCGTCGATGACCTCTCCAACTCCAGCGCTGTCGCCGTCGACCGCGTCAAGACCATCGTGGGCGAAGAGGCCGCCAAGAACCTCACCTTCTACGAGGCCAACGTGCTCGACCGCGAGGCCATGAACAAGATCTTCGATACCCACCAGATCGACCGCGTCATCCACTTCGCCGGCTTTAAGGCCGTAGGCGAGTCGGTGAGCAAGCCCGTCGAGTACTACCACAACAACATCGAGAACACCCTGGTGCTCATCGACGTCATGCGCAACCATGGCTGCAAGTCCATCATCTTCTCGAGCTCCTCGACCGTCTACGGCGACCCGGACAATCCGCCCGTCACCGAGGAGGACCCCAAGAAGCCCGCGACCAACCCCTACGGTTGGACCAAGTGGATGATCGAGCAGATCCTTATGGACGTCCACACCGCCGACCCCGAGTGGGATGTCGTACTGCTCCGCTACTTCAACCCCATCGGCGCCCATCCGTCGGGCCTGATCGGCGAGGACCCCAAGGGTATCCCCAACAACCTGGTGCCCTATGTCGCCCAGGTCGCCGTGGGCAAGCTCGAGGCCGTGCAGGTCTTTGGCAACGACTACCCCACCCCCGATGGCACCGGCGTGCGCGACTACATCCACGTGTGCGACCTGGCCTCCGGTCACGTTGCCGCCCTTAATTGGATGAACGGCAAGACCGGCGTCGAGGTCTTTAACCTGGGCACCGGCACCGGTACCTCGGTGCTCGAGGTCGTCGCCGCCTTCTCCAAGGCCTGCGGCAAAGAGCTTCCCTATGTGATTCGCGAGCGCCGCGCCGGCGATATCGCCGCCAACTGGTGCGATGCCTCCAAGGCCGAGCGCATGATGGGCTGGAAGGCCCAGTACGATATCGCGGACATGTGCCGCGACAGCTGGAATTGGCAGAGCCACAACCCCAATGGCTTCGCCGACGCTGAGTAACCACTCCCCCGCGGTAGATTTTGAGCCCCGGTCTCACGTTGTGAGGTCGGGGCTTTTTCATGGCATATAACCATTCACCGAAAATCGGCCAACTTTTTTATCTCATCTGTACATGTTTAAACAACTTGTCTACAATGAGCGTGTATGAATTGGAAGCTCGGAGGCGGACTGCATGCCATCGGCAGGCCGACCCCACAACAAGAAGGTTGGTGAGCGCATTCATGGAGCGTGCAAGCGGCGTCCTCATGCCCGTCTCATCTCTACCCGGTCCCTACGGAATCGGCGGTTTTGGCTGGAACGCCTATGACTTTGTCGACTTCCTCGTCTCGTGTAAACAACATTACTGGCAGATTCTGCCCCTCACAACGACCAGTTACGGCGATTCGCCCTACCAGTCGTTCTCGGCACGTGCGGGCAACCCCAACTTTATCGACTTCGCCGAACTCATCGAAGCGGGCTATCTGGAGCAGCGCGATATCGATGGCGTGTATCTGGGTTCCGACCCCAGCAACGTCGACTACGGCGCTATCTTTGGCGGTCGCCGTCAGATTCTCGACCGCGCCGCCGAGCGCTTTGCCGCCGACAAGCCGGCAGACTTCGACGACTTTGTCCAAACCAACGAGGACTGGCTCATCCCCTATTGCGAGTTCATGACCGTCAAGGAGGAGTGCGGGCTCAAGGCATTTTGGGAGTGGCCCGCGGAGCTGCGTACCCGCGGAGAGGCTTCTGCCAAGGTCTGCGCCGCCCATCCCGCGCGCATGCTCTACCACCAGATGACGCAGTACTTCTTCGATCGCCAGTGGAGCCGCCTCAAGGCTTACGCCAACGAGCGCGACATCCTGATCATCGGCGACCTGCCCATCTACGTCTCGCGCGACTCTGTCGAGATGTGGGCCACGCCCGAGCTCTTTAAGATCGACGCCGCCGGCAACCCCGTGAGCGTCGCCGGCACGCCGCCTGATCAGTTCTCGGCAACCGGCCAGTACTGGGGCAATCCCATCTACGACTGGGACGCCATGGAGGCGGACGGCTTCTCCTGGTGGGAGGGCCGCATTCGCGCCGCTCTCGACATGTACGACGTCATCCGCCTGGACCACTTCCGCGGCTTCGAGGCCTATTGGGAGGTACCGTTCTCCTCACCCGACTCGTCCTACGGTTCGTGGACGCAGGGCCCCGGCCTCAAACTCTTCAAAACGCTCGAGGAAAAGCTCGGCACGCTGCCTATCATCGCTGAGGACCTGGGCTTCCTCACCCCCGGCGTCATCGACATGCGCGATAACTCGGGCTTCCCCGGCATGAAGATCTTGCAGTTTGCCTTTGAGGGCACCAACTCGTACTACCTGCCGCACAACTACATCGCCAACACCGTCGCCTATGTGGGCACGCACGACAACGAGACGGCACGCGGTTGGTTTGAGGGAACGGCCACCCCGCGCCAGCGCGAGCAGGCAGCCCTGTACACCCATCAGCAGACTGGCGAGCCCATCACCGATGCGCTCAACCGCACCATCGCCGCCAGCGTGAGCGACACGTGTATCTACACCATGCAGGACCTGCTCAACCTGGGCAACGAGGCGCGCATCAACACCCCCGCGACTCTGGGCGGCAACTGGACCTGGCGCATGCTCGACGGCGCCATTACCCGCGAGCTCGAGCACAAACTCATCGACTGGACCGAGACCTACTTCCGAATCCCGTCGGAAGCTGAAATCGAGCTTCCCCAATAGGAGCCATCGCGCCCGACCTCACCCCACCGTGCGGACGCGCTTGCTTTACCCGCGCGAGGCCACCCCAATCCCCTCGCGCGGGCTTCTTATGAATTGCAGACATGAAACAACCCATCACAGGAGGAAACATGCCCCAAATTAATCTCGCGGAACTCGCCGAGCAGTCTTTTGGCACCTCGCTCGAGCAGCTCGATGACCGTCGTATTTACAAGCTGCTCGTCAAACTCGTACAGGAGCGCTCTGCCGCCTGCCCGCTCAACAACGGCAAGAAAAAGCTCTATTACATCTCTGCCGAGTTTTTGATCGGCAAGCTGCTTATCAACAACATGATTGACCTCGGCATCTACGACGAGGTTAAGAACCAGCTCACCGCCGCCGGCCACGACCTCAACAAGATCGAGGAATTTGAAGTTGAGCCCTCGCTCGGCAACGGTGGCCTGGGTCGCTTGGCCGCGTGCTTCCTGGATTCCATCGCCACGTTGGGTCTGACCGGCGACGGCGTGGGCCTCAACTATCACTACGGCCTGTTCCGCCAGCGCTTTGTCGACAACCAGCAGAAGACCGTCCCCGACGAGTGGCTCGGCGAGCAGGACATCCTGATTGATGACGACCGCTCCTACACGGTCGAGTTCGGAGATTTTGCCGTCACCTCCAAGCTCGTCAACATCGATGTGCCCGGTTACGGCCAGCCCACCAAGAACCGCCTGCGTCTGTTCGACCTCGCGAGCGTTGACGACGGCTTGGTCCCCGGCAGCTCCATCGACTTCGACAAGACCGAGATCGCCAAGAACCTCACCCTGTTCCTGTACCCCGACGATTCCGACGAGCAGGGCCGCCTGCTTCGCATCTATCAGGAGTACTTCATGGTGAGCAACGCCGCCCAGCTCCTGATCGACGAGGCCGTCGAGCGCGGCAGCAACCTGCACGACCTGGCCGATTACGCCGTGGTCCAGATCAACGACACGCACCCCACCATGGTCATCCCCGAGCTTATCCGACTGCTCACCACCGAGCATGACATCGAGTTTGACGAGGCCGTAACCATCGTGCGCTCCATGGTCGCCTACACCAACCACACGATTCTTGCCGAGGCGCTCGAGAAGTGGCCGCTCGCCAGCCTGCAGAAGGTCTCGCCCGCCATCGCCGACATCATCGTCAAGCTCGACGAGATCGCCAAGGCCGAGCACGACGATCCGCGCGTCGCCATCATCGACGAGTACGACACCGTCCATATGGCCCATATGGACATTCACTTTGGCTTCTCCATCAACGGCGTCGCCGCGCTGCACACCAAGATTCTGGAGGACACCGAGCTTCACCCGTTCTACGAGATCTACCCCGAGAAGTTCTCCAATAAGACCAACGGCATCACCTTCCGCCGTTGGATTCACGGTGCCAACCCCGCGCTCGCCAGCCTGCTCGACGACGTAATCGGCACCGATTGGCGCTGCACCGGCGACTTAAGCAAGCTCGCCGAGTTCGCCGGCGACAAGAAGGTCCTCGATCGCCTGGCAGCCACCAAGGCCGACGCCAAGGCCATCATGCGTCAGTTCATGGCACTCGAGCAGGGCGTAACGATCCCCTCCAACGCCATCATCGACGTCCAGGTCAAGCGTATTCACGAGTACAAGCGCCAGCAGATGCTCGCGCTCTACATCATCTGGAAGTACCTCGACATCAAGAACGGCAACAGACCTAAGCACCCCGTCACCATCATCTTTGGCGGCAAGGCAGCCCCTGCCTACACCATCGCCCAGGACATCATCCACCTGATCCTGACGCTGTCGCAGTGGATTGCCAACGACCCCGACGTGGCCCCCTACCTGCAGGTTGTCATGATCGAGAACTACAACGTCACCGCTGCCGAGCGTGTCATTCCCGCCGCTGACATCTCCGAGCAGATCAGCCTGGCCTCCAAGGAGGCGAGTGGCACCTCCAACATGAAGTTCATGCTCAACGGTGCCCTGACCCTGTGCACGCTCGACGGCGCCAACGTTGAGATCGCCGAACTCGTGGGCGACGAGAACATCTACACCTTTGGCGCCTCGTCCAAGCAAGTCGAGCAGCTCTATGCCGACGGCACTTACGACGCCGGCGCGCTCTACCGCAAGCCCGGCATCAAGCTGCTGGTGGACTTCATCACCAACCCCGCCTTTATGGCGACCGGCAACGCCGAGCGCCTGCAGCGCCTGCACGACGACATCAAGGGCAAGGACTGGTTTATGGCCCTGCTCGACATCGAGGAGTACATCCAGACCAAGGAGCGCGTGCTGGCCGATTACGAGGACCAGGATGCCTGGATGCGCAAGGCGCTGATTAACATCGCCAACGCCGGCACCTTCTCGTCCGACCGCACCATCTCGCAGTACAACGACGAGATCTGGCACCTGAGCTAGTTCATTCCCCTTACCCATCCTCTTGAGAAACGGAGTCGTGGCAGCACGGCTCCGTTTTTTGTGCCGATGAGTTTTCCCAAGGTTTGTCTCGACCAAACAGTCTCGTTCTGTAACAACTACTCAGCCAAAACGGCATCAGCTGTTACAGAACGAGACAATCCAAACCGCCCTGCCGAAGTATCTCAATCCGTAACAGTTAGACCCGGATTGACCTTCCAGATGTTACAGATCGAGACAAACGGGATCGCCCTGCAGCAATATCTCAATCTGTAACATCTTGCAGCTGAAATTCGCCCTTGGTGTTACAGATTTAGATGAAATGGTTAGCCCGGCGGAAACGTCTCGATCCGTAACACCTAGCACCCGAAATCAGTCCTTCATGTTACAGATTGAGACAAACCGTCAGACAGCCCCGACACAAAGAAAGGCTCCCCTCTCGCCCAGTGGACGGGAGGGGAGCCTCATATGTGACCGCGGCAAAAGGATGGCAATACCGCAGTCGCCCAAAGGAAGGGCCTGGTTGCACCGGGCCTAGATAAGGTTCTTGCCAGAGACCTTATCGAAGAGGTGGGTCGCGTTCTTCTCGAACTTGAACCAGATGGGGTCGCCCGCCTTGAGCGCACCCTTGGCCTCGAGGTCGACGACAGGGATGATCAGGACGAACTGGCCGTCGGGAGCGGTCACGTGGACATGCTCGGTCGAGCCCATGAGCTCGGTCACCTCGACGGTGCCCTGGAGCGCGCCCTCCTCGCCCTTGTCGGCAAGCAGGATCTGCTCGGGACGAACACCGGCCGTAATCTCCTTCACGTCGCCGCCGTCCCAGTTAAGGGCAAGCTGAGCGCAGGTCTCGGGAGCGAGTGCCACGCTCATGTCCTCGGTCTTGACGGTAAAGCCGTTGCCCGAGCGCACCAGCTGGGCATCGAAGAAGTTCATCTGCGGCACGCCGATAAAGCCGGCGACGAAGATGTTCGCGGGGTGGTTGAAAACCTCCTGCGGCGTGGCAATCTGCTGGACGACGCCGTCCTTCATGACCACGATACGGTCGCCAAGAGTCATGGCCTCGGTCTGATCGTGGGTAACGTAGATGAAAGTACCCTTGATCTCGTGACGCAGCTTGATGAGCTCGGCACGCATCTGGTTACGGAGCTTGGCATCCAGGTTGGACAGCGGCTCGTCCATCAGGAAGACCTTGGGGTCACGCACGATGGCGCGGCCGATGGCGACGCGCTGACGCTGGCCGCCCGAAAGCGCCTTAGGCTTACGGTCAAGATACTCGGTAATACCCAGGATCTCGGCAGCGGAGCGCACCTTACGGTCGATCTCGTCCTTGGGAACCTTCTTGAGCTCGAGCGTAAATGCCATGTTCTCGTACACCGTCATGTTGGGGTACAGAGCGTAGCTCTGGAACACCATGGCAATGTCGCGATCCTTGGGCGCCACGTCGTTGACGCGCTTGCCGTCGATGAGCACGTCGCCCGAGGTGATGTCCTCCAGGCCGGCAACCATGCGCATCGTCGTGGACTTACCGCAGCCAGAGGGGCCGACGAGGACGATGAACTCCTGGTCGTGAACGGTGAGGTTAAAGTCCTCTACTGCAAGCACGCCGTCCTCGGTAACCTTGAGGTTGTGCTTCTTCTCCTCGGTCTTCTTTTTGCCAAAGAAGCCCTTCTTTTTGGACTCGTTGTTGGGATACACCTTCTGAACATGTTTGAGAACGATCTCGGCCATGTCTTTACCTTTCGATATGCGGCGCCACGCTGAGGGGCGCCGCAGAAACTTGCAAAACAGTTACAGCATCAGCCCTTGACGGCACCTGCCACCACACCGTCGATGATGTACTTCTGGCAGAAGATGTACATGATGACGATGGGGATAACGACCATCATGATGCAGGCCATCATGGGGCCGAGCTCGACGTGGCCATAGCCGCCGCGGAAGTACTGGATCAAAATAGGAATGGTCTTGTACTTGGTGGAGTCGAGCGTAAGGTAGGGCAGCAGGTAGTCGTTCCAGACCCACATGGTCTCGAGGATGCCGACCGAAAGATAGGTGGGCTTCATGATGGGAAGGACGATCTTAAAGAACACCTGGACCGGGTTGCAGCCGTCGATCATGGCAGCCTCCTCGATCTCGAGCGGGATGTTCTTTACAAAGCCGGCGAACATAAAGACCGCCAGGCCCGCGCCAAAGCCCAGATAGATAAAGCAGATGTTGAACGGCGTATTAAAGCCGATGCGGTCCGCCAAATTGGACAGCGTGAACATGAGCATCTGGAAGGGCACGACCATCGAGAACACGAACAGGTAATAGAAGAAGTTCGAGATCTTGCTGTTGACGCGAACCACGTACCAAGCGCACATGGAGCAGCACACCAAGATCAGCACGACCGAGGTGACCGTGATGATGAGCGAATACATAAATGCCGAGGCAAAGCCCTGCTCGTTAAGGGCGTGCACGTAGTTTGCAAGGCCGTTGAACGACTCGGGCGTGAGCAGGTCGAACGCCGTGGTGGTGCTGATTGCGGTCGCTTTCTTAAAGGAATTGAGCGCAATCATGAACACGGGGTAGATCCATGCGAGCGACAGGATCGTAAAGAAAATCGAGAGCGCGCGGTTAATAGCCTTATCGCGTTTCATTACTGCTGCACCTCCTTGGACCTCGTGGCCTTAAGCTGAATCATAGAGATGGCGACGACCAGGATGCAGAAGATGACTGCCTTGGCCTGACCGATGCCCTGCCATGCGATACCAGCACGCGAATAGAACGTGTTGTAGATGTTCAGGGCGAGCATCTCGGTGGAGTGCGCCGGGGCGCCACCGGTAAGGGCGAGGTTCTGATCGAACAGCTTAAATCCGTTGGTGATGGACAGGAACAGGCAGATGGTGATCGTCGGCATCAGATTGGGGATCTTAACCTTCCAGAACGTCTGCCATGCCGTGGCACCGTCAACCTTGGCGGCCTCGATGTAATCGGACGGAATGGACTGCAGACCGGCGATGTAGATGATCATCATGTAGCCGACCTGCTGCCACAGGGTCAGGATGATAAGGCCCCAGAAGCCAGCAGCAGAGTTAAGCGCGATGAGCTGGGCACCCACGTTGGAGAGCAGGCAGTTGATCAGAATCTGCCAAATGTAACCCAGCACGATTCCGCCGATGAGGTTAGGCATAAAGAAGATCGTACGGAAGATGTTGGTGCCCTTGAGCGCCTTGCGGGTGAGCGCCTGCGCAATGGCAAGGGCGATCACGTTGATGAGCACCGTCGACAGGAAGGCAAACGCCACGGTAAAGAAGAACGACGTGGCAAACTGCGGATCGGACAGTGCGCGCACGTAGTTCTCGATACCGACAAAATGCGCGTTGTTAATGGTAATAAACTGGCAGAACGAGAGATAGAAGCCCTGGATAAAGGGGATCACGAACCCGATCATAAACGCCAGGCACGTGGGCAGCATAAAGAGCGGCCACCAGCGCTTGAGTGCTTTGCCCATAGAAGGGTCCTTTCAATATGCAGGGGGCGGGCAAACCTACGTCTGCCCGCCCCCTGTCGCTAATCAGATAGCTTGGGCAGCAACTGCTTACTCGGAAGCAGCCTTCTCGGTCTTCCAGCCATCGACGAAGGCGTTCTTGACGCCGTCCCACTTGGTGTTGTCGGCAGCATAAGCGATGAGAGCCTGCTTGAGGTTCTTCTTCCACTCCTCAGAGGGGATGTAGACGAAGTCCCAAGCGACGGTCTTCTTGCCGTCCTTGGCCATGGCAACGGCCTGCTGTGAGAAGACGTTGGTGGTCTCCTTAGCGCTCTTGAACGGGGCGGTCAGACCCATCTTGTCAGCGATGATGCTGGTGGCGGTGTCAGAAGTGACGCACCAATACATGAAGTCCTCGGTGGCCTTCTGAGCATCCTCGGAAGCCTGGGAGCTCACGCACCAGTAGTTCTCGCCGCCGGAGCACAGGCCCTGGTTCTCCTCGCCGTCAACGCCGATGTAGATCGGCAGCATGCCGAGCTGGTCGTCGGTCATACCGGCCTTGGTGAGGTCGGCGTAGGCCCAAGAGCCGTTCTGGTAGAAGACGGCCTTGCCGGTTGCGAACTCGTTGGTGGCGTCGTCACCGGTCTTGGAGGCAAGCTGCGAAGGATCGCAGGTGGAGTCGGTGATATACAGGTCGAAGATCTGCTTAAAGTTATCGAGATACTCGCCCTTGATCTCGTCGTCCTCCTGGTTGTGCTCCTTCTCGAACTCGTAGTAGAGCGGGAGGTTGGCGAGGTGGGTGGTGTAGCGCCAGCTGGAGGAGTCATCCATACCGGCGGAAGTGAAGGCACCGTCAACGCCGAGCTCGTCCTTGCGGGCCTGGATGTCATCGGCGCAAGCCTTCAGCTTGTCGAAGGAGTTGATGTCCTCGGCCTTGTAGCCGGCCTTCTCGAGGAGCTCCTTGTTGTAGATGATGCCGTAGCTCTCCTGAACCCAGTCGATACCCAAATCCTTGCCGTCGGACTGCAGCGCCAGGGAGTCGTCGATGAGCTCACCGCGGAGCTTGGTGTCGGAAAGATCGGCGCAGTAGTCCTTCCAGTTCTTAAGGCCGGTGGGGCCGTTGACCTGGAACAGCGTCGGAGCGGAGCTCTTGGACATCTCAGACTTGAGCTTCTCCTCGTAGGTGTTGGAGGCGGCGGTCACAATCTTGACCTCGACGCCCTTCTCCTTCTTGTACGCCTTGGCGATCTCCTTCCACTCCTTGTCGACCTCGGGCTTAAATTGGAGGAAGTAGACCTCGGCAGCGTCACCAGAAGCAGAGGAGCCGGAGCCGGCAGAACCGCCGCAACCCACGAGACCCAGACCAAGAACCGCAGCCGCGGAACCAGCAAAGCCCAGGAACTGCCTTCTGCTCATTTCGTTCTTCATTACAATCCACCCTTTCACACCGTGGCGGCACCCTTTGCCGCCGCCTTCGGAGATTGGCTCGGGGACTTTGCCCCTTTTGCTGATTTGTACAATACGCTATTTGGCTAGTTGTTTGAACAAGTATTACTAGAGCGGTAGAAAAACTTCGGTGAACGGTAATTTCGACTTGATACTTGACAAGTTTTGTATAAACAATTATTTGTTATCGAATGCAGAGAAAACGCCCGGTCAAGCCGATGCATCGTCGGTTTGACCGGGCGTTTTCTCTTTGAGGGCATGAGTCTCGTCAGGCTGCGAGCTAGCCGGCTATCGCTTGGAGTTGACGCGGTAGTGGAAGATCTCAGGATGCGTGCGGGCATGCGTGACCTCGAACAAGATGCCGTCCGAGGTGTACGACTGGCTCTCCATGACGGCGACACAGTTGTATTTGCCAAGGTCCAAGTAGCTGCAGTCCTCATCGTTGGCGAGCTCGACACTCACCGTACGGCGGCTCGCCATCACTTTGATACCGCGCTTGTGCTCCAGATAGTCGTAGATAGACTTCTCGGCGACCTCGGGCGTCAGGCCCTTGGCGATCGACTCCAAAAAGTAGCCGTGGTCCACCTGGCGAGCACTGCCGTTGAGGCTTCGGACACGCACCACGCGAATCAGCTCCTCGCCCACCTTAAAGCCCAGGCGACGAGAAAGCTGCTCGGTGCAAATCAGATGTTCAAAAGACTTAACGTCCGTCGATGCAACGGCATTGTTGCGCTTTGCAAACTCGCCAAACGACTCGACTTCCTCGAGCGCGCCCAGCATATCGGTCTCGCCCTTGAGCCAAATGACGCGCACGCCCTTGCCGTGAATGGGTTGCACGTACATCTCGTCGGCAAGCATACCCAAGGCGCGACGGACGGTATTGCGAGTACATCCGAACTCCGCGGTCAACTCAGCTTCGGTTGGCAGCATCTCCTGAAACGCATAGGTCCCATTAATGATGCGCGAGCGTATTTCTCGGTAGATTCCTTCGTATATCGCTTTTGGCATTGTTTCACCTCTAATGAATATGTATGGCTAGGCACGATAGCATTTCTTGGAGTTGTTTAAACCGATTATCGGTAAAGCACGGATTATTTACCGTCGACGGTTCCCCCGAAACCCAAATCGGACCGAATCAAAACCGTCAATGCGGCAAGCAGCCAGTCCTCTACAATGAGTTCATTGTTTAAACGTTCTTGCTCGCACAGCATGTTGCATCCGGAAGGCATATTATGCTGCAGAAAATCCAACGTTTTGGCGGAGCCATGTTCGCGCCCGCCATGTTGTTTTCTATATCAGGCCTCATGGTCGGCATCTCCGCCCTCGCCACGACCGTAGACATCGTCGGTGACCTCGCCGTATACGGAACCCCTTGGTACGTTTTCTGGACCATCATCCAACGCGGCTCGTGGACGGTCTTTAAACGTCTCCCGCTCCTTTTTGCCGTAGCGCTGCCTATCGGTCTTGCCCAAAAGCAACCGGCACGCTGCTGCCTCGAGGCGCTCGTGGCCTATTTTGCCTATTGCTTCTTTTTGAGCGAGATCATTAAGCTGAGCGGAGACAACCTTGGGCTTAAGTATCCATCATCTTTGACCCCCGCCAGCGGTATCACCGTCATCGACGGCATCAAGACGCTCGACACCGGCATTATCGGCCCGTTGGCGGTATCGGCAACCGTCGTCGCCATCCATGACCGCTTCTACGATGCCAAGGTTCCCGATTGGCTCGGTACCTTCTCGGGTTCCTCGCTGGTCTACCTCATCAGCTTTTTTGCCGTGTTTGCCCTTGCCGCTATCTCGGCCGCCATCGTGCCCTTCGCATACGCTGTGACCGAAACGCTGCGCCACGCACTTGCGGGCGTCGGCCCCTTCGGCGTGGGCATCTTTGTGTTTTTGGAGCGAGCACTCGAGCCCATGGGGCTGCACCACCTGCTCTATATGCCCATCTATTACGACAATCTGGTCATTCACGACGGTATTTACGCCACGTGGACCAACCTGCTCCCCATTCTCTCCCATAGCACGCGCCCTTTAAATGAACTTGCGCCCTGGGCAGGTTTTACCGCCACCGGCTGGGGCAAGCTCTTTGGCCTTCCCGCCATCGCGGCAGCATTCTATTTCACCGCCAAACCCGAACGCCGCGCCGGCCTTAAGGTCATCCTTTTGCCCGCCATCGTCGCCTCGGTGGTCTGCGGTGTCACCGAGCCGCTCGAGTTTCTCTTTATGTTCACCTATCCTGGACTCTTTTTGCTCTACGCCGTCCTATCCTCCTGCCTTGCCATGACCATGAATCTCTTCGGTATCGTCGGCATCTTCTCGGGCGGTCTCATGGAAATGACGGCCTTCAACTTCATCCCACTCATGCGAATGCATGCCGGCTCCTACCTTTTGGCGCTCGGTATCGGTCTTGCCTTTAGCCTCATCTTTTTTGTTAGTTTTCGAACACTCATCTTGGTCTATGACCTTAAGACGCCGGGCCGCGAGGATCATGCCTCCATTCGCGCGGCAATCGATCGTTTAACGGGAAGCGGCTTTGCCAAAGAGCAATCTCCCAATGACGAGGTCAGTATTCGATCCGACCAAGATCACGTCCTCGCTGAGCGGGTAATTCAGCTTTTAGGTGGCGTTGGCAATATCGTGGGCGCAACCAACTGCGCCACGCGCCTGCGCGTCGAGGTCGCAGACCCTTCCATCGTTGCAGATAACGCGTCGTTTGTCGCGGTGGGCGCCAAGGGCCTCATCATTACGGGCAAGACCGCCCAGGTGATTATCGGCATCTCCGTTCCCCGCGTTAAAGAGCATTTTGACCAGATCATGGGCCTCGAGCCGGGATTTGTGCCCACCACCTCGGCCTCCCCTGCCGCCAGCGCAGCCCATAAGCGCGGCGATATCTGCTTCTTCGATATCGACGGAACGCTCGCCTGGCAAGATCCCAGGCTCGCCCAAGACCTTCCCGAAGACGAGCGGGACCTCTCCCCCTATCCCAATGAAGCGGTCTCGCAAGCCATCCGTGATTTTGTCGCCAAGGGCAATATGGCGTTTATCTGCACAGGGCGCACGCTGAGCTGCATCCATCCAAAGCTGCTCGAGCTGCCCTGGACCGGCATCGTCTGCCTCGCGGGTGGCTATGTCGAACTTGAGGGACACGTGATCCGCGATTTGGCGATGACGCCCGGCATGTTGCAGCGCCTTGCTCCCATTCTTGAGCAATCGGACGAAGTGATTCGTTTTGAGGGACTCAATGGCGTCGTTCGCATGGGTGCCGATGCGCCCAACGCCCCCGGATACGCCCGCACCGTGGGCGATGCAATTACGCAGCTGCAACATTACAGCGCCTACAAGATCTTAATGTCCACGTCGCTTGCCAACCGCATCGCTCAGGATCAAGCGTTTGAGCCGCTGCTCTGCTTTAACGAGCTCGAGCTCGAAGTGACCGAGATTTCGCCTCGCGAATGTACCAAGCGCGAGGGTATCCAGTCCGTACTCGACGCTCTCGACCCCAACCACGGAACGGTGTATGGCATCGGTGATGCCAGCAATGACATCACATTGATGAATGCCGTCGATGTTGGCATCGCGATGGGCAACGCGCCGGACTATCTCAAAAAGCGCGC
>CAKUGF010000025.1 GCA_934654585.1 uncultured Collinsella sp. | reverse complement strand
CGCCGTGATGCGCGACCGGGTGCCCTACCGGGAGTAGCCCCGGCGGTTGACAAAACTATAGGAACACCCAACGACTAGGTGCTCCCGTCGCCGCGCTTGACTTTGACCCTACTCCAATGGGTACCATCTCCTATGTCTGTAACGCCATATAGACCGAGGGGATAGATCTATGACCGCAACTGCACCCGCCGCACCCGCCAAGGTGTACTTTACGAACCTGCGCACACATGCTCGCGAGAGCCAGCTCGACAAGCTCAAGCGTCTCATCCGCCGCGCCGGCATCGAGCAGATCGACTTTGAGAACAAGTTCGTCGCCATCAAGATTCACTTTGGCGAGCTGGGCAATCTGAGCTTTTTGCGTCCCAACTACGCCCGCGCCGTCGCGGATGTCGTCAAGGAGCTGGGCGGCAAGCCCTTCCTCACCGACTGCAACACGCTCTACGTCGGTAGCCGCAAAAACGCGCTCGAGCACATCGACACCGCATACCAGAACGGCTTTACCCCGTATTCCACGGGTTGTCAGATCATCATCGCCGACGGCCTCAAGGGCACCGACGAGGCGCTCGTCCCGGTCGAGGGCGGCGAATACGTGCACGAGGCCAAGATCGGCCAGGCGCTCATGGACGCCGACATCGTGATTAGCCTTACCCACTTTAAGGGCCATGAGCAGGCCGGTTTTGGCGGCGCCATGAAGAACCTGGGTATGGGCGGCGGCAGCCGCGCCGGCAAGATGGAGCAGCATGCCGCTGGCAAGCCGAGCGTCGATACCGCCAACTGCGTGGGCTGCCGTGCCTGCGAGCGCATCTGCGCGCACAACGCCATCTCGTTTGACGACACGCGTGAGCGCGAGCTTGCCAACGGTAGCACCCGCACGGTTCACGTCGCCGCCATCGACCACGATCGCTGCGTGGGCTGCGGACGCTGCATTGCGGCGTGCAACCAGGACTGCATCAAGCCTGACTATGACGCCGCGGCCGACGTGCTCAACTACAAGATTGCCGAGTACACCAAGGCCATCGTCGACGGTCGTCCGAGCTTCCACATCTCGCTGGCCATGGATATCAGCCCCAACTGCGATTGCCATCCCGAGAACGACACGCCTATCGTCAACGATATCGGTATGTTCGCGAGCTTCGATCCGGTTGCCATCGACCAGGCCTGCGCCGACGCCGTCATGGCATCCGAGCCGCTGCCCAACACCGAGCTCACCGACAGCGCCGCCAAGATGGAGCACAACCACGAGCATCTGGAGGGCGAGCAGGCGCGCGACCCCTTCTGCATCACGCATCCCGACACCGACTGGCGCGCGTGCATCGCGCACGCCGAGAAGATTGGCCTGGGCACGAGCGAGTACGAGCTCATCGAGGTCAAGTAGCGCTTGGCTATTGGACAAATCAAGCTCTTTTGTAGCGTAACGTAAACAAAAACCGCCTGTGAGCGCAGTGCTCGCAGGCGGTTTTCGGAAGTATGCGGCAAATTTCGAGACTGCCGAGCACACAGCGGTTTTTGGCAACAAAACCCCTGATAAATTGTTGGTAAAACTGCGGTCTGGTCGGCAGTTCCAGATTTTGCCGCATACTTCTGAAAATAGGGGGTCAGATAAAGCCCCGGATGCCGCCTTTTGCCTAAAAATTCTTGTCGAGGAAGTCGTTGACCGTGTTCCAGTAGAGCTCGGGGTCAACCTGCGCGCTCTTGGCGTGGGTGGCGCCGTGGACGGTGAGCTTTTGCTTGACCTTGCTGGCGCACGCCTCGTAGTTTTGGTCGAGCATGCTGTACGGCACAAAGGTGTCCTGGTCACCGTGGATAAACAGCATGGGAACCGTCGCGTGCTTGAGCTGCTCCACGCTGCTCGCCTTATGAAAGTCGTAACCCGCGCGCACGTTGCACACCAGGTTGGCTACATCGAGCAAGGGAAAACTAGGCAGGCCGAACACGTCTTTAAGCTGCAGGGAAAACTCGTCCCAGACACTCGTATAGCCGCAGTCCTCGATAATGCACTTCACGTTTGCGGGCAGAGATTCCCCCGCCACGTTCATGGCGGTCGCCGCGCCCATCGACTCGCCAAAGACCAGGATGCGCGCCTCGGGATCGGCCGCAACGATCTGCCCGATCCATGCGACGACATCGAGCCGCTCGGGCCAACCCATGCCGATATAGTCGCCGCCGGAGCACTCGTGGGCACGGGCGGCGGGCGCGAGTACGTTCATGCCGCGGTCGTGGAAGCGCTTGACGTATCGGGCCATACCGATGGGCTCGTTGGTATATCCATGCAGGCAGACAGCGTAGTCGTGGGTGCTTTCCGACGCCGCGAAATACCAGGCGGCAAGCTCGGTCCCGTCATCTGCGGTAAGGCTGCTGCTCTCGCGGTTCTCTTTAAACCACGCCCGGGCCTCAGTCTCCTCGGCGTCCCTTTGCTCGCCTTTTCCGGCGTCCTTGCCGTCCTGCATCATCTTCATGGTGTACGGCGCTTGGGGGTTTAGGGCAAAGTCGAATAAGAAGTTGCCGGCAAACCCCAATAGGGCGACAACGAGCACCGCGGCAACGGCCAAGCCGATCTTGAGCCCTCGGTGGGGACGCGTATTATGAGCCATGATCGCTCTCCTATAAGATGTTTATATGTCAACATTTATTGCAAGCGCATTATGGATGTTTACCGTTGATGCGTCAACAAGCAAAGAATGGGTAAACAAAGGGTCACGTAAGGTGCAAATTTCGCACGTACCCAGACGCTTTGATATAGTGTTGAGAACTATTTACGTTGGAGGATGTAACCGGCATGTCCGATTCGAGCGACAGTTCCAAGCCGCGACCGAAGGCCGCGGCCGTCCCGCAGTACACGGTGGGCGAGGAGATCATGAACTCCGTCACCCATGGTGTCGGCTGCCTGCTGGGTATCGCAGGCCTCGTGCTTTTGATCGTATTCGCCGCCCTGCGTGGCGGCGGACCGGCGCACATGGCCGCGGCGATCGTCTACGGAGTCAGCATCATCCTCGAATACCTGGCCTCCACGCTTTACCACGCGATTCAGCCCGCGGGTGCCAAGCGCGTGTTCCGCATCATCGACCACAGCTGCATCTACCTGCTCATTGCGGGCAGCTACACGCCGTTTTGCCTCATTACGCTCGCAAACGATGGCGGCCCCGTGCTGTTCTTCGCCGTATGGGCCATCGCCATCATCGGCATCGCCCTCGAGTGCTTTATGCGTGAGCGTCAGCCGCACTGGGCAAGCGGTCTGGTCTACCTGCTCATGGGCTGGCTCGTCGTCTTTAAGCTTCCCGCGCTCGTGGCGCTGCTGAACCCCGTCGCGTTGGCGCTGCTTGCCGTCGGCGGCGTGTGCTACACCGTGGGCGTGCCGTTCTACATCGCCAAAAACGTGCGTTACCTCCACAGCGTGTTTCACCTGTGGGTGCTCGCCGGTAGCATCTTCCAATTCATGGCGGTGATCCTCTTCGTAATCTAGCGACCGCGCCTGTGCCCGCGGATCCGCCCAAGTGGCCGTCGGGCGCAACCGTCTTATCCGCCAACTACGTCTCCTGCCAACGTCCCGAATCTTGGAGGTTCGAGAAACTCCCGATGGACATAACCATCTCCCTTATCACCACACTCGTTTTGACCCTCATCAACGGCTACTTCTCTATGTCCGAGATGGCCCTCACCACGGCCAAGCGCGCCGTGCTGGAGCACGAGGCCGAGGAGGGCGACAAGCGCGCCGAGCGCGCCATTAAGCTTGCCGCCGATTCCGACCAGCTGCTGGCCACCATTCAGGTCGCCATCACGCTCGTGGGCTTCGCCTCGTCTGCCGTCGCCTCGACGAGCCTGTCCGACCCGCTCGCCACGTGGCTCATGAGCTTTGGCATCGCGCCGCTCTCCGCCATCGCGCGCGGTCTGGCGCCGGTCATCATTACCGTCGCCGTCGCCTTCGTGTCCATCGTGATCGGCGAGCTCGTGCCCAAGCGTATCGGCCTCGCTAACGCCGAGGGCGTGTCCAAGCAGGTCGTGGGACCGCTTTCCGTGTTCCAGAAGATCGCCCGCCCGCTCGTGTGGCTGACCGGTGCCTGCTCCGACGGCCTGGCCCGCATTCTGCGCATCAAGAGCGCCGACGACCGTCAGAACGTCTCGGAGGAAGAGATCAAGTACATGGTCTCGGAGCAGGACGACCTGCTCGACGAGGAAAAGCGCATGATCCACGAGATCTTCGACCTGGGCGACACCGTTGCCCGCGAGGTCATGGTGCCGCGCGTGGACACCACCATGTGCGAGGACGACGAGACGGTCGCCGACGTGCTGTCTACCATGCGTCAGACCGGCTTTAGCCGCATCCCCGTCTACCACGAGGATCCCGATAACGTGGCGGGCATTGCGCACATCAAGGACCTGATCCAGCCAGCGCTCGACGGCAAGGGCGACCAGCCCATCGCCGGCTTTTTGCACGACGCCACCTTTGTGCCCGACACCAAGGACATCCTGCCGCTGCTTTCCGAGATGCAGACCTCGCACGACCAGATCGTGGTGGTCGTGGACGAGTACGGCGGCACGGCCGGCATCATCACCATCGAGGACATCGTCGAAGAGATCGTGGGCGAGATCGAGGACGAGTTCGACCCCGACAACAAGTACCTCACGCGCCTCTCGCGCCGCGAGTGGCTCGTCGATGGGCGTTTTTCGTGCGATGATGCGATTGAGCTTGGTTGGCCGCTCGAGGAAAGCGATGATTATGAGACCATCGCCGGCTGGATTTTGGAGCTTTGCGACTCGGTGCCCGACATCGGAGAGGTGTTTGAGGTCGCGGGGTACAAGTTCAAGGTACAGTCGATGCGTGGCCAGCGCATCTCGCTCATTCGCGTGATAGCTCCGGCCGAAACCGATAAGAAGGATTCCGAGTCCTCGGCAGATAGGCCGGCGGCGTCGGGTGCGGGTTCTGCAGATCCGCACGATGGCGACGAGTAGGACAAGGACGAGTAGGGGAGAGTTATGGCAGGCCTGTTCAACATCCTTAAGGTCACCGTCAGCGAGGACAAGATCTGCGCGCATGTGCTGGTGAACCCCGGCATGCCGCTCATGACCTCGGAGGATATCGAGGCCACAGCGCGCGTGTACTATCTGGTGCCGGCGATTGCCAAGCATCTGTGCCTGGGCGATTCCGGCCGCGAGTTCCAGGATTGCATGGGCCAGACCGAGCTCTGCCACCTGCTGGAGCACGTGTCGGTCGAGCTCATGAACGAGACCGGCCTTGCCGGCAATATCTCGTGCGGCCGCACCCGCGTGAGCGAGCATGACGAGCGTGTCTTTGAGATTGAGCTTTCGTGTCCCGACGATGCGCTGGCCATCGGCGCGCTGTCTTCGGCGACCTTTATGATGGATTGGGCGTATCTGCATGCCGACCAGCCGGCCCCCGATGTGGAGGGCACGGTCGCGGGCCTGCGCAACCTGGTGCTGGGCATGCGTGCCGAGGCCGAGGGCAAGGACCCGCATGAGGCCGTCGCCGCTGCGAACGGCGAGGACGTGGCCGAGGATGCGGCTGAGGACGCAGTTGAGGACGATGCCGCTGCCGGCGTCGATGCCGGTGCCGAGCCCGTCGCCGATGCTGCCGCCGAGCCCGTGCCCTCTGAGCCCCAGGGCGTTCCCAGCTTTGACGACGAGCCGCAGATGGCAATCGATACCGAAGGCGCGACTGCCGAGAACCACGAGGCCCCCGCTGCCGTCTTTGGCGGTGCGGCAACGGTTCCGGCTGGCTCGGCGCACGAGGGCAGCCTGCCGCTCGTCGATGGCGCGGGCGAGGACCCGGCCGCCACGGTGGCCATGCCGGCCATGCCCCAGGAGTAGGCTTACGCGTTTATTGCATCATGTACCTGCGCTTTAACCGTACGCGGATGAGCGGCGCGGCAAAGGATGCGCTGCGGGTATAATGGACAACATTCAAACGGTGGGCATCGAGGTGCCTGCAGGAGAGGAATGATCATGGGAAAGACTTTCAGCTTTGTCTCCGGTGCACTCTTTGGTGCTGCTGCCGGCGCTATCATCGGCGTTGCCCTGGCCCCGCGCTCGGGTGCCGAGACCCGCGCCATGGCTGCCGATATTGCCAACGACGCCTGGGATAACATGCGCGACACCTACGAGCACGGTGCCGAGGAGGCCCGCGCTGCGGTCAGCGACTTCGGCCCGATGGTCGACGCCAAGACCGACGACCTGCGCGCCAAGGTCGACCTGGCCCGCGAGCGCATGGATCAGCTGCGCGAGCAGCTCAACGACGCCATCTCGGGTGGCAACGTGACGCCCGCCGCTGACGTCGTGGTCGAGAACGCCGTCGAGGCCGATACCGAGGCTGCGGAGCCTTCGACCGAGGCATAATGCGCACCGGTGATTTTGTCGGCATCAAGGTTTATCGCAAACCCGCCGAGGACAAGCGTACTAAAAAGGACGGCACGCCGCGTAGCCCTAAAAAGCTCGGCAAGGTTCACTTTCCGGTCTTTTCGCCGGGCGGCACGCGCGTGGTGGGCTTTATGGTTCGCCAGTCCGATATCGCGGGCATGATCGAGCGTCCCGATCGCTTTGTGGCGCTCGACGCTGTCGGCGTCTACGAGGGCGCCGTTGCGGTCGATGATGTCAAGGGTACCTACGATGCCGCCGCGGCCAAGCGCCTCGATATCAACCTGGACGATTGCATCATCTGGGTCGGTATGGATGTACGCACGGAATCGGGCGATGTCGTGGGCTATTGCTCGGACGTCGAGTTCAAACCGCGCTCGGGTATCGTGCAGATGTTCTATGTGACCGCCAGCGCCGCATCGACCATGCTTGTTGGCGACACGCAAGTTCCGCCCACGATGCTGCGCGGCTATGCGGACGGCGCGATGATCGTCTCGGACGAGGTCAAGTCGCTCGGGTATTCGGGCGGTGCGGCCGCCAAGGCTGCCGAAGCGAGTGTCGTAGTGGGCGACAAGGTCAAGAAGGGCGCCAAGGTGCTCGACGACAAGGGCTCGGCTGCCGTGGACAAGGGCAGTCGCGCGCTGGGCAAACAGCTCGGCAAGACGCGCGGCATGTTCAAGGCCTTTAAGGACGAGTATCAAAAGGCGAGCGGGGGCTCGTCGAAAGCTAGCAAATAGCGACAAATCAAACGATGGGAGGCGAGCCGGAGACATGTCACTCCGGCTCGCTGTGTTTATGGGGGAGGGCACATGCGCCAAAACGGATCCAACTTAAGCGGGCACTCGAGTGCGCGCCCGACGGCGCGTCGCGACCTGGGGCAACTGCCCAGCGGCCAGCGCCGTCACCGTCGTAAGCCCGGCGCGATGTACCTCAATCATAGCCGCGGGTTTAGCGATCGCAGCGCCCGCATCGGCAACGGGCGCTCGCCCCGCCGTCCGTCTCGCCTGCCTTACGCGCTCATCGCCGTGGGCTGCGCGTTCGTGCTGTTTATCGCCGCCGTCGTGGGCTACGTCAACCGCAGCGTGGATGTTGTGCTCAACGGAGAGCAGACCGCGGTGCGCGTGGGCTCCACACTGCAAAATCTCATCGACGACCAAAGCCTGACCGAAACGTACGATGCCGGCGATTTGCTGGCGGTCGACGATAGCGTGCTCAAGCGCCGTGGAGGCGAAAAGCTGTCGGTGAAGGTCGACGGTAAGCGCGTGAAACAGGCCAAGTGGGATAGTCGTGAGCTCACGGGTGGCGAGAAGGTCACCGTTAAGGATGGCCGCAACGTCTACGAGAAGCACGAGGTGCAGGCCACGACCATCGAGCCCAAGCTGAAGGTCGAGGGCACGGGTGCCATCGAGTATGTGCAGACGTGGGGCGTCCAGGGACGCTCCGAGGTATGGGTTGGCGAGCAGTCGGGCAAGACGCAGGACCGCGGCGAGGTCGTGCCCGCCACCGATTGCGTCGTTGCCTGCGCCAGCGTGGCTCCCAAGGGCAACGAAAAGGTCGTCGCCCTGACGTTTGACGAGGGGCCGAGCGGCGCCACCAAGCAGATCTTGCAGGTGCTCAAGGAAAAGGGCGTCACCGCGACGTTCTTCCTTTCGGGCGATGCCGCGGAGGCCTCGCCTGCCACGGCCAAGGCAATCGTCGATGCCGGCTGCGAGGTCGGCTCCAATAGCTATAGCGATGATTCGCTGAAGGGAGAGGACCGCGAGACGGTGCGCAAGCAGATCTCGAAGGGCACCGATGCCATCAAGTCGGCGACCGGCGTTAAGACGATGCTGTTGCGCGCCCCCTACGCTGCCTTTGACGAGCAAAACTGGATCGACTCGATGGACCTGGTGTCCGCCGTGGTCTCGTGGAATATCGACTCGGGCGACTGGCTGCTCAACGGCGCCGACGAGCAGGTCTCGACCGTGCTCGATTCGGTGACGCCGGGCAACATCGTGCTGCTTACGGATAGCGACGAGTGCGCCGAGCAGACGCTCGAGGCGCTGCCGCAGATCATCGATGGCCTTATTGCCGACGGCTACAAGATCGTGACGCTCAGCGACCTGGTCAAGACGGACACGTCGCTCAGCAAGAAGCTCACCTCGCTGACCAAGGTCTCCATGCCCAAAAACGCCGTGTTCCCCCAGCTCGCCGAGGACGACAACACCACAGAGTAGTCATTGGGGACGTTCTTAAACGACTAGCCGTTTGGGACAGTCTTGCGAAAACCCGACACCTGGGGACTGTCCCCAAAGGCCGGCACTCGGGGACGTTCCTTTCCTGCCGGCAGTTTGGGACAGTCCTTTTCTGCCGCTCGCAAAGAGTGTCCCCGGCGACTAGTCGTTGAAGAACGTCCCCAATGACTATGTCACGGATACGTCAGCGTTTGGTATGCCTGCGATGTGCAGCGCATAAATTCGGTGCCACAGCGCGATGCTGATGCTATAGTTACTGCGGTTAATGAGGGTCAAGAGAAAGGTTACAGGTGAAATCCAAACCTCGACCATACAGTCGATGACCCCATGCAGGTGCTTTTTGCGCATGCACGGGGTGTAAGCGTCGAGCGGCGTGCCGCCCGCGCATGCGTATACATATCCAGAAGTCCCCGGACGCCGCACGCGCGGCCGCGTCCGAAGGAATAATGATGGGGAGCACCATTGAATTATCTGAGTGAGATGCTCAAATTGCCGGTCTTGGACGTCGACGGTGAAAAGCTCGGCGTGGTCAACGATTTTGGCATTGCTACCGGCGAAGTTTTTCCGCACGTGACGTCGCTCGCGTTCCGCGGTCCCGGCAAGACGCCGTTTATGATCAGCTGGCGCAAATGGGTCGACCGCATTGACGAGACGGGCGTGTATCTCAACACGTCTGCGACCAACATCCGCTTTTCCTACCTGCAGCCGACCGAGCTCTTGCTGGCGCGCGACGTTCTCAACAAGCAGATCGTCGACACGCAGGGCATGAAGGTCGTGCGCGTAAACGATATCAAGTTCTCCATGTCGGGCGAAAACCAGCTGCGTCTGCTGGGTGCCGAGGTCGGCGCCCGTGGCCTGCTGCGTGCGATCAGCCCCGCGCTCGAGCATGTCGTCGAGGGCTTTATGAAGCACCTGGGCAAGCCGCTCAGTGAGGACATCATCGCCTGGTCCTACATGGATCTGCTCGACCGTTCGACCAAGAACATCCAGCTCTCGGTGTCGCACAAGACACTTGGTGAGCTGCACCCTGCCGACATCGCCGACATTATCGAGCAGCTCGACCCGCGCCTGCGCGCGCAGGTGTTTGCGCAGCTCGATACTGCCCAGGCCGCCGAGGCCATCTCGGAGTTCGATGACGACGAACTCATGACCGAGATGCTCGAGGGCCTGTCCGACACCGACGCATCGTCGATGCTGGCCATGATGGACCCGGACGATGCTGCCGATCTGATCGACGAGCTCAGCTACGAGAAGGCCGAGAAGCTCCTGCGTCTGATGGGCGTCAAAGAGGAGAAAGCGATTCGTAACCTGCTGGGCTACGAGGACAACACCGCCGGTCGCATCATGACCTCGGAGTTTGTCGCCCTGCCTGCTACGGCGACGGTCGGCGACGCCATCGAGGCGATCCGCAAGCTCGACGAGGACTTTGAGAGCGTCTACTACGTCTACACCGAGGACCCGAGCGGCATGCTGACCGGTGTTCTTTCGCTGCGCACGCTGATCGTGGCCGACCACAACGCCACGCTGGGGCAGCTGGCCTACCGCGACCTGGTCTATGTGTCGCCCGACGAGGACCAGGAAGACGTGACGGACGAGATGACCAAGTACGACCTGGTCGCCATCCCCGTCTGCGACGAGAACCGCCACATTTTGGGCATTGTGACCTTCGACGACGCCATGGACGTTATCGCCGAGGAGCACCAGGAGGACCTGCAGATTGCCGGTATCGGCTCGGGCGACAGCGCGTCGGACGACTCGACGAATGTGCTCAGCTGGTTCGTTCATCGCCAGTACTGGGTCGTCGTATGGGGCATCGCCTCGTGCATTATGGCGACCGTGCTGGGGACGGCGCTCGGCTCCGCGCACCTGGTGGTGTTTCCCATGTGCGCCATGCCGCTCGTGCTGCTGGCGGCGTCGCGCATGGTGTCGTTCGTCAAGAACTACTTCCTCGAATATGACGGCCACGACGACGAGCCCAAACCGTACCTGGGATTCTTCTTCCAGAGCACGGGCATGGGCCTGATCCTTTCGCTCGTGACCTACCTGTGCGCGCAGCTGGTGCGCACCGCCGCGTTCCCCGATGCCTCCATGTTCGAGGAGCAGCTCTTTACCGGATGCTTTAACATCGCGGCCATCATCTGCCTGGTCAGCAATATGAGCGCCGTGATGTATCTGACGGTGTTGTTCTGGCGCGATGAGCACGACCTCAATACGTCGGGTACCGCTATGAACGTCATTGCCGTCATGATCTCGTGCGTGGTGTACTGCGTCGCCGCAGTGCTGCTTACCATGTCGGTCATGGGTTAGGTGGTCGCGTGCAAAACACGAAGCAAAAGCCGAGCACCAAGCAAAAGCTGACCATCGCGGCCATTTTTGGCGCTATGGGCCCCGGCCTGCTGGCGGCGCTTTCGGGCAATGACGCCGGCGGCATTGCCACGTATTCCAGCGCGGGCGCCAGCTATGGCTACAAGATGCTCTGGATGCTTCCCGTCATGACCGTGCTGCTTATCGTGACGCAGGAGACCGCCGCTCGCTGCGGCTGCGTGACGGGTAAGGGCTTGGCGTCGCTCATTCGCGAGCGCTTTGGCGTGCGCAAGAGCGTGCTGGCCATGGCGGCGCTGTTGATTGCTAACACGGCCGTGACCATCTCGGAGTTCGCGGGTATCGCGAGCGGCCTTGCCCTCTTTGGCGTGCCGGCGAGCATCTCGGTGCCGCTCGTAGCGCTGCTGGTGTGGATGCTCACCATGTCGGGCAGTTTCCAGCGCATCGAGAAGATTTTGCTGCTGGTGAGCTGCGTTTTCGTGACCTATATCGTCGCTGCGTTTATGGCTGGTCCCAACTGGGGCGAGGTCGCGGTTGACCTGGTCGTGCCCAACATCCAAAACGATCCCAACTACGTGTCGCTCGTGGTCGCAACGATCGGTACCACCATCGCCCCGTGGATGATTTTCCTGGCGCAGAACAACGTGGTCGATAAGAACGCGGGCGAGGACGATATTGTGCTGCAGCGTATCGATACCGTAAGCGGCTCGATTGCCGCCGACATTATCGCCGGCTTCATTATCATTACGACCGGCACGGTGCTGTTCCCGGCGGGCATCCAGATCAGCGATGCTGCCGATGCGGCCCGCGCGCTGGAGCCTATCGCGGGCCAGTGGTCCACGGTGCTGTTCGCCTCGGGTCTGGTCGCGGCGAGCTTTTTGGCCGCCTGCGTGCTGCCGGGCGTTACGTCGAGCGCCATCTGCGAGGCATTTGGCTGGGAGCGCGGCGCCGACCGCAGCTGGGACGAGGCTCCGGTCTACCGAGGCATCATTACGGCCATTATTGGTATCTCGGCCGTGCTGGTGCTCATGCCCGGTGTCGATCTGTTCCAGATTATGATGACATCGCAGGTCATCAACGGCGTGCTGCTGCCCGTAGTTCTGGTGTTCCAAGTGGTTATTGCGGCCGACCGCCACATTATGGGCGCCAACCGCAACGGCCGCGTGTGGAACGTGCTCACTTGGGCGACTATCGGCGTGATCACGGTGCTGACGGTTGTCATGTTTGTGCTGCAGGCGATGGGTTACAGCGCATAACGACGCCCCCTGCGGGTGCAAGCAGATTTGGCTGCGTGTTACTTGTCGGTACCCAGTTTGTGCGGCTTGTAGGCGAGGGCGTTAACGAGCGCGTCGGCGGCCGATTTGACGGCTGCCGGCTGCGGATCGTTGACGTGGTCCTCGGGATGCACGGGCAGGTCCTTCTTAACGGCATCATGAATCAGGTTGAGATATTCGGTCACGCCGGTGGTCGACAGGTGCGTGCCGTCGCCGTCGAACAGGTCGTTGCGGTTTGCACTGTACCCGTACCAGTCGATAACACGCACATTCTTATAGCGCGTGGCGGCGTTGGCAATGGCCTGGTTGGTGGATCCGACCCATGGCTGCGGGCTGCGCGTATTCACAAATACCACGACGCGCTTGTCTCCGGCATCGGCCATGATCGCGTCAATCTGGTCGTCGGTCACCAAACCGTTGGTGCCCAGGGCAAAGACCACGATCTTGCCGGCAAGGTTCTGCTGGATATAGCCCTCAAATGTCGCGCGGCCCGCATCAAACTGGCGGCCCTTTTCGGCATCGATGTGACTGTGCGGGAACACGCCGTCAAAGGAGTCGACGGCGCGCAGCGACACGGAGTCGCCGATCATGAGCAGGTCGTAGGAGCCATCGGGGAAGCCGTCGTTGTCCTTGTCGGTGTCGTCGGCTGCCTGCTGGTCCGTGGGTGCGGCATTCTTAGCTTCCTTGTTGAGGACTTCGGCGCCCTCGCCGCTCAACGCCGACGTCTCGGGCACAAAGATCAAGCCGCCCAGCGCAATGACAAGCACGATGCCGCAGGTAGCACACACGGGAACATGCGTGCGCGCCCAGTTAGCGGGTGTAGTGGTGCCATCGCGGAATTCGGCGATGGTGCGCCCGAAGGCGCCCTTCCTAAACGGCGTCTCGATAAAGCGATAGGAGCACTCGGCTACGGCGACCACCAGCAGTACCTGCAAAATGTACTGCCACCAGGGCGTATCGTTGATGTTGGCGACCGGGTTCATGAGCAACAGCAGCGGATAGTGCCACAGGTAGATGCTGTAGGAGCGCTTGCCGACCCATACGAGCGGCTCGGCGGATAGCGCGCGGGCAACCATTCCCTGGGGTTGCACGCAGGCCGCGATGACCATGAGCGTGAGGATGGAGCACAGCAGCGTGCCGCCGCGATATTGGAACGCGGTGTAGCCGTTGGTGAGTGCGACCATAGCGGCAAGGCCCACAAGGCCCGCAACGCCCAGCACATCGATGGATGCGGGCGAGGACCAAAAACGCACGAGGGCACTCGGCTGGGCCGGGGCGGTCTCGGCTACATCGTCGGCCGTCGTGCCCTGCTTGCTCTCGGCGTTCTTACCACGTTTGGCAGCGTCGACCAGGCGGTCGAGCCCCAGACGATGTGCAAGGCGCACAGGTGCCAGGTCGCGATCGGGGATAAATGCCATCCAGGCGCCCAACAGCAGCGAGAACACGCGGGTGTCGGTGCCGTAGTACACACGGCTGGGGTCGGCGGTAGGGTTGTAGAGCACCATCATGGCAAGGGCAGATACCGCGGCAAGAGCCAGGACCACGCGGCGCGTGTTGGGTTTGCTCACGTGCATGGACACCATGGCAAACAGTAGCGGCGGCCAGATGAGGTAGAACTGCTCCTCGATGGCGAGCGACCAAAAGTGCGTGAGCGGCGAGGGGTCGCCCAAGGCATTGAAGTATGAGACGTCCTGCGCGATCTGCCACCAGTTGTTAAAGAACAGCAGCGACGGCAGGATGTCGGGGCGCATCTTGGTGAGCATTACGTGGTTAAAGATCGTACACAGCGCGCAGGTCACCACCACGACGGTCACCACGGCGGGAACCAGGCGGCGGATGCGGCGGATCCAGAAGCTCTTGAGGTCGATGCGCCCGGTCTTGGCGACTTCGTTGAGCAGCAGGCGCGTGATCAGATAGCCCGAAAGCACAAAGAAGATCGTGACGCCGAGCAGGCCACCCTGAGCCCACGTGAGGTTAAGGTGATAGAGCACCACCGCGACAACGGCGAGTGTGCGCAGGCCGTCGAGGGCGGGAATGTAGCGGGATTTGGGACGAGCGGGCGTCTGCTCCGCAGCGGCAGCGCTGGCGTGGTCCGCTTTGTTGACGGGCGCACGATGGGGGCCCTCGGCACGTCGCGGCTCGCCGGCGCGGCGCTTGGCCTTCGGGCGTTCGTGAGGCACCTGGTTATCGGGCGCGCGGCGCGGGCCGCGCGAGCTCGATTGCGGGAGTTGTTCCATAAAACATCATCCAATGACGAGAATAATCAGCACATATCCATTGTAGCTGCCGACTCCTGTGAATGCTTGCTGCTGGCGCAACCTCAAGCGCGCGTTCACATCAAAGTGAACTAAAGTTATAGAGGTGCGAGGGCGCACGATTGACGGCCGACGGTGGGTATAAAGCCCGCAGATGAGGAGGTTTCCATGGCAGATCGCGGCATCGTTGCGGTGTTCGGCAGCATGAACATGGACCTTTCGGTGGCGTGCGAGCGCATGCCGCGCGCGGGCGAGACCGTTGGCGGCAGCGGTTTTATCACCAACGCCGGCGGTAAGGGCGCCAACCAGGCCGTAGCCGCCGCACGTATGGGCGCGCGTACGTGCATGATCGGCGCCGTCGGGCGCGATTCGTTTGGCGATACGCTGGTTGCGGGACTCCAAGATGCGGGCGTGGGCGTTGAGTTTGTGGCTCACCGCGACGACGCGGAGACCGGCACCGCGACCATCATCCGTTGTGAGGGCGATAATCGCATCGTGTTGTCGCCGGGCGCCAACCATGCGCTTACGGGCGAGGATGTGGCCTGCGCGCTGCGCTATCTGGTGGCTGACGAGCTCGATGGCGATGTCTGCGAGCTCGCCCCGGCGGCCGGCAGCGTCTTTGTCGCCCAGGGCGAATGCGACCTGATGGCAACGGCCGCGGCGCTCTCTTGCGCCCACGGGCTGGGGTTCTATACGGTCTTTAACCCGGCGCCCGCTTGCAATCTGTCGGCAGAAGCATGGCCTGCGGTCGACTTGGTCTGTCCCAACGAGACCGAATGCCAGGTGCTGACGGGCATTTTGCCCACAGACGATGAGAGCTGTGTCGCCGCGCTCAACGCCCTGCTCGCTAAGGGCGCCGGGGCCGCAGTCATCACGCTGGGCGGAGCTGGCTCGGTTACGCTCGGCGATGACGGTGAGCTGTTGCGTATGCCGGCGCTTTCGAGCACGGTAGTCGATACCACGGCCGCCGGCGATACGTTTATCGGCGCACTTGCAGCCGCTCGCTTGGAGGGCCTGCCGCTCTTTGAGTGCATGGCGGCGGGAGCTCGCGCCTCGGCGGTGACGGTGTCGCGCCTGGGTGCTCAGCAATCGATTCCCACGCGTGCCGAAGTTGAACATTGGTTTGGTTAAACGATAAAGACGGAGAAGCGGAGTAGAACAATGGCAACCAAGAAGCTGATCCTTGATCTGGATATGGGTGTGGACGACGCGATGGCGCTCGCCTATGCCATCGCGAGTCCCGAGGTGGAACTCGTCGGCATTACCACGTGCTTTGGCAACGTGCGCGTCGAGCAGTCGGCGCATAACTGCCTGGCGGTGCTTGACCTGTTGGGCCGCCCCGAGGTGCCGGTGTACCTGGGCGCCGATCGTCCCATTAAGGCGACCGAGCCCTATACGCCGCCGGCGTCCACCACGCTCATCCATGGCAAAAACGGCATTGGCGGGGCGAGCGTGCCCGCATCTCCCTACGAGCCGGTGGGGGCGACGTCGGTCGATGGCAACGCGGCGGTCGATTATCTGATCGATGCCGCGCGCACCTATGGTCCCGACCTGGTCTATGTGGCGACCGGTCCGCTTTCCAACTTGGCGCTCGCCCTTGAGCGCGACGCGGCGGCTATGATGTCCATCGGCCGCGTGGTGGTGATGGGCGGCGCCCTTACGGTGCCCGGCAACGTGAGCGCGGGCGCCGAGGCCAACATTGCGAGCGACCCCGAGGCCGCCGATGCCGTACTGCGCTCGGGCCGCAAACTCACCATGGTCGGTCTGGACGTGACGCATCGCGTGGTGCTCACGCGTCGTGATATCGCTGGCTGGACGGGATCTGGCACCATGGCGGGTTGCGCGTTTGCGAGCATGGTCGAGCACTACATTGGCTCGTACGAGATGAACGCTCCCTACCTGGGCGGCTGCGCGCTGCACGATCCGCTGGCTGTTGCCGTGGCGATCGACCCCACGCTTGTGGGCGCGCTCGGCTGCAACCTGCGCGTGGATTTGCTGGGTGAGTACCGCGGCCGCACCATCTGCGACGAACGCCGTGTGGCCGACCCCGACAAGAGCGCCCTTGTGGCGCTCACCGTGGACGCCCCGCGCTTCCTGTCCGAATTCAAGGCACGCATGGACCGCGTTCTGGGGTAAGTAGTCTTTTTGGACGGAGCTTTTTTGACTGGTATGATTGGTGCGACCATTCGAATCAGCTAAAAGAGCCCCGTCCCAAATTGATTAACGAGAGGATCTGCCATGGAGCGCATCGCGAGCTTTTCTGTCGATCATCTGCTGCTTGAGCCCGGCGTGTACGTGAGCCGCATCGACCGCGATCCGGCGACCGGTGCCGCCGTCACCACCTTTGACCTTCGCCTGACCACACCCAATAAGGAGCCGGTCATGAACACGGCGGAGTGCCATACCATCGAGCACCTGGGGGCAACGTTTCTGCGCAACCATTCCGAGTGGTCGAGCCGCATCGTCTACTTTGGCCCCATGGGCTGCCGTACGGGCTTTTATCTGGTCGTGTTTGGCGAGGTGACGAGCGAGGAGATTTTGCCGCTCGTGCGTGAGCTGTTTGAGTTCGTTGCCGGCTTTGAGGGCGATGTCCCCGGTGCCGCTCCCGAGGAGTGCGGTAACTACCTGGACCAGAACCTCCCCATGGCCAACTGGCTCGCGCGGCGTTATCTCGATTGCGATCTGGCCGATATCGACGAGAAGCACCTGCGCTATCAGCAGGCGTAAGAGCGCTCGAAAGAATTGCGCCCGTGTTAGAGGCGTCTTCGCATATGCGGAGGCGCCTTTTTTGTGTCGAGCAACCACAAGAGTGGTATTTATTCTAGAATACTTGTACAGTCACAAAAACGAACAGGAGTGAACATGCATATCTACTCTGTCAACGATCCCGAGTTCAAACCCTACGGCCGCGTGTGGGACGACGTCCCCTCCAGCCTGACCGCCCCGCTCACCGAGGCACTCGCCGCCACGCCCATCCCCGAGGGCAGCAAGTACGTGGCCTCTGCGCCCGAGCTCGAGCAGGTTGAAGGCGCCGACACGCTCGGTCTACTCATGTATGGCGGCCGTCCCTTCCAGCTTGGCTGGTGCAATGGCCACAACACGCAGCTCAACTGCCTGGAGTATCACCGCGCCAGCGAGTTCAACCTGGGCGCCCGCGACTTTATCCTGCTGCTGGCCAAGCGCGAGCAGATCGTCGACGGCAAGCTCGATACCGCGCAGATCAAGGCCTTCCGCGCGCCGGCCGGCACGCTCGTCGAGGTTTACGCCACGACGCTGCACTACACGCCGTGCATGGTTGACGACGGCGGCTTCCAGGTGATGGTTGCGCTGCCCGCCGGCACCAACGGCCCGCGTCCCGAGGCCGCGGCTGATATGCCCGCCGCCGGCGACAGCTACTGCTACTGGAAGGCCGACAAGTGGGTCCTCTGCCACGCCGACAGCCCCAAGGCAGCCGAAGGCGGCTACGTTGGCCTCGTCGGCAAGAACCTCGACATCACCGTGGACTAGGGGCTTCCTGTTTGTCTCAATCTGTAACATCTAGCAGGCTAAATCGTCCCTACCTGTTACAGATTTAGACAAACTGCAGAGGGCAGACCGGATAATCTCGATCTGTAACACCAGGCCCGGTTTTAACTGCCTAGCTGTTACAGATCGAGACAAACCGGTCTCCAACCACCGCAAAGGTGCCTGTCCCTTTGTGGTGGTTTGTCTGCAGCTACAGCTGACTTCGCAAGTAGTCGGCCATATAGGGAACGGCAAAGCGCACATACCCGCGGCGGGCCTGTTCGATCACGCCGGCGTCGATAAGACGACGGCGATACTTTTGCGCATAGTCGGGTGTGACCGACATTCGCTCGGCCACATCGGAAATACGCGACATGGCATCTTCGTCGTCTGCCATCGCGGCGAGAAACGCAACGTCTTGGTCCGAGAGCGCAGCGAGCGTCGTCTCGCACACATCGTTTTCGAAATCGACTTTTGACGCCTCAATGGCTCCGTCGGCTAGCTCTCGTGTTGCGCGTTCTCCTACCTGGCAACGATTGGCGATGTTGTAGCCGATGAGCTGCAGCATGTAGGGCGAGCCCTGGGTTGCGCGAGCGGCATCCAGCCGAAGATCATCTGGGATATCAAGGCCGAGCTCTTTGAAAGCACGCTGATAGTAGGCATCGACATCTCCGACTGAAAGCGGTTCGAGTGTGACTTTGCGCGCACGGTTAAGAAACGTCAGCACGCGGTCATTGAGCGTTGCCGAGACCGCTCCCGGAAGGCCCGCCATAACGAGCGCGACGTTGAGTCCCTCACCGACGAGTTCTTGATAAGCAGTGACGAGTTGTCTGATCTCGGGCGAATTGGCCTGGAGCTCATCGATGAGGATGAGGATGCCGTGTCCTTGTTCAGTCAATTTGCGCGCCAGTTGCGTGAGCTTGAACTGGAAGCTCTTGGTTTCCTGCACATCGCGCGTGAACTCAAGGCCGGCTGAGAAACCGAAGACGCTCAGGCTGCCTCCCGTGAGTTTAGGGAGATGGCGTTTGTTGGCATAAGGCTCGCCTGCTTCTTGGATTTTTTCAACAATGCGCTCGAGCATGTCTTCGGAGGCAACGGTGGGCGTGGCGACGACGAAGCCAAGCTTGCGAGCGCGATCGGCGAGCTCCCACAGGAGAACCGTCTTGCCGCTTCCTCGTTGGCCAAGCATGAGCATGGCGCGGTCTCGATTGCCCGGCTCCTGTTCAAGGCCGGAGATGAATGTCGAAATTACACTTCCTCGCCCAACCAGATAGGACGGGCGATTTCCAAACGAAGGGGAGAAGATGGTTTCAGTCATGAGTCTCCTTTCCTTTTTTTCCTATTTTTTCCCTTTTTTCCTATTCAGTCAAATTGCCTGTTGGCCGAGGGCGGCTGCATGGGCCTCACCGGCAAAAACCTCGACATCACCTGCGACTAGAATCTTCTGTCTCGATCTGTAACATCTAGCGGGCAAAATCGTCCCTACCTGTTACAGATTTAGACAAACTGCAGAGGGCAGACCGGATAATCTCGATCTGTAACACCAGGCCCGGTTTTAACTGCCTAGCTGTTACAGATCGAGACAAACCGGTCTCCAACCACCGCAAAGGTGCCTGCTCCTTTGTGGTGGATTGGGCGGGTGGGTATCAAAAAATGCCAGACGGGGGAAGCTGTCGGGCGTTTTGCCGTCTGCGGATTTTGGGACATGTGGCCCGCTTTTTGAGCCTGCCTGTCGGTACACTAAAAGCACTATGGGTACCCGCGAACGACATATCGGACACACGGCCACCCGATCCGCACCCGTGGCGGATCCCAGGGGCGGCAGGCTCTTCGCCATGCCGCGATTCCTCGTTGGCATAACACACCTGGTGTACCGTCGCCGCGCCTTCGTCATTGCCGGCGTCATAACCGCACTATTTCTTCTGCTTTTGGCGGTCTTGCCGGCGTTATTCACCTCTGATCCCAAGCTCTCCAACACCGTGCCTGTCTATAGCGAGGTGTCCAAAGAAGTCGTGGACGGGCTCATCCATTCGAGCTCGATTCCGCTGCTTGTCGCCGCGATAGCGTTCTCAATCTGGGGCGTGTTGGTTTATCTGCGCTGTTTGGATTACGTTTTGCGCCGGCGCCTCGTCGCCGTTGCCACCATCTGTGCCCTGTGGATGATCGAGGTCATCCTCAAGTACAAGTCGTTTACGCCGTTCTATGCCACCATGCTGTGGTACCTGTACTACGTGCCCATGACGCTCATTCCATTGCTCTATCAGCTGTGCGGCCTGCGTCTTACGGGGGTGGAGCAGCATCGCACGGGCCGCCGCTACCGTACGGCCCTATGGATCGCGGCTATCCTACTCATAGGATTCGTGCTTACCAACGATGTTCACCAGCAGGTCTTTCATTTCGATCACTCGAGTGAAACCTGGAGCAACGACTACACGTACGGCTGGGGCTACTTTACCGTTCTCATATGGACGGCCTTTAACTTTGTCGCCTTTTTCATTTTGGTTGGTCGATCCTCGTCCTTCCGTATCCAACGTTTCTCGGGTACGGCGGCACTCGTACTGCTGGGGGGCGCGTTCTTTGCCATTTCATACGCCCTGCGCGTGCCGTGGGCATGGAAGCTCAACTTCTCGCTCGTCTACTGCGTGCTGTGCGTGGTGACGCTCGAGATCTGCCTCGATTGCGGCGTCATTCCGTCGTATCACGACATCGCCGGCATCTTTGATACCCTACCGCTCGACCTCAAGGTGCTGACGCGTGACCTACAAGAAGTCTATGCCACGCCGGCATCAAAGCCGGTTCCGCCGGGCGTGCGCGAGGAGCTGCGCGCCCAGGAGCACGGCCATGTCCACGCCTTTACCGTGGCGTCGGACCCCGATGTGATGTATCGCACCTTTTCGCTGTTGGGTGGATCGGCCCTGCTTGCCCAAGACGTCTCGGAGCTCAACGAGATCAACCGCGAGCTGGCGCATCGACGTATGGAGTTGCAGCGCCAAAACGAGCTGCTCGCGGCCGACTATGACCTTAAGGCGCACCTGGCAGACCAAGAGGCTGAGACCATACTGGTCAAAGACGTTGACCAGGCACTAGCCCGCGCTCTCGATGAGATGTATGGGCTGCTGAGCTCGCTGCCGCCGTTAACCGATGAAGCATCCTCGCACGAGCGCTATCGCATGCTGCAATGTGCCAAGATGCTCGTCGCCTATTGCAAACGCAAGGGCTCGCTCACGTTGGCGCAGCATGGGGAAAGCGGCTTCGACCGAGATCGCATCCAGCTCATTGCCAACGAGTTGGCAAGTGACTTGCGTACCATCGATGTCGACTGCGCTTCGATCATCGCCATACGGCGCCCCATGCACGCCAGTGCGGTCGGCGCGCTGTATGACTGCGTGTACGATTTTGCGTTTTTCGCCTACACGACCGACCATCCGGCGCTTATGTATCACTTGAGCGACCACGACTCGTGCAGCGTGGAACTGCGCGCCACGCTTATTTCCAACGACGAGAAGGACTTGTCGCAGACGCCGGCAGCTCACGAACTCGAAAGCGCGCTCCAGGGGCGCAACGTAGCATACCGTCTTGAGGGCGAGGCCGGTCAGTTGCGCATGATCGTGCTGATGCCGCGGGCAGGTGAGTGATGATGCAGGTGCCGCTTATCCTTCCCCAGATCGTTGCGCTCGATGTCGTCTTTGCCCTGGCTACGTGCCTGCAGACGATCCACGTCCCGCTCATCGCCTCACGCCGTTCGTCCTTCAACCGCAAGGTGATTTGTGCCTATGAGGCAAGCCTTGTGCTGCACTTGACTATCTCGGCCGTTATCTTGTTCGCGTCGAGCGGCTCGTATCTGGTGGCGCCGCTCTACGTCGTCGCCGAGGCAGCGGGCGGGCTGCTGTGGCTCAACGCCGCGATTGCCGTCTATGGCGTGGTCCTTATGGTGTATTATCGCCGTCCCGTCATGCTGGCGGAGTTGTCGCTTGTCGCCGCCGTGACGCCGCCGGTGATTTACGTTATGGGCACGACATGGACTGCGGTTCTTATTGCGGAGGGCGCGTTCTTCCTATTCCGCTCCATCGCGGCGCTTTTGATGGACGTGCGCAATCGCCAGGAGGACATCACGGCGTTTTCGACGATCGAGACCATTAACGTGATTCCGGTGGGCATCCTGTACTTGGATTCAAAGGGTCGCCCGTTGCTCATGAACCGCTGCATGCGCAAGAACCTCGTGGAGCTTCATATGCCCACCGACCTACACGACATGAGCGGCACATGGAATGACCTCCGCCGGCTCAGCATGCAGGCGCCCGAGAGCAGCAAGGATCGTGTCCAAATCGACCTGGATCGCTTTGGCGAGGCGCGTGCGGTGGTCGAGATCGCTTCCTCCGAGATTCGCCTGTTTGCATGCGATGAGGTGATGGTCTCGGGTCGCCCCTTTGAGCGCATCATCGGCTTGGACGTGACAGAGTATGCTCATGCCTATGATCGCCTAGCGCAGGCCAATCATCTGCTCGAGCTTGCGGGCCAAGAGCTTCAAGCTCAGATCGAGGAGGTCAAGAAGGTTGCCGATAACGCGGCCTACCTGCGCATGCGTGCGCGCGTGCACGACGTGATCGGCCAGCGCCTGTCCATCCTCCATCGCTATCTGGAAGAGGGACGCCTGGACGACGAATCGCTCGAGCAGATCGACCCGCTGCTGCGCTCGATCGCCGCCGACCTGCGCAGTGGTGGCGACAGCGAGCCGGCAGAGCAGCTGGGCGATATCGTTCATGCCTTTGGTCTGGTGAGCGTACAGATCGATGTTGAGGGTGAGCTGCCAAGCGATGCGCGCATCGCCGCGGCGTTTTTGCAGATTATTCGCGAGGCCTCGACCAATGCCACCAAGCATGCGCAGGCCCACCAGGTCCAGGTACGCTTGTGGCAGGAGGCGCCGGACGGGTGCGCTGTCGCGCGCATGACCATTTCCAACGACGGCGCACCCGCTCCCGTATCGTATCGCGAGGGAACGGGTATCCCTGGTAT
>CAKUGF010000024.1 GCA_934654585.1 uncultured Collinsella sp. | reverse complement strand
CCCGAGAAGTACACCGGCTTCGCCTTTGGCATTGGCGCCGAGCGCGTCGCGGCCCTGCGCTACGACCTGCCCGACCTCAGAACGCTCATGACGGGCGATATGCGCTTCCTGAACCAGTTCTAGGCTGCGGCTTGCCCAAGCACGGCACCTCGGCGCTCATTCGTCGCTTGCGTACCCAAGTACGCGGCGCTCCTCTTTCGGGCCGATCTGCCGCACTTGGACAACCCTCGCTTCTATAAGGGATGTTCACAAAGTTGAAGTTTCCACCTGCATCTTTCCGCAGGCTTTCAATATGAAAGGAGAGCTAGATGCGCGTTTCTTACGACTGGCTCAAGACCATGATCGATATTCCGGAGGATCCCAAGACCCTTTCGGACGAATATATCCGTACCGGCACCGAGGTCGAGGCGATCGACACCGTGGGCGAGTCCTTCGACCACGTGGTGACCGCCAAGGTGCTCACTAAGACCCCGCACCCCGATAGCGACCACATGTATGTGTGCTCGGTCGACGTGGGCGACAAGAACCTCGACGCCGATGGCAACCCCGCGCCGCTGCAGATCGTCTGCGGCGCGCAGAACTTCGAGGCCGGCGACCACATCGTCACGGCCATGATTGGCGCTGTCCTGCCCGGCGACGTCAAGATCAAGAAGAGCAAGCTTCGCGGCGTCGTGTCCATGGGCATGAACTGCTCCGCGCGCGAGCTCGGCCTGGGCGGCGACCACTCCGGCATCATGATCCTGCCCGAGGACACGCCCTGCGGCATGCCGTTTGCCGAGTACGTGGGCTCGAGCGACACCGTGCTCGACTGCGAGATCACGCCCAACCGTCCCGACTGCCTGTCCATGATCGGCATGGCTCGCGAGACCGGCGCCATCTTCGACCGCGATTTCCACGTTGAGCTGCCCGCCATCAAGGCCGAGTCCGGCCGCGCGACCGACGACGAGCTTTCGGTCGAGATTGCCGACGAGGGCCTGTGCGACCGCTACGTCGCCCGCATCGTGCGCAACGTGAAGGTCGGCCCGTCGCCCGACTGGATGGTCAAGCGCCTCAACGCCCTGGGCGTGCGCCCGCACAACAACATCGTCGACATCACCAACTACGTGATGATGCTCACCGGTCAGCCGCTGCACGCCTTTGACCTGGATACCTTTGCCGAGCGCGAGGGCCGTCGCCGCGTGGTGGTTCGCGCTGCCCAGCAGGACGAGAAGTTCACGACCCTCGACGGCGAGGAGCGCGTGCTCGACGCCGGCATGGGCCTGATCACCGACGGCGAGCGCCCCGTGGCGCTGGCCGGTGTTATGGGCGGCATGGATTCCGAGATCGAGGACGACACCGTCGACGTGATGGTCGAGAGCGCCTGCTTCAACGCTGGCCGCACCTCGCACACCAGCCGCGACCTGTCGCTGATCTCCGACGCCTCCATCCGCTTTGAGCGCCAGGTCGACGAGACCGGCTGCGTGGACGTCGCCAACGTCACCTGCGCCCTGATCGAGGAGATCGCCGGTGGCGAGGTCGCTCCCGGCTACGTTGACGTGTTCCCCGCGCCCAAGACCATCGACAGCATTAAGCTGCGCCTGGCCCGCGTGCACGCCATCTGCGGCGCCGATATCGAGCCCGACTTTATCGAGCGCTCGCTTACCCGCCTGGGCTGCACCGTCGAGCGCGACGGCGAGGACTTTATCGTCACCCCGCCGAGCTTCCGCCCCGACCTGCCGCGTGAGATTGACCTGATCGAGGAGGTCCTGCGCCTGTGGGGCATGGGCCGCGTGACGGCGACCATCCCGGCTGCCAAGAACCACATCGGCGGCCTGACCCGCGAGCAGAGGCTCACCCGCAAGGTCGGCGAGATTCTGCGCGCCTGCGGCCTCAACGAGACCACGACCTTTGGCTTTGCCGCACCGGGCGACCTGGAGAAGATCGGCATGTCCACCGAGGGCCGCGGCTGCCCCGTGGTGCTCATGAACCCGCTGGTGGCCGAGCAGACCGAGATGCGTCGTTCGCTGCTGCCGGGCCTGCTGCAGTCCGTGGCCTACAACGAGGCCCATGGCACGCCCAACGTGCATCTGTACGAGGTCGGCAGCCTGTTCCACGGTCACGAGAACGCTAGCCTGCCCAAGGAGACCAAGTCCGTGGCGGGCGTGCTCTCGGGCCAGTGGAGCGAGCAGTCCTGGAACATGAAGTACCGCAAGCTGCGCTTCTTCTTTGGCAAGGGCATCGTTGAGGAGCTGCTCGCCCAGCTGCGCATCGAGAAGGTTCGCTTCCGTCCCGTCGAGGGCGAGGGCTACGCCTTCCTGCAGCCGGGTCGTGCGGCTGAGGTTCTGTCCGGCGGCACCGTGCTGGGCTGGGTCGGCGAGATTCACCCCGAGGCGCGCGAGGCTTGTGGTATCGATGAGGTCGTCGTTGCCTTTGAGCTCGATCTGGACAAGCTGATCAAGGGCGCCCGCAATCAGGAGAACTACCGCGAGTTCTCGCAGTACCCTGCCGTTGAGCACGACCTTGCTATCGTGGTCGACAACGCTGTGACCTGCGAGGATCTTGAGCGCCGTATTACCAGCGCCGGCGGCAAGCTGCTCGAGGGCGTGCGCTTGTTCGACGTCTATCGCGATCCGGTTCGTATCGGTAAGGGCAAGAAGTCCATGGCATTCGCGCTTACGTATCGCTCCGACGACCATACGCTCACCAGCGAAGAGGTCGAGAAGGCGCACCAGAAGATCGTCACCAAGGTGTGCAAGGGCGTGAACGGCGAGGTTCGCGGCTAGGATTTGCGCCGGGGTATGGGTTGGCGGTGACTGCTGCCGAGTTCTATATGACTTTGCACTCGGCATAAGGCACCGTTGAGCCTTCATATATTACATGCGCATTACAAAACGGCGTGCTGCTTTATGGGCGGCACGTCGTTTTGCTATGATAGCCCGCGTCGTGTTACGAATCTGACAATACGTAACACTGACGAAATGGTTCAAACGGCGCTGCAATCCCGCGCGCCGACAACCGGGAGGCTTATATGCACATTCCAGATAATTATCTGTCCCCGCAGACCGATGCCGTCATGGCGGTGGCGATGGTGCCCGTTTGGGTTCACTGCATCAAGAAGGTGCGCGCCACGCTCGATCGCGAGCACATGGCTTTCCTGGGCATCTGCGCCGCATTCTCATTCTTGCTCATGATGTTCAACGTGCCGCTGCCCGGCGGCACCACGGGTCACGCCGTCGGCGGCGCACTCATCGCGCTGCTGCTGGGCCCCGAGGCCGCGACTATCGCTGTCTCCGTCGCGCTGGCGCTGCAGGCACTGCTGTTTGGCGACGGCGGCGTCCTGTCCTTTGGCGCCAACTGCTTTAACATGGCCTTCGTGCTGCCGTTTGTTGCCGCCATGGTATTCCGCGCGCTCAACAGCCGCCTGCACGACAAGAGCTGGGGCACCTCGGTCTCTGCCATCGTGAGCGGTTGGGTCGGTTTGTGCGTGGCTGCCCTTTGCGCTGCCATCGAGTTTGGCATTCAGCCGATGCTCTTCACCAACGCCTCGGGTGTTCCACTGTACTGCCCCTTCCCGCTGTCCGTTTCCATTCCGGCCATGTTGATCCCGCATATGCTGGTCGCCGGTGTCGTCGAGGGCGTGGCGACCGCCGCTATCTACGGTTTCATTAAGAAGACGGCGCCGAGCTTTATCGTCGGGCCCGAGGCTTCCGACGGCCTGCTGGACGCCGAGAGCGCAACCGCTAAGAAGACCTCGCTGGTTCCCACGCTCATCCTGGTTGCCGTGCTTGTCGTGGCCACGCCGCTGGGCCTGCTGGCCACGGGTGACGCCTGGGGCGAGTGGGACGCCGAGGGCGCCGCAACCGCCGTTCAGGAGGCCGGCGACGACAGCCTGCAGGCTTCGGTCGGTCTCGACGCTCCGACCTTTGCCGATACGCTGCCCACGGGCGATTATCTGCAGGCCTATTCCGAGGAGCAGGGCCTTGACTTTGCCGGCCAGGCCGCGATGTATATCCTTTCGGGCGTGATTGGCGTGGCAGTGCTCACCATCGTATTCCGCCTGGTCTCGCTGACGGTCAAGGAAAACGGTGCTCATGGCAATGGCCGAGCTGCCTAGCTGGCTTGCGGCCGAGGAGCGATACGAGCCCGCGGGGGCTCGGCATCGTGTGATGCAAAAGAATGTCCTACACCTGGTGAGCCTGCTTGAGCGGGTTCGCCTGGGTGGAGGCGCACACGAGGGCGGGTCGATGGTCGACCGCGCCCTTTCTTGTGTTTCGGCTCCGGTGCGCCTGGTGGGGATGTTCGTTTGCGTCCTGTGCGTGTGCCTGACGCAGAGCCCGCTGTACCTCATGTTGATGGCGGCTATTGCGCTGGTGCTTGTCGCGGTTCGCCCGGTGCGCGGACTGCGGGCGACCTTCGTGCCGGCGTTGGCTGCCGCGGGGTTTGCCGTGGTTCTGGCGCTGCCCGCCTTGCTGCTGGGCGCTTCTGCCGCGGGCGCCATGCTCAAGATTGCGCTCAAGACCTTTATTAACGTATCGCTGGTGCTGGGCGTTTCGTGGACGCTTACCTGGAGTCGCATGTCGGCAGCGCTCAAGATGTTGCACCTGCCCGACGAGGTTATCTTTACGTTTGATATGGCGCTCAAGCACATCGAGGTGCTGGGTCGCACGGCGCACGATCTGACCGAATCGGTCATGCTGCGCAGCGTTGGCCGCGCGCCTGAGGGGTTTTCGCGTACCGACTCGGTCGCGGGTATCATGGGCATGACCTTTATCAAGGCGATGGAATGCAGCCGCGCGATGGACGAGGCCATGGCCTGCCGCGGTTTTGCCGGTGTGTATCCGGCGCCGGCGCGCACCGGGTTTAGCTGGCGCGATGCGGTTTATGCGGCCGCTGTGGCGCTGCTGGCGGCGCTGTGCGCCGTGCTGTAGCGGGTTGGCCGACTGTTGGCGCGAATAGGGAAGGGCGACGTTTTGACGATCGATATGAATAGCGCGACAGGCGCGAGCGGTGCAGACGGCGCCGAGGTCGCGCCGCTCATCGAGCTGCGTGACGTAGTGTTCTCCTATGCGGGCCATACGGTAGTCGACGGCGTGTCGCTGCAGGTCGATCGCGGTGAGCTCGTCGCCCTGCTCGGCCCCAACGGCTGTGGCAAGACGACGATCATGCGCCTCATCAACGGCCTTGAGCTCGCGGACGCGGGCGCGTACCTGTTTGATGGACACGTGATCGATGCGGCGTTTCTGAAGGATTCCGTGGCCGCACAGCGCTTTCATCAGCGTGTTGGCTTTGTGTTCCAAAACGCCGATGCCCAACTGTTCTGCGCCACGGTCGGCGAGGAGGTCGCCTTTGGCCCCGCGCAGATGGGCCTGCCGGCAGACGAGCTCGAGCGCCGCGTGCGCGATGCCATGGAGCTGTTCCAAGTTGCCGATCTGGTCGACGCCTCTCCCTACCAGCTCTCGGGCGGGCAAAAAAAGCGCGTGGCGCTTGCCGCGGTGGTGTCGATGAACCCGGATATTCTGGTGCTTGACGAGCCCACCAACGGGCTCGACGAGGATTCATGCGACATCGTGGTCAACTTCTTGCTGGCTTACGTCGCGGCGGGCAAGACGGTCTTGATGAGCACACACCACCAGGATTTGGTGCGTCGCCTGGGCGCCCGTGCGATCTATATCGATCGATATCACCATGTGGTCGAGGCGCCCACACCGTCGTATGGAACCGAGGTCGGTGTCGCCGAATAGTTGCTGCGTAGAGCATGCGTGGGTGCCCGCGCGGCTTTGCCGTGATGGTATAGTTATCCAGGTTTTTATGGGGGTGGCTATGCCAAGCTGGAACATTCATATCGCTCAAACGGAACGACTTCTGGAGCGCACCGGTGCGCTTGCCGATAGCGTGCGCGACCGCAATGCCTTTTTGTTTGGCTGCGTGGTTCCGGATATCTTTGTGGGCTATATGGTCCCCGGCATTGCCGACCCCATTCCATACCGCATCACGCACTTTGCCAAGCCCGAGCCTATCCCAAAACCGCGCGAGCATGAGTTTTGGGATACCTATGTGGCACCGTTGCTTAAGGGTGCGCCGGCGGGTGCGCCGGCTGCGGCGACCTCGATTGTCGAGGAGCGCGAGCGACTCAACCGCGTACATTATCCCCAACGTTATAAGGACGCCAAGCCGGTCGCCGGGCCGGATGCCGGCGAGTTTTCGCTGGCATCCGAGGACGTGGCACAGTCGTTGTTCGATTTAACACTGGGCGTCTGGTCGCATTTGGTGGCCGATACCGTGTGGAACACGCGCGTGAACCAGTATCTGGAAGCGCACGGCGGCAAGCCGAGCGAGGAGTTCCGCATCAAAAAGCAGGGCGACTTTGACTGGTTTGGCAAGACGCTCGGTATCGTCTCTATCCCGCGCGCGACTGATCGTTTGTATGCCGCGGCGGCCCAGTTTGGCCAGTATCCGATCCCGCAGGAGTACGTGCTCAAGACCATTGGCGTCATGCACGAGATCGTGCGCGAAAATCCCGGCGAGCCGGACCATCCGCCGTATCGTCTGCTGACCGAGGAATTCTTTGACGCAACGTTTGCCGAGGTCGTCGAACTGACCGAGGCCGGCTTTGCGGCCCGCGTTGCTGCTCCTGGTGCGCCTGCGATTCCCCTGATCGCCAGCTGCTAGCTCATTGTCATCACACAGAAAAAGGGCCCGGAAGGCGATGCCTTCCGGGCCCTTTGCAATGCAAGTCTGCTTGCAAGTGCGATTTAGCGCACCTGAGCGACGTAAGCGACGTTGGTCGAGGAGACCTTGTCCTCGAGCTGGACGCTCATGCGGGGATCGCCGGCGGTGGCGACGGTCAGGTCGCCGGTCTCGACGTAGCCGAGCTCCTTAGCGGTCTCGATCGCCTTGACGATCGTGCCGTTGACGGTGCCCTGGGTGATCTCGGCCTGGTGCGGGATAACGCCCCAGTACATGATCATCTGCTGGACAGCCCAGTCGTGGCGGGAGAACGCGCAGATCGGCATGTTGGGACGGAAGTGCGAGATCAGGCGAGCGGTACGACCGGTGGTCGTCGGCACGGTGATGCATTTGGCGCCAACGGTGGTGGCCATGTTCACAGCGGACATACCCACAACATTGTTGACGACGCGGGTGCCGTGAGCGTCGGCCGGAACCTCGAGCGGAGCGTGAGCCGGGAGGTACTTCTCGGTCTCCATGGCGATGCTGGCCTGCATCTTGACGGCCTCGACCGGGTACTTACCGGCAGCGGACTCGCCGGACAGCATGACGGCGTCGGTGCCGTCATAAATGGCGTTAGCAACGTCGGCAACCTCGGCGCGCGTCGGGCGCGGGTTCTGCTGCATGGAGTCGAGCATCTGCGTAGCGGTGATGACGGGCTTGTAGGCCGCGTTGCACTTGGCGATGATCTCCTTCTGGATGTGCGGAACGAGCTCGGGCTTGATCTCGATGCCCAGGTCGCCACGGGCGACCATGATGCCGTCGGAAGCCTCGAGGATCTTGTCGAAGTTCTCGACGCCCAGGGCGCACTCGATCTTTGGGAAGATCGTCACGTGCTCGCCACCGTTCTCGCGGCAAAGCTCGCGGATGCCGCGGACGGACTCGCCGTCACGGATGAAGGAGGCGGCGATGTAGTCGATGTTCTCGGTCAGGCCAAAGAGGATGTCCTGACGATCGCGCTCGGTGATGGCGGGCAGCGAGATGTTGACGTTGGGCATGTTGACGCCCTTGCGCTCGCCGATCAGGCCGTCGTTCTTGACGACGCAGGTCATGTCCTGGCCGTCGACGGACTCGACCTCGAGGGCAACCAGGCCGTCGTCGATCAGGATGAGGGAGCCCTTCTCGACCTCGGAGGGCAGAGCCAGGTAGTCGAGGGAGATGTGCTCAGAGGTGCCGTGGAAATCCTCGGACGTAGGCTGAGCGGTGACGACAATCTTGTCGCCAGTCTTGACGGCAACCTTCTTGCCGTCGACCAGAAGGCCGGTGCGGACCTCGGGGCCCTTGGTGTCGAGCAGGATGCCGACGGGCATACCGAGCTCCTTGGAAATACGACGGACGCGCTCGATACGGCCGTGGTGCTCGTCGTAGGAGCCGTGCGAGAAGTTAAAACGGGCGACGTTCATGCCCGCCTTGATCATCTCGCGGATGGTCTCGTCGCTATCGCAGGCGGGACCCATGGTGCATACAATCTTGGTGCGCTTGTACATTCAGACCTCCATCTGACATCGTCTTGCGCTGATAGATAAACCATAAGAAATAAAACCGAGAAGATTATAACGAATTGCTGACCGAATACCCCTAAAAATCGACCGTACGCCGATTGAGAAGTTCATTTTTTATTCCAAAAAGGCTAAAAGAAAAACTTTTACCAAGCAGTCTTACCGCTGCTATCTGGGAGATATTTTAGTTAGACGATGTGGCTAAGAAAAAACGTTTTACCAACATTGAGCATCACACCGTCTGCACCGTTGTACCTGGACCGTGTTTCCAAATGGAATGTTTTGGCTAGACGCGCCGCTTTGGGGTACCATAGCTCCACTATCAACTGCCGCTCAGCACGGCAGCCTTGATGAGCCCTTGCCCTTCTCCTGGGAATTATGATCGGGCATCAATCTGCTGAGTGGCCCGAATCCCAGGAGGGGACTCTATATGCAAAAGGAATACCTGTCCGCCGCGGCGGAGGTGCTCAGCGACCAAGGTGTCGATGAGAATCTCGGCCTGAGCAACGACGAGGCGTCGTCACGTCTCGCCAAGACAGGCCCTAACAAGCTCGAGGAAGCCGAGAAGACGCCGCTGTGGAAGCGTTTTTTTGAGCAGATGGCCGATCCCATGGTCATCATGCTGATCGTTGCCGCCGTCATCAGCGCGCTTACGGGCATGGTCAAGGGCGAGCCCGACTTTGCCGACGTCGCCATCATCATGTTCGTCGTTATCGTCAACTCGGTGCTGGGCGTGGTCCAGGAGGCCAAGAGCGAGGAGGCCCTCGAGGCCCTGCAGGAGATGAGCGCGGCGCAGTCCAAGGTTCTGCGCGACGGCAAGCTCGTGCACCTGCCGAGTGCCGAGCTCGTGCCCGGCGACGTGATCATGCTCGAGGCGGGCGACTCCGTCCCGGCCGACTGCCGCGTGCTCGAGAGCGCCACGATGAAGATCGAGGAGGCCGCCCTGACCGGCGAGTCCGTGCCCGTTGAGAAGCATGCCAACGTGATTGAACTCGCCGCAGGCACCGATGACGTGCCGCTCGGCGACCGCAAGAACATGTGCTACATGGGCTCCACCGTGGTATACGGCCGCGGCCGCGCCGTCGTGGTCGGCACCGGTATGAACACCGAGATGGGCAAGATCGCCGGCGCTCTGGCCGAGGCCAAGGAAGAGCTCACGCCGCTGCAGGTCAAGCTTGCTGAGCTCAGCCGCATCCTCACCATCATGGTGATTGTTATCTGCGTCGTCATCTTTGGCGTCGACATCATCCGCCACGGCGTGGGCAACGTCCTCACCGACCCGACCGCTCTGCTCGACACCTTTATGGTCGCCGTCTCGCTCGCCGTCGCCGCCATCCCCGAGGGCCTGGTTGCCGTCGTCACCATCGTGCTATCGCTCGGCGTGACCAAGATGGCCAAGCGCCAGGCAATCATTCGCAAGCTTTCTGCCGTCGAGACCCTTGGCTGCACGCAGACCATCTGCTCCGACAAGACCGGTACCCTTACCCAGAATAAGATGACCGTCGTCAAGCACGAGCTTGCCGCGCCCAAGGAGAAGTTCCTGGCTGGCATGGCCCTGTGCTCCGACGCTCAGTGGGACGAGGAGCTGGGCGAGGCCGTGGGCGAGCCGACCGAGTGCGCGCTCGTCAACGATGCCGGCAAGGCGGGCCTCACCGGCCTGACCGCCGAACACCCGCGCGTGGGCGAGGCCCCGTTCGACTCGGGCCGCAAGATGATGTCCGTGGTCGTCGAGACCCTGGACGGCGAGTACGAGCAGTACACCAAGGGCGCGCCCGACGTGGTGATCGGCCTGTGCACCCACATCTACGAGGGTGATAAGGTCGTCCCGTTGACCGAGGAGCGTCGTGCCGAGCTCGTGGCCGCCAACAAGGCCATGGCCGACGAGGCCTTGCGCGTGCTGGCGCTGGCGAGCCGCACCTACACCGAGATTCCGGCCGACTGCAGCTCCGCCGCACTCGAGCATGACCTGGTCTTCTGCGGTCTGTCCGGTATGATCGACCCGGTCCGCCCCGAGGTGGCCGACGCCATCCGCGAGGCGCACGATGCCGGCATTCGCACCGTCATGATCACGGGCGACCACATCGACACCGCCGTGGCCATCGCCAAGCAGCTGGGCATCGTCACCGATCGCAACCAGGCCATCACCGGTGCCGACCTCGACCGCATGAGCGATGAGGAACTCGACGCGCACATCGAGGACTACGGCGTGTACGCCCGCGTCCAGCCCGAGCACAAGACGCGCATCGTCGAGGCCTGGAAGTCGCGCGACCAGATCGTCGCCATGACGGGCGACGGCGTCAACGACGCCCCGTCCATCAAGCGCGCCGACATCGGCGTTGGCATGGGCATCACCGGCACCGACGTCACCAAGAACGTCGCCGATATGGTGCTTGCCGACGACAACTTCGCCACCATCATCGGTGCCTGCGAAGAGGGCCGTCGCATCTACGACAACATCCGCAAGGTCATCCAGTTCTTGCTTTCGGCCAACCTTGCCGAGGTCTTCTCGGTGTTCATCGCCACGCTTATCGGCTTTACTATCTTCCAGCCGGTGCAGCTGCTGTGGGTAAACCTGGTCACCGACTGTTTCCCGGCGCTCGCGTTAGGGATGGAGGACGCCGAGGGCGACATCATGAAGCGCAAGCCGCGCAACGCCAAGGACGGCGTCTTTGCCGGTCACATGGGCCTGGACTGCGTGGTCCAGGGCCTGATCATCACCGTGCTGGTACTGGCGAGCTTCTTTGTGGGCGTGTACTTTGACATGGGCTACATCCATATCTCGGATATGATTGCCGGCAACGCTGACGAGGAAGGCGTGATGATGGCCTTCATCACGCTCAACATGGTCGAGATTTTCCACTGCTTCAATATGCGCAGCCGCCGCGCGTCGCTGTTCACTATGAAGAAGCAGAACAAGTGGCTGTGGGCTTCCGCCGCGCTGGCGCTGGTGCTGACGGTGATCGTGACCGTTCAGCCGACGCTTGCCGAGATGTTCTTTGGCCCTGTGACGCTTGAGCTTAAGGGCGTTATCGCCGCGCTGGGTCTGGCCTTCCTGATCATCCCGCTGATGGAGATCTACAAGGCGATCATGCGCGCGGTCGAAAAGGAGTAAGTTAACCTGTCCGGGCTCGCCCCTGCGTGTTTTCTTCTTCGCTGGTCCTCGCGCTTCGCGCTGCGGGATCGCTCAGAAGAAAACACTCCCGTGGCGGGCCCTACGGTATCCTTGCTGGCTTTTCTCCCGTGCGGATGAAAAGGGCTGAGGGAAATAAGGTGAGCTTGCCGAGCATTTGCTCGGCAAGCTCTTTTTTGTGGGTAAAATACCTGCTCAGTTGTGTATTTATGTGCTGGGAGGCGTTTGTGGGCAAGGCTAAGGCTAAGGCGAAGAAAAAGACGACGGGGGCGCGGGCCAAGCGTGACCGTCGTCGGAAGCTTGCGACCGAAGCTCCCGCGTCTGCCGAGGAGTTGCTGGCAAGCGTGCCGGGGCTCGATGCGTTGCAGGATGTCCCGGCGTTTGATGACCTGCCGATCGATGCGGCTCAGCAGGCTGCCTTCGATGACTTTTGCGCGCATGCCGAGGAACCCGAGCAGATGCAGCTCGGTGCCGTAGTGCGCCTGGACCGCGGGTTTCCGCTGGTAGCGACTGCCGACGATACGTTCCGCGCCGAGCATGCCGTAGGGTTTGCCAAGTCGCGTGGCGAGGACGAGGTTCTGCTGCCCGCCGTGGGCGACCGCGTGGCGGTTCGCCGCGCGCCCGGGCACGACATGGGCGTAATCGAGTGCGTTCTGCCGCGCCGCACGAGCTTTGAGCGTTGGCGCGGCCGCGCTCGCGGCGAGCGTCAGGTGCTCTGCTCCAACGTGGATAGCGTGCTGATCGTGCAGGCGCTCGGCGCCGGCGAGGTACTGCTCGACCGTGTGGCGCGCTCGCTGGTGCTGGCGCTCGACTGCGATGCCGAGCCGGTGGTGGTGCTCACCAAGGCCGATCGCTGCGAGGCCGACGAGCTTGCGCGCGACCTGGACCGCGTGCGTCGTCTGGTGGGTCCGGACGTGCGCGTGATCGTGACGTCTTCTGCCGAGGGCCGTGGCCTGGACGAGGCGCGCGCCTGCGTGCCGGCAGGGAGCTGCGCCATGATCCTGGGCGAGTCGGGCGCTGGCAAGTCGACGCTGCTCAACGCGCTGTTGGGTCACGACACGCTGGCTACCGGCGGCGTGCGCGAGCGCGACGACCAAGGCCGCCATACCACCGTCGCACGCGTGATGGTGGCGCTGCCGGGCGATGCCGGCGTTATTGCCGATGCCCCGGGCTTGCGCAGCCTGCCGCTTGTGGGCCACGAGCGGGGTTTGGCGCGCGCCTTCCCCGAGATTGTCGAGGCGTCGCGCGCGTGCCGATTCGGCGATTGCACGCATACCCACGAGCCCGGTTGCGCCGTTCGCGAGGCCGAAGATGCCGGGCAGATCGACAGCCTGCGTCTGGAGACGTTCCAAAACCTGGCGTCATCCATGCGCGTGAGTGCTCAAATGCTCGATCCCGATGTCCATCTGTAATTGATTTTTTCTATGACAGCCGTCTCCTAACTGCTTAGGAGGCGGCTTTTTTGTTGCAGAAACGTCTCGAAACAGGCGTTTTGGTGACGAGCTGACCAAAACCTTGCCGTGAGCTTGACGGCTTGGTCAGCTTTTGGTCAGCAATTGGTTTGACCGCGAAAACCAGGATCGCCATCGCGCCGTTTTGCGCCTTGGCCGCCCAGACAATGGTGGTACGGGCACCCGCCCGCCACCGCCATGAGAGGAGCGGCCGTGAACAAGAGTAAGCGCATCGCGATCAGCCTGGCCACGGGTGTGCTTGCCGCGGTCCTTTGCATGGCGTACGGGTCGTCAATTCGCTCGCAGGCCGATCAGGCCCAGGCCGAGACCTTGGCGAAATACGGCGGCGACCGTATCGAAGTGTGCGTTGCCGCGCGCGATATCGACGCGGGCGAGGCCCTCGACGAAACCAATGTCATAACCCAGGAGTGGCTGGCGAGCCTGTTGCCACGCGATGCGGCGACCGAGCTGCGTCAGGTGCGCGGCGACGTGACGACCTCGCGCATTCCCAAAAACGCTGTGATTTGCGATGTCTACACCAAGGCAGAGAGCCACACGCTCGAGGTGCCCAAGGGCAAGGTTGCCGTTTCGGTGGCGGTCGATGCCGAGCATTCGGTGGGCGGCGCCACGGGCGTTGGCAGCTATGTGGACGTATATGTGCAAAAGGATGGCGTGACCGACCGCCTGTGCGGTGCGCGCGTAATTGATACCAGCGAGGAAGCCGGTACCTCGCGCGAAGGCAAGATCGAGTGGGTGACGCTGGCGGCGGATCCCGACGACGTTAAGGAGTTGCTGGGGGCCTCGGGCAAGGGAACGATTAGCTTGACGATTCCCGCCACGGCGCGCGGCAAAAAGAGCGGAGGCGACGAGTGATGAAGGCGATCTGGCTTGCGTGCTGCGCGTGTGGCGATTACGGGCTGCTGCAGCGTGAGGTCGAAAGCCGCGATGCGGGCGCACAGGTGCTGCGTGTCGGAGACCTGGATGGCCTGGTGGCCATGGCCCGCGCGTTTCCATCGCGCCGCGGAGCTGCCATGATCGCGGCGGCGCCGTTTGCGCCTGCCGATGTGCGGACGACGGTCGCGCGCCTGACGGCCGAGGGCCGTGTGGGGCGCGTGGTCGTGTTGATAGAAGCGCTCGATCCGTCGGATATCGAAGGGCTGTTTCGCGCGGGGGCGACCGAGGTCATCGCCGCGCACAGCGTATGCGGCAGCAGGCACGCGGGCGAGGGAGCGGCCGATCCCGATCGGTTGGTGCCGATCGAGCCCGATGCTTTTGTTGATAGGGAACCCGGGGCGCCTCGCGCTACAGGAGGCCCGCGTGTTGATGATTATGGAAGAGCGGAAGCCGAGCATGGTCGGCGCCCCCGGGACCCCCTTACATACGATGACGTTGGGGTGTCAGCGTCGTATGGCGATGAGCCTCTGACGACGGATATGGGATACGTGCACGGCGTAAACCTGGCAGACGGACTCGATGAAGTCGAGGGCTTTGCCGCGGGTGCGAGCTCGTTTGATGGGCCGGCTCCCGTGCAAGTACCGCCCGCATGCCCCGCGCCGATCGAGCAAGCCGTGCCAACTGGGCAACCTGCTATGCCTGCCTGGGCGCAGCAGGTGGCTGCAGCCGGAGAGACGGGGATGCTATCCCCGATGCCCGTCGTCCCCGCTTCCGCGGTGCCCGATGACGTCGTGGGGTCTTCGCACCGCGCGCCGGTCATCTGCGCTGTTTCGGGCTCGGGCGGCTGCGGCAAGTCGACGATTATTGCCGTCATGGCGCATGCGGCGTCGCTGCTGGGCCTGCGTGCCGCCGTGCTCGACCTAGACCTTATGTTTGGCAACCTCTACGACCTTATGGGCGCCGAGGCCCCGCGCGATATGGCGGCCCTGATTGAGCCGTCCGCCGCCGGCTCGTTGGCGGAGCCCGACGTGGTCGCCGCTTCTATGCGTGTCGCCCCGGGCGTTACGCTCTGGGGACCCGTCGCGGCCCCCGAGAAGGCCGAACTCATGGCGCGTCCAGTGGAGCTGATGCTCGATATCTTGCGGCGCGAGTCCGACGTGGTCTTTGTCGACACCTCGGTCTTTTGGGGCGATGCCGTGGCCGCCGCCGTGGCGGCAAGCGATCGCTGCCTGGTGGTGGGTGATGCGGCGGTGTCGTCCGCGACATCTGCGGCGCGCGTCATCGAGCTGGCAAGTCGCGTAGGCGTGCCGCGCACGCGCATGAGCGCCGTGTTCAACCGGTTTGGTGCGCGCGGTGCCGATGAGGATGTCGCCATGCGTTTTGAGATCGCGTGCTCGCTCAGCTCCAAGATTCGCATTGCCGACGGCGGGCAGGACCTGGCCTCGCTTATGGCATTCGGCCGCGCCGACGAGGCGATAGGTCAGACCAGCGCCTTTGCGACGAGCGTTCGTGAGGCCACGCGCGAGATGCTCGTGGAGCTTGGCTGCGTCGTCGGTCCGTGGAGCGACGTGGTCAACGACCGCGCGACACGCAGCGAGCGTCCGCGCATTCGTCTGCCGTGGTCGCGCGAGGGTGATTCGCGATGAGCCTGCAGACAAGGATCAAAGCTGCCGGTGCGGCTGCGGCGACAGCGCCCGTCGATGCGGGTCGCTATCGCGCGATCAAGCGTCGTACCAAGCGCGCCGTGATGGACCGCATAGGGTACGACGAGGTGGCGCGCATCAGCTCCTACATCGACCCGGTGCTCGCCCGCACCGAACTGCGCCCGGCGGTGGAGGCGGCTCTTAATGTAGAGGAGTCGACCGACCTGGCAACGCCCGAGCGCGAGACCATCATCGACGAAATTCTGGACGACGTGGTCGGCTTGGGCCCGTTGCAGCCGCTCATCGAGGACGATACCGTCACCGAGATTATGATCAACGGCTGCCGTTCCGCCTTTTTCGAACGCGGCGGCGTTCTGTATCCCATCGAGCACGCATTTGACGACGATGAACAGATTCGTGTACTGATCGATCGCATTATCTCTCCGCTCGGCCGTCGTATCGATGAGCGAAGCCCCATCGTTAACGCGCGCCTCAAGACGGGGTACCGTGTCAATGCGGTGATTCCACCCGTGGCGATTGACGGACCGATTCTTACTATCCGCAAGTTCTCGGACCGCATTTGCTCGCTGGATGAGCTCGTGGGGTTGGGGTCGCTGCCGCTTTGGTATGCGCAGCTGCTGTCGTGCGCGGTGTCGCTGCGGCAGGATCTGGCCGTTGCAGGCGGTACGGGATCGGGCAAGACCACGCTGCTCAATGCGCTGTCGTGCGAGATTTCCACCGGCGAGCGCATTGTGACGATCGAGGATTCCGCCGAGCTTAAGTTTGCGCACCATCCCCATGTTGTCCGTCTGGAGGCTCGTGAGGCTTCGATCGAAGGTGAGGGCGCGGTCACGATTCGTGACCTGGTGACCAATGCCTTGCGCATGCGTCCCGATCGCATCGTGGTGGGCGAGGTGCGCGGCGCGGAGTGCTGCGACATGCTACAGGCCATGAACACCGGCCATGACGGCTCGCTCACCACGCTTCATGCGGGAACCGAGCAGGAGACGGTGGTGCGACTGACGCTGCTCGCGCGCTATGGCATCGACCTGCCAAGTGAACTGATCGAGGAGCAGATCGCCATGGCGCTCGACGGCATCGTGATGTCCGAGCGCCATGCAGACGGCAAGCGTTTCGTGTCCTCGTACTCGGGGGTGCGTCGCGCTTCGAAGGGTGGCGTGGAACTTGAGCGCTATGTGACGTTCGATGCTGCCGAGCGCACTTGGACGCTCGACCGCGAGCCGCCATTTATTGCAGAGGGCTTGCGCTCGGGAACGCTCACGCAAGAGGAGGTGGACGAATGGAGATCGTTGTGCCCCTCGTCGTAGGGGCCCTCGCGGGACTGTCTGCCGCGACGGCATGCGGGGCGGAACCCCGTACGCCGCGGGTCCCGCCGAAAGAGATGGCGCGTCAAACGTTGGAGCCGGTTGCGGAGAGGCTGCCCCGTGAGCTGGTGGAAAACGACACGTTGGCAAGGCTTGCTCATTCCTGGGCGTCGCTGATCCCTGCGGGCCGCTTGGGCTTTGCTATCGAGGACGATGCGGCACGCCTGGCGTTTCTGCTGATATCGAGCGGTGTTGCGTGCGTCGCACTGACCGTGGTATCGCTTTCGCCCCTTGGGTTTTTCCTGGGGCTCGCGGCGCCGTTTGCCGCGGCCGCCGTGCGTGACGCCTTTGATCGCCGCCGCGAACGGCACGATGCGGAAGAAGCTATGCCCGAGGCTTTCACGGCGCTTTCCATGTCGCTTGCCTCGGGGCATTCGCTGGCCCAGGGCATGCGTTTTGTGGGCGCTCATGCGCAGGAGCCGGTCCATACCGAGTTTTTGCGCGTTGCCGCGGCCATTGAATGCGGCATCTCGGCAACCGATGCCTTGGACGATCTGCTGGTTCGCGTCGATGCGCCCGGGCTCTCGCTCGTTACCTTGGCGCTCAAGGTCTCGCAGCGTACCGGTGCTCCGCTTGCCGGCTTGCTGTCCGAGGCGGCAAGCATGGTGGGGGAGCGTATCGAGCTTAAGCGCCGTCTAGACGTTAAGACGTCGCAGGCCCGCATGTCGGCACATATGGTCGCGGCGATGCCGGCGGGCATGTGCGCGGTTCTGGCGCTTCTTTCGGCCGACTTCCGCCGCGGTCTCGCGACGCCCGCGGGGGCCGGTGCCGTGGTGCTGGGTCTGGCCCTCAACGTCGTTGCGCTGGTGGTTATCCGCCGCATTATGAGGATGGAATTATGAGCGCCCTGGTTGTCGCGACGTCTTGCCTATGCGCGCTGAGCGCCTTTGTCGCAACGGGTTTTGCGTGTGCGGAGGCGCGCGATATCGCAATGGCTTGCAGGCGTGAGACGGCGCTGATCCTTGCTGCCGCCCGATCGCTGATCGACGCTGTCGCCGCGCGCGCTAGGAGAGCGGTCGGTGCGAGGGACTCGCAGCGTGTGACACTCGGCGAGGTGTCCGAGATGATCGACGTCGTGCGCCTGGGTCTATCTGCCGGGCTTTCGTTTGACGCCGCGCTCGAGATCTTTTGCGCCAATCGCGCGTCATTGCTGGCGGCCCGACTTGAGCGGGCGTGCATGGCATGGCAGGTGGGCGTGGGAACGCGAGAGGACGAGCTGATGGCGGCGGCGCGCGACCTGGATGTGCGGGCGCTCGAGACGTTTGCCATCACGGTGGGTCAGGCGCTCGCTTTGGGCGCCCCACTCGCCGAGACGCTTGCCGCGCAGAGCCGCGAGATCCGTGCGGCTCATCGTGCCGCGGTCGAGCGCGAGATTGAGCGAGCGCCCGTCAAGTTGTTGATCCCCACCGGCACGCTCATTTTGCCGGCGCTGCTGCTATCCATATTGGGCCCGCTGCTGGGAGCAGGCGGGATGATGTAGGGAGGAAGATATGAACACGATGACTGACGTCGCAGGCAAGCTCTGGAGCTGGGCTTTTTACCAGACAATTCGCGTTCGCCAGCACGCTGGGGCGTTACTGAGAGAGGAGAGCGCACAAGGTACCACCGAATATGCCATCTTGGTCGGCGTGCTCGTGGTGATTGCCATCATCGCCATCGTCGCGTTTAAAGGCAAGGTCGAAGAGCTGTGGAACGCGATCAGCGACGGCATCAACAGCCTGTAGGACATGGGCGACCTGTCGGTTCGCTGCTGGTGTTTGTCTGTTTGATCGTGGCGATCGTGGCTGCGGTGTGGGGGCTGGGCGCTGCGCGTCGGCATGGTTCCGGCGGTGTCGAGACCCCTGTTGCCGTCGCGTCCCAGGATGACGCGGCGCAAAATGACGGCGTTTCTGCCGCTGACGGAGATGTGCCCGTCACGGCGCAGACCTTTCTGCAATCGCTCGATACCCAGGCGGGTGCGGTGCCGGAGCCGTCTGGGGACAGTGCCATTGCGGCGCGGCTCGCATGGTCCGAGGACCGTCCGATGACGGAGGCCGCCGCGGACATGCTGCGCGCCTACCGGGAGATGTCCACGGCGCATCTGGCCTTGAGCGGCTATATCGACATCAAGGGCAACCTATGGGGCGCCATTGTGCGCGATGACCGCGGATGGGTTGACATGATAACCGTCGCAGCAGACGAGGGCGATGCGTCGTGCCGCCTGCGTGCGGTGCGCCTGGTTCCGCATAAGACGAGCTTGGAGGAGGGATCGTGAAATGCAAGATGCCCTGCGCGAAGAGTCTGCCCAATCGACCGTCGAATACGCCATCGTCACGTTGGCGCTGCTCTCGATCGTGCTGGCGATCGCCGGTCTTTGGCGCGCCGGTACCGATGGCCGGCTGGCGGCGTTGGTCGAGCGGGCGGCGTCGCATGGCATTGCCCCCATGTCGATCATCGATGCCGCGACGGGCGCCAAGGATATCGCACTGTATTGATGCCGCACGTGAGGACTGGGCGCAGTCGACGGTGGAGGCCGCTTTTTTACTGCCGACGTTTTTGACGCTCATCTTGTTGGCGTTGCAGCCGGTGTGCCTGCTGTATACCCGCGCGGTTATGGAGTCTGCTGCTGCCGAGACCGCGCGGATCATGACTACGACGACGGTGGACGACGACGCCGACTTGGAGGAGTTTGCCCGCCGTAGGCTCGCCGCGGTGCCCAACGTCTCGATATTCCATGCTGGAGGTCCGCTGTCGTGGGATATCGAGTTGGGCCGGGCGGGCGCGGGCGGCACCTCGTCCGTATCTATTGCCGGCGACGTGAAGCCCCTGCCCGTGATCGGTGCCTTTGCGCAGGTCATGGGCAGCGCAAGCGCGGGCGGATACGTTGAGCTCAGGGTCGACGTTTCATATCGTTCGCGCCCCGACTGGTTGGAGGGAGACTATGATTCGTGGATTGCTTCTTGGGATTAAACGCTTTTGGTCAGACCGCGTTCCGGCGCGCCGTCGGCGTCTCGGTCCCCGCCGAAAGCGGGGCGGCTTTATTGGCCGTGCCGGAATCGATTTGTTTATCGAGGACGGCGCCTACACCACGCTCTCTTCGGCCGTGGTCATCTTGGTCGTGCTCACGCTGCTGTTTTCCTCGACGGCAGCGATATGGAGCATGTCTCGCGCTGGGGACACGCAGGTGGCGGCCGATAGCGGCGCGCTGGCGGGCGCCAACGTGGTGTCGTCCTACCATACGGCCGCCACGGTGCTCGATGCGAGCATTTTGAGTTTGGGCTTGGCGGGCTTTGCCACGATCGGTACCGGTCTGGTTGCCATGCTCATACCGGGTGCCGAAGTAGCAGGCGCCGATATCGTCGATACCGGCGTCGAGGTTATAAAAACACGCAACAAGTTTGCCAAAAGTGCATCCAAGGGCCTTCAGAAGGTGGAGACCGCCCTGCCGTATTTAATTGCCGCGCGTGCCATGCAGGCCGTGTCGGCGCAGGATACCGAGGGCGTGACCTATACCGGCACAGCACTCGCCGTACCCAGGACCTCCGATTCGGATTTTGCCGCGCTCGAAGGATCCGAGATCTCGACCGATGCCATCGAGAGCACCTCAAAAGACTTGGACTACGCTGCCAAGGAGCTGCAGAAGGCGTCCGAGAAAACGGCAAAGGCCAAAGAGCGCGCCTGGCTTGCCGATTGCGGCGGGTCGGATAAAGACGCAGTCGGAAGCTGCTCGTGCATGTGGGAGCGCGCGGAGAGTCTGACGGACCTTTCCGGTGGTCAAAACCCGCATTTTGCCTCGAGCATTACATGGGAGCCGCAAGAGGCGCTCGATCGTGCGAGGGCGTACTACCATCGGCGCTTGGCGATTGAGGCGCCGAAGGGCTCGAGTGTCGAGATGATGGCGGAATCCGCGGCACGCAAGGCGTTCTACACCTATGCGAGCGACGAGGTCGACCGGGCCTATATAAATGATGATGGCGAGCAAATCTCGTCCTACATTCCGTTGCTGCCGAGAAATTCGGACGAGGTGCGCGCAACCGAGCTCTACACCGATGCGATATGGCCGACGAGCACAAATGACGGCAAGACGTACCTTCACTATGGAACAAGCTGCCCTAACTATGCAAAGGGAACTCCGGGCGGGCTTGCATCGATTGCCGATTACGATGGGCAGGATCCGTGTGGGCGCTGTGGCTTTGACGTGCTCAGCCTGGCTCGCGTGCCCATGCCCACATCGGTGATCGAGAGCGGCTTCGAATATCACTTTGATCGATTTAAAGACGCCATGGAAGACTATGTCGATTGCCGCAAAAAAGAGATTGAGCTCGAGCGCCAGACCGAGGACGAGGCCGAGCGCGCGGGTGGCGCATTCGACGATGCCATCAAGGCGCTTTCGGCCGAGCGCCCACGTATCGCCCCGCCCGGACGCAATGGCGTGGTGTCCTTTGCGGTCTCGGGCGCCATCTCTAGCCCCGACGAGCTCAACTCCTCGTTTAACACGGCAGTTAGGCTTGGCGATCGCGGTGCGATTTCTGCCGCGGTGCTGGCACCCGATGACGCGACCGCGCAAAATAACGTGCTCGCGCGTTTCTTCTCGACGATGGAGGAGCGCTCGGGTGGGGGCATTGCGGGAGCGTTCGACGGCGTCATGGATGTTTGGGGCCAGTTGCTGGTGGGCTACGGAGATATCCAACATGCGGCCGATGAACTCATGGACAGCCTGATTGGCGGCCTGGGAGGAAGCAGCGGGGTGCTGGGCTCCATTGCGTCGTGGCTTGGCGATACCGTGTCGGGTTCCGTGGCGGGTCTGGGTCTTGAGCCGTGCGACCTGCGCCTGCGAAAGCCCGTGCTGACCGATACCGCAAACGTCATCAAGAGTCCGGGTTCCGATATCTCTGGTCTTTCCAAAGTTCAGGACGGTCTGCGAAAGATTCCGCTTGGTGTCACCGACCCCAAGGCGCTTTGCGAGGCCCTGCAGTACCAGGTCGAACGTACGATTAACGATGCGGTGTTTACCATTGCGGAGATCCCGCTGCCGGGCGGCGGCTCCATTCCGATCACCGTCGATGTCGCCACGCTGGCGGGTGCGTTTGGCGGTGGGTCGTAATGGTCGTTCGTGCGCGCTTGCGCGAGGAACGCGCCCAGGCAGCCGTCGAGATGGCCATGATCACGCCCGTTCTGCTCGTGCTGGCTCTCATCGTGTACAACGTCATGATCTTTGCCGGCGCGGTCGCGCGCTTCGACCGCGTGGTGCCCGACATCGTGCTAGCTCATGCTGTGGCGCCGGGCGGGGAGGGCGACGACAGCGCTGTCGATGCTTCCGCGACGGTCCAGGCGCAAATTCAGGATGCCATGGAGGGCTATGAGCTGCAGGTCGAGGTTTCGAGCGAGCAGGGTACGGCGACATCGGATAGCGGCCTGCTTTCTCTTTCCGGCACGTTTAGGACCTATACCTGCACCATGCATTATGAGCCGTGGCCGGGCTCGCTCAGCATCGCTGGCTTTTCTCTGGGGGCGCCGGCTGTGCTTACGCACGAGCGTGCGGTGACAGTCGACCCATGGCGCCCGGGGGTGGTCATGTGAGTGCGGTCTCGTCCTATATCGCCTACGCGCGTGCACTCAACAGGCTCGGCTGGTCGCCCGCAGAGTTCGCGGTGGCCGAGTCGTTTGGTGCGCGTCTGCGCGGCATGCTGGAGCGGTCGCCGATTGCTGCCAACGGGCTACCGCTCGTCATGGCGTTCCCACGCTGCTCATCGGTTCACACCTGCTTTATGGCCTATCCCATCGACATTGCCTTCATCGATCGCAACGGCAACGTCCTCGCGTGCTACGAAAACGTTCGCCCTTGGCGCATGTGCTCCCACCCATGCGCCTGGGCCGCACTGGAGCGCCCCTCAATTCTCGCTTCGCCTCCCGCCTTCCAACGTGTGTCTGCTTAAGAATTGGCGATAGCGGACTTTCGTCATACGAAATTGGGTAAGATGGAGGAGAAGATGCATGGATGTTGAGATCCATCCCAACGCTAAAAAGCACCTGACGGAAAAACAGGTGCTTAGTGCTTGGCTCGCGGTCACTGAGTGTGTTCGCCGTGAGTCGGAGGACGAGCCACCGAGATGGCTTGCGATTGGATGGCTTCCGGACGGACGGAGCGTGGAGCTCGTTGCGGTCGAACTTATTCGTGGATGGCTCATTATTCATGCCTTGTCTCCGGTTCAGAAGAAATTCTGGCAAGAGATCGAGCGAGCTCGGCAAAGGGGTCGATGATGGGCAAGACATATACGACCGCTAACGGTCAGGTTATAACGGATGAAATGATTGACACGTGGTGCGAGTCGTACGAGCGTGGCGAGTTTCCGGATGGCGAGCGCACCGTTGGTGGGATCGTGCATGGGCGGCCCCCACTCTCAGGCGAGGGGACGGCAACGCTATCGGTCAAGATTCCTCTGGGAATGAAGGAAGCCATTCGTCGACGGGCAGCTGCTGAGGGGATGACGCCAAGTGAGTTTGCCCGTGCGGCTCTGAGTGAAAAACTTCTTGCTGCCGGCTGATGTCTCTGATGTGCTGTTCTGCGGGTCCGAGGTTGCGGCTGACGCCGTGCCCAAAAACTTTTTTAAAATTCTCGGTTGACCGCCGCGCGTCCTTGGTTATACTAATCAGGCCTTGAAACAAGGCACACCTCAAATGGCTGGGTAGCTCAGTTGGTAGAGCAGAGGACTGAAAATCCTCGTGTCAGGGGTTCGATTCCCTTCCCCGCCACCTTGACTTGATAAGGACTCCTGCAAAGGGGTCCTTTTCTTTTATGTAGCCCCCACATGGAATCGAACCCCGTGAGGGCGCGGAGCTGAGGAAACGCGTAAGCGTTTGCCAGCGCAGCTCGCAAGGCGCGGAAGCGCCGCAGCGGTCCGCACGCGCGCAGCGCGGGCGCGATTCCCTTCCCCGCCACCTTGAATTGAGTAGGACCTCTGCAAAGAGGTCCTTTTCTTTTATGTAGGGTTCCGCGGAAAATGCGTCCTGGAATTTTGCTTCAGAGTGGGTCATGCTTTCCGCTTCAGGGTTGCTTGGGAAAGCACGATCCGGAATTACGCGAAATTGCGGGACATGCTTTCCGGTTGGGCCTACTAACGGAAAGCGCATCCCATTCTCGAGCGGAATAATGGGTCGCGCTTTCCGGCGTACGCGTGCATCTCGCGTTTCGCCTGCCCTGGACATTCCTCCCACTTTTGCGCCACTTTGCAGACCGTTCGGTCGCCTGTCCGTACGCGCGGGTATACTCAAAACGATACTTATCCTATGCAATACGATGCGGGTTCAACCTGCACGATCCGAAGGGGGCAGTGATGGAGAGGATACTCGGCGTTAATCTCTCTGGCTGGTTTATTCCCGAGCCTTGGGTGACCCCGTCGCTGTACGCGGCGACCGGCGCATCCAACGCAGCAGAGCTGCAGGAGGCCATGGGCACCGCCGCCTATAACGAGCGCATGCGCCGTCATTACGAGACGTTTGTGAGCGAGGACGATTTTCGCCGCATGGCACAGATCGGCCTCAACGCCGTGCGCCTGCCGGTGCCGTGGTACGCCTTTGGCTCGCAGGAGTCCGATGCCTCCTACATTTCGGTTGTCGACTATATCGATCGCGCGATTGAGTGGGCTGCCAAGTACGACATCCGCGTGCTGCTCGATCTGGCGACCGTGCCCGGCGGCCAGGGCGATTCCAACGATTCGCCCACCACGCCGGAGACCGTCGCCGAGTGGCATTCGTCTACCAACGGCCGTCATGTCGCGCTCGATGTTCTGGAGCGCTTGGCCGATCGTTACGGCGAGGCCGAGAGCCTGCTGGGAATCGAGCTGCTTGACACGCCACAGATGAGCGTTCGCAAGAGCCTCTTTACCATGACGGACGGTATTCCCGCTCACTACCTGCGCAACTTCTATCGTGATGCGTACGAGATCGTTCGCTCGTATATGCCCGAGGACAAGATCGTCGTCTTTTCCTCTTCGGGGCACCCTGGCGAGTGGAAGCACTTTATGCGCGGTGCCAAGTACAAGAATGTCTATATGGACCTCCACCTGTACCATTACCGCGACGAGTATGCCCTCGATATCACGAGCCCCCGCGGCCTCGTGACCGCCATCTCGCGCAACAAGCGCGAGCTCAAAGAGGCAATCGCGACCGGATTCCCCGTCTTGGTGGGCGAATGGTCGGGTGCGGCGATTTTTGCCAACTCGTCGGTTACGCCCGAGGGCCGCAACGCCTACGAGCGCGTGTTTATCGCCAACCAGCTGGCTTCGTTTGCGCCGGCTGCCGGATGGTTCTTCCAAACCTGGAAGACCGAGAAGCGTATTGCAGCATGGGATGCCCGCGCAGCACTCGGCACGCTCGAGCGCGGCATGATTGAATAGGTTGATATGACGCAAAATGGCGCCCGTACGGGCAAACTCTATGTGGTCGGTACGCCCATCGGTAACCTGGGCGATCTGTCCCCACGCGTCGGCGAGGCGTTTGCCGCCGCCGATGCCATCTGCTGCGAGGACACTCGCGTGACCTCAAAGCTCTTGATGCATCTGGGCATTTCCAAACCGCTTGTCCGTTGCGATGAGAACGTGATCGCAAGTCGAGCCGCTGGCTTGGTCGATCGCCTGCTGGCGGGGGAGACCCTTGCCTTTGCCTCGGACGCCGGCATGCCGAGCGTGTCCGACCCGGGCCAGGCACTGGTCGAGGCGGCGCGCGAGGCGGATGTGCCTGTCGAGGTTATCCCCGGGCCCTCTGCTTGCGTCACGGCGCTCGTGTCGTCCGGCATTCCCTGCGAGCATTTCTTCTTTGAGGGCTTTTTGGGCCGCAAGCATGGCGAGCGCGTGCGTCGGCTGCAGCGCCTCGCCGTGGTGCCCGGCGCGCTCATCTTCTACGAGTCTCCACATCGCATCGCGGCGACGCTCGAGGCCGTGGCCGAGGTCTTCCCCCAGCGCGAGGTTGCCGTTTGCCGTGAGCTCACCAAGCTGCACGAGGAAGTCTTGCGCGGATCTGCCGCCCAGCTTGCCGAGGAACTGTGCGCTCGCGGCGAGGTAAAGGGCGAGATTGCGCTGGTCATCGCGCCGCCGAGCGAGGACGAGGAAGCCGGCATCACGCCGGTTGGCATCGCGGCGGCAGACCCCGATGAGGCCCTACGCGAGGACATCCGCGCCGCGCTCGAGGAGGGAGAGCCCGCCTCCGCGGTAGCCAAGCGCCTGTCGCAGAAGTACTCGCGCCGCAAGCGCGATGTCTATGCCATGGTGCTCGATATGCAATAGATGGAGGATATCCAGCCCTTGCGCTAGAATCATCCCCTGTATGCAACGTTTTTCTGGAGGACAGACCCCATGGATCAAACCAAGCCTTCGTTCTTTATCACGACGCCTATCTACTACGTCAACGCCGATCCGCACCTGGGCACGGCTTATTCCACCATCATCGCCGACGTTCAGGCTCGCTATCGTCGCTCTGCCGGCTATAACGTCAAGTTCTTGACCGGCATGGACGAGCACGGCGAGAAGGTCGCCGAGGCCGCAGCCAAGCACAACATGACGCCGCAGGAGTGGACCGACAGCCAGGCTCCGCACTTCAAGGAGCTTTGGAGCAAGCTCGAGATTTCCAACGATGACTTCATCCGCACCACCGAGCCGCGCCAGCATCATGCCGTGCAGTATCTGTGGGAGCGCATGAAGGAGTCCGGCTACCTGTATAAGGGCAGCTACGACGGCTGGTACTGCGTGCCCGACGAGACCTACTTCACCGATACGCAGGTCCAGAAGGGTGACGAGGAGTACGGCAGCGTCGGTCAGCACCTCTGCCCCGATTGCCACCGTCCGCTCGAGCGCGTGCAGGAGGAGTCCTACTTCTTTAAGCTTTCCGCCTTCCAGGACAAGCTGCTCAAGCTCTATGACGAGCATCCCGATTTTGTCGAGCCCGCGTTTCGCATGAACGAGGTGCGCAGCTTTGTCGAGGGCGGCCTCAACGACCTTTCCGTGAGCCGCACCAGCTTTGACTGGGGCATTCAGGTCCCGTTTGACGAGGGCCACGTGACTTACGTGTGGTTCGACGCGCTGCTCAACTATATGACGGCCGTCGGCTACGGCGTCGACACCGATGAGGCCCGCGCCGAACTTGCCTATCGCTGGCCTGCGCAGTTCCACATCGTGGGCAAGGACATCATCCGCTTCCACTGCGTCATTTGGCCGGCCATGCTCATGGCCATCGGCGAGGCCCTGCCCGAGCACGTCTTTGCCCACGGCTTCCTGACCGTGCGCAATGCCGAGACCGGCAAGGCCGAGAAGATGTCTAAGAGCCGTGGCAACGCTATCGCCCCGCAGGACGTTATCGACATGCTGGGCGTCGAGGGCTATCGCTACTACTTTATGACCGACGTGGTTCCCGGCACCGACGGTGCCATCAGCTTCGATCGCATGGAACAGGTCTACAACGCCGACCTGGCCAACAGCTGGGGCAACCTCATCTCGCGTTCGCTCAACATGAGCGGCAAGTACTTTGATGGTTGCGCGCCGGCTAAGCCGGCGTCTGCCGATGCGTTCGATAACCCGCTGGCAAAGATTGCCGACGGCCTGGTCGAGCGCTACATGGCCAAGATGGACGTGCTCGATTACGGCGGAGCAAAGGACGAGGTCATGGAACTCATCCACGCCGCCAACCACTACATCGAGGACTCCGAGCCCTGGGCGCTTGCCAAGGACGAGGCCAAGGCTGACGAGCTGGCGTTTGTGATCTACAACCTGCTCGAGGCAATCCGCATTGCCGCTCACCTGCTGATGCCGCTCATGCCCCAGACTTCTGTCGAGGCTCTGCGCCGCCTGTCCTGCGAGGACGAGGCCACGAGCGACGACCTCAAGGGCATCTGTGCCTGGGGTCTGCTTGCTGGCGGCCAGCCCGTCGAGAAGGGCGATCCGCTGTTCCCGCGTCTGGGCTAAGACGCCGCGCGAGCGCCATATCGGCAATTTGCAGTTTAGCTGTAAGGGCATGGCCGCCACGGTCCATGCCCTTTTGTTTCAAGACGCCGCCATCATGTTAAGGAGGCACCTATGACAACTTCGCCTTTGGCAAACCCCACGGCAACCAGGGAGCTGCTGGAGGAGTTTGGCCTTGCGACCAAGCATCGCCTGGGCCAAAACTTCCTGATCGATAACCATGTGATCGAGCGTATCTGCGAACTCGCCGAGCTTACGGGCGATGAGCGCGTGCTCGAGGTGGGTCCGGGTTGCGGTACGTTGACGTTAGCCCTACTGCAGGAGGCGTCGTGCGTCACGTCGATCGAGGCCGATCCCGAGCTCGAACCGGTGCTCGATGCCCATGCCGCCGACTACGCCAACTTCCGCTTTATCATGGGCGATGCGCTCAAGGTGACGCCGGAGCAGATCGAGCAGACCGCTGGCGGCGAGCCCACGGTGTTTGTCGCGAACCTGCCCTATAACGTGGCGGCGACGATCATCCTGCAGTTCTTCCAGACGATGCCTGCGCTCAAGCGTGCCGTGGTCATGGTGCAAAAGGAGGTTGCCGATCGTATTGCAGCAACCCCTGGTAACAAGACCTATGGCGGCTATACGGCAAAGCTCGGCCTGTACGCGCAGGTGACGGGCCGCTTTGAGGTGCCGCCGCGCTGCTTTATGCCGGCGCCGCACGTGGATTCCGCTGTGGTGCGCATCGATCGCGTTGACGGCGTGGTGCCCGAGGGGCTCGATTGCGACTTTGTGACCTGGGTGATTGACGCTGCATTTGCCCAGCGCCGCAAGACCATTCGCAATTCCATGAGCGCCAATGGCTTTGCCAAGGACGCGCTCGATGCGGCTTTTGAGGCTTGCGGCATTGCACCCACCACGCGTGCCGAAACGCTCGATGTTGTCGACTTTGTCCGTCTGGCCCAGGAGCTTTCCCATGACGCCTAGTGTCGAACGCGTGACGTTTACCAAGAAAAAGAAAACGGTTGCTTGTCCGGAGCCGCTTGCACCGCTTGCCGATACGCATGCGCACCTGCTCTCGTTTTGGGGCAAGGAGGTGCCCGAGACGCTCGTACGCGCCAAGGCCGCGGGCGTTGACCTGTTGGTGACGGTCTTCGATCCCATTGCCGACAAGCGTAGCGTGACGGACTATAGCGACTGGCTGACGCGCGAGATTCTGCCGATGCAGGATATTCCGCAGGTCAAGTATCTCGCCGGCGTGCATCCGTATGGCGCTCCCGACTATACCGATGACATTCATGCGCAGGTTGTTGCCGCGCTCGATGACCCCTTATGCGTCGGTATTGGCGAAATCGGCTTGGACTACCACATGGACTATGACGACGATGTCGCGCCGGCACCCCATGACGTGCAGATTGACTGCATGGCGCGCCAGCTCGAACTTGCCGTGCGTCGCAACGTGCCGGTGGAACTGCACCTGCGTCACGAGGATACGGACCAGGAGCGTATCTCGCATGTGGATGCCTACAACGTGCTTCGTGAAGTGGGTGTGCCTCAGGCCGGGTGCGTGCTTCATTGCTTTGGCGAGGACCGCGCCACGATGGAGCGCTTTGTGGAACTTGGCTGCTATATCGCCTATGGCGGCGCGGCCACCTTTAAGCGCAACGACGACGTGCGCGAGGCATTCGCGGCAACTCCGCTCGATCGCATTTTGTTCGAGACGGACTGCCCGTATATGGCGCCGGAGCCGATTCGCGGCCTTGAGTGCGAGCCTGCGATGATCTCTATCACGGCAAACGCACTGGTAAACGACCGTGTCGATCGAACCGGCGAGGATGCCGAGGCCATTGCACAAGCAGCTTGGGATAATGCCTACAAACTTTTTCAAAAATAGTTCTTGCGTTCGCAGCGGTGCTCCGTTATTCTAATTCCTGCACGCGGGCGTGGCGGAATTGGCAGACGCGTACGGTTCAGGTCCGTATGGGGGCAA
>CAKUGF010000023.1 GCA_934654585.1 uncultured Collinsella sp. | reverse complement strand
CCGTGGATCCTGTCCTCGCTGGTCACCGATCGACTCGCCGCCTACTACGAGACGGTCACCAAGCACAACCTCAACTACCGTCGCTACTATCACCAGTTCGACTACTAAGAGCGAATAGCGTCATTTTGATTGGGCCCTGCTCCCATACGGAGCGGGGCCTCGATTCCGTTGGAGAGTAATATGAGCTACCCCCAGCTTGCTGTTATGAATATCAGTCATCGTTATTTTGACCTGGAGGAATTCTTCTCCTCGGCGGCGGCATCGGGCTACACGTGCTGCGAGCTTTGGACGGGGGCGATGCACCTGTATGTCGATTGCCATGGCTACGATTCGCTCGAGCAGGTGAGGGAGCTTTCGCAGCGGTATGGAGTCCGGATTGTCGGAATTTGCCCCGAGCAGAATAACCCCAAGCCGTGGAATATCGCGGCCCGCGGGGAGGAGTCGCGTGCCCGTACGCTCGCGTACTTTAAGAATGTTGTGGATATCGCGGCGGAGCTTGGGGCCGAGCAGGTTATGGTTTCGAGCGGCTGGGCGTTTTTGAATGAGCCGATCGAGGACGCGTGGGGGCGTAGCGCCTCGATGCTGCGGTCGATTGCCGAGCATGCGGGTGAGCGCGGCGTGCGGCTGGTGCTTGAGGCCCTGCAGCCGGTTGAGTCGATGATCGTGAACTCGGCGGCCGATACCAAGCGCATGATTGACGCGGTTGGGCATCCGGCGCTCAAGGCGTGCCTTGATATGGGCGCCATGGCGGTGGCGGGGGATACCATCGACGATTATTTCGATGCGCTCGGCGATGACGTTGCCCACGTGCATTTTGTCGATGTTGCGGCAGATGGCACCACGCATCTTGCCTGGGGCGACGGCGACCGCGATATGCGGGCCGATTTGGATAGGCTGGTGGCGCGTGGCTATCGCGGCGTGGTTTCGGCAGAGACGTATGACGGGCGCTATTTCGCCGATCCCGCGGCAGCCGATGCCCAGGTCATGGCGGAGTATCGACGCGCGACTGGCGCCTAGGCGAGACGGGGCGCCGAGCTGGCGTTTCAGTCGTGGCTGGAAACGGGGTGCGGTTTCCGGTTGAGACATCTGGCGGAAACTGCGTCCCAGAATTGCAGTCCAGAATGGGACGCCGTTTCCGGTTGAGGTCCTCAGCGGAAAGTGCGTCCCGGAATTTGGGCTTGGAATGGGACGCACTTTCCGGATGGGGTCTCATGCGGAAAGTGTGTCCCACTCTGGAGGCTCATTCCGGGATAGGCTTTCCGGCTGGGACTTCAAGCGGAAAGTCTGTCCCATTCTGAGCGTCTATTCTGGGCTGGACTTTCCGCCAGAGGCTTCAATGAATAAGCTCGGCGCAAAATCATGGCAGAATTCCATCGCCATCAACGCTCGTTTATCTAAAACGGACATGTCGTCTTATTTCGAGGCGTCTGACCAGACAAGGGCACCCGCATAGGTTGCGGGCGCCCTATTTGGTTGCGGGCAAACGGTCGAAATTGGCCGGCGAACGGTCTGCAGAGGACGATTCAAACGAAATATCATTCGTATAACCGAATATACGGACGTTTGTGATAACCTTGTTGTCGATCAAGGACGGCGACCGGCACCCCCTGTGCGGTCGCCACTTGATACATCCAGTGGAGACAACAGGAGGCAAACACTATGTACGTAACCCTGCGTGAAGTCCTGGCAGAGGCCAACCAGCTCAACATGGCCGTTGGCGCTTTCAACACTCACAACCTCGAGATGTGCCCGTCGATCATCCGCGTCGCAGCTCGCCTGCACACCCCCGTGATTATCCAGACCTCCGAGGGCACCGCTAGCTACGTTGGTCATCGCAACCTGGTTGCCGTGTGCGAGTCCATGGCCGAGGAGTACGGCGTGAACGTCGTTCTTCACCTTGATCACGCCAAGAACTTCGACGAGATCCGCAAGGCTCTCGAAGCTGGTTACAGCTCGGTGATGTTCGACGGTTCCGCGCTTCCCTTCAAGGAGAACATCCTTGGCACCAAGCGCATCGTCGAGATGGCTCAGGCTCATGGCGCTTCTGTCGAGGCCGAGCTCGGCACCGTTGGCGGTACCGAGGACGGCGTCGCCGTGGCCGATGCCGATGTGCGCTACACCGACCCCGAGCAGGCTGTTGAGTTTATCGAGAAGACTGGCATCGACGCGCTCGCCGTTGCTATCGGTACCAACCACGGCCAGTACAAGTCCAAGACCAACATTTCCTTCGATCAGCTCGAGAAGATCCGCGATGCCGTGAACGGTTTCCCCCTGGTTATCCACGGCGGCACCGGCGTTAAGGACGAGGACGTCCGCCATGTCATCGACCTGGGCATCCGTAAGTTCAATGTCGGCACCGACCTGCTCGTCAACTGGAACAAGACTTCCAAGCAGTGCTATGACGAGCTCAAGGAGAACGCTTCCAACCGTAACATGGTTATGCCTGCCCAGAAGGCCGTCGAAGAGGTCGTCGAGCACCGCATCAGCCTGTTCAAGAACATCGTCGCTTAGGGACGAGGCGGACCGATGCAGATTACGGAGATGCTTAAGCGCGAAAACGTTCGCCTCGCCGATTCTGTCGACACTTGGCAGGACGCGATCAAGCTCGCCATCGCCCCGCTCAACGAGGGCGGTTACGTCGAGGACCGCTATGCGGACGAGATTATCCGCGCCACGAACGAGATGGGTCCCTACTACGTGCTCACCGAAGACGTCGCGCTGATTCACGGTCGCCCCGAGGACGGCTGCATTAAGGGTCAGCTTGCCGTGACGGTTCTAAAGAAGCCCGTTAGGTTTTCGGAAGACAGCTTTGATGTTCGCCTTTTGGTTGCGCTTGCTGCCGAGGATTCCAATTCGCATATCGAGGCCATGCAGGTGCTTGCTGGCATCTTTATGGATGAGGACAAGATTGCACAGATCGTCGCTTCTGATGATGCCGACGAGATTTATCAGGCATTTACGGGCGTGGCGGCGTAGACAACACCGCATGGTGCGGGCAAATCGAACGGTTGGCCCGCATCAATCCCGAGGTTGGGGCGAAGGCCCCAAAAAAGAAAGGAAATGGACATGGTCAAGATTTTGTGCTGCTGCGGCAATGGTCTTGGAAGCAGCTTTGCCTGCCAGATGGCTATTGAGCAGGTCATGAAGAAGCTCGGGGTTCAGTGCAAGATGGACCACGACAGCGTTTCCAGCGCCGCGGGCGCTTCGAAGGGCTTTGACATGATCGTTGCCGCCGAGAACTTCAAGACGCAGATCGAGAGCTACAACACCGGTCTTCCCTGTGTGTTCCTCAAGCGCCTTGTCGATAAGAAGGAAATCGAGGAGAAGCTGACCCCGGTGCTCAAGGAGATGGGCGTCCTGGAGTAAGGGTCTATTCACCTAGATTGATAGAAATGTACATGAGAAAAAGGGGTGTACAACATGGCTGTTCTTGAGTTTATTATCAATAACATCCTGACGCAGGCCGCCGTCGTCATCGGCCTCGTCGCTTGCCTGGGCCTCGTGCTTCAGAAGAAGCCGGCCAACGACGTGCTGCTCGGCACGTTTAAGACGATGCTCGGCTTCCTTGTTCTGGCTGCCGGCTCGAGCGTCATGCAGGGTTCTCTGGCCTACTTTGGCGATATGTTCAACTCTGCCTTCGGCTTCAACGGCATGACGGCCGTCGTCGCCTCCATCGAGGGCATCAACGGTCAGGCCATGACCGATCTGGGCCTTGGCTCCGAGATTGCCATCTGCCTCGCCGGCATCTTCGTGGTGAACATCATCCTCGCTCGTTTCACCAAGTTTAAGTACGTGTTCCTGACCGGCCAGGCTCTTCTGTGGGAGTCTACGCTCTGCGTCGTGTTCGCTTTCTTCTGCGGCCTTCGCGGTATCCCCCTGATCGTCGTCAGCTCCATCGTCGGTGGCGCCTTCGCTACCCTCATGCCTGCCTTCGCTCAGCCCGTCGTCCGTAAGATTACCGATTCCGATGACATCGCCCTTGGTCACTTCTGCACCTTTGGCTATATGTTCACCGCCCTTGTCGCAAGCATCACCAAGAAGCTCGCTGGTGGCAAGGAGTCCAAGTCCACTGAGGATCTGGAGATTCCGCAGTCCCTGTCCTTCCTTCAGGACACCTACGCCGCTGTCGGCCTGGTCATGATCATTTTCTACCTGGTCGTCGCTGCCTTCGCTGGTCCCGCTGCCGCTGCTGATTACTGCGGCGCCACCAACTACATGGTCTACGCTTTCCTCCAGGCCATGCAGTTCGTCGTTGGCCTGTACGTCCTGCTCGCCGGCGTCCGTCTGCTGCTTGCCGAGCTCGTCCCTGCCTTCCAGGGCATTTCGATGAAGCTCGTTCCCGATGCGCGCCCCGCTCTGGACTGCCCCGTTCTGTTCACCTATGCCCCTAACGCCGTTATCTTCGGCTTCGTGTTCACCACGCTCGGCTCGCTGATCGGCATGGCCATCACCGGCTTCATGGGCACCCTCGTCATCCCCGGCGTCATGTCCAACTTCTTCGCCGGTGGTACCGCAGGTATCTTCGGCAACGCTATCGACGGTCGTCGCGGCGCCATCATCGGCTGCATCTTCCACGGCATCTTCATCATGATCCTGCCTGCGCTCCTGTCCCCGATGCTCGCTCAGATCGGCTTCGTGAACATGACCTGCACCGACGTCGACACCGTCGTCACCGGCTTCTTCTTCATGGCTGTCAAGTCCATCCTCAGCATCTTTGGTATCGCATAAGGGTTCTTGTAGCGCCTGACGAAGGTCCAAGTCTTTCTTTAGGGGGTTGTTCCTGTGCCTGGTCCCCGGCAGGGGAACAACCCCCTTCGCTTATTACTGCTAGTGGAGGTTACCAATGGGTTTGTTTGGATTTGGCAAGAAAAAGGAGAAGGTGGCCTCCGCTGCAGCCGAGACCGCGCCTGCCCTTGATCGGGATGCCGTTCTTGCTGCCGTTGAGGCAAAGCGTTCCGAGCTCGAGGGCAAGGAGGGCGTTGCCGCCGCGAACGTTCTAAACGAGATCGGCAAGCTGTATGCCGACGCCAACATGGTTGACGAGGCCGTCGAGGCCTATGAGCAGAGCCTGGAGGCCAATCGCACGATGGGCAAGGCGTCTGCGGCTCTGGTCAAGCTGTACAACAAGAAGCGTGCGGCTGCCGCCCAGGCAAAAGACGATGAGGCCATTAAGTTCTACATGGACAAGGTCACCGAGATGCTTGCCATCTCCAAAGACCAGCTCCGTGGCAAATAATCTGGTTGTAAGAAGGGTTTCCTGGTATGGAAAAGACGCTGATTTTGCTTGCTGGACCTCCGGCTACGGGCAAAACCGATATGGCGGATCGCATTAAGGCTCGCCATACATCCGAGAGCTTTCTGAGTGTCTCTCTTGATGACGTTAAGGAAGAGTTTTGGGATACGTACGGTTTCAATAACGCCGAGGAGAAGGCACAGGTCGACGCGAATGCGCTCCAGGAGTGGTTCCGTCGCCTTGATGCCGCTATGGAGGACGGCCCGCAGATCATGTGCGACTATCCGTTCTCTGCCAAGCAGCACGACAAGCTCGCCGAGTTGGCCGAAAAGCACGGTTACCGCGTTCTCACGATTCGCCTTGTCGCGGACCCCGTTATGATCAGCAAGCGCTACCGTGCTCGCGACCTTAAGCCGACGCGTCACCTCGCGCACATCGTGACGCATTATCACAAGGGCGATGTGCTCGAGGACCGTAGCACGGGCGACGATCTGGTCGATTTGGATATCCTCGTCGATCGCATCAAGAACCGCGGCTACGACACGTTTGAGCTGGGTCACACGATCGAGCTCGATGTGACTAACGTCGACGCCGTTGACTATCCGGGATTTTTGGCCAAGGTCGATGAGTATCTGGACGACCCCGCGTCTGTTGCCACTATTGCCGCCAAGGCGGGTGCGGAGCTTTCGGACGAGGACCTTTGCTCGCGCATCGACTATACGCTGCTCAGGCCGACCGCAACGTGGGACCAGATTGACGCTATTTGTGCCGAGGCATTTGAGTACGGCTGCGCTAGCGCTTGCATTCCGCCCTCGTATATCGCTCGTGCGCACAAGGCCTATCCCGACCTTGCGCTCACCACGGTCATCGCTTTCCCGCTCGGCTATATGACGAGCGCCGCGAAGGCCGCCGAGGCTGCCGATGCCTACGCCAACGGTGCCTCCGAAATCGACATGGTAATCGATCAGGGCATGGTCAAGGCCCGCGATTACCAGGCAATCGAGGATGATATCCGTGCCGTGCGCGAGGCTGTGCCGGACGCGACGCTCAAGGTCATCGTCGAAACGTGCTACCTGGCGCAGGAGACCAAAAAGCCAATTTGCCATGCCGTCGAGGCTGCCGGCGCAGACTTCATTAAGACGTCGACGGGCTTTGGTACGGCTGGTGCCCAAGTGGAGGACGTCTACCTGTTTGCACAGGAGCTTGGTGGCCGCGTAAAGGTCAAGGCTTCGGGTGGCGTACGTACGAAAGAAGATCTTGCGCTTATGTCGGGCGCCGGGGCCGATCGAATCGGCGCGAGCGCCAGTCCGCGCAAGCTATTTGGCGCACGCTAGCCTATGTCCCGGGCATTCGTTGCACAAGGAATGCCCGGGGTCTCTGATGGGTTCGTGAAACGGGCCCAGGCGAAATGAGATTGTTCACGGGTGCTTTTATCGATGTGCGTCTTTTAAGTTTTTTTGGGTAACATTTATTGCATGGCAACATCTGATACGAAGGGTTAAAAGGGCCGGTCCAGATAGAGGAGGGATGATGGTCGAAACGTCTGAGCTCGATTTTAGTGGTAAGGAGCAGCTGTATTCGCAGCTGTACGATATCCTGTTCCAAGGAATTACGAGCGGTGTTTACAAGATTGGCGATTACATCCCCTCCGAAAGTGATCTCATGAAGCGCTATGACGTCTCGCGTGCAACCGCGCGCAAGGCGATGGAGCTGCTTTCCAATAACGGTCTGATCGAGAAGAAGCGCGGCCGCGGTTCCGAGGTTATTGCCAACGTGCCGCTCAGTTCACCCAAACGTGTCTCGAGCTATATCAAAAAGAATGTAGACGAGTTTGCGGTGCCGCAGAAACGCCTGATCGAGTCGAGCGTTGTTCCCATGCCTCAGCATGTTGCCCAAGAGCTGGGCCTGGATGAAGGCATGAAGGCTTTTTGCCTCCGTCGCGTGCGCGTGTCGGGCGAGCGTCCGTTCTATCTGGAGACGATTTACTACGAAGATGGTTTTGTCCCGCATATTGCGGAACGTGACTTCTCCAAGGAATCGCTTCGCTCCTACCTCAATAACTCCTGTGATATTCGTTGGAGTCGCGTGAGTCAAAAAATCGGAGCTTGCGTTGCCACCGACGAGCAGGCCGAGCTTTTGGGCGTCAGCGCCGGTGCCCCGCTGCTTAATATCACGAGGGTTTCTCATGACCAGCAGAATGTGCCCCGTGAGTACGTCGAGTCGTTCTACCGCGCCGATCTCTACCATCTCGAGATCGAGCTCGATTAACGGGCCCGCCATCTTGTGCTAACGCTGCCAGTTATTTGGCAAACAATTCAGTTCGTACATTTCTTCATCATTTTGTATGTAAGGAGTACATTATGGCAATCAAGGTATTTGCCGACGGTGCCAATCTTGAGGGCATGCTCGACATGGCCGAAAACGGTAACGTCCAGGGTTTCACGACCAATCCCTCGCTCATGAAGGCGGGCGGCGTGACCGATTACCGCGAGTTCGCCAAGACCGTGCTCGAGCACATTACCGATGTCTCGGTCTCGTTCGAGGTCTTTGCGGACGATGAAGCTGGGATGGAGGCCGAGGCTCGCGAGATTGCGACTTGGGCCGACAACGTGTATGTCAAGATTCCCGCACTTAATACCAAGGGCGAGTCGACCGCGGCGCTCGTTAAGCGCCTTTCTGCCGACGGCATTAAGGTAAACGTCACGACGATCTTTACTCCCGAGCAGGTTGATGAGTTTGTGGATGCTGTTTCTGCCGAGACGCCGTCTATCATCTCGATTTTTGCCGGCCGTATCGCCGACACCGGCGTCGATCCGCTGCCGCTCATGGCCGAGTCTGTCAAAAAGGCTGCGGCAAAGCCGCAGTGCGAGGTACTTTGGGCATCTACCCGCGAGCTCCTGAACATCTATCAGGCAGAGTCTGTGGGATGCCAGATCATCACCGTTCCTAACGGCATTCTGGCCAAGCGCAAGAACGTCGGCAAGGACCTTATGGAGTACTCGCTCGACACCGTTAAGGGTTTCGCTCGCGATATCGAAACGCTTGGATTCCACATCCTGCCGTAATCGAACGGGCCAAAGCGTCCGCATCGGTTGGTGACAGAAGGAATAAGGGTCGTCGTTGCCTGTACGGCGACGGCTCGAAATGCCCCAGGTCGGCAAAGGCTTACGGCTTTTGGCGACCTGGGGCTTTCTTTGTTTTGGGGATGACATATTCCGTTAAGGTCTCCGGCGGAAAATGCGTCCCAGTTTTCGGCTGGAAGGTGGGACGTGCTTTCCCTGTGTTTCCAAATGAATACGCTGTGAGCCGAGAGGGACGATTCTCCCCGCAAGCACTCTAGTATGCTAAAGTACCCAGAAGACCGGCGGAGCTATGCCGGTCTTCTGTTCTATATGAAGCACAGCATGAGGAGGCTCACCAGATGACGGCCACACCGTGGGGATTCCGGGACATATTGCCCGAGGAGGCTCAGGCGCGCGAGGAGATTGCGCTGACGGTGAAGGGCTGCTTCAGGGAGCATCATTACCTTCCGGTCGAAACGCCGCTGCTCGAGGACAAGGGTTCGCTCGAGGAAGGCGGTCGCATCGCGGACACGCCGTTCAAGCTCTTTGACGACGACGGTCGCCTGCTGGTGGTCCGTCCCGACAACACGCTGCCCATCGTGCGCCTGGTTTCGACTCGCATGCGCGCGGCAGACCTGCCCCTGCGTCTGCGCTATGAGGCGCCGGTGGTTCGCGAGTGCCAGCGCAATGCCGGCGGTTCGCGTCAGTTTACGCAGCTGGGCTTTGAGCTCATCGGCGCGGGCGATACCGCAGGCGATGTCGAGATTGTCTCGCTGGTCGCCGAGGCCGTGCGTAAGCTCGCATTGCCCGATGCGCGCATTATCGCAGGTAGTGTGCGCCCGTTTAAAGAGCTGCTCGCGGCATGTGAGGATCGCGAGCTGGCTGCCGAGGCGCTGCGTTGCGTGCACGCCAACGACTTTGTGGGCCTCGATGCCCGCGTGGCGGAAAGCGCCGAGCCCGAGGCCGTCAAGGCTGCCATTAGCGAGCTGCCGCGCCTGCATGGCGGCGCCGAGGTGCTCGATCGCGTTGACGCACTGTTGGCGGCGGCCGGTATCGTCGTGCCGTTGACGCGCGAATTGCGTGCTCTGGTTGAGGGCTTGGCTCCCGAGGATGCCCAGGTGCTGTCCTTCGACTTCTCCATCATGAATTCCTTCGATTACTACACCGGCCTGGTCTTTAAGGCCTACGCGGGTGGCCTGCCCGATCCGGTGGGCTCGGGCGGTCGCTACGACTCCATCTTTACCGGCGCGTTTGGCGACGGCATCGAGGTGCCGGCGGCGGGCTTCGCCTTTTCGCTCGAGCGCCTGGAGGCCGCGCGCACTTCGGCCGAGGACGCTGCCTCCGATGGCGACCATGCCGTGGGCCGTGGCGCCGAGGTCCCGCTGCGCATCGCCGTGCCCAAGGGCTCGCTCAAGGCCGACACGCTCGACGTGCTCGAGGCTGCGGGCTTGGATGTCTCTGAGCTGCGCGATCCCGGCCGCCACCTGATTGTGCGCGGTCGAGACACGCGCGCCGGCAAGGGCGCGGTCGGCGATATCGAGTTTGTCATCGTGCGTCCCAGCGACGCGCCGGCCTTTGTGGGTTGCGGCGGTGCCGACTGCGGCATCTGCGGCTGGGACTCACTCATCGAGGCCGACCTCAACCTGCTGCAGCTCGTCGATCTGGGCTACGGCCTGTGCACCTTTATTGAGGCGGAGCCCGCATGGCGCGCCGGCCAGGCTGAGCGCAACTATGCCCGCCGCGGGTCGCTGCGCGTGGCCACCAAATACCCGCGCATCGCGAGCGCTTGGTATGCCGAGCGCGGCGTGAATGCCGACATCGTTTCGCTGCACGGCAATATTGAGCTGGGCCCCATCGTCGGCATGACCGACCGTATCGTGGATATCACCGCCACGGGTGCGACCTTGCGCGACAACGACCTGGTCATTACCGGCCGCATTATGGATTGCACGGCGCGCTTCTTCGTCAACCCGGGCGCCGCGCGTTTGGATCCGCGCGTGCGTAACCTGGCCGATCGCCTGGCGGCTGCCGTGAAAGACAAGCATTTTGAGCCCGTCGCGGGCTCGGCACAATAGCGCGAGCGCGCACGGGCGCCCCCATATCCGGGCTGCGGACCGAGTGGTGCCGCTGCCCGGTACCTCGTTTTTCGAACGCAACCTCAACCGATAGGGGATACCGATATGAAGACCATCAAGCTTGCTCCCGGTGAGCGCCTCGTTACCAACCAGCTCAATCGCAAGGGCGTGCTGCCGCAAAACATCGTCGACGCTGCCCGCGATATCGTGGCCAACGTGCGCGCCAACGGCGATGCCGCGGTGCGCGATTACTGCCAGCGTTTTGACGGTGTTGAACTGCAGAGCTTCCGCCTTCCGCAGGAGCAGATCGATGCCGCGCTCGAAGGCCTCGACCCTGTCTTTGTCGCCGCGCTCGAGAAGGCCGCGCGCCAGATTCGCGAATTCCACCAGCGTGAGGTCGAGCAGAGCTGGTTTACCACGCGTGCCGACGGCACGATGCTCGGCGTCAAAGTGACCCCGCTCGCCGCGGCCGGCATTTACGTGCCGGGCGGTCGCGCGCAGTATCCCTCCACCGTGCTCATGAACGCCATTCCCGCCAAGGTGGCCGGCGTCAAGCGCGTGGTGATGGTGACGCCGCCGCAAAAGGATGGCCTGATCAGCCCGTATACGCTCGCCGCGGCAAAGCTCGGCGGCGTTGACGAGATCTATATGGTGGGCGGCGCCCAGGCTGTGGCCGCGCTGGCGTACGGCACCGAGACCATTCCGCGCGTCGACAAGATCACCGGCCCGGGCAACGCCTTTGTCGCCGCGGCCAAGCAGATTGTCTCGGGCGACGTGGGTATCGACATGGTCGCCGGCCCCTCCGAGGTCTGCGTGCTGGCGGATGCCACGGCCAAGCCCATGGTGGTTGCGGCCGACCTGATGGCGCAGGCCGAGCACGATCCGCTGGCTGCCTGCTATCTGGTGACCTGCGACGAGCAGTTTGCGCGCGAGGTCGAGGCGGGCATCGATATCCTGGTGGCGCAGTCGCCGCGTGCCGAGATCACGCGTGCCTCGCTCGATAATGAGGGCACGATCGTGGTGGCGGCCGATATGGCTGCCGCCGTCGAGGCCGTGAACACCGTGGCGCCCGAGCACCTTGAGCTGCACTGCAAGGACGCGATGGGCCTGCTCGGCGGCATCCGCAACGCCGGTGCCATCTTTGTGGGCGCCTGGAGCTCCGAGCCGCTCGGCGATTACGTCGCCGGCCCCAACCACACGCTGCCGACCGGCGGCACGGCCATGTTCTCCAACCCACTTTCGGTCGAAGAGTTCGTCAAGCGTTCGAGCGTTATTTGCTATACGCCCGAGGGCCTGCTTTCCGACGCTCCCGCCACGCAGCGCATGGCCGAGGCCGAGGGCCTGTGGGCGCACGCGCTTTCGGCTGCCCTGCGTCGTCGCGTGTTGGAGCAGGGTGAGGATGCCGTGAGCGCCGCGTCGCTGGCCGCGGCCGACCTGACCAAGGTTGCCTGGCCGGGCGATACCGTGGCGACGGTCGCCGAGGGCGTGGACCTGGCTGCTGCTGGCACGACCGGCGAGGAGGCCTAGTATGGCTGAGCTGACGCCTCGCATGAAGGAGCTCGTCCAGCCCTACTTGGCCGGTATTGAGCCCTATGACCCCAACTTTACGCCCACGCGCATCAACCTTTCGGCCAACGAGAACACCTATCCCGTTCCGGCTGGTGTGCGCGAGGCGGTCGACGCGGCACTCGCTGCCACGCCGCTCAACCGCTATCCCGACCCCATGTCCAACGATCTGCGCGACGAGCTGGCCGCCTGGCATGGCGTGGCGCGCGAGAACATCTGCGTGGGCAACGGTGGCGACGAGCTGCTCTATAACTACCTGCTGGCGTTTGGCGGCGCGGGGCGGACCCTACTTAACTGTCCGCCGTGCTTTAGCGAGTACGCGTTCTTTGCGTCGCTCTGCCAGACCGAGGTGCGCGATGTGTGGCGCGACCCGGCGACCTTTGAGCTCGACCAGGCGGCCGTGCTTGCGGCGGCGCCCGAGTGCAATCTGGCGATTGTGACTTCGCCCAACAATCCCACGGGCGACGTGGCTCCGCTCGACTTTGTCACGGCCCTGTGCGATACATGCCCCGGCATGGTGATGGTTGACGAGGCCTATGTTGAGTTTGCCGACGATTCGTTTGGTGCGGCCACGACGGCGCAAGGCCTTATTGCCGAGCACCCCAACCTGGTGATTCTGCATACGCTGTCCAAGGCGTTTGGCGCTGCCGGCACGCGCTTGGGTTACGTGATTGCGGCACCCGAGGTCATCGACGTGTTCGCGGCGATTCGCCAGATCTATTCGGTCAACGTGCTGAGCCAGGCGGCGGCGCTTGCCTGCGTGCGTGCGCGCGATGCGTATGCGCCCGTGGTGGCGCTGGTCGCGAATGAGCGCGATCGTGAGCTGGCTTCCCTGCACGCGATGAGTGCCGCGGGCCTGCCGGTGGAGGCGTGGCCGTCCGCGGCGAACTTTTTGCTTGTGCGCACCCCGCATGCCACGCGCGTGCGCGAGCGTCTGCGCGACGAGTATTCGATTCTGGTGCGCGACTTTAGCTACGCGCCGGGTCTCGCGGATTGCCTGCGCATCACCGTGGGCACGCCGCAGGAAAACGAAGAGGTGCTGGACGCGTTTGCCGCGCTGGTGAAGGAGGAGATGTAGATGGACCGCTATGCCGAGGTAACCCGCAAGACGGGCGAGACCGACATTGTCGTCAAACTCGACCTGGATGGATCCGGCGTGTGCGATATCTCGACCGGCGTGCCGTTTTTCGATCACATGCTCAACGCTTTTGGCCGCCATGGTCTGTTTGACCTGACGGTGCACGCGGTGGGCGACGTGGAGGTCGACGCGCATCACACCGTCGAGGATACGGGCATTGTGCTGGGCGAGGCGTTTTGCCAGGCGCTGGGCGATAAGGCGGGCATCACACGCTTTGCCGACGCGGCGATTGCCATGGACGAGACGCTCGTGATGGCTGCCGTTGACATTTCGGGCCGTGGGCAGGCCTACTGCGAGCTGCCCGTGCCGACCGAGCGCGTGGGCAGCTTCGATACCGAACTGGCCGTTGAGTTCTTCTATGCCTTTGCGCGCGACGCCAAGCTCACGCTGCACGTGCGTGAGCTGGCGGGTGGCAATTCGCACCACATTATCGAGGCCGCCTTTAAGGCCGTGGGCCGCACGATGCGCCACGCCTGCGAGCTAGACCCCCGCGTGCAGGGCATCCCCAGCACCAAGGGCTCACTGTAACCGCAACAAGAGTAAAACCCACCACAAAGGGGACAGGCACCTTTGTGGTGGTTTTGGACGATGAGAAGAGGAGGGTCGCGTGGGCGAACCGAAGATCGTGGTGGTCGACTACCACAAGGGCAACTTGTCGAGCGTCGTGCGCGGGCTTGAGCGCGCCGGTGCCGTTGCCTGCACATCGGACGACCCGGAGCAGATCCGTAACGCCGACGGCTTGGTTATCCCAGGCGTGGGCGCGTTCTACGACGCGATCGCCTTTATGCGCGAGAGCGGCGAGGCGGACGCGGTGCTCGACGCCGTCGCCGCCGGAGCTCCGCTGCTCGGCATCTGCCTGGGCCTTCAGCTGTTTTTTGAGCGCGGCAACGAGGGCGTGCCTACGAGCGAGGATGTGGCCGCGGGCGGCGGCGCTTCCGAGCAGGACGGCGGTCCCTGGGTCGATGGCCTGGGCATCATGCGCGGCTCGTGCACGCGCTTGGAGTCGAGCCGTCTGAAGGTGCCGCACGTGGGCTGGGACCAGGTGCACATGACGCCCGCCGGCGCGGCCGATCCGCTGCTTGCCGGCTTTGCCGAGGGTGCCAACATGTACTTCACCCACAGCTATGCAGTGGCCGACGACGCCGATGCCGCCGACGTTTTGGCGCGCACGCACTACACGCGGAGCTTCCCGTGCATCGTGCGCCATGGCAACGTGTGGGGCTGCCAGTTCCATCCCGAGAAGTCCTCGGCGCTGGGGCAGCGCATCCTTAAGAACTTCGTCAACATCGTCGAGGAGGCCGGCCGATGATCCTGTTTCCCGCCATCGATCTGATCGGCGGCAAGGTCGTGCGCCTGGAGCGCGGCGACCGCAGCCGCTGCAAGGTATATTCCGACGACCCCGTTGCCGTCGCCCGCTCGTTTGCCGAGCAGGGCGCGAGCTGGGTGCACGTCGTCGACCTGTCCGCTGCCTTTGGCGAGGACAAGGACGCGTGCGCTGCCAACTCGGCGGCGATTAAGGCCATCTGCGGTGTCGACGGTCTGTCCGTGGATGTGGGCGGCGGCGTCCGTTCGCTCGCACGTATCGACGAACTGGCCGGCTATGGCGCGCGTCGCATCGCGCTGGGTACCGTGCTGGTGACCGAGCCGGGTTTTGCCGAGGTGGCGGCCCGCGGCTTTGGCGAGCTGCTCGTGGCAGACATTGCCGCGCGCGACGGCCAGGTCAAGGTGAACGGCTGGCGCGACGGCGCGGGCGTGGCGCTCGACGACGCCGTGGCTCAGCTCAGCGAGCTGGGCTTTAAGCACCTGGTCTATACCGACATCGCGCGCGACGGCATGCAGACGGGCATCGACGTGGCGGCGTATCGTCATGTGGCGCAGGTCTCGGGCTTTCCCGTCGTGGCATCGGGCGGCATCTCGACGCTCGACGATATCCGTGCGCTTGCCGCGGTGGGCGAGGGTGCCATCGAGGGCGCCATTACCGGTCGTGCGCTCTACGAGGGCAACTTTACGCTGGCCCAGGCGCTCGCCGCCGCCCGAGGGGAGGAGTAGCCCATGCTTACCAAACGCGTGATTCCCTGCCTGGACGTTAAGGACGGCCGCGTGGTCAAGGGCGTCAACTTTGTGAGCCTGCGCGATGCGGGCGATCCGGTGGAGCTGGCCCGCGCCTACGACCGCGAGGGTGCGGACGAGGTCGTGTTCCTGGACATCACCGCGACGAGCGACAACCGCGCGACGACCATCGAGATGGCGGCGCATGCGGCCGAGGAGCTGGCCATTCCCTATACTGTGGGCGGCGGCTTCCGCGACCTGGCGGGCATGCGGACCATGGTGGCGGCTGGCGCTGACAAGGTGTCGCTTAATTCGGCCGCCGTGCGCGACCCGTCGCTGATCAGCCAGGCCGCCGCGGCGTTTGGCAGCCAGGCCGTAGTCGTGGCAATCGATGCCAAGCGCGTCGGTTTGCCCGGCGAGCCGGGGGCTGACAAGTGGGAGGTCTTCACGGCGGGCGGCCGCAACGCCACGGGCATCGATGCGGTGGCGTGGGCCGAGGAGGCGGCTCGCCGCGGCGCCGGCGAGATCTTGCTCACCAGCATGGACCGCGATGGTACCAAGGCCGGCTTCGATCTGGCGCTCACCCGCGCCGTGGCGCGCGCGGTGCCGATTCCGGTCATCGCGAGCGGCGGCGTGGGCGCGCTCGAGCATTTTGCCGAGGGCGTGATCGAAGGCGAGGCCGACGCCGTGCTGGCGGCCAGCGTCTTTCACTTTGGAACGTTCAGCATTCGCCAGGTCAAAGAGTACATGGCATCTCAAGGTATCCCTGTCAGGTTGGACTTCTAGCGCTGCGGCTTGTCCAGGCACCCGACCTTCCGGCTCCAACCCTCCTCGCGTACTTAAGTACGCGTCGTCGGGCTTGTCGCTCGGAATCTCGGGCACCTGGGCAACCCTCGCCGACCTGCGATGTTTGATTGGGGAGAGAAATGGAAGAGATAACCAATCCTTCGGATCTTAAGTACGATGCCAGTGGGCTGATTCCTTGTGTGGTTCAGCAATATGACACCGGTGAGGTGCTTATGGTTGCTTGGATGAACGAGGAATCGGTGGGACTGACGCTCAAGACCGGCACCACGTGGTTTTGGAGCCGCAGCCGTCGGGAGCTCTGGAACAAGGGCGCGACGAGTGGCAACATGCAGGAGGTCAAGGAGCTCTGGGCGGACTGCGACAGCGACACGCTCCTGGTCAAGGTCGACTCGCCGGGTCCGGCGTGCCATACCGGCAACCGCACCTGCTTCTTCAAAAAGCTCGCCTAAGGCAAGCGCTCTGCTAGGCGCTCGGCAAAACGGAAAGGATTGAACTATGGGTGTGCGCACCGCAAATGTTCAGGATGGAAATATCGGTGAGACGCTAACGGGTCTGGCCGAGGTGATTCACGGTCGTCGCGACGCATCGCCACAGGAGAGCTACACCGCTCGTCTGCTGACCGATGTTGAGGACGAGCTGCTCAAGAAGCTTGCCGAAGAGGCGAGCGAGGTCATCATGGCCTGCAAGGACAACGACCACGACCACATTCGCTACGAGGCCGGCGACCTGATCTACCACCTGCTCGTAACGCTCGAGCGCTACGGCATCACCCTCGACGAGCTGGCCGGCGAACTAAACGCCCGCCGCCACTAACTCAAACCCTTTTCCTCCGCCCCCCAATGACTAGTTAAGGAAGTTGCGGTGAAATAGGGACTGTTTAGGCCGTTGAAACGTTTAAACAGTCCCTATTTCACCGCAACTTATGAGGGGATGGCTAGGCAAGGGGTGTGGGTTCCCATTCGCCGGTGGGGTGGGGGATGTCGAAGGTTCGGTAGCCGCAGTCGTAGGCGTGCGCCTGGGCTTCGCGGATATTCCAGCAGATGTCGCAGGCGCGGTGCGCGTCCGAGCCAAAGGTGATCGGCACCTCAGCGTGGGCGAAGCGGTGCAGCAGTCCCGTTGCGGGGTAATAGTCGTCGAGGCCCTTGCGCGGTGCGGCGGTCGAGACCTCGATGCGGCGACCCGTATCGTGGGCGCATTCGGCCATCTGCTCCCAAAACGGCGTGGGATCGAAGTCGGGCGCAAAGCCTTCCTTCGAAAAACGCATGACCAGGTCGGGATGGGCCATCACGTCAAAGTTAAGCGAGCTTTCGCAGGCGCGGCACCAGTCGTCGACATAGCGCTCCCACACGCCGCGCACGCCCAGGTTTTCCCAAACATGCAGGTTGGTGTCGTCGTCGATCCAGCCGCAAAGCGAATCGGGCGTATCGGGACGAGCGACGTTCTCTGTTCCCGCCGTACCAGCAGCACCGGCCATGATATCGCCCGGGTTGCCAATCCAGTGCACGCTGCCCAAGCGCACCACGGCGCCCGCAGACCAGCTCTCAACCAAAGGCTCGCAGCCTTCGTACCAATCGCATTCAAAACCGTAGATAAAGGTGAGCTCCGGCGCAATCTGCGCGGTGAGTTTACGGGCGTCCTCAAATGCCAGGCGATGTGCCGGCAGATCGCCCTCAACGACCTGCACCTCGCAGGCGGCATCCATGCTGGCGGGCAGGGTGAGGTGGTCGGTCGAGACCATGACCTGACAGCCGGCGGCCGCAGCGGCGCGGACGTTTTCCTCAAACGAGGCATGCCCGTCCGAAAACGAGGTATGGGTATGGCAATCGACCATCGGATATGCGGACATGGTGACTCCTTTGCATTTGGCGAATCCGCTCCATTGTAATGGCGTGGTTCTTGACGCGCTGGGTACATCGGGTGCCGAAATCGACTGGAAAGGCTGTGCGGCGCGCGGTGCCGTCCCGCTTGCGCTCTCAAAACGTGTACGTCAGCCTCCAAAACCGACAAAAAATGACATGTTTGGAGGCTGACGTACACGTTTTGAGACGAGGGCGACGGGCGCGACGGACGAAAGTCACGCCTATCCCGTGACGCCGCCCCTGCACCGCCCACGATGTGCTAGCGTTTGGATGAACAAAACGAGCCCGTGCGGAAAGGATCCGGACCGTATGCAATGCGATAGCAAATCCCCGCTGTCTCGCGAGACCGATGCGCCCGAAACCATCGTCAAACTGGAGTGCGACATCGACGACGCGTCGCCCGAGGTGCTCGCCTACGCTGCCGACCGCCTGCGCGATGCCGGCGCCCGCGAGGTGCACTGGCTGCCCCTCTATTGCAAAAAGAACCGCCCCGGCTGGCAGCTGCAGGTGATTTGCTCGCACGAGGATATCGAGCGCCTGCAGACGATTATCTTTTCGGAAACCACGACCAACGGCATTCGCCGCCAGGTTATGGAGCGCGTCTGCCTGCCGCGCCGCTTTGAGCGGGTGGCAACGCCTTGGGGCGAGGTGGCTGTAAAGGTGGCGACCCTGCCCGACGGCAGCGAGCGCGCGGCGCCCGAGTACGAGGACTGCGCCCGTCTCGCCCGAGAGCACGGCGTGCCGCTCCAGCGCGTGATGCAGGCAGCGCAAGCCGCAGCGCTCCAATTTGAATAACGCGGCCGGCGACACGCCGCGCCCAGCCCAACTAACCCCACCCGAAAGGACCGCCATGAAATACCTCATCGCCTCCGACATCCACGGCTCGGCATACTGGGCCGAGCGCCTGTGCGCTGCCATCGAACACGAGGACCCCGACCGCATCGTGCTGCTGGGCGACCTGCTCTATCACGGCCCGCGCAACGACCTGCCGCGCGATTACGCCCCCAAGCGCGTGATTCCGCTGCTCAACGCTCTGGCCGACCACATCATCGCGGTGCGCGGCAACTGCGACGCCGAGGTCGACCAGATGGTGCTCGACTTCCCCGTCATGGCCGACTACGCCACGCTGTTCGACGAGACCGGCCGCGAGCTGTTCCTGACGCACGGCCACGTCTTTGGCGCCGGCATGCACAACAGCGTCGACCACGCGCCCGCGCTGCCCGAGGGCTCCGCGCTCGTCTACGGCCACACGCACGTCAAAGTCAACGAGGCAAGCGAGGCACACCCGGGTCTGTGGCTCTTCAACCCCGGCAGCGTGAGCATCCCCAAGGACGGCACGCACAGCTACGGCATCTACGAGGGCGGCGCGTTCCGCCACGTGATCCTGAAGGAGGAGTAACCATGGCGCAGCACATGGCTCAGCAACATGCCGAGGGCTCGCGCGACCTGTCGACGCTGGTCGATGCGTCAGCCGAGCTTCAGCATCTGGTGCAGACCATCTGGCGCCTGCGTCAGCCCGACGGCTGCCCGTGGGATCGCGAGCAGACGCATCAGAGCATTGGCAAGAACATGATCGAGGAAGCCTACGAGGCGCTCGATTGCATCGAGGCCGATGACGCGGCGCATCTGCGCGAGGAGCTGGGCGACGTGCTTATGCAGGTCGTGCTGCATGCGCAGATTGCGGCCGACGCCGGCGAGTTTACGCTGGCCGACGTGGCGCGCGATATCGACGCCAAGCTCATTCGCCGCCATCCTCACGTGTTTGGCGATGCGGATGCCGATAATTCCGCCGAGGTGCTCAAGATCTGGGACGAGGTTAAGCTCGCCGAGAAGGCCGCCAAGGACAAGGCTGTGGCAGCGGGCGAGGCCGCGCCCGAGGGTCTGCTCGACGGCGTGCCTACGCATCTGCCGGCGCTGATGCAGGCGCAGAAGGTCTCGCGCAAGGCGGCTGCCGTGGGCTTTGAGTGGGAGACGATCCAGGACGTGTGGGACGAGGTCGCCGAGGAGCGTGCCGAGTTTGAGGCCGAGGCTCCCGGCTCGTCCGAGCGCGAGATGGAGTTTGGTGACCTGCTCTTTGCCCTGGTCAATGTTGCACGCAAGGAGGGGATTGACGCCGAGAGCGCCCTGCGCGCTAGCACGGCAAAGTTCCGCCGCCGCTGGGCCGCGATGGAGCAGATGGCCGCCGACGCTCACGTGGATCTGGCAGAGCTTCCGACCCACGGCCTCAACGACCTGTGGGATGCCGCAAAGGCGGAGGAGTAAGAACGCGGGGCGATGGGGCGGATGCGCACCACCGCCCCGCTAAATTTTTCGAAAATCAAGTGTATCCCTCGGCTAACTTAGGGCATAATGCAAAAAGTGCGACATGGCTAACTTACAAACCAAAGCACCACGTTGGCGCAAGGCCGCGTCGCCAAGCATTCAACCCGTTTCCAAGTGAGAGGGAGACAACATGAGCGATATTTTGGACGTCTACGGTCGCGAGGTGCTCGACAGCCGCGGTAATCCCACCGTCGAGGTCGAGGTCGTGCTCGAGGACGGCAGCTTCGGTCGCGCGATGGTGCCTTCGGGCGCTTCGACCGGCGCCTTTGAGGCCTGCGAGCTGCGCGATGGCGACAAGGGCCGCTACCTGGGCAAGGGCGTCTCGCAGGCCGTCGAGCACGTCAACAACGAGTGCGCCGATGCCGTCGTGGGCCTCGACGCCTTCGATCAGCGCACCGTCGATGTCGCGCTGATCGCCGCCGACGGTACCCCCAACAAGACCAAGCTCGGTGCCAACGCCATCCTGGGCGTGTCGCTGGCCGTTGCCCGTGCTGCGGCAGAGTCCGCGGGCCTGTCGCTGTACCAGTACCTGGGCGGCGTTAACGCTCACCTGCTGCCCACGCCCATGATGAACATCCTCAACGGCGGCGTGCATGCCGACAATAACGTCGACTTCCAGGAGTTCATGATCATGCCGGTGGGCGCCCCGAGCTTTGCCGAGGGTCTGCGCTGGTGCGCCGAGGTTTACCACACCCTCAAGGGCGTGCTGCACGAGGCGGGTCTCGGCGGTGGCGTGGGCGACGAGGGCGGCTTCGCGCCCAACCTCAAGACCAATGCCGAGCCGTTCGAGTACATCACCAAGGCCGTCGAGAAGGCCGGCTTTAAGCCCGGCGTCGACTTTATGTACGCCATGGACCCGGCATCGACCGAGTTTTACAACGCCGAGACCGGCATGTACGAGCTCAAGGGCGAGGGCGTTGAGTACACGAGCGCCCAGATGGTCGATTACTGGGAGAAGCTCGTCGACACCTATCCCATCATCTCCATCGAGGACGGCATGGCCGAGGAGGACTGGGACGGCTGGGTTGAGCTCACCCGCCGCATTGGCAACAAGGTGCAGCTGGTGGGCGACGACCTGTTCGTCACCAACACCGAGCGCCTCAAGAAGGGCATTGAGCTGGGCGCCGCCAACGCGATCCTGGTCAAGGTCAACCAGATCGGCACGCTCACCGAGTCGCTCGAGGCCATCGAGACCGCCAAGGAGGCCGGCTACGCTTGCATCGTGAGCCACCGCTCCGGCGAGACCGAGGACTCCACGATCGCCGACCTGGTCGTGGGCGTCAACGCCGGCCAGATCAAGTCGGGCGCTCCGTGCCGCAGCGACCGCATTGCCAAGTACAACCAGCTCATCCGCATCGAGGACGAGCTCGAGGGCAGCGCGCGCTACGCCGGCAAGGCCGCGTTCTACAACATCCGCTAAGGCAAGTGGTGTTGCGGGGGCGGGGTTGACTCGGACCCGCCCTAATTCTGCTTGTCGTCATTGGGCGCTGGGCCGTGTGGCTCAGCGCCTTTTTTATGTCGAGCAAAGGCTGCCGAAGGCGTTGCGCGCGCTCGTGCTATAACTAGAATACTTAGCGCAAACAAACTTCAACCGCACAAGGCGCACATGGATCAGATTTATGACAACAGGTACTATTCCGCCGGTTCGCGTGAGCCGTCGCCTCGCCGCGCGCATACGGTGCAGCTCGGTGGGTCCAGCTACGCGGGCGCCGATCGCTCGGCGCAGCGTCCGACAAGTGCCTCGCGCCCCAATGCTCAAATGAATACGCCGGCGCATCGCCCGGACCGTTCGTCGCACTCGGCGCATGCCTCGCGTCCCTCGACTCAGACGCACGATAGGTCGAGCAGACCGTCGAGCCGTCTTTCGGGCTCGGACTTCATGCATTACGCCAACGATAACGCGGTGGTCAAAGCGATTTATGACTTCACCTATGGACCTCAGCGTGGGCTGTTTATCGGCATTGTCGTGGCTCTTGCGCTCGTGAGCCTGTATTTCCCCGTGCGCGATCTGTACGTGGCCAAACGTTCGAGCGATATCTTGGCCAAGCAGGTCGAGATTCGCGAGCAATATAACGATGAACTGCAAAAAAGCGTCGACAAGCTGCTCTCGGAGGAGGGCATCAAGGATGCGGCATCCGAGGACTTGGGCTTGGTAATGCCCGGCGAGACTAAGATTGACGTCTTGGGGCTGGATGACGATTCGGACGCTTCGTCGAGCAAGAAGTCGTCGAACGCCAAGAAGGCCAGCGAAGTTGCCAAGGAAATCGAAGAAGTCGGCAAGGACGCGCCGTGGTATATCCAGACACTCGACATGCTGTTTGGATTTAACGGCGTCGAGGGTCAGACGGTCGCGTCCAGCGGCGAGTAGGCGAGTAGCGCCCGGAGGGGAGCCCGCAATGACGAATTGCAAACGATACAAGGTGGCGGCGATCGATCTGGGAACGGTGTCGTCGCGACTGGTGTTAGCGCAGGTCGAGGCTGGGGCGATCGTGGAATCGTCCAAGCATACCGAGATTACCGACCTGGGCGAGGGCGTCGACGCGACAGGTCGCTTTTGTGAGGCAGCCGTCGAGCGCGTGCTCGCTGCGTGCCGCATGTTTGTGGATGAGGCCCGCGCCTTTGGGGCGGCGTGCATCTGCACGACGTGCACGAGCGCCGCGCGCGATGCGTCCAATGCCGCCCTGCTGCTGGACGGCCTGCGCGAGCTGGGGCTCGAACCGCAGGTGATTCCGGGCGAGGTCGAGGCGCGCCTGACGTTTTTTGGCGTGGCGCACGACTTTGCCGGCGAGCGCATCATTGTTGCCGATTCGGGCGGCGGCTCCACGGAGCTCGCGACGGGTGTGTACGCACCGGAGCGCGGGATCTTCGCGCTGGAGGGTGCGCGCTCGCTGGACATTGGCTGCCGTCGCGTGACGGAGCGCTTCTTCTCGGCCCTGCCGCCTGCGACGGGGGAGCTTACGGCCGCCGCCAACTGGGCGGGCGAGCAGTTCGCCGCCTATTTTGAGGGTCTACCCAGCGACTTTGAGCGCGCCGAGCGCCTGGTCGCGGTGGGCGGCACCGTCACCACGCTCGTGGCGCTGGTCCACGAGCTGGAACCGTACGACTCGAGCTTTGTGCACCTACGCGAGCTTTCGATGGAGCAGATTTCGGCCGCCATCGAGCGCATGTCCACGCTGGACGTGGAAGGCATTGCCGCGCTGCCGGGTGTGCAGCCCAAGCGCGCGGGCGTGATTTTGGCCGGTGCCGTGGTGATTCGTGAGCTCATGCGCGCTGGCGGCTACAAGACGCTTACCGTAAGCGAGAACAGCCTGCTCGCCGGCATGGCCGCCACCATCAACGAAGTCCTCGACGACGAAACCCCCACCATCACCTGGACCCCGGACTTAAGCACCCTCAAATAAGCTGCGGTGAAATAGTTCCTAAATGGGCTGGTAAACGGCCAAACAGGAACTATTCCACCGCAACTCAATAGCCGGCACTTAGGGACGTTCCTTTTCTGCCGGCAGCTTGGGACAGTCCTTGACTCGATATGAGTAGTCTTTTTAGAGACACGTCCCAAGTTCAGAAGCGCGGGGCGGTGGGACGTCTGCGTATTTGCCGCGCAAATCCGCACCGGCTTCGGCCGCCTGCCGGCGCCCTCGCCGGCTCGCTACGGACGCTGCGCGTCCGCTTGACGCTCGCCCCCTCGCGGGTTCGAGTCCCACCGGCGTCTAAAAGAAACGGGCCCGCATCCCAAAGGGATACGAGCCCGTAAGCAATACATGGTAGGGGCGGTGGGACTCGAACCCACAATCCTTGCGGCGAGAGATTTTAAGTCTCCTGCGTATGCCAATTCCGCCACGCCCCCGTAAGACTAAAAGTCTAGCACAAGCTGTCCGTTACGCGTTGACTGCCATCGAGTGCTGCCCCGACTTCTCCAGGAACTCTTGGAACTTGGCTTCGTCGCCCTTGTTCTTGTACTGCAGGGCCAGCAGGTACTCCAGACGGCAGCTCTTGACCTTGTCGTCGCCGGCTTCCTCGAGCATGCGCTCCAGCTCGGGAATGTCATTGTGGCGCTTGAGAATCATCGTGTCATACATCAGCTGGCACTCGTGCGCGACTGCCTCGGCCTGGCCGCCCTCAAAGCCCTTGATCTCGTGCAGTAGCTCCTTGGACTTTTTACGGTCCTCCTGGCCAACGTAGTAGTTGAAGCCCTTGATCACCAGGTCGACACGCTGCATCTTGGGCAGGTTAAGGTCCAGCAGGAGGTCGAACATCTCGTCGGCGCGCTTGTGGTCCTCGCGCAGCAGATAGGAGTTCAGGCGCAGGTAATCGCGGTTGTAGCGTGGGTACAGCATGCTGGTGAGCTTGCTGTCGAGCAGGCGGTCGAACTCATCCCACTGCTTGGCGGCCATCAGCTGCTGCAGGCGCTTGAACGTGGTGCGTTTTTTGACGCTAAAGAACACCGATATGGCGATACAAATAATGACGACGGCGGTCCAGAGTGTGCGGGAATCGGGCATATTGAGCTCCTCGGTCGCTCGTAAAACAAGCGGTATGACAATACGTGCTAGATGTATTATACGCAGCGTGCAAGCAAACTGGCACAAAAGTGCATCGAGGCCGAGCGCCATCGCTCGCTGCGGTACACTTACCTAAAGTAAACCATGAAGGGAGACATTACCTATGAAGAAGATCGTTTTGGCTTGCGGTGCTGGCGCTGCTACTTCCACGCTCGTTGCCCAGAAGGTCGCCACCCTGCTCGACGCCAACGGTTACGCCGACAAGTACGAGATCGTGCAGTGCGCCATCTCCGAGGCCAAGGACGCTTGCGACGAGGGCGCCGACCTGCTGATCGCCACCACCGTTGCCCCCGAGGGCCTCACCTGCCCGTACGTGAGCGGCGTGCCCTTCATGACCGGCATGAACCGCGTCGCCGCCGAGAAGGCCGTCCTCGACGTCATGGCTCAGTAGGCGCTGCCTGTATGAGTGAGCAGAACGCCAACCCGGTCGAGCTCTTTGGCATGCGCGTCGCCCACGTGGGCATCAACGCCACCGACCCGGCCGACGCCCTGGAGATCGCGGAGTTGTTCTCGACGATGATGGGCCTGCCCGTTATCGAGACCCCGGTTTCGTACTTCAACGATTCGCTGGTCGAGATCATGAAGCAGAATGGTCGTGGCACCAAGGGCCACATCGGCTTTGCTGTCAACGATATCGACGCGGCCGAGAAGTGGTTTGCCGAGCGTGGACTCGAGGTCAACGAGGAATCGCGTGCGCTGCTGCCCGACGGCGACACCAAGCTCGTGTACTTTAAGCGCGAGTTCGCCGGCTTCGCCGTGCACCTGTGCCGCGAGTAGCACACAGGCTGTCATAGCTAACGAAAAATGGGGTAAGGTCGCGTGGCCTTACCCCATTTTTATGCCGCGCGGCCGCCTGGTGGGCTGTTGAAAATCGAAGGTGAATGGTTTTCCCGAGAAGTGAACGAGCAAAATCGGACCCCCGAAACATCGACACTTTGAGGGCGGAATTTCCTGCGGTTTCGTCAGGTTTTTCCTGCAGTTTTAGCGCCAAAAAGTGTGGATGCTTCAGGGGTCCAAAATAGGTCGTTCACTTCTCGGGAAAACCATTCACCTTCGTTTCGCGAGAGGCGCCCTCTATCGCGGCAGGCGTATCGTAAAGCGGCTGCCGACGCCTTCAACCGAGGTCACGCCGATGACGCCGCCGTGGCTGTCGACGATCCACTTGGCAATGGCGAGCCCCAGGCCAGAGCCCTGCGCGCCGGCATCGCGCGCGTTGTCGGCGCGGTAGAACCGCTCGAACGCGTGAGCTGCGGATTCCTGGTTCATGCCGATGCCCTCGTCCTCAACACTTATGTCGATCGAGCCCGCTCCCGCATCCGGTGTTACGCCAAACGTGACAGTCGAACCCGCATCCGAATACTTGGCGGCGTTTTGTACGATCACGCGCAGCGCCTGCTTCACGAGCGCCACATCGACCGACGCGTTGCAGCGTGGATCGCTGACAAGCATGGCATCGAACGCCAAGCGGTACAAATGCCCAGAATCAATCATCCGCGATTCCTCGCACACCTCGCCGACCAGCGCGGCAAGGTTGGTGTCCGCGCGCCGCAACACAGTGCGGCCGGTATCTCCGCGCGCCAAAAACAGCAGCTGCTCCACAAGCTCTTGCATGTGCTCGCTTTCGGCCTTGAGCGAGGCGATGGATTCCGCCAGTACATCCGGGTCGTCTTTGCCCCAGCGGTCGAGCATGTTCACGTAGCCCTGGATTACCGCGATAGGCGTGCGCAGCTCGTGGCTTGCATCGTTGACAAAGCGCATCTGCTGCAGCTTGGCCTCTTGCATCTGACGAAGCAGACGGTTGAGTGCGACCTCGATGCTCGCCAGGTCGGCGTCGCCGGTGGTGACGCTCGGCGAGTCGACGCTTGCTCGCTCGATGGCTTGCTCCAGCGTTTCCATCTTGCCGCCGGAGAGCTGCATGCGGCCGAGCTCGTCTACGCGCAGGGCCAGGTCGTTGAGCGGTGCCATGGTGCGGCGCACGCGGCGGGCGCCGCCGAGCATGTCGAGCACGCTGATGACCTGCCAGCCTGCAACGACAAGGTAGAGAGGCCACAGCGCCATGAGGTCCTGCGCAAGAGGGAAGGTCTTGGTGGCGCGCGCAAGCTCGACGGTATAGGTAAACGTGGTCAAGTCCCAGCCGTGCGCGGGTGCCAACGACATGGCGCGAACGGTGCCGCCGGGAATCCAGCCTGCGGTAAACGTGCCGTCGGGCAGCGTCTGGTTGTAGCCAAACATGAGGATCGCCGCCGCAGCAACCAGCAGCAACAGATCCAGCCAGACGTAGCTCATCAGGCGGCGCCACATGTAGCTCCAGTTGATGGCGCGGGCGATGGAAGTGACGCGCTTGGTCTCGGCGTTACGCGCGGCAGACATAGCCCACCCCGCGTACGGTCTGGATGATGCGGGCGCTGCCGGCGTCCTCGATCTTGGCGCGCAGATGCGCGATGTGCACGTCGACGTTATTGGTGTCGCCCACGTACTCGTAGCCCAGCGCCTCGTGCGCAATGCGCTCGCGCGTGAGCACGGTTTCGGCATGCGCCATAAGCAGGGCGAGGACGTCGAACTCGCGGGCGGTCAGCACGATCGGCGAACCCGCGACCGTGACCTCGCGGCGGTCGGGATCGAGCGCGACCGAGCCCACGGTGAGCGCGGCGGGGGAGGGCGCGGCGGCCGGAGCCGAGCCGCCAGCCGGGGGCATCGCGGTGGCAGCCGCAGCCGCGCCGCCTGCCGCGCAGGTGCCGGTCCCAACGCCACCCGCACCCGAAGCCGCCCGCACGGCCTCCGCGCGCTTCAGCGCCACGCGGATCCGTGCGAACAGTTCCTCAATGGCAAACGGCTTGGTTAGGTAATCGTCAGCACCGGCGTCAAGCCCGGCCACCTTGTCCATCACGGCGTCGCGCGCGGTGACCATAATCACTGGCACATCCTTGTGCTTGCGGACGCGCCGCAGCACTTCCATACCGTTGAGTTGCGGCAACAGCACATCGAGCAGAACCAGATCGTAGTCGCGCTCCAGCGCCAAGTCCACGGCGGTGCGGCCGTCGGCGGCGTGCTCCACCTGGTAGCCCTCGTGCTCCAGCTCGAGCGTCACAAAGCGGGCGATTTTCTCCTCGTCCTCTACGATCAGGATTCGTGCCATACGTGCCCCCGTCTGCGATTACTTGTCGTCGTTCAGATTCTGCTTGATGCCATCCGCGGCGTCGGCGGCGTGATCCATCAGGTTGTTGATGCTGCCGGGCACGTCACCGTCGCTGTCGATGCGGTAGCGCATGCCAAAGAACAGGCCAAGCAGCATCAGCCATACCGTGGCGCCCCAGGCAAACAAGGCGATGATGGGAATCAGGATGGGGACGTTGAGGATGATGGCGTCGCGGCGCGTGGCGACAAACTTGGTCTCCAGGCTCAGGCGGAAGAGCTTTTTGAGGTACTCCCACACGCTGTCCATCTTCTTGGAGAAGTCGGTTTTTTCGCTCGACTTTTCGTAGGCGGCCTGCGCGGCGACCATCTCGGCCGAGGGTTCGTCGGCATCGGCGGGCTCGGTAGCGGCGTGCGCCGACGTGGTCTGGGTCTTGCCCTGCGACTCGAGCCAAATGATGGCGTCCAAAACGTTGCCGTCGGCGGCGTCGAGCGCGGTCTTGGCATCGGTGTAGCTCACGTTGCACTTGGTGCGGATGGTTTCAACTTTTTCGAGGTCGTCCATGACCTGTCCTTTCGTTCGATGGGCGCGACGCTGGGCGATCTGCCCGGGCGCGAGCGTTGCGTTCGGCGGCCTGCGTTGCGCGGTGCCGCCCCGCCCTTGGTCGAACTTTATAGTGCAGGTTATAGATTAAGCGATTCTTGAGCCAAGATTAATGTTGGATGAGTTTTTGAGTGGCGGTGGGCACAGCCTTTTTGGATAGCTAGCAGCGGGGTCTAATACTTTTCCGGAGAAGTGGACGAGTGAAATCGGGCTCCCGAAGCATCGACACTTTGAGCATGTCGTTTCCTGCGGTTTCGGTGCTGGAATCCTGCGATTTTGCCGTCGAAAAATGCGGATGTTTCAGGGGTTCAAAAACAGCCGTTCACTTCTCGGGAAAAGTATTAGACCTCGACAGCGGGGGATGGGGTGCCGGTGCAAAACGGCGTCAAGGGTTGGTCGAGCAGGCGGTTTCTCCATTGATGTCCGCACGACATGTGACACTAACCTTGCCGCCCTGCTCTGCCGCGGCGGCATGCATCTGAACAACGACCCTCTAAGGAGCTCGATAGTAATGAGTGACAACGCAAAGCATCTCGCAAAGAAGTGTGTCAAAGACGCGGGGCCGTGCCTCGTGCTGTGCCTTGCCGGCGCAGCGGTCGCGCTGCTGGCTGTTCTGGGGCCATTCGACGTGCTCCGAAGTGCCGTCTTTCTGCACGTTTGCATGGCCCTTGCCAGCGCCATGATGACCGGCGGCGTGCTCGATCTGATTTTTTGGGTGCTTGACCCGTTTGGATGGAAGAACGAGGGGTAAGCCCTAAGGGACGGAAGGGCTGGAACGGTTGGCTTAGTGATCGTGCAGAATGCGGGCTAGCGACTTATAGGGAAGTGGTAATCCGATGACGGTCTATGTGACGGGCGATATTCACGGCGGCCTTGACATGCAAAAGCTGCGCGACTGGGAGCTTGGGGATAGCCTGACGAGCAACGACTATCTGATTGTCGCGGGCGACTTTGGCTTTCCGTGGGATTTCTCCGCCGAGGAATGTGACGACATCGCCTGGCTGGAGTCGCGCCCCTATACCGTGCTGTTCGTCGACGGCAACCACGAGCGTTTTGATCACTGGGCGGAGCGACCCATGGAGTTGTGGCACGGTGGGCTGACGCAGCGCCTGTCGGATACCTCTCCCATACGGCGCCTGACGCGCGGCGAGGTTTTTGAACTCGATGGTTCAACGATCTTTACCATGGGCGGCGCCACGAGCGTGGACAAGGAATACCGCATTCCGTATTCCAGCTGGTGGCCGCAGGAGCTACCGGACGAGCACAACTTTGAGGAGGCGCGGGCAAAGCTCGACAGCGTGGGCTGGAAGGTCGACTATGTGGTCACCCATACCTGCTCCACGCGTGTGCTGTCGCCCACGCTCTATCCGGCGCCCGGCTGGAATTGCCCCGGCGTTGATCGGCTCACGGCATTTTTCGATGAGCTGGAGGATCGCTTGGACTACAAGCGCTGGTACTACGGCCATTTTCATCGCGATGCCAATCCTGCCGAGCGCCACACCGTGCTTTACGACTGCATCGTCCGCCTTGGCGACGAACTTATGCCCTGGGATGTTGCGTAGGGTCGGGGTGCCTGGCTACTCAGCCGTTACAGTGATGTTCTCCCTATGTGCGCGGATGACATCCCAGCTAAAGTGCTCGACCAGCTGCTCGGCAGAGCGCGGCGTGGTGTCCGGCGCGATGCCTGTTTGTCCGGCGAGCCAGCCCAGCAGCGCTTCGGGCGTGCCAAAGCGGGCGCGGAGTTCGCCTAAGTCGAGGTCGCGGTCGCGCTTGGAAAGGCGGCGACCGTCCGGTGACATGAGAAGCGGAATGTGTGCGTAGTGCGGCGTGGGCAGTCCCAACAGATGCTGCAGATAGATCTGGCGCGGCGTGGACCCCAGCAGGTCGCATCCGCGCACGACCTCGGTGACGCCCACGGCGGCATCGTCGACCACCACGGCCAGCTGGTAGGCAAAGACGCCGTCGCTGCGGCGCACCAAAAAGTCGCCGCACTCGGTGGCGAGCGCCTCGCATTGGGCGCCGTACGTGCGGTCGAC
>CAKUGF010000022.1 GCA_934654585.1 uncultured Collinsella sp. | reverse complement strand
ACGCGCTTGGCGGTGCAGCACCAACCGCCGTCCTTCTCGGCCCAGGTGTAGACGGGCTCGCCCCAGTCGTGGCCGAGGGCGGCGATTTCTTCTGTCTTGGTCTGGGGCTTGAAGCACTTATGACTAAAGGTGGCGGTGTGGGTCCTCGTGCCCTTCTCAGTGCAGGTGGCCGTGTCTACGGAGGTTGCCTTCACGGTTTCAGCGATCTCATAGCCGCAATAGCCGCACTTGGCGTGGCCAGTGCAGTACCAGCCATCGGGCTTCTTCTCCCAATCATACTTTTTCTCGTCTTTGAAATTATCATCGTGCTCGCCGTCGGTGTAGCTGTGGGTGAGCTTCTGGCCATTAGACCAAACGGTCACCCCGTCGATGGTGACATCGGTGCGGCTGGTGTTGTATTGCTTCTCCTTGCCGCCAAAGCCAAAGAGCTGCGAGCAGGTGGTCTTGTCGCGCTGCGCCGTGGCAGAGCTGTTGGTGATGTTGAGGATGTACTTAAAGTTCCCCATGTTGCTGTCATCGATGCTCAACGCCTGCTTATAGTAGCCTAATAAGTCCCACTTAGACGACTTCGAATTGAACGTGCAGTTCTTCACGTTGACGGTGATGTCATGCTTGCCTGCGCTGTAATCGGTGTAGACCTTGATCATCTTGCCGCTGGCGTTAAACGTGCAGTTTTCAAACGTCATGGTCGGCGAACTGTACGTCCAGATGGCGTAGTCGCCACTCGGAGCGTTGAACGTCGTGTTCTTGAACTCGGCGCACGTGTAGCCCCAGTAGCAGGTCTGGTTGTCGATGACGCAGCTGTCGACGACGGTCTTATCTGCGCGGATGAAGCCAAGATAGTTGTTATTCTTGGCTATTCCGGAACGCAGCGTCATGTTCTTAAACGTTACGGTGCCGGCGCCGTCGAAGGAATAGTCGCCGTTGTACTCGGTGCCATAGTTATTGGGATCGGGGACCTCTGCGCCGATGTTCCACGCCGTCTTATCCGTACCCTGGCCCTCAAAGGTAAGGTCCTTGCCCTTGGTGTGCTCCTCGGAGCTCACCCCGTACAGGGTGTAGTTGCCCTCGCCGAGCAAGATGGTGTCGCCGCTCTGCGCCTCGGCGGTGGCGGTGGCAAGATCGGGGTAGGTCGTACCGGTGCGAGCGTTGGTGATCGAGCTAGTCACACCGTCTGCAAATGCAGGCGTGCAAACCCCCCCCAGTGTGACAAACGCGACGGCAAGCAGCGCTGCGACTGCACGAGCTGCCGTCTTGGCAAACGACTTCATACTGAAACTCCTTCGATCTCAGGAAAAAATGTACAATGCTCTACTATTTTAATACCTCAGTCGAGTAGTAACGAACAGTTTCTTGCGCACATTGAAAGCTGAATGCGTTCAGGAAAAGAAGGGCCGGAGTAGCGGACGGCGGAGCCGATGGCTCATCTAGGCGGAAGCGAATTTGCGAAAGAACCTTGACGGCGCCTACGTACGAACGGCGCGTTCGGGTGGGCCATAGGCCCATTTTCGATGTACAGAGATGGGTGGTTTGCGGATAAAAAATGACCCGCACATCATGTTGTGCGGGTCATGTTCGTTGCGAGTTGCTTATAGCGGTGATGTGCTGTTGCTACTTACGAACCTTAGCAACAACGACGCTGGCGGCAAAGCAGGCGATTGCCATGATGCCCATAGCGGCGACGATGTTGGCGGAGGCGTCACCCGTCTTGGGCAGAGCCTGCTTGTTTGCCTTGGTCTTATTTGCAGGCTTGTCGGCAGGCTTATCGGCGGGCTTGTTGTCGGAAGGCTTGGGCGCCGGCTCGTCCTTCTTCCACTGAGCGAACAGCGTCACAGGGGCGGAAAGCTCAACCTTTTCACCTGCGGCATAGCTTGTGCCGGAGCCGTCCTTTGCGGTGTTCCAGCCCACGAAGGAGTAGCCCTTGCGCACCGGCTGCTCGGCCGTAACCTCGGCTTCGGTGACGTGCTCGACGGTAGCGAAGCCGACAGTTTGCTTATCCTTGGAACCGTTCAGGTCGTAGGAGAGATCGTAGGCCGTCTCCACGAAATCAGGCTTGACGAAGCCGCAGTACTTGCACTTAGGGGTTCCCGTGCGAGTCCAAGTGCCTGCGCCGGCAGGGGTCCACTCGGTGTAGGTGACATCGTAGGCCTTGTCGTGCTCGCCGTCGGTGTAGTCGTGGGTGAGCATCTTGCCGCGGTGGGCATCGCCGTCACGGGACCACACCTTGACGCCATCGATGGTGACGTCGGTACGACCGGTGTTGTTTGCCGATTCGCCGCCAAAGCCAAAGAGCTGCGAGCAGGTGATGTCGTCGCGCTGCGCAGTGGCAGAGCTGTCAGTGATGTTGAGGACGTACTTATAGTTCCCCATGTTGTAATCGTTGATTTTTAGCGCCTGCTTATTAAACCAGCCCGCGCTCAAGTTGAACGTGCAGTTCTTAACGTTGACGTAGATGTCATGGCTGCCCGCGCTGAAATCGGTGTAGACGTTGATGGCCTTGCCGCTGCCGTTGAAGGTGCAGTGGTCAAACGTCATGGTCGGCGAGCTGTATGTCCAGAGGGCATAGCGACCATTCAGAGCATTGAACGTCGTGTTCTTGAACTCAGCGGAGGTGTAGCCCCAGTAGCACGTCTCGCCGTTGATGACGCAGCCGTCAACGACGGTCTTGTCGGCACGAATGAAGCCAAGATAGTCCTTGTTGCCTGAGCGCATCGTCATGTTCTTGAACGTAACGGTACCGGCGCCGTCAAAGGAGTAGTCGCCGTTGTACTCGGTGCCATAGTATGCAGGGTTGGGAACCTCCGCACCGATGTTCCACGCGGTCTTGTCAGCACCAAGGCCCTCAAAGGTAAGGTCCTTGCCCTTGGTGTTACCCACGGAGCTCACGCCGTAGAGGGTATAGTTGCCCTCGCCGAGCTTGATGGTGTCGCCGCTCTGCGCCTCGGCGGTGGCGGTGGCAAGATCGGGGTAGGTCGTACCGGTGCGAGCGTTGGTGATCGAGCTAGTCACACCGTCTGCAAATGCAGGCGTGCAAACCCCCCCCAGTGTGACAAACGCGACGGCAAGCAGCGCTGCGACTGCACGAGCTGCCGTTTTCAGAAACGACTTCATGCTGAGACTCCTTCGACTCTAATAGTGTTTAAATCAGCTTTACTATTATAGTGCTATAGTGCTTCTGATATTTTACTAAATCCCTATTTCGCGCCTGTATCGGTGCGCAATCTTTTTCGCGCTTCCTGCATATTTATTCTGCATACCTGCATCTTTGTCGCATCGGATTGCGCAACAAAGATGCATTTGTTTTGCCGGTGTGGTTTGCGCGATGGCACTTGGCGTGTCTATGGCCCAATGGGCTGGGCGCAAGACTGACCTTGACAGGGGGTCGGGATTGATCGTTTGGCGATAGGCGCAGCGATGTTGCGCCTATCGCTCGCCATAGAAAAGAGCGATAACTGGGCGCACTGACGCGAATGCTCTTATGGGCTAGACTAGGCACCACGAAATACACGATGCGTTCGGGCGGCGCCGACTGTCCGATTAGCTTGGCAAGCATTGAGGGTGCATGCGTATGAGCCAAGAGATGATGGACAAAACCTGTCGCGAGTTTGCCCAGGCGCTTGCCGCGCGCGAGCCGGTTCCCGGCGGCGGTAGCGCGAGCGCCTTTGTGGGCGCGCTGGGCGCTTCGCTTTGCGGGATGGTCGCTCGCTATGGGGCGACCAATCCCGCGCTTGCCGATCGCGCAGACGATCTGACGCGCGCATTTGCCCAGGCGGATGAGTTGGCGCAGGAACTTGTGGACCTGGTCGCCGAGGACGTTCGTGCGTACGGCCAGGTGTCTGCCGCATACGGTATTCCGCGCGAGGACCCAGCTCGACCTGCGGCGATTCAGGATGCGTTGCACGTGGCCGCCATGCCACCGTATCGGATCATGGACGCCTGCGGCCGCGCGCTGGCGCTGCTCGAGGACATGGCCGATAAGGGCTCGCGCCAGTTGCTGTCCGACGTGGCGTGCGGTGCCGTGTTCTGCCGTGCCGCCATGCAGGGCGCGAGCCTGACGCTCTTTGCCAATACCACGTCCATGAAAGATCGGGCGCGCGCCGAGGAGCTCGAAGCGGCGTGCGATGAGCTGCTGGATACGTGGCTGCCGCGCGCCGATGCGCTGGCTCGCCGTGCCGCCGACGCTGCAAGGAAGAGGGGATAGCCATGGCCGAGCTGCTTAAAGGTGCTCCCGTTGCCCGTGCTTTGACTGAAGAGCTTGCTGCTCGCTGCGTGGTTCTGCGCGAGCGCGGCGTTGTTCCCACGCTGGCCATCGTTCGCGTGGGCGAACGTGAGGACGATCTATCCTACGAACGTGGTGCCCTCAAGCGCTGTGAGAAGGTTGTCATCGATGCTCGCCGCGTTTTACTTCCCGCCGACGTTTCGCAGGATGAGCTGCTGGCGGCTATTAAGGACATCAATGCCGACCCCGCTGTTCACGGTTGCCTGATGTTTCGCCCGCTGCCCACTGGGCTTGACGAGGATGCAGTTGCCGCGGCGCTCGATCCCGCCAAGGATGTTGACTCCATGACGCCGGCTTCGCTGCTTACCGCGCTTTCGGGTCGCGGTGACGGTTTTGCCCCCTGTACGGCCGAGGCCGTGCTGGCGATTCTGGATCACTATGGCGTGGAGATGGACGGTGCCAAGGTCGCCGTTGTCGGTCGCTCGCTGGTAATTGGCCGTCCTGTTGCCGCCATGCTTACGGCTCGCAATGCCACGGTGACAACGTGCCATACGCATACGCGCGACTTGGCTGCCGAGTGCCGTTCTGCCGACATTGTTGTTGCCGCGGTTGGACGCGCGCGCACGATTGGCGCGGATGCGGTTCGCGAGGGCCAAACGATCATCGATGTGGGCATTAACTGGGACGAGGCCGCCGGCAAGCTGGTCGGCGACGTCGATTTTGATGCTGCGGAGCCGATTGTTGGCGCAATTACTCCGGTGCCGGGCGGCGTGGGGGCTGTGACCACGGCGATCCTCGCCAAACACGTGATCGAGGCGGCGGAGCGCGCGGCAAGATAGACGTTTTCGGGCTGTTTAGGGTGTTGGTTCTATACCCCGTGGTCAAAAAATGCCAAAAATGAGTACTGTTGCCTTGTTGGTTACATATCTTTGAGATTGATTTAACTCCCTAATGATATTAAGTATCGTCAGGGAGTCTCTTTTATTGGACCAATGAGGAATTACATCGTCTAGCTTTTGAACAAATGTAGATTATCGACACCTATGTCCAGCGAAATTGCTGCTATTAAATTGATGACAGTACTCATATTTGGCATTTTTTGACCACAGGGGTTGCCGAAGCTGTGGCTTCGCCCTTTTTGAGCCAAAGCGATACACTGTTGCCATTTAATTTCTTCGCTCAAGGAGGATGCGCATGCCGTGCACAACGATTTTGGTTGGTAAGAACGCGAGCTACGACGGGTCGACGCTGGTTGCCCGCAACGAGGACTCGTCCAACGGGGTGTTTGAGCCCAAGCGCATGCGCGTGGTGCATCCCGACGAGCAGCCGCGCGTCTACACGAGCGTCCTGAGCCACCTGACCGTTGAGCTGCCCGACAATCCCATGCGCTATACCAGCGTCCCCGACGTTATCCCGGGTCATGGCATTTGGGCCGAGGCCGGCTTCAACGAGCTCAACGTTGGCATGTCCGCAACCGAGACGCTTACCACCAACGAGCGCGTCCGCGGCGCCGATCCGCTCGTGGACTACGTGCCCGCCAAGGGTAACGAGGGCGAGGACGGCTATGTGCCGGCACAGCCCGGCGGTCTGGGCGAGGAAGATATGGTGACCCTGGTGCTGCCGTACGCCAAGTCCGCCCGCGACGGCGTGCGTATTCTGGGTGACCTGCTCGAGCGCTACGGCACCTACGAGAACAATGGCATCGCCTTGAGTGACGTGGACGAGATCTGGTGGCTCGAGACCATCGGCGGCCACCACTGGATCGCCAAGCGCGTGCCCGACGACGCCTATGTGACCATGCCTAACCAGCTGGGTATCGACAGCTTTGACCTGGACGATGCCGAGGGCGCCCAAGTCGACCACATGTGCTCCGCCGGCCTGCGCTCCTGGATGGCCGAGTGGCATCTGGACCTGACCCTGGGTGTTGAGGGCGACGGTCCCGCCGCGGTCTTCAACCCGCGCGAGGCCTTTGGCTCGCACAGTGACAGCGACCACGTCTACAACACGCCGCGCGCCTGGTACATGCAGCGCTGCCTCAACCCCGGCGATGTGTGGGACGGTCCCGACGCCGACTACACGCCCGAGAGCGACGACATCCCCTGGAGCCGCGTGCCCGAGCGCAAGGTGACCATCGAGGACATCAAGTACGTGCTCTCCAGCCACTACCAGGGCACGGAGTACGACTGCTACGGCAGCAAGGGCACGCCCGCCACGCGCGGCGCTTATCGTCCCATCGGCATCAACCGCAACAGCCAGCTCGCCGTGCTGCAGCTGCGCCCCTATGCGCAGCCGGCGTATCGCGCCGTGCAGTGGATGGCGTTTGGCTCCAACTCGTTTAACGCGCTCGTGCCGCTGTACGCCAATGTCGAGACCATGCCCGAGTACTATGCCGACACGCAGGCTCGCGTGACGTCCGAGAATTTCTATTGGGCAAATCGTCTGATCGGTGCCTTGGCCGATGTTCGCTTCCATGAGTGCGGTCGCGCGGTCGAGGATTATCAGGAGAAGGTCGGCGGCATGGGCCACAAGCAGATTCACGACGTTGACGCTGCCGTTGCCGCCCTGCCCGAGGCCGAGGTGCCCGCCGAGCTCGCCCGCGCCAACGAGGCCTTTGCCGGGCTCGTGCGCGTGGAGACCGATGCTCTGTTGGGCAAGGTACTCTACACCACGAGCTGCGCCATGAAGAACTCCTTCGCGATGAACGATAACATTAGGTAAAAGCCGCATTGCAGCGAGCGAGCGGGACAAACGCCGTCAAAGGCTTTGCCCCGCTCGATTTCTATCTTGGCGGTAAAACGATTTTGTGTCGTTCACTCAATCTTGGGTACAAGAAGGCCAATGCAGTTGTTCACGATTGGAGCCAACCATGGTTATGAAATTCGATCAGCTTGTTAACGGTGCCATCAACGTGGGCTTCGGCGCCGCTGCCGTTGCCGTCGAGGGCGGCAAGAAGGTCCTCGACGACCTCAATACCAAGGGCGAGCAGGTCCGCAAGGACGCCGGCACCCCCGATATCGCCCGCAGCGTGTCCGATATGTTCGAGCAGGCCGGTGGCACCATTTCCGACCTGACCGAGCGCCTGGGCATGCAGGGCGAGACCGCGGCACAGCGCGTACTTGACGAGCTCATCCTGGCTCGCGTCCGCGTTATGACCGCCCCCGAGCGCACGGCCTTCCTAGCCCATGTGCGCGACATCGTCGATTCGGTCGAGGATAACGTGACCTCGGTGCCCGTCGAGTCTGTTGAGCCCGACGACGCAGAGGACGCCAAAGAGGCCGAGTAGCAGCGCAGATGGCAGATTCCACCACCGATTACAACAATCAAGATCCCTTGGGTGACGAGGCGGCGGTTGTCGATGAGGTCGAGGCCGCCGTCTCGAGCGCTCGCAAGAAGCCGCGCGCTGTCGATATGGTCCCCGAGGAGCCCGACGCGATGGCGCCGGACGAGGAATATCAGCTCACGCCGGCGGGTCGCCGCGAGCGCATTGGACAGATCGTTCGCCTGATCAAAAAGTATCGCGTGTGGGATAACCTCACGCCGGTTCGCCTGCGTCGTCTGCTCGAAGAGCTCGGCCCCATGTTTGTCAAGATGGGACAGATTCTGGCCAACCGCTCCGAGATTCTGCCGCAGCGGTTTTGCGACGAGCTGCGCCGCCTGCGCTCCGACGTTGAGCCGGTGCCGTACGAGGTGGTGCTCTGCTGTCTGGAGGAAGAGTACGGCCAGCGACTGGGAGAGATGTTCGACGCGATTGACCCCAATCCGCTTGGCAGCGCGTCGCTTGCGCAGGTGCACCGCGCCCGCCTGGTGACGGGTGAGGACGTGGCCGTCAAGGTGCAGCGCCCCGGCGCGCAACAGGTCATGGCGCAGGATATCGACATCATCCGCTCGGTGGTGCGCATCGTTTCCAAGCTCGTCAACACCGATCAGTTTGTCGACCTGCACGGCGTGGTCGAGGAGCTGTGGACCTCGTTTCGCGAGGAGACCAACTTTTTGGCCGAGGCCAAAAACCTCAACGATTTCTATGAGTTCCACAAGAGTGTTCACGGTGTTTCGTGCCCCAAGTCCTACCTGGACCTGTGCACCGAGCACGTGGTTGTCATGGATTACGTCGACGGCATCTCGATTGCCGATCCCGAGCGCCTGGTGGCCGAGGGCTACGACTTGGAGAAGATTGGCGCTGCGATTGTCGAGGACTACTCGACGCAGGTGCTCGACGATGGCTTTTTCCATGCCGACCCACATGCGGGAAACATTATTCTCAAGGACGGCATCGTCTACTTTATCGACCTGGGCATGGTCGGGCGCATGTCGAGCCACGACCGCGGTATCGTCAAGGACATGATTTTCGCCGTGGCCGAGGGCGACGTGCCCAAGCTCAAGGACTCGCTCATGCGCTTTGCCGTGACGCGCGGCGATTCGGCAGAGCTCGACCATTCGGCCTTTTTGTCCGATCTGGATTTTATCGTTGCCGACTTTGCGGGCCTCGATCTTAAGGACTTGGATATCGGCGAGTTTTTGACCTCGCTGGTGAATCTGGCGCGCAAGAACGATGTTGAGTTGCCGAGCGTGGTGACGATGTTCGCGCGCGGCATGGTGACGCTCGAGGGCCTGCTTACCGAGTACATGCCCAACGTCAACATGATCCAGATCATCCAGACGCATATCAAAAACGAGAAGAGTACCTATGCGCGCGTGCGCGATATGGGGCGCGATCTTGCCGCGAGCAGCTATCGCGCAGCAAAAGGCTCGCTCGAGGCGGCCGAGTATCTGGGCTTGGCGTCGCGCATGCTCACGCGCGGCCAGCTTAAGGTGAACACGCAGATCATGAGCAGCGATAAGGCGCTACGACAGCTGGGTGGAATTATCGACCGCATGTCGATGGCAATTGTGATCGCCGGTCTGTTTATCGGTTCGTCGGTGGTGTACTACGCACGCATCGAGCCGGTTGTGTTCGGTATCCCGGTCATTGGCTTTATGGGCTACGTGAGCGCGCTGGTGCTGGCGCTGATGCTGGGGCGCGAGATCTGGCGCAACAGCCACGGCGGCAAGCGGTAATGACCCCTCCGGGGACGGAGGAAAACGGATCATTTCGCCTCGCGTCGCGCCGGCGTGGGCTGGTCCGAACAAAACTATGCCGGTTTACGGGGCTGGAGCGTCGAACCTCGACCATACCGAAATACGCGCCTTTAAAACCGCAGGTAGATGAGCCGTAGGTTTTCGAAAATAGCGGGTATGGTTGCGAAGTAGCGAATCAGCGCCGTAATCCGGCATAGTTTTGAAACGAGCCGTATTTAAAGGCCCGATGCGTCCTTTTCTATCGCAAACCATAGCTTTTACCTTGGGCTTCGCCTGTGTGCGGGGCCCTTTTGCGTGATACCATACTAACAGTAATAATCGATGGCCTAGATGGTGGTGCGGAGACGCACGAATGCGCGGTTTTCCTGCGTGTTTGGGAGAATCGGGGTGCAAATCCCCGGCTGTACCAGTAACCGTAATTCCTCTTGGCCCGGGATGTTCGCATCGCAGATCGGACGATGCGCCCGGGCCGTTAAGGTTAAGTCGGATCGCCTCCCATCTTGTACGCGACCGCGGCGCATGCCGCCGGTACGCGTTGGGCTCTGGAGGAAAGGGGGACCCCGATGGGGGTACTCGGGCGCAGTGTGCGCGATGACGTGGGGCAGCCGCTAGGTAATGCTCCAAGTGTAGACAGTAGGAGACAAATGGATATGTTTGAGGACGAGTGCCAGCGCGCCTCGTGGCGTCGTCATGGAGCGATTGTCCGTGGCGTAGCCAAGCGCGGTCTGGTGGCGTTCCTGGCTTTTGCCATGGCTTTTGGCACTACGCCGGCACAGCTGTGGGCCGAAGGCGCCGAGGGCATCGCCCAGGCTGTCGCTTCGCAGGATGCGGAGCCGACGGGGGAAGATGCCTCTGTCGCGACCGGCTCCGGTTCGGTGACGGCCGAGGGCGGGAACGCCGCCGGGGATGCAGGCGCCATCGAGGACGCAGGTGCTGCCGATTTTGCCTCTTCTGCCGGCGAGCGGGAGGGCATGCCTCAGCAGGCTTCCCAGCCCGCGGCTGAGGCGGATGCCAAGGTTGAGCCCGCCGCGCTGAGTGATGATAGCGAGACGAATGTTGTCTTGCGTTCAAGTGTGGTTATTGACAACGTTGCGATTCTCAGTGCCGAGGGCAGGGACCTTACCAGGGGGACCGCTCCTGCCGCCAAGGTGGGCGATACACTCAAGTTCTATGCGTCATACGATGATTACGATGAGTTTGACTATGAGGACGAGGTTGAGCTCAGCGAAGATGAGTATGCCCAGCTCACATATCAATGGTATATCGGTGAGGGCACGGCTTCCTCGCATGCGGCGACAGGTTATTCCGCAATCGAGGGCGCTACTACGCGCGAGCTGACTGTCACGCAAGACATGGTTGGCAAGCGGGTTCTGTGCTATGTGACATATGGCAAATGGGGGACGAAAGACACCGATAGCCTTGCTAAGGCTATCGAGGGCAGCTCCACCGCGCCTGCGACGCCCGATGCCAAGACGCTTGCCGAGGCCAAGCAGAAGCTCTCCACTTGGAAGCCGAGCCCGGTCTATGGCGCCGACACCAATATCGTCGACATGCTCTCAGGCAAGCTCAAGGATCTTGGTTATGAGAACGTGAAGCCGTCCCTCAAGTCCGTGGCGTTCAGTGCGACCGACCCGGCCCAACAGGGTGGCATCGCTGCAGATGGCACCATCACGTACTTTTTCTTGTCCAATGCGGAGAAAACCACTTACTCCGATTGGTCGCTGCTGCGTCAGTTCAAGCCTACCTACACGCTAGCGCTTGGCGACGAGAAGGTTGACTTTACACCCTCGCCCAGTTCTTCGCTTGCTTGGGATCAAGCCAGGGTCGAAGCGTACCTGAACGAGCAGCTCAACGCCGCGACTCTTACCGCCTCGGTCAAGGCGGGCATCGCGCCTTCGACTGCTAAGGAAGAGGTGCTTCCCGGTGCGCTCTATGTGGGAGGCAAGAAGGTTGCCGACCTCACTTGGACGTCGAACGACTCGTCTGCCGTCAAGCTGACTTCGAGCTACGATTCCAATTTCAACACGGTCTACAAGGTTGCCTACACTCATGGCAATGGCGACAAAAACGTGACGTTTACCGCGCGGGCAACACTATTTGTCCCTGGTTACGGCAACTCTCCCTCGGCTGCAATTACGCGCGACTACCCGGTCAAGGTAGCCTCCAAGTCCGCCGAGGACATCGCTGCCGAGAAGGCCGAGCTCGAAGCCGCTTTGGCCAAGATCGACGGTCTGGTGAAGGACTACGCCGACTCGAGCAAGACGGTCGACCTCACGGCCGTTGAGGGCGACTTTACCCTGCCTCGTGCGAGCAAGATCGGTGCTGGCTCGGCGAAGCTTTCCTATGCGTCCAACGATGATTCCGTAGCAAAGATAAACGGTTACCGCGTTATCGTTACTCGCGACATTGCCGGCGGCTCCAACACCGCCACCATCACGGCAACGCTCACGCGCGACGGCATCACTGCCACGCGCGACATCACCGTGACGGTCAAGCCCATCGACGAGTCCGAGATTGACGCCGCCGTGGCGCAGATGCAGGCTGTCAAGGACGCCTACGCTACTTCAATCCTGGGCACCAACACTTCCGCTAACGCGGTGAGTTCGAATCTCAGCCCCTGGAGCTCCGCCACGGTTGCCGAGGACGGTACCGTTTCGTATTCCAAGAAGTACGAGACGGGTCAGATTCATGCGGACGATCTGCCTGGCTATGATTCCATGGCCGGCACCAGCTGGCGCACGTACCGCTCGAGCGACACTTCCGTCATCGCGGACGAGACGCTGCGTGTGACCCAACCCGAGGCGGACACGCTCGTTACCGTGGAGAGTTCGCTTACCTACGAGAAGTACGCGGCGCTCGCCAAGGCTCATCCGGATAACGCCAAGCTGCAGAGTCTGGTTAATCAGCCTGTCAAGGCTACGTTCCGCGTGGTGGGCACGACCGACCACACCGATCCCAAGATCTCGGTCAACTTTAAGCTCGTTGGCGTCGACGCCGACGGCAACGATGAGGTTTGGTTCGATGGCGCGCAGGGTGTTGGCTACGGTTCAACTGCCGATGCCCTGATTGAGCAGATCCTGGACGCCCAAGGTCTCGCTCACACTTCGGGCACCACGGAATACGGTTACTATCTCTCCGATATCACCTCAAGCGATGGCCGTACGCTTGGCTGGGATGCAGCCACGCATAAGTATTGGCAGCTTTTCGTAAACGGTAAAGCATCCGAGGTTGGCGCCAGCAGTGTGACGCTTGGCGCGGGCGACTCCATCGCTTTGTACTACTCTGCCCTTGGCGCAAGCCTTGACGATGCGAATAAAGCTACCGTCAAGGCCTCGGTGAGCTTCATCGGACCGGATGAGAATGGCGGCAATTTCGTATGGGCGTTTGCCAGCGACGTCAAGATGTCTGATGGATCCACCGCTGCCGATCTTACCGAGCAGGAGCTCAAGGCCGCAGGTCTCACCTATGACAGCCAGGATACGTCCGGTGCTTCGTTCTACCTTGCCAGCATCACCCGCAACGGCAAGACCTATGGCTCGGATCAGTCGACCGGCAGGTACTGGCAGCTTTATGTCAACGGCGAGTACTCTCAAAAGATGGCGGGCCAGGTTGTCCTCAAGCCGGGAGACAAGGTTCAGTGGGTTTACGCTGCAGATAAAGAGAAGCCCCTGGAGGGCCTCATTGTCAATCCCTTTGCTTCCCGTCCGGACTGGACCGCCAGCTGGAACGGCTTTGGCAATGCGGGCGGCACGACGCTCGTGAACACGCCGACGCCCACCGAGTCTGCCGCGGAGTTGTGGAAGGTCAATCTTGCCACAGCTACCGACAAGTGGGTTTCACTGGGCGACCCTATCATCGCGGGCGGCTACGTTTTTGTTACCACGAACTCCGAGCTCGTCAAGATCGACAATGCGGGCAAGGTTGTTGCGCGCGTTTCCAAGGGCGGGATCACTTCGTATTTCTCGCGTCCTGTGTACGCGGATGGTCTGATTATCTCGGCAAACGACGATGGCTCCGTGTATGCCTTCTCTGCCAAGACACTTGAGTGCGTGTGGAAGACCTCTGCACTCGAGGCTCCTGCCGCGGGCGGGCGCTATGAGGCGAATTCGACCATGACGGTAGCGAACGGATGTGTATACGCCGAGTTTGTCACGGGTGCCGGCACTTCCGGTACCGCAACGGGCGGGGCCATGGTTTGCGTCGATATTGCGACGGGCAAGATCGTCTGGTCGGATGTCACCACAAAGACCGGTTCCTCGACCGGCGAGGGTTACTACTGGGCGGGTGCCGCCGCTTCCGGCTCCGATCTTGTTATCGGTGACGAGAGCGGTTGCGTGAAGCTCATTGACGGCAAATCCGGCAAGGCCAAATCTTCTGTGAGCCTGTCTGGAAATCCCGTTCGTGCAACGATCGTCTCTGCTGGCACCGAGGATGGAAATCCGGCCTTCTTGGCTGTTGGGCGTCAGCCGGCTACGCTCTATAAGATCGTTCGCGAGGGCGACACGCTTCGTATTGCCAGCTCTTGCGCATTTGCGAACACTTCGACTTCGACGCCGGCCGTGGCAAACGGCAAGGCCTATATCGGCGGAAGCGACGCTTCGAACAACGGCCAGTTCACCGTTATCGACCTTGCGTCCATGAAGGTCGAGAAGACTCTCGATATGGGCAAAAAGGCCGAGGTCAAAGCCTCTCCGATTGCATCTGTGCAGGGCAGCGATGTCTACGTGTACTTTACCTGCAACAAGACTCCGGGCGCTGTCTACTGCTTTAACCAGTCAACTGGCGAGGCTGTGGAGATCTATACGCCGTCTGGCTCCAATGCGGACTATTGCACTGCAAGCGTGATAGCCGATGTCCAGGGCAACCTTTACTACACCAACGATTCCGGTACGCTATTTGCTCTCAAGGCTGCTCCGGGTTATACGGTGGCCTTCGATACGCGCGGTGGCAGCACGGTTCCCAGCGCTATGACCGCACAAAACAAGACCATGGTTGCCCCTGCGAACCCCGAGCGCTCCGGTTATACCTTTGCAGGCTGGTACAAAGACGCCGCGTGCACCCAGGCCTGGGACTTCGCCAAAGACGTCGTGACGGCGGATATGACGCTGTATGCCAAGTGGACCAAGAACGCCGTTAACCCTGGCGATAACGGTGGCTCTGGCTCCAATGGCGGCTCGGGTAATGCCGGTGCTGGCTCTGGCTCCGGTAACGGCACAAACGGCCAGCAGGCTGGCGGTGCTGTTGCTCCGGGTCAGAAGCCGGTGTCCACCACGACCAAGACCGAGACCAAGGACGGCAAGGATTCCAAGAAGGATTCCGGCAAGGGCGACAAGAAGGACAGCAAGAAGTCTGACAAGAAGTCCAGCAAGTCCAGCTCCAAGTCCGACACGGGCCCGGCTGCCGCGACTACCGCTAAGAAGTCCGCTGAGGCTCCTGTGCAGCAGTCTGGCTTTAATCCGCTTGCCATCGTTGGTGTTGCGGCCGGCGTGATCGGGCTTGCCGTCATCGGCGTGTTCGTGTTTACCAAGCGTCGGTAGGTGAGGGCTGTGTCCAATAAGCCACAGGACGCCGAGTCCAAGCAGCCCGACTCGTCGTTCATCCAGCTTGACGATACAAAGCAAAAGGGCGCCGCTTCGGCGGCGTCCGCCCCTCGGCGCAAGGCGCTTGTTGGCGCCCTGACAGCCGCCTGTATTGCTCTCATTGTCGTCTCGTTGGGTTTTGTCCACCCCTCTGTCAGCGGTGCATGGTCCATCGACTGGATTGCGCGGGCTGTGACAGGGGAGAGCGTCGTTGCCAAGGATGCGTCGGTTTCCGGCTCGACTACCGTTTCGGGCAAGGTTGCGTCCAATGACTCCAAATCTTCGGACAATGCGAAGGACGGGTCGAAGGACTCAAAAAAGGATTCGAAGGAGAAGAAGTCCGAAGGCAAGGGCGGCAAGAAGTCCAACAACACGTCTGCCGGACAGGGCTCCGAATCCGCTGGTGGATCGAGTTCTTCTGACGGCTCTTCTTCGGGCGGTGGCTCGGTGTCTGGCGGTGGGTCTGCATCCAACAGTGGCGGCGCCTCTGCAGGCAATCAGGACGGCTCGCAGCAGTCTGGCTATGTCACAGTGACGGTCTCGGTTACGTCGAGCGCCGTGGGCAATCCTGTGTCTTCTGGCGGCACCTTCACCTTTAACGAGGGCGCTACTGTCTACGATGCCCTGTGCGCCCTGGGCCTTTCCGTGAATGCGCACGGCTCATCGTACGGCACGTATGTCGCCGCTATTGGCGGTTTGGCCGAGAAGGAGCACGGCGGCACGAGTGGCTGGATGTACTCCGTCAACGGCACAACGCCCATGACGGCCTGCAGCAACTACGTTCTCAAAAACGGCGACAACGTAGTCTGGTATTACGTTACAGGCTAGAGGCCTCGACATAACACGCCAAACGGGCGGTTCGGACAAACATCCGAGCCGCCCGTTTTCATGCGTAGAGGACTGGGTCGCCGGGTCTCTCGGCAAACAAAAAACCGGTTGGAACGGGAATTCCAACCGGTTATACCTTCAAGCAAATGTCGAATTAACTGCTACTGCGCGCCCTCGAGGAAGAAGCGACGGCTGAAGTAGTTGTACCAGGTGACCAGGAACGTGGCGATGGCCTTCATGGCCTGGTAGCCAATGCTCAAAAACGTGACGCCCACAAACATGTACAGGTCGTTGAGACCCAAACCAATCACCGACAGGATGGTGAAGATCGTGAACTCGCGCTTGCGGCTCATGCCCTCGCGATGGTCGAACACGTACTTCATGCTGAGCCAGTAGTTGACCACGACGGACGTGATAAACGAGACCGTGGTGCTCATCAAAAAGTTGAGGTGGAACTGCTCGACGAGCGCAATGAGCATGCCCCAGTCGATGCCAAAGGAGATAAGGCCCACGACAGCGAACTTGAGGAACTGCTTGGTATGAGGTTGTGCCAGTGCCTTGCGCACGTAATCACATCCAATGCGTTGATGAATCGAGCAACGAGTTACTTTAGAGCTTTTGCACGGGAAACGTAAGGTCTTTGGCAAGAACTATACGAACTTGCCAAATATTCAAGAGGTAATCCGCAAGCGTTGCAAATCTTCCCGTAAACGAGCAAGGCCCACGAATAACGCTGCGCTCGACGCGCGTCGTCCGTGGGCCCCGCAGTGCAACGAGGAAGCCGGCTACTTGGTCTGCTCGCCCTCCAAGAAAATCTTGCGCGTTACAAAGTTGTAGACCATGACCAGCGCAGTAGCGCAAATCTTGGCGATATTGGCCTCGAGGCCCAGGCCGGCGTTGAGGGCCAGCACGATGCCATCGTTGAGCGCCAGGCCAATAACGGACAACACGACAAAGATGATGAACTCGCGGCGGCGACTCATGCCCTCCTTGTGTGCAAACACGTACTTCATGCTCGCGACGTAGTTAAAGATGAGCGAGACGATAAAGCCGCTGGTGTTGGCGATCAGGATATTGAGGCCCAGACCGTAATGGAGCAGATTCATGATGCCAAAGTCGATGACAGTGGCAATGACGCCGACGACGCCAAACTTCATGATCTGCGCGATGAGCTTTTGCATGGTACCTGCCTTAGGGTGGCGCCGGCGCGCCGTGGGGATGACAAACTCAGCAAGTTTAGCCAATCCCCACGGACGGAGCTAGGCGCGCTCCTCGATAGCACCGTTTCTATATGCATCGAGCAGCTGGCGCAGGTCTTGGATTTGGCTGCGAATTTTGACGCCGGTGTCGGTATCGCTGACCATGCGGCGGCGGTCTGCCTGGTCAAAGCGGTTGGTCTCACTCTCGATATCCACATTGCGGGTCAGCGCCTCGGCAACAGTGGTAAAGGCCCGATGTGACTTGAGACGGCAGCCGCGCGAGCTGGAGATGAGCGTATAGCCGGCAATGCCCGTCTTGGGATGGTAGGCGCGGCAGAAGCCGCCGTCGATGACTAGCAGCTTGCCCTCGGCCCGAATGGGCTGCTCGCCCTTGGTGGTCTTAACGGGCGTATGGCCGTTGATGATGTGACCGGTCGGGGAGCATGCCATGGGCGCGACGCCAAACTCGCGCATGATATCGTCGCAGACCGCGGGCGACGCGGTGAGCGTGTAGTAAGGATCCATCGGCTCGACCCAGGTGCTCTTATCGGCGATATAGGCGCGCTCAAAGGTGCGCACCAAGCGTCCGCTGGCGGGTGAGTTAAAGCCAATCCACAGGTACCACATCCAGTCGAGGGCGTCGCGGTCGCCCACGCGCCAGGCGCGGCGGGCGACGTGGTCGCAAAAATCGAGATAATCGCGGCCGGCGTGCCAGGTGCCCAGGCAATTCATGCTGCTAAAGGTGCCGTCCTCGTTGAGCGGCACGCAGCCGTGGAACAGCAGGTTGCCGTTGGTGACCTTGTACATCGAGCCGTGGGAATAGAGGAAATCCATATGACGATGCAGGTGATCGGCGGTGACAAACTCGGACACGAGCTTGTCGATAATGTGTTGCTCCTCGGGCGTGAGCGTGTAGGGGTCCGCCGGGTCGACGGTGGGGAAGTCGTTGGTCGTGAGCGGCCACACGCTGCCGTCGGCGAGCGTGACCGTGCCGGAGTCGTGATCGATCTTGTCGAGCAGCAGGCGGTCGGTCATATCGAACTCGGGGTGGCGCTGGATAATCTGGCCCTCGAGCTTAAAGAGCAACACGTTGATGGCCTTGATGAGCGGGGTGATAGACTCGCCGGCGGTGTAGGTGGCGTCGGCGAAGGCGACGAGTTCGCGCAGCGAGATGCCGTAGTCGTTCTCCAGGATCTCGTAGTTGTCATAGCGCAGGTTGTTGCGCAGCACCGTTGCGATGCAGGCGGGCTCGCCGGCAGCGGCGCCCATCCACAGCAGGTCGTGGTTACCCCACTGAATGTCGAGCGAATGGTAGGTGAGCAGGCGGTCCATGATCTTGGCCGCGCCGCCGCCACGGTCGAAGATGTCGCCCACCAAATGAAGGTGGTCGACGGCCAGGCGCTTGATGAGCGAAGCGAGCGACTCGATAAAGTCGTCGGCGCTGGCGGTCTCCAGAATGGACTCCACGATGCGCTCGTGATAGCGCACGCGGTAGTTGTTCTCGTCCGGGTGCGTGTGCAGCAGCTCGTCGATGATGTAGGCGTAGTCGCGCGGGATGGCCTTACGCACCTTGGAGCGCGTGTAGCGGCTCGAAAGCGAGCGGGCGACCATGATGAGCTGGTCGAGCATCGTCTTGTACCAGGTGGGCGAGTCCTCGCGCTGGTTGCGGACCAGGTCGATCTTCTCGCGCGGGTAGTAGATGAGCGTGCACAGTTCGCCCTTCTCGTCAAAGGAGAGCGTGTCGCCAAAGATCTCGTCGACATGCTCGCGCACGACGCCCGAGCAGTTGTTGAGGATGTGCATAAAGGCCTCGTACTCGCCATGCACATCGCTCATAAAATGCTCGGTGCCCTTGGGCAGGTTGAGGATGGCCGAGAGATTGATGATCTCGGTGAACGCGGATTGCTCGGTGGGGAACTGTCTCGATAGCAGACGCAGATACTTAAAGTCTTGCGGATTGCGATCGAATGCGACCATGAAACACCTTCCGATGGGGTTGGTAAAACTGATAAATAGCGGCAAACGTTTATCAGTATGCGCCGCTTTTGTTTCGATTTTGCTCCAGCGGCTGAATTGTCGGCTGAACGGTTTGCTAAATCGATTTAGTGGAGGTAGATATGTCGGTTGAGTGGAGATAAAGGGGATGTATTTGCCTATGTTGGCTCACGGCGGCGATGGGATGTTCATGATAAAGATGTTCAATACGAATGGTTCGATTTGGTAAATAGTGGACATTTGTACCGTATGCAGGCTCGCTGTGCGATAATTTGCGCAGCAATACGTAAGGAGCCTCATATGAGTGATTTTGTCCTGACCTGTGAATCCGCCGCCGACCGAACCCGTGAGTTCTTTGCGTCGCGCAATATCCCTGTCGTGTGTTTTCATTACGAGATCGACGATGTTGTCTATACGGACAATCTGTATCAGTCGATTACGCCGGACGAGTTTTTTGCCCAGATTGCCGCGGGCGCCATGCCCAAGACGTCTCAGGTGAGCGTGGGCGAGTACGAGGAGTTTTGGGAGCCGTTTGTTGCCGAGGGCAAAGACGTGCTGCACCTGACGTTGTCGTCGGGTATTTCGGGCACGTATGGATCGGCCTGCGTTGCGGCACAGATGCTCGCGGATCGCTATCCCCAGGGCGGCAAGGTGCGTGTCATCGATTCGTTAGCGGCGTCTTCGGGCTTTGGCCTGTTGGCGGAATGTGCCGCCGACGTTCGCGATAGCGGCGCTTCACTCGACGAGACGGCCGCTTGGATTGAGGAGCATAAACTCAACCTTCACCACTGGTTCTTCTCGACCGATCTGTCGAGCTACCTGCGCGGCGGTCGTATCTCGGCGGCCAGCGCGATTATCGGCTCTGCGCTCAAGATCTGCCCGCTTATGACGGTCGATTGCGAGGGCAGGCTGTCGCCACGTGAGAAGATTCGCACTAAGAAGCGTGCGATTTCCGAGATGGCTAAGACCATGATGGCACACGTGCAGGACGGTGCGGATTATTCGGGTAAGTGCATCTTGTCCCATTCGGCGTGCCGAGAGGATGCCGAGGCCGTTGCAGCGCTGATTGAGGAACAGGTTCCGCAGCTCAAAGGCAAGATTGAGATCAACAATATCGGTGCTCTGATCGGTTCGCACACCGGACCTGGTACGGTGGCGCTCTTCTTTATGGGCGACAAGCGCGTGGATTAATTTGCCCCATCACGTCGCTGCATGATTGCTCAAACGAAAACGGCCCGCCTCACGTTTGTGGGGCGGGCCAAGATGTTTTGCTAGCGTTTCTTTCCGCGGAAGAAGAAGCCGTGCAGTGACGGCTTGAGGCCGCGGTTGGCGCGACGCTCCTCGACGCGCTCGTGGATCGAGGCGACGCGCTCGATGACTTCGTCGGGAATCGGCACGTCGGGATTCATGTTCTCGACCTGGCTGACCTCGGCGGCGGCGACCTGGTCGATAATGGGCACATCGTCGCGCGAGATGACAGGCGTGGCGTCTTCCTTCATCTTGCGATAGCGCTGCATCATGTCGGTCTGCAGCTGTTGGGCCGAAGGCGGCGTCCAGATGATGGCGTTGGCGCCGGCGGCGATGGTCTCACGGATGCTCTCGGGTGTTTTGCCGCCAGGTGCGATGAGCGGCAGGTTGGGATAGTGCTCGCGCAGTTCACGCAGGACCTGCGGCGTGTTCTTGCCGGCCGCGATGTTGAGGATTTTGGCTCCGGCGCGCACTTTGGCGTGAGCATCGTCGTCGCAGCGAACGACCGTAGCGATGACGGGGATGTCTGCAAGATTGGTGATGTGTTCGACCATCTCGGCAGTGGCGGGGGAGTTGACCACGCAGCCCGCCGCGCCCTGCATCTCGGAGACGGCTGCCATCTGTACGGAGCGCTTGCCGGTCGTAGTTCCGCCGCCCACGCCTACAAAGACCGGGCACTCGGCGACGGTCAACAGCGCCTGCGTAATGGCCGGCTGTGGCGTGAAGGGGTAAACGGCAAACACGGCATCGGCGTTGGAGTTGCGGATGACCGCGACGTCGGTGGTGTAGATAAGCGACTTGATGCGACGACCGAAGAGCGTAAAGCCGCTGGCCTCCTCGATCTCATCGGGCATGCGGAGAGCCGCCTTGCGCAGACGCCCGTCGATGGGCAGCGGCTCCATGGGCAAAAGGCCGTTGGGAGTTACGGCCACCTGGGGCTCGGTAAATTCGTCTGCAAGCTCAACCTCGGAGAAGTCGACCGAGGCGACGATGTCCTCGTGAACCTCGGCGGGAACATCGATGGGGGCTTGGTCGTTTGCCGTGACTGGCGTGTCGAAGGAGCTGGTGCCGACAAAGGCGTCGACGCGCTCGTTTAGGTCGTTGAGGGTATCCATGGAGGCTCGATTCTATGCGATGGTGGCCGGCGGGGTGCCGGCAGCGTTGTGCTTGCTAAATCGTTTGACGAGTTGATTTTTCCCCGCTGCGCCATCCGTTAGACCGAAGGGCCGGCGAACGTGAAGGAGCTGTGGTGGCGGGTATTGAGGTGCTATCTTGAATGTCCCGTTTAAAAGAGAGGTGACGCGGAATGGAATTCACAGCAATGTTGGGCTCGATTGGCCTGTGTGTGGGCGCAATCGTAGCCGCCGCGGTCATCTACTTTGTGGTTACGGCCATTAAAGGCAAAAGAGCCGAGCGCAAGGAACGCGAGGCACTTAAGCAGCACCGTGACCAGCAGGACAAGCGCGCACAGAGATAGCTCGTTGAGTTTTGAATCCGTGCGCTAGCTGCGTTTTCGGATCAGGGCGATGTAGAAGCCCTCAAAGTCACGGCTGGGTGGGATGGTGAGCGTGCCGGGCATGCCGTTGGTGATGGCCGATACCTGACCCGCGGCGATTGCCTCGGTGAGAGCGTTGGACTCGATGCGCGGCTTCTCGCCGGCATCCTGGGCGCGGCGCGCTTCGCTTTCGCTCGGCGTGCCGTCGAGGGGAATGAGCTCGCAGTCCATATGCTTGTCGAGGGCCTCTTGCAGGGCGTCCTCGTTTTCCTGCGGCATAATCGAACAAGTGGAATAGACGAGCGTGCCGCCCGGTTTGAGGGCTCCCATGGCGCGGTCTAGAAGCGCGCGCTGCGAGCGGGCGCACTTGCAAAGCAGCTGCTCGGTGAGGCCGCGCAGACTCTTCTCGTTGCCGCTGATGACGGTGCCCGTGCCGGTGCAGGGAGCGTCGAGCAGGATACGGTCAAAGCGGAAGAACTCGTCGAGCTCGCGTGCGTCGATGCGCATGACGGGCACGTTTTTTGCGCCTTGGCGGTCAAGGTTGGCTTCGAGCTTCTCGGCGCGGGGAATGCTCATCTCGCAGGCGGTAAGGTGCGCCTGTCCCTGCGTGAGGGCGGCGATCTGCGTCGTCTTGCCGCCGGGGGCCGCGCACATGTCCAGGATGTCCTCGCCTGCCTGGGCGCCCAGGACCAACGGCGGCATCATGGACGACAGGCTTTGCAAGTAGATCTTGCCGTCGCGGTAGATGTCGAGGTCCCACAGGTTGGAAACCTGGGCCTCGGGCAGGATGAAGGCGTCCGGATACCAGGTAACGGTTTGGTGCGCGATGCCGGCCTCGGCGAGTGCGGCGGCGATGTACTCGGCGGTCGCCTTGAGCGTGTTGGCGCGCAGCGTGACCGGGCGTGCGGCAGCGGCGCCGAAGCCCTCGATCATGAGCTCGGCATCGGCGGGGGCATAGGCGCCGGCGACCGTGTCGATCATAAAGCGCGGCAGGTCGGCGGCGGAGTGTTGGGCGGCAAGCTGGTCGGAAAGCTCGGTTGCAGCAAACTGCCTGAGCTTGAGCTCGGCCTTGACCTGCTTTTTCTGCTTACGACGACGCGGCTTGGACATCCGTCTTTCCTTCCACCTAAATGATTATTCTGGGACGGGGATTAAAAAATCATTTAATGATCCCCGTCCCAAAAAGACTACTTTGCGGCGCCCGGGAATGATTTTTTAATCCCCGTCCCAGAATAATCATTCCCGGGCGCCTTGCCGGTTGCCTAGTACTGGCTCTCGTGCTTGCTGAAGAAGTCGAAGCGCGGGGGCAGCGGCTTTACGCGGTGCTCGCCGGGCTTCTCGCCCAGACTCTCCACAAACTCGTCCGTGGAGGCAAAGATGTTGTCCCAGCTAAAGAACGCGACCGGGTCGACGTCGAAGTACTCGCAGATGAGCTCGCAGCCGGCGGGCACGATGCCGTGCATCAGGACGGTCGCCACGCGCAGCTCGGTAAAGGCGTCGACGAGGGCCTGCGTCATCGCGGCGTTTGCCGGCTCGCCCTCGAGCTTGTTGGCGGCCTTGGAGGCGTCGCTCCAGCGCTTGTTGGCGGCACGCAGGTAGTCGTCGCACACGGCGAGCGCGCGGTGCGTCTCGAACTTGTACATGGCCTGCTCAAAGGCGAGGGCTGCCTGCTGGGCGGCCTCGACCACGGCGTCAGAAGCGGCGCCGGCGGGAATGCAGCCGTTGCGATAGGGGCTCTCGTCGCTCTCCTTGACGGCGACGCCGTAGAAGCAGCTGCGGGCCAGACGGTTGAACACGCCAGTCAAAAGGGCGCTCTCCTTGAGGGCCGGGTCGATGACGCGCTTGTCGTCGCAGGCGCGCACCTCGTTGCCGTCCTTGTCCTTGCCGGTCACGCGCGTGTCGTATGCCTTGGGGCTAAAGCTCACCGGCTTCTCGGACAGGCCGAGCGACAGCCAGTGCGCGCGCATCTGCTCGCAAGTGTAGTGGTTGAGCAGGTCGTCGGCCGGCGGGGGAGGCGTCTGCGAGGACGAGCTGGCCTTTTTGCCCATGTAGAGCAGGTGGTAGCAGGCGCTGACGGTGCTCTGCGTAAGGTCCCAACCCAGGGCCTCCCACATGGCGGTCTGCGCGATGCAGTAGAAGTAGATGTTGTCCTGGCCAATAAACTGGTAGATTTGCGCGTCGTTCGAGCACCACCAGTCGCGCCAGTCGAGCGAGCTGTGCTGATAGGCGGGCGCGGGCACCTGCGTGGAATCGGCGGCGGGCTCGCCCATAAGGGCGGCGTCCTGGGCGGCGACACCCTCGGTCACGCCGGCGGCCTTGGCGTCGCGCGCGAGCACGGTACGGGTGTAGCTGATGGGTGCCCACAGGCTCTCGGGCCAACACCAGCAGGTGACGTCGGAAACGCCGTCGACCTCGGGCACCGGAACGCCCCAGTCGATGTTGCCGGTGATGCGGAAGGGCACGAGCGCCTTGCCGCTGCGGAAGCGCACGCCGCCGTTGGCGAGCACGGCGTGGGCATCGTCGCGCTCCTTCCAGCTGGGGAAGGTGACGGTAAAGCTGCTCTTGTTGCCCTCGGGCTCCAGCACGGTGTGTTCGGGAAGCTGATCCTCGACGGCATCGAAGGCCTCGCGGAACTTGTTCTGGATGTAGAGCTGAGCCGGCAGCAGCCACTCCTCCATGGTCTTGGAGACCACGGAGCGAACCTGCGGGTTCTGGGCGAGCTTGGCGGTGTAGGTCTTCATAAAGTCGAGGTAGGCCGGCAGGTCGAAGTAGAGGTTATCGACCGGGCGCAGCTCGGGCACCTCGCCGGTGAGCTGGCTTTTGGGCGCGATGAGCTCCTCGGGCTCAAACTGGTGGCCCAGGTCGCACTCGTCGGCATAGGCCTTTTCGGACTTGCAACCCTGGATGGGGCAGCGGCCGATGACCTGGCGGCCGTTGAGGAACGTGCCGGCCTTGGCGTCATAGAACTGCAGGGTGGAGCGCTTGGAGATGGTGCCCTGCTCGTGCAGGCGCTCGATAATCTCGGCGGTCACCTCGTTGTGAATCTGGACGGCCGGCTCAAGGCCCGAGCCGCCGTAGATGTCACAGCTGATGTTGTAGTTGTTGAGGGTCGCGGCCTGGCGGGAGTGGTTGGACTCGACGTACTCGCTAATGGACTTGTCGTAGCCCTCGTTCTCCTTGAGCTTGCGGTAGCTCTCCATGATGGGCGAGCCGTAGCAGTCGGTGCCCGAGGTGAAGATTACGTTCTCGCGGCCCAGGCGGTCGCGCAGGAAGCGGGCGAAGAAGTCGGCGGGGACAAAGACGCCACCAACGTGGCCGAAGTGCAGGCCTTTGTTGCCGTAGGGCTCGCCGGCGGTAACGATGGCGCGGCGCGGCCAGCTGGGACGGTCGTTCATGGAGTATTTGGATGCCATGGGACTCCTTCGCATATAGGTGAGGGCGCGGCCGGGCGCGGGGCTCGGCGGCGCGGTGGTCAATTCGTGCATATCGTTCGACATTATCGCACATGCGGGCGGGTGCGTGGCAGGGGCGCTATCCTAAGATGCTATGAATGAGATTTCCAACATACATGCGTTTGAGGACGAGGATTTTCTGCACGCTTGCTTCGTGTGGGGGATGGTCGTGCTTGCGGTGTTCGCCGTGTGCCTGGTGCCGGTGTTTATGCTGCTGGGTGGGCCTGCGGACCTGGATGCGGCCGCGGCGGGCGGCTGGGCGGTGGTCGTGGGCTGGATGGTCGGCTTGGTTGCGGTTTCGGCGGCGTCGTTTGCCGTACACGAGCTGGTACATGCGGTGTTTTTTAAGCTGCTGGCACCTGCGGGCGCGCACGTGACCTTTGGGGCGAACCTCGAGACGTGCATGATCTATGCCTGCGCCGAGGGGGTCGTGTATTCGCGTGTGCGGTATGTGGCGGTTTGCCTGGCGCCGACGGTTGTCGTGACGACAGCGTTTGCCCTGGGGTTTGCGTTCTCGGGCTATCCGCTGCTGTGCTACCTGGCGGCCGGCTTGCATTTGTCGGGCTGTGTGGGCGATTGGTATTACGTGCGGACCATTCTGCGCGACCGCCGTATCGTCGCCTGCGAGGACACGTCCTTTGGGGTGCGCTTTTTTGGATAGTGATAGTAGTCTTTTTTGGACGGGGCTGTGGGAGAGGAGATGTTGATGAAGCCGTTGCTGCTGCATGCTTGCTGTGCGCCGTGCTCGCTGGAGCCTGTTCGCCTGCTGCGCGAGGAGGGGTTTGAGCCCACGATTTGCTGGACCAACCCCAATATTCAGCCGCGCGATGAATGGCAGCGGCGCCTGGACGAGCTGCGCCGGTGGTGCGCGGATGGCGGCATCGAGCTCATCGAAGCGGGGGAGGACCGCGGGCGCTGGGAGACCGGTGTGGCTCCGCTGGGAGCTGATCGCCCTCGTCGCTGTCGCGCGTGCTATGCCCTGCGCTTGGCAGAGGCGTGCCGGGTTGCCGAGGAGCGCAGGTTTGAATACGTGGGCACGACGCTCGCCGTCTCGCCGTATCAGCTGTTCGACACCTGCAATGACGTGCTAGAGCGCCTGGCGACAGCTCGCGGACTTACGCCGGTGATCCGCGATTTTCGCCCGTATTACCCCGAGGCCACGCGTCGCTCGCGCGAGCTGGGGATGTATCGGCAGAACTATTGCGGCTGCCGTTTCTCGGCCGTCGAGGCGGCCATGGACCGAGCCCGCATCCGCGACGAGCGCAAAGCCGCCAAAAAGTAGTTCATTTGGACTGACGGCCTGCTAGGATGTAGAGCGGACTTTAGCTATATAAGGAGAATCTGACGTGTCTATGCGTACCGATGATTTTGATTACAACCTGCCCGAAGAGCTCATCGCCCAGGCTCCCGCCGAGCCGCGCGATTCCTGCCGCCTGCTGGTGGTTGACCGCAAGGGTTCCGAGACGGGGACGCCGCTGGAGCACGGCGGCACCGTCGAGCACCGCATCTTCCGCGACATCATCGACTACATCGAGCCGGGCGACGTGCTCGTCATCAACCAGACGCGCGTGATGCCGGCCCGTCTGATCGGCCGCAAGGCCGGCTCGGGCGGCGTGGTCGAGACGCTGCTGCTCAAGCGCCGCGAGGACGTGGATCCGCTGGGCCATGTTTGGGAGTGCCTGGTCAAGCCGGGTAAGCGTCTGAAGCCCGGCGCTCAGATTGAGTATCGTGCCGGTGGCGCCCATGCGCCCGAGGGGGCTCCTGTGGTGTTGACGGCCGAGGTCGTCGATTTTGTCACCGATAGCCGCGGTGGCCGTCTGGTGCGTTTTGAGCCGGCTGGTTGCAATGCCGCTGGCGAGCCGCGCACGCTCGACGAGGCTATTCATGCCGCCGGTCATGTGCCACTGCCGCCCTACATTACCGATTACGAGGGCGACCCCGAGAAGTACCAGACCGTCTACGCCATGAAGGAGGAGCACTCGGCTGCCGCTCCCACGGCGGGCCTGCACTTTACCCCCGAGCTCATGGCTGCCATCGAGGCCAAGGGCGCAAAGTTTGCCGCCGTCGAGCTCGAGGTCGGCATCGATACTTTCCGCTTGGTGGAGGAAGACGACCCCACGCAGCACGTGATGCACACCGAGCGCTACCACGTGTCGCAGGAGGTGGTCGACGCCGTGCACCAGGCCAAGGCCGAGGGGCATCGCGTGATCGCCGTCGGTACCACCGCGGTACGCTCGCTCGAGAGCGCGTTTGACGCGGACGCGCCGGTGTCCGACCCGGCCGTGACGGCGCGTTATTTTGAGGGCCGTGAGGACGGCGCCGACACGCTTGGCCGCGGTGACATCGTGGTACGCGAGAACGCGACGACGCAGCTCTACCTCATGCCCGGCTCGACCTATCACGTGGTCGACGCGCTGATCACGAACTTCCACGTGCCGCGCTCCACGCTCATGATGCTCGTGAGCGCGCTCGCCACCCGTGACCAGATCATGGATGCCTACGCCGCCGCCATCGAGGAGCGCTACCGTTTCTTCAGCTTCGGCGACGCGATGCTCATTTGTTAGTTACGCGGTTCTACGAACCGCGTAACGGCTCGATGCTGCGCGGGCCGCATTTGGACAATCTGACGTTCAACTTCAAGGGCGCGACCAGAAGGTCAGCGCCCTTTCGTTTCACGTCACCTTGTCTCAAATGCGACCCGCTCGCTGACTTATGCTCAACCTATGGCGCCATCTCGCTCCAAAGGTGGGTAGTCGTTGGGTGTTCTTGTTTGACTAGTCGTTTAAGAACGTCCCCAATGACTACCAAAAAGTTGCGGTGAGATAGTTCTTGGATTGGCCTTTTTGAGGGCTAGATAGGAACTATCTCACCGCAACTGCGTTGGGGCGTATTTAGTGTCTGGCTTACTTGCTCGTGAAGAGCCAGATTACGATGATTAATAGGACCACGGCGATGATGCAGACGATGGCGCCGGTGAATTTGATGCGTGAGTCGCGGGTTCGCTCGCGCACGTCGTCCTCGGCGGCTTCAAGCTGGGCGACTTCGCGCTCGGTTTCGGCGTGCTCGGCTTTATCGCGGGCCAACGAGCCGGCGAGCGATTCGGTGATCTCGGGGTGGGCGTGTACCTCGGTCGCTTGCTCGATAATCGACTGAGCATGTGCGGCATCTGCCTGGGCATTCGCGATGGCCTGCTCTTGCTCGCGGCGCGCCTTGTCCTCGGCAGCGACCTTCTCGCGCAGTTCGCGCTGGCGTGTCGCGGCGGCGGTCTTGGCCGTCTGAAGTTCGTCGCGTGCGGCATCCGCCTCGGTCGTCACGGCCTGGTGTGCGCGCTTGGCATCGGCGATGGGGGCCTGTGCCTGTTCGACGGCCTGCTCGGCGGCGGCGAGCGAATGCTCAAGGTCGGCGGTCACGCGTGGGATGTCTTCCTCGGCCTTGCGCAGGGCATCGGCGGCATCGGAGATCTGCATTGAGAGCTCGCTGGTGCGCACGGTGTAATTGGCGGGGTTCGCCGAAGGATTGCGCTGCAGCTCGGCATACTCGCGTCGCAGCGTTTCGAGCTGTGCACGTGTTGCGTCGGCAGTTTGCTGTGCGGCGGCGACACCTGCGTCGCGCTCGGCCTTCACCTTGTTGCGAATGCGCTTGGAATCTTCGAGTCGACGAACCAGGCGGTTGCCGGTTTCGCGTGAACTCGCCTCGCGAGCCTCGACGGCATCGAGTGCAGCCTTCAGGCGGCGCTCAGCTGCATCATCTTCTGCCTTCATTTGCTCGAGCTGGCCTTTGAGCTCCGCCGCTTTGGCGGCATGGGCGTCGCGATCGATTTCGGCTGCCGCAGCGGTCTTCTGCGCCGTGGCGATGGCCTGCCGTTGATCGGCGACAATCTGGTCGTAGCGGCCTGCGATGTCTTGGCGCGTCTCGAGTTCTTCGGCCTGATCGGAAATGTGCTGCTCGAGTTCGGCCAGATGGGCGCGGGCGTCGGCGAGCGCCTTCTTGGCGGCGTTCATCTCGCGCATGGCCGAGGCGCCTTGGGCGATGAAGGTGCCCACGGCGTTCGCGGTGCTCGAGACGGCGGTCCCCAGGTCGCGGCTCGCGGCGGGGGCATGCGGGGCAGCCGGGCGCTCAGCTTCGGCGGCATCCGCATCGGCAGCCTGCGGCGCGGCGATGTTGCCGGTACCGCCCTCGATCACAGAAAAGCCCGCTGCATGTGGGTCGACCGCATCGGCGCCGATCGTGGGATGCTCTAGCTGCAGAAACGAGGGCATGGTGCTGCCCTGGTCGGCAACCGGGGTCTCGCCGGGAACAAACGTCGAGGCTGCCTCGGCGGCCTCCTCTTCTTCGGCGTCGACATCGGCATCGGCGACAGCGTCCTTCATCGCTTTGACGGCATCCATCATGGAGTCCATGACGGCGTCGAGCTCTTCTTCCGAAGACACCTCGATGGGGCCCGCTGCTTGCTGAGCGGCATCCTGTGCGGGGTCGTCGTCCTGAGCGGGCGCATCGTCGTTTTGCTCGTCGGCATCTTCGGCGGCGGGGGCTTCGGTTGCAGCGTTTTCGTTTAGAGTGGCGTCGTCGATGTCGGTATCATTGCTGGTCGCAGCGTCAGTATCTGCGGCGACGTCTGCTGAATCATCAATATGCTGTTGAGTCTGGGGGTCCAGCTCGTCTGTCATAGGCATGTGCTCCTCATCGTTGTTCGTCACCCTATGATAAAGTCTCGCGCCGACATCCCGCGCCCCGCAGCAAAGTTTCAAAACGTGTTCGATGACTCGTTTCGACAACAAAAACTCGGCCGCTTTATCCAGTTTGTACTTGACATTCCCTTCGCCGAAAGACGTTATGCCGTTCGCCTGCCGAGGTCTTTTATTTTCACTTGAACACGCTAAAGTTGCATCTCAGCTTTTGGCGTGCTTGTTTGGATGCGCGCAGTCGGCGGGTTCGCCCGTCGCGATTATGAAAGGACTTCCATATGGGACTTTTCACTGGTAAGACCGTGATCATCACCGGCGGCGGCAAGGCCACGCTTAAGGACGGCTCTGCCGGCTCTATCGGCTACGGCATCGATATCGCTTTTGCCAAGGAGGGCGCGAACCTCGTCATCACCGGTCGTAACGTCGCTAAGCTCGAGGCTGCCAAGGAGTCCCTCGAGGCCGAGTACGGCGTCAAGGTTCTGCCCGTTCAGGCCGATGTTTCGGCCGGTCAGGACAACGAGGCCGTCGTGCAGAACGTTATCGACCAGGCTATTGCCGAGTTCGGCCGCATCGACGCTGTCGTCAACAACGCCCAGGCCAGCGCCTCGGGCGTGACCATCGCCGACCACACCATGGATCAGTTTAACCTGGCCATTTACTCCGGCCTGTATGCCACCTATCTGTATATGCAGAAGGCCTATCCGCACCTGAAGGAGACCAAGGGCTCCGTGGTCAACTTTGCTTCGGGCGCCGGCCTGTTTGGCAACTATGGCCAGTGCAGTTACGCCGCTGCCAAGGAGGGTATCCGTGGCCTGACCCGCGTCGCCGCCAACGAGTGGGGCAAGGACGGCATCAACGTCAACATCGTGTGCCCGCTTGCCTGGACCGCCGCGCTCGAGAACTTCCAGGATGCCTACCCCGAGGCATTCAAGGCCAACGTCCACATGCCGCCGGCGGGCCACTACGGCGACGTCGAGAAGGAGATCGGCCGCGTGGTCGTTCAGCTCTGCGGCCCCGACTTTAAGTATATGAACGGCGAGACCGTCACCCTCGAGGGTGGCATGGGCCAGCGTCCGTAATGGTT
>CAKUGF010000021.1 GCA_934654585.1 uncultured Collinsella sp. | reverse complement strand
AGCACACGCCCGGCGGGGACTTTTTCTATGCCGACTGCCCGACCACCACAAAGGGGACAGGCACCTTTGTGGTGGTTGGGGACTTGCCCGGTCGTTTTGTCTCGATCTGCAACAGGTAGGCCACGTAGAGCCCCGTAGATGTTACAGATTGAGACATTGTGCGAACGTCCGCCCGTTCATCTCAATCTATAACAGTAAGAGGCCAAATCTCCCGCTACGTGTTACAGATCGAGACGTTGTTCCGGCACTCGCTAGCTTGTCTCGATCTGTAACATCTGGAACCCAAATTCCTCGTTTGGTGTTACAAATCGAGACATTAGGTTGGCAGTCAGACGGTTCATCTCAATCTGTAACATCTAGTGCCGTTTTGGGTGGCCAGGTGTTACAGATTGAGATTTTGCTGACGCCGAGAACGAGGGCAGCCGCTAAAACCTAGCGCTTGCGGCGCTTGGTCGCGGCGACACCGGCAGCGGCAACGGTTGCGCCGGCGACGCCCAGGGCGGCGACCGTCATCGTGGTGGTATCCCCCGTGGCAACCAGGACAGCATCGGACTTCTTGGCCGGCGTGGTTTTCTCTACCGTCTTGGTCACCGTGGTGGTCGACGTTGCAGCTGGCTTGGTCTCAGGTTTCGTCTCCGGCTTCACCTCGGGCTGCGGCGTCGGCTTGGGATCCGGCGTAGGCTGCGGATCGGGAGCAGGCGTAGCCTCGGGCGTAAACGTCAGATTAGTATTCAGCCACAGCGTGAGGAACCAGCCATTCTCGGGATCAATCACACTTGCCTCGCCCGCCTGGTAGTCGCACTCCACGCCGTTAATCACCAGTTTAGTGTCGGGCGTAAAGTAGAAGCCACGCGCCGGCTTAAGGTACAGACCGTAACGATAGGTCACGCTAGGCTTAAAGGTATCGATATGGTTGGTGATGTTCTCATCCCAAAACTCGACGGAGTTCACCTCGCTGCCGTCGCTGCCCGTCCAGAATTCACACTGCAGGATAGAGTCCGAGCCAGCCGGGGTGCCCGCCGTAAAGACCGGCTTGTCGCCCGCCTTAAAGGTAGTCGTGGCGCCGTTGATCTCGATAAGGTCGATGGCATGCAACTCGCCAACCGGCTGCTCACACAACATATTGGCCGCATTGGGGGCAAATACGCCATCGACCGTCTTGACGGTATTGCTTACCCATCGGCCGTTAACATTCACGTTGTAGTCGTCGGCCAAGGTGTTGTCGCCCTTGAGCCTCAGCTCGACGGAGTACATGTAGAACTTGCCCTCTTCGAAGTGGTCAATTTTCCTCATGCCCGGCGCGTACTTACCGGGGTCGGAATACCAGAAGGCAACGGGGGTGAGCTCTCTGGGGTCGCTGCCGTCCATCTCCTCCCAGCACTCATACGCAATCTCATACTTATCGGCGTCGGCGGCAGGAATCGTCGCGGTCGCACGCGGCGCCTCACCGGGTGCATAGTCGGTCTTCACGTCGTTGACGTTCAGGTTCTCGAGAGCTTGGCTTTCTGACGCTACGAGCGTTATGGCACTGTCGATGTTGTAGCGAATATAGTAGTCATCCCTGGTTTCGTTGATTACGACCGAACCGCCCGGCCTGTAGGCGTTGAAGATATCATCGGGGTCGCCCACGATGATGTGGTCGCCCTCATAGTCGGTTCCGGTATACGTCAGTGCCGCGCCAATATAAAGAGCCTCATTGCGTGTGAGTCGATACGAGCCGCCTGCCGCGCCACCCGTAAAGGTCAGTGTCAGCCTCATGTGATCGTCAACAGGCTCAAAGCGAGCCGTCACATCGGACATAGATGCGTCCTGGACTTCAGCCAGGGTGCCCGAAGCAGCATCGGCCCGGTAGTACTTGGTTTCGACAAGTTCGCGGAGCGGCTTATCCGGCATACCGCCCTCGACATCGGGAAAATTATAGGTATACGACTGGCCCTTTTCGAGTGTGACATTGCTCGGAAGCACGCAGTCCGTGTAGTGATTGATCACGGTCGTGTTGACCTTAACACCGCCTCCGTCCGTCACGTCGGTCACGCCGCAGGGCATGATGGCATCGCTTGCCGGCGTGGCGGCGTTGTTGCTGGGGGCGTTTTGCTCGGCGGGCACCGCATCGCCAGAGCCGCTGGCGGTGTCAGCTGGAGTTGCCTGCTGAGGTTCAGCGGTAGTTTGCGCCACCGGAGCAGCATTGGACGCCGGCGCGGTCGTTGCAGCCGAGTCCGCCGTGCCCGTCGGCGTCACCGAAGCCGCAGCGACCTCACCCGTCGCCACGCCGGGATCCGCGCACTCGGACGCAAGCGCCAGGCTCGGCAGCAGCAGCTGGCCAACCATAAGCGCACACGCACCGGCGCAAGCGATTTTGGCGCCCACGCAGCGCCAAGTACCGTGAACCAGCGAACAGGTGCGCTCGCGCTGGGTCTGCTTATCAAAGTGGCTTCCGTTCATAACGGCCTCCTTGGTCGAAAGGCTGCACCACCACAAAGGTGCCTGTCCCCTTTGCGGTGGTCCTGTACAACCAAGATGCGCCAAACGGCCCCGTACGCCTAGGTTCGTAGATGCGAACCTAGGCCTCTACCTGCGAAAATAAAAAGAGCCGCCGCAAGGGTACCCATGCCCCCGCGGCGGCTGAAAATGGCTATGAAAGCTTAGACTAGCGGTCGCGGCGCTTGGACGCGACGAAGCCGGCGCCGATGACGGACGCACCGGCGATGCCAAGGGCCGCTGCCGCCGTCGCGGCGTTGTCGCCTGTGGCGGCCAGAACACCGGAAGCGTTTTTGGCGCCGGTAGCAGTCTTGGTCGCAACGGTCGTGGTGGTCTTTGCGTCCTTATCTGCGGGCTTGAGGTCAGGCTTCTGCTCGGGATTGGGCACAGGATCGGGATTGGGCGTCGGATCGGGCTCCGGCGTCGGCTCCGGCTCCTGTCCGTCTCCAAAATCAATCACCACATCATGGGCCACCTCGGCAGAACCGACGATATCCGTAATCGCAGACGAACCGGCAACACCAACGACCTGCCCGTTCTGGGAACTCTGCCATTGCCCCGTATCGACAACCTTTTTCACATCGCGCACGGCACCATCCGTCGGAGTCGTAATCGTCGCATTTCCTCGCAAATCAATCATCGCGGCATGGAACAGTGTCGCATTCGCGACGTTGCGGTTGATCGCATAGATTCCCGCAGTCGCACCCGAAGCCTCGATCTTCGAGTTGAAAATCTGGATACGAGGCGTTTCCGACCCGATGTTTGCCTCTGCCATGATTCCAAAACTTTGATTACGGGCGGCATCGATGCTGCTTGCGGCAGATAGACTTCGAGACGTAAGATTCGACTTCTCGACAAGCATCCACACTGCACCGTCTTGCGAGCGTGCGCCGATGCCCGCCGAGAACGAGGCCGCACTGCCGGCGGAAAGCACGACATCGGCTCCGTTGACGATTTTCATGAGGGTATTCTTCTTGATACCGACCGTATAAATGCACGCGGAAGCCCACGAGGCATCGGCAGTCTTAATCGACAGATTGGCGTCATCGATGGTGACATCGGCACCGCGCTCGTAAGCGGAATCCGGCTCTTCCTGCTCGCCTTCCTGAGCAGTGTGTCTGTTGGGAATGTTATCGGCAAAGATGCCGAAGATGCTCTGCATTGGACGCCAAGATCCTTCCGCCGATTTCGCCTCGATTTTGACATCGGCGCCCTTATCGATCTTCACGCTGCCGGCCGTCGCGCGAATGCCCGCCACATGATCCGATGTACCCGAAGCCGTCACGTTGACGCTGGCGCCGCTGATGGTCACATCGCCGCCGACATTGCCGTCGCCTTCCGCCGCAATAACATCGTTCTGAGCCGTCGCATTAAGGGTGCCGTCGCCGGTAATGGCGAGGTTGCCGTTTTTAACAGCAATAGCGCTCTGACCGGCATCGGCCGTGATGGTGTTATTGCCGGTCACGCCGATATTGAGGTTGCCCTCGGCGCTGATACCGCCGCCGTTATAGCCATTGAGCTTCATGTCGTCGGCGCCGTCCCAGGACCAGGTTCCCGCCTCGTCGCCGGCGGCCGTGCCCCCGTTGTACTGTGTGCCGCCCACGTTGACCCACTCGGCGGCGAGCGCCACACTCGGCAGTAGCAGCTGACCGGCCATGAGCACGCAGGCCCCCGCGCAGGCGAGTTTTGCGCCCACGCGGCGCCATGTTCCATGGGAGAGCGCGCACGAGCGGCCGTGGTCGATTGGGTTGTCATGGATTTGCTTTCGCATATGAGCCTCCTTGTCGTAAGGGATGCTTCTGTAACACCATGTTACGAAAAGTTATCCGAGTCCCGGGGCACAAATTCGCATGCGGGCCATCTGCCAGCGCAAAAGGCAGTGGGCACGCGATTGCCAAGCGCGCCCCGTCTTTCGAAAGGCCCACCCCCTACCGTCCTGGTCTAAAATCGGGGACACGATTATTTCGTCCACCCAAAGGACCATCCTTGAACCTGAGCAAGCAAAAAACCAACGCACTTCTGGCACTCGCGCTCTTTACCTTTGTCTTTCTTGCCGCCGAGTTTCGCTTCGATATCAATATCGGGCTGCTCGCCGGTGCCGAACGCGTCGTGATCGCGCAAGGCTTCATACTTGGCGCCAGCGTGCTCGGCTTTATCGGATATGCTCCGCTACTGGCCCTCGCCCAGCGCAAAGGCCAGCCCCAGGCAATCGCTACCGCTGCCGTCCCCATCGCCATCTTGGGGCTGACTCAGGTTCAGTTCCCCGCGGGCACGCTTGCGCTCGAGATTCTGGGGTGCATGTCATTCCTCGGGCTCGGCCTGCTGGGTGCCGCGGCGCACCATACTTTCGCGCTGGCGTTCCAAGATGACCCCAAACTTGCCACCGGCGCCGGAGCTGCATACGCCGCGGGCATCCTGATGCAGTTCGCAATCAACCTGCTCGACTGCGAAGGTATCGTCGAGCTCATCGTTCTTGGCGCGGCGACGATTGTCATCTCCGCCCTTAGCACTGCTTCCCAAACCGCAGACGAGGGCTCCAGCCACACCGTCAATCCCTTTATCGAGCCCTCACACGCCCTTGCCAAGCAGGCGTGGTGGAGCATCGCACTCGTCATGATTCTCGCCTGTCTGTTCTCCACCCTCGACAACGTGGTCACGTTCTCCAACGCTCACGGCACCATTGCCGTACAGAGCTGGCCACGCCTCTTTTTGGCAGCAAGCGGCCTCGTCGCCGGCATCGTCTTTGACCTTGCCGAGCGTCGCTACATGGGCCTTGTCATGCTCGGTGTCACGGTGCTCTCCACCATCTCAATCTTGGCTGTGGAAGCCGGCGCCGACCCCAACTTGGGCCTCATCGTCTTTTACCTGAGCTCAGGCTTTTTCGTCACGTTCTTCACTGCCACGTTTACGCAGCTGGCACCGCGCATGCGTGCACCCGCCCTGTGGGCCGGCATGGGCCGTGCCGCTAACAATGTATGCGCGTTCACCACATCGGGTGTCTCGCTGGCGTTGGTCGCCTCGGGCAATGTCGCCCTCATCATGATTGGTGCGGTCATGCTGCTCGTAGCGGCCAGCGCGGCGTTCGTTGCCGCGGGTCTATTCCGCCTGCCCCAAACCGAGCAGGAGCGCGAACATCAAAAGCTTGCCGAGGAGGCACTCGCTGCACCCAGCATCGAGGAACAGCGCCAAGCCTTCATCGCCGATCACGGCCTCACCCCGCGCGAAGTCGACGTGCTCATGGCCGTGACCCAGGACGAGCGCCCGCTCAAGCAGATCGCCGAGGAGCTCGGCATCTCGATGCGCATGGTGCAGCGTCACCTGAGCTCCATCTACCAAAAGACCGACACCCAAACCCGCGCCGGTCTCACCAAAGCCTTCCCCTCGCTCTAAAACAAAAACCACCACAAAGGTGCCTGTCCCCTTTGTGGCGGTTTTGGAGTCTAGCCTTCGAGCTGAGCTACTTTGTAGCGGTAGGCTGCGGCGATAACGTCCTTGCAGCCCTCGCGACCCAGCTTGGCGCGGTTGACGACGATGTCCTTACCGCTCGTCATCTTCCACTTGCCGGCGCTGTATCGCTTGTAAAACGCCTCGCGCGCCTTCTGCTGCTGCTTGACCAGCTTGGTGCCCTTCTTTTTGTTGAGGCCACGCTTCTTGCGAACGATCTCGACGCGGTCCTCAAAGGGGGCGGTCACCAGCACGGCGATGTGGTTGGGGTTATTGCGCAGTAGGTAATCGGACAGGCGACCCTCGATAATGCAGCTCTCGGTCTCGCCCAGGTCCAAAATCACCTGGCTCATCTTTTGGAACAGCTTGTCCGAGTACGAACGGGCATCGTAACGGTCGGGCAGAAACGCCATGTTCTCCACGGCCAAGCGCTCGTCGTAGGCCGCCATCTTATCGAGCGATTCGCCCGCGCGCAGCGACGCGCGCACCAGCAGCTCGTTGTCGTACAGCGGAATCCCCAGCTCATTGGCGAGGATACGGCCGATCTCGTGGCCCTCGGCACCAAAGTCACGCGCGATGGTAATGACCACGGGGCTCTTCTTGTTCACCAGATCGCTCATCGCGATTCCTTTCTAACAAATGAGAAATAGGCTGTTTATCGCCTTTTCCCACGATAGCGTACCTGGGTTTTCCTGGTGCCCAAGATTGGCCTGAAAGAGGAGCGACGCGTACTTTGGTACGCGAGCGACGGTTTGAAGGCCAAGGTTGGGTGCCAGGGAAAGCCAGGCTATGCGGCTACGATACGACGCTGATATGCTCGGACCAGTAGCGAAATGCCAAAGTTGAGTGCAAAGTACATCGCAAACACCAGACCGTAGAGCATAAGCACCTGCGGCAGGTCGATCGCGTGCGCCATCACGACGTTTGCCGTGTACATGAGTTCGGCCACGTTAATGCCCGAAAGATACGAGCTGTCCTTGATGACAGTCGTGCACTGGCTAAACAGGGCCGGAATGATCGTCTTAAACGTCTGTGGCAGGATGATATAGCGCATGGTGGCAAAGAAGCCGAAGCCCTGGCTCTGCGCCGCCTCAAACTGGCCACGCGGAATCGAGTTGAGGCCGCCGCGCACAATCTCGGCCATAACGGCGCTGGTAAACAGCGTAAAGGCGATAGTCGAGATCACAATGTCCAGACCCTGCACCGTAAAGTAGATAAACAGGATCCACAGCAGGTTCGGCGTGCAGCGGAACAGCTCGATATAGGCGCTCACCAAAATACGGAACGGGCGGGGCGCATAGCTCTTGACGAGCGCCAGCACCGTGCCAAAGATGAGCGAGAAAAAGATCGACAGCGCCGAGATCTCGATGGTCTTAACAAAGCCGCCCCAGATGTAGAGCAGGTTGGTCGCGTTGAAGATTTCCATGCGCTAGGCCTCCTCTACGTTGTCGAGCCCCAGCTCGGCCAGGCTCACACCGCGCGGGCGCTCCTTGGAGCGACGCTCGAGCCACTGCACCAGCATGGCGAGCGGAAAGCAGATGATGAAGTACATAAGGCAGCAGACGATGTATCCCTGCAGGTAGCCATACAGGCTTACGAAGTTGTCGGAGCGATACATAAGGTCGCCGCCGGCCACGAGTGCCAGCACCGACGTGTTCTTGACCAGGTTGAACGCCTGGTTACATAGCGGGGGCAGGATGATTTTGAACGTCTGGGGCAGCACGATGTACCAGTAGGCCTGCGCACGGGTGAAGCCCTGGCTCTGAGCAGCCTCCATCTGACCGCGCGGAACGGCTTCGATGCCGGTGCGGATGACCTCAGAGATGTAGGCCGCGTGATACAGGCCCACGCCCAAAAAGCCCAGCACGAACGGTGCGATACGCACCGGCTGGTCGGCGCCAGTGATGGCTTGCAAAAACTGCGGGCCGGCCATGTACATAAAGAGCACCTGCACGGGCAGCGGGGTGTTCTGGTAAAACTCAACGTACACGCGGCTGATGGCGCGCAGCACGCGCGAACGGGTGGTCGAGAACACGCCCAGCAGCGTGCCCAGCACCAGCGACAGCAGCAGACCGGCAACAACCACCTGCAGCGTCACACCAAAGCCCTCCCAGAAGGGCCCCATGTTTTGGAATGTCGTCGACCAGCGGTCGGCGTCAAACAATCCTTCGAGCATTTGATTCCTTCCTTGGACGAACGCTTACACAAGACCCCAGGTCTTGACCTCTTGATCGAGCCAGCCATCGGCCAAGCGATCGCAAACCACCTGATCGACCACAGCCGAAAGGTCGCAACCCTTCTTGGTCGCCACGCCGTAACCCTGCTCGCCAAACTTGACCTCGGGCTGCAGCAACTCGACGGTCTCGTTCATGTAACCGGCCAGCGTGGAGCGGTCCATGGCAAAGACGTCGATATTGCCAGCGTCGAGCGAACTCTTGATGATGGGGTATCCGCTAAAGGCCCTAAACTCGGGCTCGCAGTGAAAGCCGTTGTCCTTGATCATCTGCTCGATAAGGCCCTGCGTGGTAGCACCCTGGCTCACGCCGATAACCTTGCCGTCCAAATCCTCGATCGAGGTAAAGCCCGAGCGTTTCTTGACCATGAGTCCCACGTAGTCGGTGCGGTACGGCGTCGAGAAATCCCAGCTCTTCTTGCGCTCGTCGGTGATGGTGTAGGTCGCCGCGACCACGTCGAGCTGGCCGTTATCGATGAGCGGGCCACGCGTCTTGGGCGTTACGTCGGTAAACTCGACAAGCTCTTGGGCGCGGGCCTCCTTGTAACTCACGCCAAAGACAGCAGCGGCGATCTGGTAGCACAGGTCGACCTCCATGCCCTCAAAGCGGCCCTTGGCTGTATCGTAATAGCCGTAGCCGGGAACGTCCTTTTTGACGCCGGCGTTCAGGTGGCCGCGCGACTTGATGGCCGCGAGCTTGGAACCCTTATCGGAGCCCTCGCCGCCCGTGGAGTTGCCGCAGCCGGTGAGCGCGGTGCCCGTCAGCGCGAGCATGCCGACGCCCGCCAGCTGCAAAAAGTGACGGCGCGATACGGCCGCCCTCGTCATATCCGTCATGTCCATCACCCGCGCCTAGTGCAGAATCTTGGACAGGAACTCGCGGCAGCGCGGGTTCTCGGGGTTATCGAAGAAGTGCTCGGGCGTGCCCTCCTCCAGGATGCGACCGTCCTCCATAAAGATGACGCGGTCGGCCACCTGGCGCGCAAAGCCCATCTCGTGCGTCACGCAAATCATGGTGATGTCCTCCTGCGCGAGCTCGATCATAACGTCCAGGACCTCCTGGACCATCTCGGGGTCGAGCGCCGAGGTCGGCTCGTCAAACAGGATGATGGGCTGCTTGGTGCACAGGGCACGGGCGATGGCGATGCGCTGCTGCTGACCGCCCGAGAGGTTTTGCGGGTACTCGCCGGCCTTATGCGCCATGCCGACGCGCTTGAGTGCGGCGATGGCGATCTGGGTCGCCTCTTCCTTGCTCTTCTTTTGCAGCTTGATGGGCGCGAGCGTTAGGTTGCCGAGCACCGTCATATTGGGATACAGGTTGAACTGCTGAAACACCATGGAGCTGTACTTGCGGGCCATTTCCAGGTGATTCTTTTTGGTGAGCGGCGTACCGTCGATGATGACTTCGCCCGATGTGGGCTCCTCAAGATAATCGACGCAACGGATGAGCGTCGACTTACCCGAACCGGACGGCCCGATCATGACGAGCTTCTCGCCGCGCTTGACGGTAAGGTTGATATCTTTGAGCACGTGCAGGTCGCCAAAGTACTTGTTGAGATGCTTGATCTCGATCATGTCTGCCATGAATGTCCCTTCCCTGCGTTTACACGAATTGCACTATTGTACGGAAAGAACCACGTTTCCGCAGCCCACACTGCACCCCCGTAAAGAACCCGCAACCTTTCACCCACTCATTGGGCACTCATTTAAGTCTGTCCCCAATGAGTGCCTTCATCTGCCATCAAAGAAGGGGCGCCGACCACGTGGCCGTCGCCCCTCTCTATCAGCTATGTGTCGATCGGCCCTTAGGCAAGCTTTGAGCCGACGATCTTGGCCGCCGCCGGCTTATCGAAGTTGCCGCCCGTAGCCTTGCCGAGTGCTCCCATGACCTGGCCCATCTGTTTCTTGGAGGTCGCGCCCAGCTCGGCGATAACCTGCTCGATCAGGGCCTCGAGCTCCTCGCCCGAAACCTGCGCGGGCAGCAAGCTCTCCAGAATCTTGACCTGCTCGGTCAGGTTGTCGGTACGCTCCTGGTCGGTACCGGCCTTAATGGACATCTCCAGCGTCTCGCTCGTCTGCTTAATCAGACGCTTGATCATGCTGTTGACGTCTTCCTCGGTCACATCGCGGCGCTCGTTGACCTCGATGTTCTTTACCTCGGCCTTGACCTGACGAATGATGGACAGGCGAACCTTGTCCTTGGCCTTCATGGCCGCGATCATTTCCTTCTGCAGCTCTTCGTTAGTCATCTGCAAATCCTCCTCAATAGCGTGGGCGGCACTCGTGTGAGCACCGCCCCATGATTACTCAGTCGTCGACGAATCGTCGGTCGAACTCTTGGTGACGCCCTTCAGGCTGACGTTGTACGGCACGTCCTTGGGCATGGGGTTAACGGTGATGTCGGCGTCCTTCTTGTACTGCTCTAGCCACTCGCTGTATGCGGTGCTGGCAGCCTGCGTCTTCACCACGTTAGAGACGTACTTCTTAATGGCCTTGGGCACCTGCTTAATATCATCAACCTGATTATCGACATGGAAGTAGTCGGTGCATTTGATGATGTGGTAGCCGTAGGTCGACTCGACCACGTCGCTCACATCACCCTTGTTGAGACCCTCGAGCGCCGTCTGGTAGCTGTCGACGAAGGTGGTGAGCTTATCCCAGCCCACGTCGCCCTTATCCTCCTTGGAACCGGTATCCTCGGAGTACTGCTCCACGGCGTCCTCAAAGCTCAGCTCACCGGAGTTGATCTTGTCCAGGCACTCCTGCGCCTTGGCCTTGGCGGCAGCCTTGTCCTCGTCGGAGGCGTCGGAATCGACCTTGATCAGGATGTTCGACGAACGGCGGGCATCGTTGTAGTTGGACAGGTTCTCGTTGATGTAATCGACGATCTCGCTGTCCTTGGGCTTGCTGGTGGGCGCCACGGCATCCTTGAGCTTCTGCTGCGCCAGGCTCTCCTTGAGCGAATCCTTGTAGGTGTCCTCGGTATAGCCGTAGGTCTTGAGGGTCTCCTTAAAGGTCTTGGCACCGCCCGCGCTCTTGCACGCGTCCTTCCAAGCCTTCTCGACTTCCTCGTCCGAGACGGTCACGCCGTTCTCTTTCTGCGCCTGCTGAAGCAGAATCTGCTGCGTGTAGGAATCGATGAGCTGCTTGCGGTACTTCTTGGGCGTGAGGTCGTTGTCAACCAGATACTGTGCCCAGTCCTCATCCTTGGTGTAGCCGTAGGACGTGCGCATGCTCATAATCTGCTTGGTCACGGTGTCCTCGGTGAGGTTGGTTCCGTTAATGGTCGCAGCCACACCGCCGGTGAGCTTGTAGCCCGTGCTGGTGTCCTCGGCCTGCGACATCAGGCCGGAGCACGCCATGGCCGAGACGGAAAGCAGCATTGCCAGCACGCCGATGACCACCAGGACGATCTTGACGGTCTTGGAAACGTAGGTCTTGCGCTGCTTCTTGCGAGAGCTGGAGGCTGCGCGGGACCGTTGCTCGGGCGTCGGCGCGACCTCGGGGTTCTTTTTCTTGTTTGCCATGTTTGGCCTTTCGCATCACGAATCGAACAAACGCCATTGTGTCACAACGCAGCCCCCGCGACACGCCTGGTGCAACGGGGACAGGTTAATCTGCACCATTTTGGTGCAAAGGGGACAGCCCTGGCAGCCGGCAGTTAGGGACAATCCCCAAGTGCCGGCCCTAAAAGTGGCGGCGGATGGCGTCGACCATGCCTTGGGGCGTGGTCTGGCCAAGCACATCGGCTGCAGCGTCGGCATCCATAAAGATATTCATGAGCGCCTGCAGGGCCTCGACCTGGCCGCCCGGCTCGGCGATGCCCAGATTGATGACGATCTGCGCCGGCACCGGGGCGCCCATGCCCGCCATCGCGTTGAACGTCACAGGTGCGGCGGGCTTCACCACCGCGATATAGGGCTTAGCCACAAACCCCGGATCGGTATGCGGGATGGCGATGTTGGCCGCCGGCATGGCAAGGCCCGTGGGATAGGTATCTTCACGCGTGCGGACGGCATCGAGCCAACCGGGCGCAATGTAGCCACGAGGTGCAAGCTCGTCCTCGAGCCGCGCAAACACCTCATCCGGCGTCGCGCACTCCCAATCAAAAAACACCAGCTCAGGCATAAACAGCGCTTCGTTATCCGCCATATCGTCCTCCAAAGTTGCATGAGGGCCACAATGCTCAATATGATAGCGAAACGAGGTATGCAAGGTTAGTCGAGTATCCCAATGAGCTCGAGTGCACGCGCGGGTGTCAAGCAAACCTCGGGCATCGCCTCCAACATGCGTCGATCACTCGTGACTACGTAGTCGACATCCGCTGTGTCGCCCGAAGCGATGATGAGGTTGTCCTCAAGATCCGGCATGCGCTTGCCAAGCATTCGTGCCATCTCACACTCCGCCAACGAAAGCGGAGAAGCGGTTGCCACCTGCATCATATGCTCGATACAGGCCCATGATGCCGGAGCAAACGACACGTTTACTCCGTTCGCATTCCGCCGGGCTAGTCGCCGAGGCAAAATATAGAACACGTCCTTTGCCGTCGTTGGCGTATACAGAAGGTCGATCTTTCCTGCCTCGGCAAGCTCCACCAGGTGCTTCGCTTCGTCGAATGCCCCCTCTTGCAGGTAATAATCAAGCCAAACATTCGTATCCACAAGCAGACGCTTTGCCTCGATCATCGGCAATTCGCCTCCATGTCGGCAATCATCGCGTCATACATATCATCGCGTACGGCATCCCAGTCTTCCGCAGACGATTCAGCTGGCGCAAAATCCGAAGCGCTTAGCCCCAACGAGGAAAAAGCTAGCCCACACCCCTGCTCGGCAAGGCTCTTCGCGCGGGACACCTCACGCTTATCCGCCACCATAAATCCCGGCAACGCTTGATGCTCGACAAGATAGGCCCAAAGCGCGCGAATGGCATCACTCGGCCCCAATCCATTGCGAGTCAGGACCGCATCGCCACCAGCCTTGAGCATAGGATCGATTCGTGTGTTGAGCTGCACCGTTGCTGTACCCATAGCGGCTCCTCTCTACCTGCTAGCAGTATAGCAGACATGAAAGGCCACGCAAAAGGGCCCCGCCTGCACACGGGCGGAGCCCTATCGGATTTCTTGGAATGGAAATGACGCCCATCACGTTATCCGGAGTCCAAAGTCAAGCGACCTGCCTGGTTTTCTTTCAATCGGCCCTACAAACCAATTCTTTTAAAAAATGCCCCGTCGAACAATGTCGACGGGGCATTCCAATCACTAGCTCGTTATACCTTAGTCGTTCTTACGAGATAACAGTTTCAACGCAATGGCAATGAGGGTCGCACCGAAAACAGCAATTGCGGCAACGACGGCAAACGTCCTATCGCCCGTGTCTGCAAGAGTCCCCTTTGTGGACTTCTTAACCGATACGTTCGTCTTGGTAGTCGTTACGGTTGTGGGCTGCCCAGGGCGCGAGGGATCGAAAGGAGCTGACGGCTGCTTCGACAGTTCCTGACCGGTCACGACATACGTTGAGAAATGCGTAGTCCGGAAGCAGAGGTAGTCCCCTTCAACCCAAGTGTCCATAGCTTCAACGGCGCCCTCGTCGGAGACGTGAAGGACCTTGAGATTGGCGAGTTTTTTCATAGACTCAGTCATTTTGATGCGGACAACCATTGAAGCCCCATCGCCATTGGCAATCTCAACCACAGATCCATCACTCTTCTCAAAGTGAATATCCAGGGTCTCGAGAACCTTTACGGTATCGGACTTCATGCCCTCAATCTGGGTCTTAGCAGCTTCGGTCAAATTTGAAGGCTCTTCGACAACCAAACGTGTTTCTCCGTCAACCTTGCCTGATACAACGCCATTCTCATCGGCCACGGAAGCCTCGACTTTGCCGTTTGTGCTGACGGCGATTTGCTTAGCAGCGACTGTAACCGTACAGGCAGCAGTCAAATTGCCACACTGCGCAGTAATTGTCGCAGTACCAGCGGAGACCGGGATTACCGTTCCGTTTTCAACCTTGGCAATCGCCTCGTTAGAGGAGGTCCAAACGATATCAGCATTGTCTGCATCGCTCGGCGAAACAACGGCAGACAACTTCTTGGCAACATCACCGACCGTAAAGTTAAGAGCAATGTTGTCAAGCTCTATCTTTTGAGCAGGATTTGTGACCGAAACCGTCACAAGCTGTCCAACGGTCCCGTTCTCATCGGCGACAATCTTAAAGCTACCATTGCCAGATTTAAGCGCCTCAACCGTATACGAGCCGCCCTCGCCCGACACCTTAAAGACCTTGGAGTCAGTGTCCTTGAGCACAATAGAGTCATCGTCAACGGCACCCGGGAGCCCAGCCTCAAGCGTAGCCTTAATCTGGACCTTCTCACCCTTTTTCAGATTGATGGACGCGTTGTCAACCGTAATGCCCATCACTGGATTCGATACTTCGACCTTACAGGTGTCAGATAGGGACCCATCCGCCGTTGTAACAACTACATTTGCCTTGCCCTTGGAAACAGCCGTCACAAGTCCGCTCTGATCGACCTTGGCGACAGATTCATCATCGCTCTTCCAAACAACAGCCTGACTGGCATCCACGGGGGCCACAGTGGCGACGAGCTGCTGAGTCCCAGCGCCAACGATCTTAGTGTCGTGAAGATCGAGCGATATGCCAGCAACCGGCTGAATCACGGTCACCTTACATGCTGCGGTGAATCCGCCATCGACGGTTTTGACCGTTACGGTCGCGCTGCCCGCCGCAACAGGAGTCACGTTGCCTTCCTGATCAACTGTGACAACGCCGTCATTCGAGGAAGTCCACTCTACGTTTTGATTAGTTGCGTTTGCGGGCTCAACGGTGGCGGTCAACTTTGACGCAGCGCCACCGACCTTCAGATCGAGCTTCTCTGAATTCAGCAATACTCCCGTAGTCTCCACAACCGGAGTCTCAACCGTAATGGCATCCGTGCATGCGCTGACGCCATCAACTGCCGCCGTAATAGTCGCAGTGCCATCGGCAACCGCAATCACGTTGCCCTTGGAGTCAACCTTTAGAACGCTCTCATCAGACGAGGACCAAATCACAGAGCCAGCCTTATCCTCGGGCGTAACTTCTGCAGCCAACTTCTGCGTATCCCCGGGCACCATATTGGTTTTATAGCCGGACTTAATAGAAATGGAGGTCTGAACGCGAGGAACAACGTGGACGGTCATGGTATCGCAGAGTCGACCACCGAGATACATGGAGACGGTTGCGCTGCCGTAGCTGCGAGGCACCAAATGTCCAAACGAGCTATCTCCGCTATACTTCACGCCACAAACTTCCAAAACGCTTGGATCGCTAGATTTATAGGTATAGAACTCGTAAGGGACGCGCCCGCTATCAACCCATTTGTTCTGAACATAGCTTTCCTCAAGCGCAGCTGCGCCCCTACTCAGAATTCCGACCCTTCCATAGGATGAAAACATGTCGTTTTCTTCCTCAATCCAGAGACCGTCGGAATAAGTATCGTCCTTCTCTAAATCTATCGGCAGATCCCTCTCCTGTTTAGAGAATTTCGCATTTGAGATATCAATCGAATTCGGGTCTTCGATTTCAAATGTTTTTTTATGAGTTACTCCCAAACCGTCTACGGCAACAACTGTTGCGAATCCTGGTTTAAGGGCTGTGAGCTGCCCATTTTCCTCCTTGGCGTTCGGCGTGGGTTCCAGCGAATACGTAACATCTGTTATCCCGCTTCCGTCTGTCACACCGCTTCCCCAGTGAGCTTTAACACAAGCGGTTAACGTCTCATTAGGAGAAACCCAAAGGATGTTCGAAAGATAGCCCACTCCCCCTACGAGCATCTTTGGGTTCTCTTGGCACCTCTCCTCGAATACAGGATCTTGATTTTTCTCCGCTACATTACAGATATCGAAAGTATCTGACTTGCCCATTCCGTAGTCCGCCTCGGCCCTCAGTTTGCCTTTCCCTTTTGAAAGACCAACGACCTGGCAGGAAGCGCCCATTGAGTAACCACTTTGGATGTAAATATTAGAGTTGGTGCGGAGGGAGGCGACCGAATTTGCCCCACTCAAATCTTTCAGAGTAAAAACCGTGCCCGGACGGCTTTCATCCTCAAACTCAATTTTCAAACTTGCGTCACGTTTACCAAAGTGAGTCTCACCGCACTTTTTTGGGCAGTTATCTGTGTAATAAAGATCGAGGTCAGTAACTGGGCTCTCATAATCACCAGACAGCAGCCCAATGCTCTTTATTCTATTCAGCGACTTGACGCTAGTTATTTCAATGAACCCCTGGCTGCCCGAGTCGGCCTCGTCAATTACCGTGATGCGAGCAGTTCCAACCTTGTTGGGAGCGATTTTCAGCATCCAGCTACCGTATTCGTCTTTTGACACAGTTGCGATTTCGGGATCAGAAGACTCAGCCCTGTAGGTTGAATGTTTCATGTAATCCTCTTTATCGCTAATGGACAATGTGCCAGTCAGCTCCTGTCCGACGGCAATGTCAAGTTCATTCAGATAATTAGAACCTGTCATATCAGCGGGACTGAAATAGATACCAAGCGAGCCCCCAGACGCCGTCAGCATCTTCGCTTCAGCAGCCGACGGATTGGCCACGGTCGCACCGAGGCCAATCGCCAGCGCCAGGGTAGCGGCGGCGAATCTCCTTCCCCAATTTTTATGCATGTTTATCATCCAATCTTCCTTGCGATAATGCAGCTATTTCGCACGATTTTAGATATTGAAATGCTACCCCCCCCCCGCACATCGTGGCAAGAGGCATTCGATAAACGTACGTCTTCCGGCCTTTAGCTCGTGGGTTTCTTTTTGAGCCAATGTAGGGAACACAAAGTCGAATCATTGCCTTGCAAAGAACAGTCATTAATGCAATTAAAAAACTTCAGCATCGGTGCAGGCCGTCGATAATGAGGCCATCCGTTCTAAAGGAGACAGACAATTGATAACTAGATGATAAATAGGCGATAAATAGAAATCGCTAAAAATCAGGTATTCATTCCTGCCATATTTTGCATTGCCGCAGCTATTGAACGCATTACCTCTAGCACTCCGCTGCCTCAACCTAAAAAATGTTAAATACCAGGCAAGAAGAGCAGCCTATTCAATTCCAGCTAAATCAAGCAACCCAAAACACAATAAAAAAGGCGGTTAGGCGTACTCGCTACACCCAACCGCCTTTACAGCGAGTCATTATTTCGCCGGATCCACGGCGACCTTGCCGCTCTCCAACACGTGGACGCGGCCGTCGGCGAGCATCTGCACGACCTCGGGATACAGCACGTGCTCGATCGCGTGGATGTGCTCCTCGAGCGTGTCGACGTCCCAGCCCTCCTCGACAGCCAGCGCGCGCTGGGCGATGATGGGGCCGTTGTCGTAGATCTCATTGGCAAAGTGCACGGTCACGCCGGTCACCTTGACGCCACGAGCAAACGCGTCGTCAATCGCGTGGGCACCGGTAAAGCTGGGCAACAGCGCCGGATGCAGGTTGACCACGCGATTGGGGAACGCCGCCAGCAGCGGCGTGTGCACCATGCGCATGTAGCCGGCCATGACCACATATTCGCAGCCTCGCTCGAGCAACTCGTGCGCGATGATCTCGTCGGCGGCGACGGGGTCGGCATAGACATCCTTGGACAGCGTGAGTGTCTGGATGCCCGCACGCTCGGCGCGCTGTAGGCCCTTGGCCGAAGGACGGCTCGACACCACAAGCTCAATCGAGGCGTTGAGCTTGCCGGCGGCGATCAGGTCGATCAGCGCCTGCAGGTTGGTACCCGAACCGCTGATAAGCACGCCGATCTTAAGCGGCTCAGCCGTATCGGTGCCGGTCGGACGGGTGTAGGGCACATAGCCCAGGCCCTCGGCAGCAGCCATCTGCTCGTTAGCGCTCATCGGAGTACACGACCTTACCGGAACCCTCGACGCACTCGCCCACGCGGAACGGCTTCTCGCCCAGCGCGACCAGTGCCTCGGTCACGGCGGCCTCGTCCTCGGGGGCAACAATCAGGCACAGGCCGACGCCCATGTTGAAGGTCTTGCATGCCTCGTTGGGCGCGAGCTCGGCCTGACGCGACACGTAAGTAATAACGGGCGGGACGTCCCAGCCCATCTCGGCACCGTTGCGGGTGACCACGGCATCGACGTCGTCGGCAAGCGCGCGGTTGAGGTTCTCGGTAATACCGCCGCCGGTGATGTGGGCAATGGCATGAACGTTGGCGCCACCGCGGAGCAGCTCCAGAATCGGCTTGACGTAGATGCGCGTGGGGGCCAGCAGGGCGTCGGCCAGCGATGCGCCTCCGAGCTCCTCGAGCGGGCGGCTCAGCTCCTCGGCCTTAGCGGCGGCCTCGGGCGTACCCGGCTTGATACCGTCGACACCGATGACCCTACGCACGAGCGAGTAGCCGTTGGAGTGCACGCCGGTGGAAGGCAGGCCCAGGATCACATCGCCGGGGCGAACGTTCGCAGGATCGAGCATCTTGGGACGGTCGACGACGCCCACGGTAAAGCCGGCGAGGTCGTAGTCGGCCGGGGCCATGACGCCCGGGTGCTCGGCCATCTCGCCGCCCACGAGCGCGCAGCCCGCGAGCTTGCAGCCGTCGGCAACACCCTTGATGATCTTTGCCATGTGCTCGGCCTCGATGTGGCCAATGGCAACGTAGTCCAAGAAGAACAGCGGCTCGGCGCCCGAAGCCAAAATGTCGTTGACGCACATGGCAACCAGGTCCTGGCCCACCGTCTCGTGACGGTCCATAATCTGGGCGAGCACAAGCTTAGTGCCGACGCCGTCGGTACCGCTGATCAGGATCGGGTCTTCCATATCCTTAAGCGCGGCGGCCGAGAACAGGCCACCAAAGCCACCAATGCCGCCGATGACCTCGGGACGATTGGTGTCCTTGACCATCTGCTTGATCGCGTCGACGGCGCGGCCGCCCTCGGCGGTATCGACGCCGGCGTCCTCATACGTCACATGCTTGCTGTCGCTCATCTGAGCCTTCCTCTCCCACTACCGTTCGCCGCCCGGGCGCCAAACGGTGCTCATAGTTGCGTTTGATTCGGCGCGCGTCATAACAACACGCGCCGTCATATCAACAAAACCGCAGGTAAAACCTACTAAAATAAACCTGTCCCTTTTTGGCAGGTTTTAGGCCTCGCCGTGCTCCTCTTCCCAGCTGCGGTCGACGTATTTCTCGACCACGGCATCGTCGTCAAAGTGCAGCGGCTTGTCCAGGTTACGGGGCTTAAAGCCCTCCATAAACTTGTCGCGGCCAAAACTCTCGGGAATCGCCACGGGGTAGCGGCCGGTAAAGCACGCATCGCAGTAGCCACCCTTGGGCATGACCTTCAGCAAACCCTCGACCGAAAGGAAGGCCAGCGAATCGGCGCCAATGTACTCGCAGACCTCTTCGACCGTCTTGTTGGCACTGATGAGCTGCGACTGCACGTCGGTATCGATGCCGTAGAAGCACGGCCAGATGACCTCGGGCGAGTTGATGCGAATGTGAATCTCCTTGGCGCCGGCGTTACGCAGCATCTTGACGAGCTGCACCATGGTGGTGCCGCGCACGATGGAGTCGTCGATGACGACCAGGCGCTTGCCCTCGATGTTGTCGCGCAGCGGGTTGAGCTTCATACGCACGCCCATGGCGCGCAGCTCCTGCGTAGGCTCGATAAACGTACGGCCCACATAGCGGTTCTTGATGAGGCCCTCGCCAAAGGGAATACCGCTCTCGTGCGAATAGCCCTCCGCGGGCGGCAGACCGGAGTCGGGCACGCCGATGACCAGGTCGGCCTCGACGGGCTCCTCGTGTGCCAGCTGACGGCCCATATCATAGCGGCAGGCGTAGACGCTCTTGCCGTTCATGATGGAGTCGGGGCGGGCAAAGTAGACCTGCTCAAAGATACAGTTAGCGGGCTCTTCGGCAGCGGGCACACCCTGCTCGGATACCAGGCCCTCGGCACTGATGCGCAAGATCTCGCCGGGACGGACGTCGCGGACATACTCGGCACCCACGATATCGAGTGCACACGTCTCGGAGGCGACGACCCAGCCACCGGCGCGCGTGACATGGGCGGCAGCGTCGACCGTTGCGGCGGCGTCTTGCGACGGCAGCTGCGAAACGGATGCAGCATCGGCCTGGTCCAATCCCTCATCCACAAGCTTGCCCAGCACGAGCGGGCGAATGCCGTGCGGGTCGCGGAAGGCGTAGAGCGCCTGCTCGTTAATGAGCGTCATGGCGTAGCCGCCGCGCACGAGCTCCATGGTCTTGCGAATGCCCTCGCGCAGATGGCCCGTGCGCTGGGTAAAGTAGCCGATGAGCTTGGTCGCAACCTCAGAATCAGAGTTGGAGAGGAACGGCACGCCCAGCTCGATGAGCTGACGGCGCAGCTCGTCGGTGTTGACGAGGGTGCCGTTGTGCGCGAGCGCGATAATGACGCTGTTGATGGTAGAGAGATGCGGCTGAGAGGCCTCCCAGCTTTTGGCGCCGGCGGTGCCATAGCGCACGTGACCCACAGCCAGCTGGCCGGAGAGCGTCGACAGGTCGGCGTTGGAAAACACGCGGTCGAGCAGGCCCAGGTCCTTGCGAACCATAACCGTGCCGCCGTCGCCCACGGCGATTCCCGCCGATTCCTGGCCGCGGTGCTGCAGTGCACGCAGGCCAAAGTACGTCAGTCGAGCCACGTCGCGATCGGGCGCCCACACACCAAAAATGCCGCACTCCTCATGCAGCTGGTCGGAGTCCGGATCATACGTCGACATGGTCTTCACCTGTCCCGCGGCACGCTCGGCCGCGCGGATGGTTTCTTGAGACATGGCATCCCCTCAGAGCCTCGTATTTTGGCGTTACCCGCCTTATTATACGCACGGCGCGACGCGCTCCCCCGCGCATGAGCAGCGCTTTTTAAAAGCCCACCGAGCTAATTATCCGTTTTGTAACCAAACATTTATTTGGCTACGCGACATGGACGCCAGCGCAGCGGCTCGCCCACCGTTGAGGGTTACATTGTTGCAATTGGGACGTTCGTCCTGTCTTTTGGCTGGTCGGCAGCGTATCCTTATAACCTGTATCAAAGCGAGAAAGGTTCTGTATGGATCGAAATGAACTCGACCCCAGCGTCCCCAGCGCCACAGAGGTCAAGAAGATCCCGCTCATCATTAAGGTGTACGCCGTCCTGTGCATCCTGTCCGGCGTGGGCACGCTCCCGTCGGTCGCCGCCTTTATGTGGCAGGTCATCACCGCACTCATCAACGGTAACGCCGCCGAAAAGCTCGGCGACAATATGCTGGTCGCGGTTGGACTCATCGTCGCCGGCATCATGCTCTCTGCGGCAAGTGCCGTCATCCTGATTATCTTTGGCCTGGACCTTATCAAAAACCAGCGCCGCAACGCCGCCCGCCTGTCCTACATCCTTATTGCATTCACCGTCGTCGAGCTTTTGGTCGACGTGATGCTCCAGGGTATCGGGCTCTTCTTACTTCGTCCCGCTATTCAGCTCGGTATACTCATCGCGCTTTCAGCCACCGTCGATCCCACGCTGCGCCAGGAGCGCGAACTGCAGCGCCGCCTGCGGGAAATGCTCGACCGCGACGCCGCGGCAGAGGGCATGCTCGGCCGCGATGAAACCGGCGAGGGCTACATCAAGCTCAACTACTTCAACCTGTTCTGGGTATTCTTCGTCTGCTGCGTGCTCGGCCTGATCGCCGAGGACATCTGGCACATGACGGTCGACGACCCCGGCGTCTACCAGGACCGCGCCGGCATGCTGTTTGGCCCCTTCAGCCCCATCTACGGCTTTGGTGCCGTCCTTATGACCATGGTGCTCAACCGCTTCTATAAAAAGAACCCCGTCATCATTTTCCTGGTGAGCGCCTTGCTCGGCGCGAGCTTCGAGGTGTTCGTGGGCTGGTTTATGCAGACCGCGTTTGGCGTGGTCTCGTGGAGCTACTCGCACATAACGCTGTTCGGCATGCCCGACCCGCTCGTGGTCCTCACGGGTGGACGCACCTGCACGGGCTTTGCCTGCCTATGGGGCCTGGGCGGCCTCATCTGGATCAAGCTGCTGCTGCCGAGGCTGCTCAAGCTCATCAACATGATTCCCTGGAAGAGTCGCTACTCGGCCACCGTCATCTTTACCGCCATTATGCTGGTCGACGGCGTTATGACGCTGCAGTCGCTCGACTACTGGTACCAGCGCGTAAACGGCACGGTTCAGGATATCCCCGTTGCGCAGTTCTATGGCGAGTACTTCGACAACGAGTACATGGAAAACCGCTTCCAGAGCATGACCATGAGCCCCAAGGACGCCACCCGCGTGTAACGCCCAATACCGGCTCAAATCATCCACCCACGCACACGAAGCCCGCCGGCAGTTCAGAAGCTGCCGGCGGGCTTTTGTTCTCTATTGAGGGCGCGCGGTGGACCGAGCCTTACGCCTCGCGCTCGACCTCGCTCACGCATTCATTTTTAATGGTGCCGACAAGCGCCTGCAGCGCGTCGACCACGTGCGGGCGAATGTCCCCGCCAATGAGCACGAGCATGATATCGTCACCCACGGCAAGCTCGCCGCTCGCCAGCCACACGCGCACGTAGCCGATGCCCGGCATCGCACGCGTCGCCTTGATCGCGGCCTGTACCTTGTCGGCGTCGTAGCCAAACACCATGCCGCCCACCTTGTGTCCAGGCCCCACTCCATCGGTCTCAACCCCGCGCACCTCGGACTTGGGCGTCGAGCGTACCACGCCGTTATGCGTCAGGTACATACCGCAGCCAGCTGCCGAAGCGTCGGCCTTCGCCTCGCGAAGCCAAGCGTCGACCGAAGGCATCGATTTGCCACTCTCAAGCATCGTTTCTCCCTCTGATTTTCCAATCCCTGTCTCGAGAACTTACTCCTCGACCGGCGTGAGCACCATAACGGCGCGCGTGTTGCTCAGCGACAGCGACCGGCAAGTCACGAGCGTTACGACCTTGGTTGCCGAAACGGCGCGATCGGTGGCGTCGCTTGCCACGGCAGAGGCACCTTCGAGCATCTCGGACAGGTAATTCTTCAGCCCGTCATCGCCCTCAAAATTGGGCGTGCGCGCCTTGGCATACGTATCCTCGACCACCTTGGTCGCCAGCGGGCGCAGCTTATACGTCGCGTCGCGCGTGATGTAGTACACGTATTCCATGCTGTCGAACGTCGCCTGATCGGTCGTATCCGAAATCACGTTGAACATCGACCCGTCGTTCATGTGGTGGCCGTAAATCGTGGTTTGCTGGTCCACCATGCCCGGTGCGGTATCGTCGCTATCCAAAAAGATGGCGCCCGAAGCATTGGCCGTGCCGTCAAACAGCGTGTTGAGGTACTTGGAGTTGTTGTTAGTCTGCACCACGGGATAGTTGATATTGGTTCCGGGCGCGTAAATCCAGCCCACAACCTCGGGATTTGTCTGAGCAAGCGCGTTGAAGTCGATGATTGGCACACCGCTGGCGTCCTTGTCGCTCACATATTGCTTTTCGATCTTTTGATACGACTCGCTTGCCTGCTTGTAACCAATCTGCGCATTGATAAAGATGGCGGCGGCGGCAACGATCAGGCCGATGCCGATGATGATGAGCAGGATGGGGATGACGGAGCGGCGCTTCTTGCGCGGCGGCTCGACATGGCTCGACGGCGCGGCGTGCGACGAAGAGCGGGGCGGTTTCTTGGCCGTGCTGTATGACGAGGGTCGATACGCAGCCGGCGTATCCTGGCGGCGATGCTTTGCCGGCGTCACGGGGCGCGGCGCACGTGGCTGCTGAGGAGAGGATGTCCGGCCCTGCTGCGGCGCATGACCGACTCCCGACTTGGATGGATCGGGAATCTGAGAAGCCGAAAAACGTTTTCCCTGATAGTCGGACATGGCTCTCCTTATGCTGCAAATGGGACGGCAGGGCGCCTAGGCGTCAGCCATCTCCTGCTTCATCTTCTCGATAACCTTGCGATACTCGGGGTCGCAGGCACCCAGGATCTGCGTGGCGTAGATAGCGGCGTTCTTAGCACCATTGATGGCGACGCAGGCAACGGGCACGCCCGAAGGCATCTGCACCATCGACAGCAGCGAATCCATGCCGCCCAGGTCGCTTGTCTTCATAGGCACGCCGATAACCGGCAGCGGGGTAAACGCAGCCACGACACCGCCCAGGTGAGCAGCCTTGCCGGCAGCGGCAATGATCACCTTGATGCCGCGGTCGGCAGCAGTCGAGGCCCACTCGTGGACCTTCGCCGGCGTGCGGTGCGCGCTCGCGATCACGAGCTCATAGGGCACACCCAGCGCCTCGAGCTCGGCGGTGCAGCCTTCCATAATGCCCAGATCGGACTTGGAGCCCATGATGATCCCGACAACCGGCTTCTGATCTGCCATAAATAAAGACCTCCTGTTGAGAGCGGTGACGCAGCGAATCCGCGACCCTTAACTACTGAGAGTAGTATAGCTGCTCCCGTCCCTGCGGGCACCCGGGGACCTACCGGGGATTGCTATGACGTACGTTGGCTGATTTGGTTTGGAATGGGAGGTTTGCGGAGGGTGACGGGCTGTTTCGTTACTGGGTTTAGAAATCTTCGCTCGTTCGTTTCAGCCCGCGTCATCGCGTGCTAGACGGCCAGCTCGCCTGATTCACCCATAAGCCATCGTGCCAGGTCGACGACCTTGATGCCATCCCAATCAGTCGTTTCGTGCCCTGTTCGGGCGATGACGCACTTGGGATAGGCGTCTCGAATCCGTCGCAGCGGATCAAGCTCACGCTTAAGCGTCGCTTCTTGGGAAATGTCGTCACTCACCTGGATATAGACACGGCGGTCACGCCTGATGGCGACAAAGTCTATTTCCTTTTGGTAGAGAACGCCCACGTAGACTTCCCATCCGCGGCGCATAAGCTCGATTGCCACCATATTCTCGTAAACATGGCCAAAATCGAGCTTTTTCGTGCCAAGCGCGGCGTAGTGAAACGAATGGTCGGCCAGGTAGTATTTATCTCCCGTCGACAGGTATTTCTTTCCTGAGACGTCAAAGCGACGAAACCGGTAGAACGCAAACGCATTACACAGGTAGTCGATATACACAGCCAGCGTCTTGTCGCTTATCTTAAGGTTCGCTCGTGACAGCTCGGCCGCCATCCCCTTGAGAGAAGAGATGTTTCCGACGTTATCCATCAGGAACTCGCAGGAACGTTTAAGCTGCTCTGCATTACGTATACGATATTTTTGTCTGATGTCGCGCAGGATAAGAGTTTCAAGCACATCCGAGATGTATGAGAAACGCATCCTTTCGTCCTGGTAGATATAGGAACCCGGCATTCCTCCCTCGCGGACATAGCGAGCAAGGGCCTCGGCCGGAGAAGTGATCTCGTGATACGCCGAGAACTCCGCAAGTGAAAACGGAAAGACCTCGATCTCCACCGTTCTTCCCGTGAACAACGTCGAGAGGTCGCTTGAGAGAAGAAAGGCATTCGACCCCGTGATGTAAATGTCATATTTCTCTGACGCATGAAGATTGTTGATAGCCCGCTCGAACCCTTCACACATCTGGACCTCGTCGATCATGACGATATTCCGGCAACCCTCAATATAGTGCTTTTCCACATATGTATGCAGCGCATGGTATTCCGCCAACGGCTCGAACTCAAGTAGATTGAAGTTGACGTGTATGACGTTGGCCAAGGGGTCGTTTGAATGAAGTTGGCTGGCAAACGCCTCAAGCAATTTCGATTTTCCGCATCGCCTGATTCCGGTGATCACCTTGATATCAGGCGTACCTGCCACCTTGGAAAGCTTGCTCATGTAGAACGGGCGATCGATAAGCTTCATGGCAACCTACTTCGCAAAATTCAAAACCATTAGGAAACGCGAAGTAAAATATATCATCTACTTCGCGTCTTTGAAACATCTTAGATTTTGCGTAATAATTCCTGTCAAGCTATCGCAAGCACGACGCGGGCGAGGATTTCGTCCCACGTAGAGCCCAAATCCAAGCTCCCCAAGGAACAAAATCCTCACCCGACATCCGCATCCTCTTTAGCCCTAGTCATCGCGCAAAGCCCCTTCGACAGCACACGGCACAGCCAAGTCACCGCAGGCCGGGGCGGGAGACGGTCCTTTCTCTCGGAAAACTTCGCGAAGCCCAGTTTCCGAGAGAAAGCGTCCGCTCCCGCCCCAGCCGGACAGGTCACTCTACACCGTGTACTGCGGCAGGTCCTGCAGGGCGATGACGTCCATGCCCATGTCGTTGGCGCTGCCGTGACCCTGCTGGTCCTCGCGCACGGCCTCGATGGCGCTCACGTACGTGTTGGCCGCGGACATCGCGGTCACGCAGGTCACGCCGCGGCGCACGGCCTCGGTACGCAGCAGGTAGCCGTCGCCGCGCGAACCTGGGCCGTACGGTGTGTTGACGATTACCGCGATCTTGCCGTCGGCGATCAGGTCACCGATGTTGGGACGCTCGCCGTCGTGCGGGCCGCTGATTTTCTCCACGACCTCGCAGGTCACGTTGCCGCCACGCAGTACGCGTGCCGTACCCTCGGTAGAGCAGATGTCAAAGCCCAGGTAGCGCAGGATACGCGCGACCGAAAGGATATGGCGCTTGTCGCGGTCGCACACGCTGATGAACACCTTGCCGCTGCTGGGATCGGGCAGCTTGTAATCGATCGCCAGCTGCGTCTTGGCGTATGCCTCGGGATAGCTCTTGGCGATACCCATGACCTCGCCCGTCGACTTCATCTCGGGCCCCAGGATGACGTCGGCGCCCGGGAAACGACCCCAGGGCATAACGGCTTCCTTCATGCAGAACCAATCGAGCTGGCGCTCGTCGCTCGGCAGGCCCAGGCTCGCGATGGAGTCACCGGCCATGATACGCGCCGCGCACTTGGCCAGCGGCACGCCGGTGGCCTTGGAGATAAACGGCACGGTACGGCTCGCGCGCGGGTTGGCCTCGATCACGTAAACGGTCTCGCCCTTGATGGCGTACTGCACGTTGACCAGGCCGCGCACGCCCAGCGCCATCGCGATGCGGCGCGTGGTCTCGCGAAGCTTTGCCTGCAGGCTCTCGCTAAAGCTGAACGGCGGGATGCAGGTCGCGGAGTCGCCGGAGTGGATACCGGCCTCCTCGATATGCTCCAGAATGCCGCCGATGTAGACCTCTTCGCCGTCGCACAGGGCGTCGACATCGGACTCGATCGCGCCCTCCAGGAAGCGGTCCAGATACACCGGATAGTCAGGGCTGATGCGTGCAGCCTCGGCCATGTAATCGCGCAGATGCTCGGCATCGTAGGCGATCATCATGCCGCGACCGCCCAGCACGTAGCTCGGACGCACCAGCAGCGGGTAGCCGATGTGCGCGGCCACGGCTTCGGCCTCCTCAAACGAGGTCGCCTGACCCGCCGGCGGGTACATGATGCCCAGTTTGTCGAGCAGGGCGGCAAAACGCTCGCGGTCCTCGGCAAAGTCGATGGCATCGGGCTTGGTGCCCATAATGTTCACGCCACTCTCCTCGAGCATACGCGCCAGCTTAAGCGGGGTCTGGCCGCCGAGCGTCACCACGACGCCGTCGGGGCGCTCGACATCGATGACATCCATGACGTCCTCGTAGGTGAGCGGCTCAAAGTACAGGCGGTCGGAGGTGTCGTAGTCGGTCGAGACGGTCTCGGGGTTGCAGTTGACCATGATGGTCTCAAAGCCGCGGGCCGCCAGCGCGTAACTCGCGTGTACGCAGCAATAGTCGAACTCGATACCCTGGCCAATGCGGTTGGGGCCGGCGCCCAGGATCATGGCCTTGGGCTTGTCCGCCGGCGTGGTCTCGTCGGGGGCCACGCACTTCTTGGCATCCGGGCTCGTGCGGTAGATGTTCTCGTAGGTCTTGTAGTGGTACTCCGTAGCGCTCGAGAACTCGGCGGCGCAGGTGTCGACCGTCTTCATGCTGGGAACCACGCCCAGACCCTTGCGGTAGGCACGCACAAAGCGCTCGTCAGAGCCGGTCAGCGCGGCAATCTCGGCGTCGCTCGTGCCGTACTGCTTGAGCAGGCGCATCGCGTCGGCGTCGATATCCTCCACGCGCAGGCCGCGAATGCTCTCCTGGACCTGCACCATGTCGTTGATACGGTTGAGGTACCACGGGTCGATACCGCAGATGGCGTGGATGCGCGCGACGTCCCAGCCGCGGCGCAGGGCCTCGACCACAAAGAAGATGCGGTGCTCGGTCGGGGTAGCCACGGCCTGAGCGAGCTCGTCGTCGCTCAGCTTGTCGGCACCCTCCTTGCCACCGGCGCAAATGCCCTGGTGGCCGTCCTCCAGCGAGCGCATGGCCTTGCCGAAGGCTTCCTCAAAGGTGCGACCGATCGCCATGATCTCGCCCACGGCCTTCATGCGCGTGGTAAGCGTGGGATCGGTGCCCTTAAACTTCTCGAAGGCAAAGCGCGGCACCTTGACGACGCAGTAGTCGATCGTAGGCTCAAAGCAGGCGGGCGTGGCCTTGGTGATGTCGTTGACGATCTCGTCGAGCGTGTAGCCCACGGCCAGGCGCGCGGCGGCCTTGGCGATGGGGAAGCCCGTAGCCTTGGAGGCAAGCGCGGACGAACGGCTCACGCGCGGGTTCATCTCGATGACGATCAGGCGACCGGTGTTGGGGTTCACGGCAAACTGCACGTTGGAGCCGCCGGTCTCGACGCCGATCTTCTCCAGAATGGCAAGTGAAGCCACACGCATGCGCTGATACTCAAGGTCGGAGAGCGTCTGCGCCGGCGCCACGGTGATGGAGTCGCCGGTGTGCACGCCCATGGGGTCGAGGTTCTCGATGGAGCACACGATGATGCCGTTGCCGGCGTGGTCACGCATGACCTCCATCTCGTACTCTTTCCAGCCCTCGATGGACTCCTCGACCAGCACCTCGTGGGCAGGCGAAAGCTCGAGGCCCTGGCTCACGATGGAGACGAGCTCCTCGTGGGTGTGCGCGATGCCGCCGCCGGCGCCGCCGAGGGTAAAGCTCGGACGCAGCACGCAGGGGTAGCCCACGCGCTCGGCGATGGCCTCGGCATCTGCCACGCTGTAGGCATAGCCCGAGCGCGCGACCTCCAGGCCGATCTCGGCCATGGCCTCGTTAAAGAGCTTGCGGTCCTCGCCGCGCTCGATAGCGGCGAGGTCGCAACCGATCATCTCGACGCCGTACTTGTCGAGCGTGCCATCCTTTGCCAGCTCGACGGCGGCGTTCAGGCCGGTCTGACCGCCCAGCGTGGGCAGCAGCGCGTCCGGATGCTCTTTCTTGATCACGCGCTCGATAAACTCGGCGGTGATGGGCTCGACATAGGTGCGGTCCGCAAGACCCGGGTCGGTCATGATGGTCGCCGGGTTGGAGTTGACCAGGATGACCTCAAAGCCATCCTCCTTGAGCACCTTACAGGCCTGGGCGCCGGAGTAGTCGAACTCGCAGGCCTGACCAATAACGATGGGACCCGAACCAATAACGAGGATACGCTTGATGTCAGTACGTTTAGGCATGTTAGTTCTCCTCGGTCTCAGTCTCGGCGAAATTCCAGCCGGCAAGGCGGTCCTTCGCGGTGTCGATGTCCAGATAGTTCTCCTCGCCGTCCATGAGTCGCGTAAAGGCGGTAAAGAGATAGTGGGCATCGGTGGGGCCGGGCGAGGCCTCGGGGTGATACTGGACCGAGAAGCACGGAGCGTCGAGCAGCTGGATGCCCTCGGCGGTGCCGTCATTGAGGTTCACATGCGTCAGGCGAACGCGGCCGAAGCGCTCGTTCATCACGACCGGCGCGATGCCGCGGCGCACCCAGGCGCGCAGGTCGCCATCGGCCGCATGCTCGGTCTCGCCGCCGGAGAGCTCGGGGATAAGCTTGCCCAAGCTGGGGAACAGCAGGCCAAAACCGTGGTTTTGCGCGGTAATCTCCACGCGACGGCTCACCAGGTTCATAACCGGCTGGTTGCCACCGCGGTGGCCAAACTTAAGCTTTTCCATCTGAGCGCCGCAGGCCAGGCTGATCATCTGGTGACCCAGGCAAATGCCAAAGACCGGTACCTTACCGATCAGCTGCTGCACCTGCTCGTAGGTCTCCACCACGGCATCGGGGTCGCCAGGGCCGTTGGACAAAAAGACGCCGTCGGGATTCATGTCGAGGACCTGCTGGGCGGGCGTGTCCCACGGCACGACGGTGAGGTCGCAGCCGGCGCGGACGAGGCCCTCCAGAATGCCGCGCTTCACGCCGCAGTCGTAGGCAACCACCTTGTGGCGGGCAGGAGCGGCGGCCGCGAGCGCAAAGTCATGCGTGGCGGGCAGATCGGCGGCTGCAAACTCGTGTGTCTCGGGGCAGCTCACGGTCTTGACCAGGTTCTCGCCCACCAGCGTGGGTGCTGCGGCCAGACGCTCGGCAAGCTCGTCGACGTCGAAGATCTCGGTCGAGATAATGCCCATCTTGGAACCGTTGTCGCGCAGGTGGCGCACCAGGGCGCGGGTATCGACGCCCTCGATGGCGACGATACCGTGGGCACGCAGATACTCCGGCACGCTAACGGCGGAGCGCCAGTTGGAAGGCGTGGCGCACATGTCACGAACGATCATGCCGCGCATGGCCGGAGCGCTCGCGGGACGAGCGGCGTCGCCGGGGAAGGCCGACTGGACGTCGGTCTCGTCGATGCCGTAGTTGCCGATCTGCGGATAGGTCATAGTTACGATTTGGCCGGCATAGCTCGGATCGGTCATGACTTCAAAGTAGCCCTCGAGCGAGGTGTTGAAGCAGACTTCGCCGGTCGCGGTGCCCTCGGCGCCGCATGCACGTCCATAAAAAATGGTCCCATCCTCAAGGTACAGGATGCAGGGACCGCAGGTTCCCTTGCTGGTTTTGGCCAGCATGCGCTGGCAAAGCTCGCTGGGCGCGAAGGTGCGGGCAGCAGTGCCCGCAGTATGGTTGTTCGCCATAATTCTCCTTCCCGGTCTCTCTGGACCGGCTTAAAGGTTGGTAGTTAGGCCTCGCGGTATTGTAACCGCAAGTATGTGCCATGGCGTTAATTTCATCGAAATGTTTACGAAATGATAATTATGACTTTCTATGCATATTGGTTTTTAGGGTAGCTAATTTGGGACGGGGCTCTTTTAGCTACCCTCTATCCAGAAAAATCATCCCGCGCGGGCACTTGGCTCACGCGGGATGATGGCTTCTTATTTGTCCTGCTCCAGCAGATCGGACGGCGTGCGGTCGGGCTTGCCGCCGCGGAAGATCTCGCGGCCGTGCAGGCGATGCTCCAGATCGCACTCGGCCTTCTCTTCCGTGATCTTGGTCTGGCTCACCGCCGGGTCCTCGATTAGCGACGACACCGAGTTCACCTGCTTTTGAATGCGCTCGGCAATCGTATCGTCCATGCTCACGATACGCATCTTCCAGTCGATGCTCGTGGCGTTCGACGAGCTCTTGGTCCACACAAACGTCAGAATGGCGCTCTGGTGACCCTGCGCGGGAAACATGCCGAAGAAGGAATCGTGCTGAATGTTGCTGTCCTCATCGATATAGGCGTGCACGTTATACACCACGCGATCGATTTTATCGTTGAGCAGCGCGTTGGTCGCAAGCGCTGCCGCCTGGATCTGCCCGTTGGACAACAGCTCGAGCTCGTTGGCAGACGACGTATCCAGCACCGTCACCTCTACCGTGCCCGTTCGCTCGTCGGCCTCGTCGACGGTAAAGTCGAGCGGGAACTGCGTAAAGCCGTTGCCCCACTCAAGGCCGCCCTTCAGCGCCGTGGAAACGGTATCCACCGAAACGCTCTCGGACAGGTTTGCGGTGTTCAAACGGCGCATCACGCCGTAGCCAATCTGCATGCCAACAATCAGCACCAGGATGGTAATGACCACAGCCATGGCGGTCTTCGTAATGGTATGGCTCACCTGCGAACCCGAAGGGTCATCCTCGGACAACGGGTCGATATGCTTGGCCTGACTCGCGCGGTCATCGCTGCGCAGCTGTGCCAGCGCCGCCTTGTCACCGCGCTTGACCGCGGCCTCCTTCTCGCGCATGCGCTCGGTACGCTTTTTGGCGAGCGTAGGATCCAAGACGCCGGATGCGTCGATTTCGGAGAATAA
>CAKUGF010000020.1 GCA_934654585.1 uncultured Collinsella sp. | reverse complement strand
CCGAGCGAGCCGGCGCCTCATCATCCACAATCATCGCACGCAGCATAGGGATAAAACCTTTCGTCAACAAACTACGCCGGGCAACCGTCGTCAAACGTTAAACCCAGAGACCTTTATTTTACTCTTGAATATCAAAGATACTCTCTGACAAATCAAGATGCAGGAGCACCTTCGTGCCCTTGCCCGGCGCCGATTCGACGCGCGTATAAGAATGCGGTCCATAAAAGCGATGGATGCGCTCAGAAATGTTGTGCATGGCCACGCCGGCACCGCCACCTTGCGGGGAGCTGGCGTCGGGACGGGCCGAGCGCTCGTCAAACAACCTGGCGGCGGTTCCCTCGTCCATGCCCACGCCGTTATCGGCAACGGCGATCAAAATCGCATCGTCACCGTCCTCGTCTACCGTGACATCGATCTTGAGCGCGCCATCGTCGCCCATGCCGTGGCGCACGGCGTTTTCGACGATCGGCTGAATCACGAAGGCCGGCACCAGCGTGTCCTCGACATCCTCCGACACATGGAAGGTCGCCAGCACGCGGTCCTCGCCAAAACGTGCCTTCTCAAAGGTGAGGTAGCGCTTGGTCTGGGCAACCTCGCGCGAGACCGGAATCAGCGAGCCCGAATTGTCGAGCGTGGCACGGTAGAACGACGAGAACTCGCGCAGCAGCTCGCGGGCGCGCAGCGGGTCGGTGCGCGTAAAGGACGCAATGGTGTTGAGCGTGTTAAACAGAAAGTGCGGATTGATCTGGGCCTGCAGGGCACGCACCTCGGCACGGGCCGTGAGCTCCTTTTGCACCTCGAGCTCGTGGATGGCGAGCTGCGTGGACAAGATCTCGGCAAAGCCAGAAGCCAGGGCGTACTGGGTGCGATCGACGGCACGCGGCGTGCGATAGTAGAACTTGAGCGTGCCGACGGTACGGTCGCCCACCTTAATAGGCGCGATGATGCCGGCAGGGACCTGGTTGTGCGAGCCGTCAGAACCCACCACGTCGACCACGCGGTTGAACGACTGCACGATGCCGTGCTCGATCACGTAGCGCGTGGCAAGCGTATGGATGGGCGCATTGGGCGGGAGCTTTTCCTCGAACTCGCCCGCACAGGCCAACACGTTATTCTCGTCGGTAATCGCCACCGTCATGGCACGCGTCTCGGGCAGGATGCGACGACACACCAGCAGCGCCGACTCCTGCGTCAGGCCGCCCTTGATGTCCTCGAGCATGGCCGACGCAACCGAGAGCGTCTCCTCGGTGTACTGCGAGCGCACCGAATCGGGGTTGAGCGTCAAAAAGATAAAGATGCACAGGAAAATGCAGAGCAGAGCACAGGCGACAACCGTCGCAATGGGCTCGATTCCGGTCGCCAGCGCAAAGATGAAGTAGGCCATCACGCAGACGGCACAGAACACGGCAATGATGCGGAAGAACGAAATTGAGCTGTCGCGCCCGTCGCGGCGGTCGGCCATTACTCCCCCTCCAGGATGTTGATCAGTTGGGCGTCACGCCAAAGCCCGTCCATAATCTTGGGCCAGAAGCTCTGGAAACGCAGGTAGCTTGCGGCGTTTTGGCGCGCATACGCCTGGGCCTCGGCAATACCGTGGCGCCAGATGTGCAGGTAGCCTTCGTGCTCGCGGGTAAACATGCTGCGCACCATGGCGGTCTTGCGCACGCGGTCGTCGAGCTCGCGCGAAATCCACGGGCCCGGATAGGGCATGAGCGATGCGGCCGTAACGGGAATGAGCTCCTTTTGGTGCGCGGCAAACGTCAGCTTGGCTCGTTCGTAGTACCAACGATACACGTCCTGCATAAAGCGCGGCGAGCGCTTCTCGGACTCGGGCGGCAGATGGCGCACGGTCCACTCGTTGTCGAACCATACGTCGTAGCCAAACATGCGCATGTTAAAGAGATAGTCCAGGTCCTCACCGCGGGTGATAAACGGGTCGAAGGCCACACGGGTAAAAGCGCGGGCATGCAGGGCCATAAGGCCGCCGCACACATAGTTGGAGCGCGAGATGCGCGTACCCGAGAGCGCCTTTTTCATCCAGCGGTTGAACTCGATGCGCTTGGTCCACCAGCGATGGCAGATGCCCACTTTGTCCGTAGGAGCAAGCGGCGATCCGTCGCGGTCGTAGAAATAACCGCTCTTGACCAGGATCGGCAGGCCCTGGCGCGTCTGCTGCCCCAGCGCATACGTCGCGCGCTTCATGAAGTCGGCATCGATGACGGTCTCGTCGTCGTCGACGAAGATAACGGCATCGTGGCCCAACACGGCGGCGCAGGCCAGCCCCATGTTGCGGATGGCGCCGTAACCGCGAAGGCTCACGCACTCGCCCGACCCCTTGGGCGCAATCTGCGCCACGCGGTCCGCGATACGCGATGCCTCGATATTGGTAACGACGGTCACGTTGAGCATGGGATGCGCGTCAACGATCTCGTGCACGCGCTTTGATACGTCGTCCGTGGCAGACGCCGGACAAACCACCAGCAAGATAATGCGCGGGATGTCGCGCACCTGCTCGAACGAACCCAGGCAGCGGTCGAGCTCGGGATTGGCAGCATTGAGCTTTGTCGAATGGTCATAGGTGCCGGGGGCATTTGCACGGGCATCATCGCCAGCCCAATACGTTGGAATCACCACCGTGGCATTCATGCCTTACCCTCCTTACAACACAAAAACAGGGCGCCACCAAACACAGGCGACGCCCCGCGACCTAGCTGATTCAATCATACCCACTTGGGGTCGGCATTGGTGGGTAGACGGAAATGTTTTACGTCCGGAACCTTAAAAGAGCACCGCGGACAAGCACTATCCCCGCGTTTACTGTGCCGCCTGAACTATACGAGACAGGCGAACCAGCAGGATAAAGCCCACCACCAGCAGCACGCCAATGGAAAGGACGCCCAGCGACGGGTTGCCGGTCAGCGAGGTGACGACCGACACCAGGAAGGTGCCCATAACGCTTGCGTAGCGACCAAAGATATCGAAGAAACCGTAGTACTCGTTTGACTTTTCCTTGGGGATGATGCGACCAAAATAGCTGCGGCTCAGTGCCTGCACGCCGCCCTGGAACAGGCCGACCAAAATGGCGAGTACCCAGAACTCGAAGGCGGTCTTGAGGAAGAATGCGGCAAAGAGCACGATGCCCATATAGGCGGCGACGGCCACCATGATCATGTTGAGCGTACCCACGCGACCGGCGAGCTTGCCGTAGATAATGGCGGACGGGAAGGCTACAAACTGCGTGACGAGCAGCGCCAGCACCAGCTGGGTCGAATCGATACCCAAAGCCGAGCCGTAGCTGGTGGCCATGGAAATGACCGTGTGCACGCCGTCGATATAGAAGAAGAACGCGATCATGTAGACCAACACGGTCTTGTTGCGGGCAATCTCACGCATGGTGTGTCCGACCTCGGAGAACACGCCGCCCACAATGTGGCCGAGAGTGTCCTCGGGACCGCGCTCGCGACCGTACTTTTGCTTATAGGTGCGAATGAGCGGCAGGGTAAAGATGAGCCACCAGGCGCCAGTGATGATAAACGACAGGCGCGTTGCCAACATGGTGGGAACACCAAGGGCAGGGCCGCCCATGATGAGTGCCAGGCAGACGATGAAGGGCACGGTCGAGCCGATGTAGCCCCAGGCATAGCCCGAGCTGGACACGGCATCCATGCGCTCGTCGGTGGTGATGTCGGGCAGCATGGCGTCGTAGAACGTCATGGACGAGTTGAGGCCGATAGTGCACAGCACGTAGACGGTCAAAAACGCCATGGCAGACATGGGGATGGCCTGCGCCAGGCAAAGAACCAGACCCGTGAGGAAGAAGCCCAGGAAGAACTTGATCTTGTTGCCGGCGTAATCGGCAAGCGCGCCCAGAATGGGCATGAGCATGGCGATGACCAGCGAGGCGATTGTCTGCGCGTTGCCCCAGGCAACCACGAGGTCGGCCGAGGAAGCGCCGGTATTGATGGCGTTAAAGTAGATGGGCACCACCGAGGTATTGAGCAGCACGAGGGCCGAGTTGCCCACATCGTACATAACCCAGTTACGCTCGAGCTTGGTGTATTTCATGGACAGGGCCCCTTCGTATTCGCTCGATATGCAGTTAATTCATCGTACCCCAATTGTCCAGAAGCGCCGGTAAGGATTCGGCAAAGGGGCGCGCGGGCACGCAAGCCGGCGGGACAGACCCGCACCCCCAACACAGTTGCGGTGAAATAGTTCCCGTTTGGAAGCTTCGGAAGCCCAAACAGGAACTATTCCACCGCAACTTATTGAAAAGCGTGGACGAGGCGGCTTGTTACTCCTCGCGGTCGAACTCCTCGTCGGTGCCGAGCACACGGCCGCTGTAGTTGACATGGCTGGTCACGGCCTCCATATCGCCCGTTTCGATGAATCGGGCGACCGTGCACTCGTAATCGACCAGCGCGCGGTCAAAGACCTCGGGGAAGCTCTCGTTCGAGACCTCATCGGTAAAGGGATTCTTCCAGGCCAGATGACCCAGGTTGCCGGTGCGCTCGGGCAGCTCGGTCGTCACGCGATGAGCGAGGCCCTCGAGCAGCGAGTAGTCGTGTACCAGACCCTCGACCAGGGCAATTGCACGCGTCTTGGCCGAACCGGCCGGTTCAATGGCGCGATAGAGCAGCTGCATGTCGGCAACGGCGGCGCCGTACTCCCCCGCCGGGATATCGATACCGTACACGCGCCCGGCGACATAGCTCATCAACACGCCGGCCACGCGATTGATGCGGTCGGTGGTAACGATCTCGCCCGCCGGCGGATAGTCGTCGACCGTGGCACCATCGCGCTTGATCTGCAGCATCAACACATCTAGGTCGCTCTCGAGCACCGCGTGGACCTGGCCGCCCGAATCCTCCAGCTCGGGATCGGACTCCACGATGCCAAACTGCTGCTCGTAGACAAAGGGGTGGGCATTGCGGTCGAGCACGTAGTGCGACAGCAGGCCCAGCGCAAAGGCACGGCCCAGGCTGGCATCGCGCGGAAGCAGATGAGACACGCCGTCGCGCAGGCACGAAAACTGGCGCGACATGCGCGAGCGGTGCATAACCTGCGCCAGCAGCGTGCAGTCGGAAACGCGCGGCGTCAGGATGTGGAAGAAAAACGGGTCGGGACCCTGGTTGCCCAGGATAAAAGCAATGCGCTCCTCGTCAGACGTGATAACGCCCTGCGGCAGACGCTCGATGCTTTCCTCGCCAAACAAATGATGGGTGATAAGCGCAGGCATGATAATCCTTTCGATTTCATTCGATGCAATCCATTATGCCCACCCCACAGCCATGCCAAACCTGCATCGGCAAACGATGGCACGCGGGCTCTTATGCAAGCCCCAAGTGCGACTTGACCTCGGCGGCGCGACGACGGGACACCGGCACCGTCGAGTCCACGCGATCGAGCCTCAACTCCATCAGGCCCGTGGAGCCGACTTCAACGTTATGCACGTCCTCCAAATTGACCAGATAGCTGCGATGGACGCGGATGAAGCCCTCGAGCGCCAAGCGCCGCTCAAGCGAGGAGATCGATTCGTTGATGAGGTACGTCCCCTCGGGACAGATGGCGTTGCAAAAATCGGCGCGCGCCTCAAAGTAACAGACATCCGCAACGGGAATGAACACCTTCTTGCCCCCGCGATCTGCCGTCAAGCGCAGCGGCTGACGCGGAGCCTGGACGACGCGGCGGACGCCCAAGGCAGCCTCAATCTTGTCGAGTGCCTTCGTCAGGCGCGCGTCCTCAACGGGCTTGACCACGTAGTCGACGGCATCGAGGTTATAAGCATCGGCAGCGTACTCGGCAAACGCCGTCACAAAGACCACCAGCGGCGGTCTCTTTAGGTTCTGCAACGTCTCGGCAAGCTCAATCCCCGAGCGGCCCGGCATGGTAATGTCCAAGAACAGCACGTCGGGCTTGTTCGACAGAATCGATTCCACCGCCTCGGTAACATTGCCCGCCTCGGCAATCTGTCCCACGCGCGCATCCCTCTCTAACAGATAGCGTAGTTCAGCCCTAATGGGAGGCTCGTCATCAACCACTAGGATGTTCCAGCCCTCGGACATGCCCGCTTCCTCTCTCCTCAATACACTCGCATGCTACGCCGTCATCGGCGCCGGCTCATGCGGTTCACCATTCAACTCAACGATGACCTGCGTCCCCACGCCCTCCTGGGACTCCACGCGCATGCCGGAATCTTCTCCGTAAAAGAAATGGATGCGCTGAAGAACGTTAAAGAGCGCCAGCCCGCAGCCTCGTTTAATGGAGCCGTCGGCAGTAATGCTCTCGGGCTCCTCCCGTCTATGCTGCTCGAACAGATGAGCGCAGACTTCCTCGCTCATGCCGATGCCGTCATCTTCGACGATAATCTCCAGGCCGTCATCGGTCTCGAAAGCCCTTACATGAATAGAAAGCGGCTCGGTCTCGCGCTGCGCGTGCTTGATGCAGTTTTCGAGCAACGGCTGCAAGATAAACGGCGGCACCATGCTGTCGCGCACCTCGAAGTCGATATCGACCGAAACGCGCAGACGGCCGTCGCCATAGCGGGCCTGCATAAGATTGATATAACGAGTGCCCTGTTCCACCTCGTGCTCGAGCGTGGTGAGCGTATCGGAGTCAGAAAGCGTCTGACGGTAATAATTGGAAAAGTCGATGAGCAGCGACCTGGCCTTGTCGGGCTCGGTTCGCACGAGCGACACGATGGTGCTGATGGTATTGAACAGAAAGTGCGGATCGACCTGCGACTGCAGGGCGCGCAGCTCAACGCGGGCCGTGAGCTCGTCCTGGCGCTCGAGCTCAAAGCTCGCGAGCTGCGTGGAAATGAGGTCAGCAAAGCCCGAGGCAAGGGCCGTCTGGCGCATATCGATGCTGCTCAGGCGGGGATAGTACAGCTCGAGCGTGCCCACGCAATGCCCGCGCACGGTAAGCGGCGCGACAATGCCGGCGCGCAGGCGGGGAAAGTAGCCACCCGTCTCGGACGAGGCGTCGCGCGAAAACACACTCTGCTCGCCAGACTCAATCACGTTGAGCGTGGTCTTGAGCACGACCGGGGTGCCGGCGGGGCACTTTGCCGAATCCTCGCCCCAGCTTGCCAGCACCTGCCTGCCGTCGGTAAAGCAAATGGCCGAGGCAAAGGTCTCGGACAGGATGATCTTGGAGGCACCCAGGGCTGCCTCGGGCGTTAAGCCGCGCGACGTATAGGCGAATATTTTTGAGGCGATGGCGAGCGTGCGGTCGGTAGCGCTCGACGTGAGGTCGTCGGGCACCACAAAGACATACGAGAAGAAAAAGCACAGCATGACCAAGCCGGCAATGACGACAACGGCCGGAACGGGATTGGGATTATCGGTTAAATCCCAGATAAGCAGCAGGATGAGCAGTGGAACGACAACGCCAAGCAAAATAGCCTGGACCACATGCTGAGCGGTACGAAAGACCTTGGTCGAGTTATAGCTTTTGCCCAAGATCAGCCTATTGAAATCCACCGTCATCCCCTTCTGACTAACGCACCCATAGCAATAAAGAGGGCCGCAAGCGACCCTCTCCATTGCATTATGCAATCAATTTCTTTGATTTACATCCAGCCATCGATGAACGGTAGCCTACGCGCTGTACTTGTTGGCTTCGCCGAAGGTGCCGGCCTCGACAATCCAACCGTCCTTCATGATGACGTCCATGTTGTCGGTGTTGAGCACGTGGATGTCGGCAGCAACGTCACCGTTGACGACCAGCAGGTCGGCGCACTTGCCGGCCTCGATGGAACCGGTCTCGTCCTCGATGTGGCACATCTTGGCACCGTTGAGGGTGGCGCAGGTGATGGTCTCGACCGGGGTGAAACCGATCTTGTCGACGAACTCGTACATCTCCTCGATGGAGCAGTTGCCGTACGGGGTGACGAAGGAGAAGGAGTCGGAGCCGATCGTCATGACGACGCCGCGCTTCTTGGCCTCGCGCAGGCAGTCGTAGTTGCGCTGGAGCTCCTTCTCGACCAGGGTGCCCTCGTACTTGTCGTGCAGCTCGGGGACGTAGACGGGCGGATAGGTGGAGTACCAGGTGGGCAGGAAGGCAATCGTCGGGGTAAAGAAGGTACCCTGCTCGGCCATGAGGTCCATGGTGCGCTCATCGATGTCGAAGCCGTGAATCAGCTGCTCGCAGCCAAAGCGGACGGAATCGTAGGCAGCGGCATGGTTGTTGTAGCAGTGGCTCCACACGGGAATGCCGACCATCTTGGCCTCTTCGACCACGGCCTGGATCTCCTCGGAGCAGTAGTGTTGGTCGCGACCGGAGTCCCAACGCCAGATGCCGCCACCGGTAGCCCAGATCTTGATGGCATCGGGGTTCTCACGCAGGCGACGACGGACAGCCTTGCGCAGATCCCAAGGACCGTCGACCTGATCGCCCCAGGGGTGCGATTCCTTGTTGAGCTCCTGGGTGCAGTGGTGGGAGTCGCCGTGGCCGGCAACGCGGCAGAAGCCAAGGCCGGTAGCCAAAACACGCGGGCCCTTGAAGACGCCCTTGTCGATGCAGTCGCGAATCTGGATGCCAAAGCGGCCGATCTCGCAGACGGTGGTGAGGCCGTGGGTGAGGCAGTCATAGGCCTGCTTGACGGCGACGGCCTGCTTCTCGAGGAGCGGCTGCATGACCCAGTCGGTGTCATCGTCGGTTAGGTTGCCCGAGAAGTGCAGGTGGGTGTCGATCAGGCCGGGAAGGACGGTCTTGCCGGCAGCGTCGATAACCTCAATGCCCTCGGGAAGGTCCTGCATGACGCCGGCATACTCAATCTTGCCGTTGTCGTCGACGAGAACGAGAGAGTTCTCGACCGGCTCGGCGCCGGTACCGTCGATGAGCTTGCCGCCAACGATTGCATACTTAGTGGACATGGTTCCTCCTTATGGATCCATATAGTGGGCGAGGCCGTGTTGGGTTAAGGCCTCACAAAGCTACCCAAGTGGTGCCGGGTTCGGTGCGCGGAAGAGAGGGTCCCGCGCACCTGATCCGGCCCGGCTAGGCGTTACTTTTTGCGGGAATTGGTGAAGGCCATGAGAGCCAGGCCGATGGCCAGCCAGCCGATTACGATGCCCCACTCCACCATGTTGAGGGAGGCGGGAGAGAAGGGGATCACGAGCAGGCCGATGATGATGGCGCAGGCGGCGATGGCGAGGGAGATACCAAACTTGCCGCCGGGCACCTCGTAGGGACGGGGCAGGTCGGGCTCGGTGAAGCGCATGCGCAGGCAAGCGAGGGCGACCATACCGCAGGAGAAGATGAAGGCGAGAGCCGACACGTTGGTCAGGGGGATGAGCATGTTCTTGCCCAGGAACGGACCGACGACGGTGATGACGCCCAGGACGACGCAGGCGAGCTTGGGAGCGCCGGAGTTGGGATCGACCTCGGCGAACTTCTCGGGCAGCTGGCCCTTGCGGCCCATGGCGAGCATGATGCGGCTCGTGGCGCCGTAGAAGGAGTTCATGGGGCCCATAGGTCCAAGCGTGGCGATGACGAGCATGGCCAGGTACAGGAGCATGTTGATGCCCTTGAGGCAAGCGAGCGCGGGAACCGGGCTCTTAACGAACTCGTGCCAGTCGAGGATGGTGCCGAACGAGTAGATGCAGACCATGTAGAAGCCGCCGGCGGCCAGCAGGGCCAGGGAGATGATCTTGCCGAACTTGTTCCAGTTGAGGCCCTCGGCTGCTTCCTCAGCCTGCTGAGGAATGGTGTCGAAGCCGGCGTAGAAGAACGGGGTCAGAACCAGAACCGACACGATGCCGGCGAACAGGCCGGTGCTCTCGGTAGCGGCCTTGCCGCCGCCAGCACCGGCGACCTGGGAGAACACGGGCATGGCGTTGTCCGGCGAACCGGTGAACAGCGAGACGCCCATGGCGAGCAGCATGCCGCAGAGCAGAGCCTTGGTCAGGAAGGCCTGGAGCTTGGCGGCCGAGCTGGCACCGCGGAAGTTGAGGAAGATGACGTAGACTGCAAAGCCGAGCGCGATCAGCGTCGGGAACAGGTAAACGTCGGCGCCCAGGATGGTGTAGAGCTTAACGGCGCGCAGCCACTCAAGACCGGGCAGGCTGCCGAACATCTCGGACACGAGGGTCGAGATGGCGATGGCCTCCCACGGGCACAGAATGCCGTTGCCCAGAGCCAGGAGCCATCCGGTGATGTAGCTCAGCGTACGGCCGAAGCTACGGTCGACGTACTCGACGATGCCGCCCGAGATGGGGATGGCAGCCGTGAGCTCACCGAAAACAGCTCCAACGGGCACGAGGAAGATTGCACCCAAGAGGAATGCGATCATAGCGGGAACGGGACCGCCGCCCACGACCATCCAGTCGCCGACTTGCAGAACCCAGCCAGTTCCGATGATGGCACCGAAACCGATGGTGAAGAAGTTCCAGAGCGAAAGCGTTTTCTTCATGCCGCCGTTATCCTCGACTGCAACTTCTGCGTTCTTGTCCGCCATTATTCCCCTCCTTTCCTTGCTTGACGCCCCCTTGGCGTCACCCCTGCGCGGCTTGTCTGACCGCGCGCTTTTAGTTCGTGGCTTTACAATACGGCCTCGGCGGCGCGCTGCCGTTTATGGCTCGACCGAAGGCAGAACCGCGCAACGAACGGCGCCGTTTTTAAGACGAGCGGCGATTGACTGTAATTGATACGGGCGAAAACTCGCATGGTGTAGCAACGGTCCCCTTTGCCCCATTCGCACCGCTTACCGAGGTTTTGGACTACGTCCTCATTTGCTGCACGTCTTTTTTGTAGGATAAACGGGTTATACATGAGACGAGGCGGTACGAATGGCATACGGATATAACGACAGCGAACGACAGCGAAACGTTCGCCTTGCCGGGCGTACCACGCCAGCATCCAAAAGCGCCTCTGACGACAGCGGACTGCAGATCCCACAGCCCTCGCAGCGTTCGCAGGAGCGCCCCTCGTCGTCGTGGCCGCAGGGCGCCAGCGCGCGTCAGGCAGATCGCCCGCGCCCGGACACCCGTCAACGCCGGGCCGAGGCGTCTCGGCAGCGAAAAAGCGATCGACAAAAGACTGGCAATTTCATCCGTCGCCCCTTTTCGAAGCCCCATCGCGGGCGCGGCGCGAAGCAACCGCGGTCGATGGGACGTGTCGGGGTCGCCAACCCGCAGATTCATCGCCTCTGCCTTGCCTTGTGCTCCGTCATAGCATGCCTGGCCTTTGTGTATCTGGGTTCGTGCGCCTCGCATGGCTCGGCCGGTCTGGAGCCTTCCGCCGAGGAAAAGCTCCTCAAGGCCCCGGTCGCGCCCGGTTACTCGTTTGCTTTTTCGACTCCGCGCTCGCAGTGGAGCGCCGGCACCATGCCGCACATCTATCAGATAGACCCCGCATGGTCGGAGCTACCCTATGCCGGCGGCACCATCCGCCAAAACGGCTGCGGCCCTACCTGCCTCACCATGGTCTATATCTTTAAAACCGGACACACCGATATGACGCCGGCCGATATGTGTGCGCTTTCCGAAGCCGGCAACTACGCCCCCACCGGAGCCACCGAATGGTCGTTTATGACCAGCGGCGCATGGCGGCTGGGACTCAACGGAACGCAGCTTTATAACGACCGCGCTTCGATGACCCAGGCCCTGCGCTCGGGCGCGCCCGCGATCGCCGCCGTGCGTCCCGGCACCTTTACCAACGTGGGCCACTACATCGTGCTCTACGGCATTGACGACGCCGACCAGATCGGCATCTACGACCCCAATTCGCCCAGCCGCAGCGCTCGCCGCTGGGGCGTCGTAGAAGTCCTCAACGAAATCGAAGCCATGTGGGCTTACTACTAGTCATTGGGGACGTTCTTAAACGACTAGTCGTTAGGGACAGTCTTTGCGAATAGCCGAAAAGAGCTGTCCCCAAGTGCCGGGCTTGCTCGCGACAAGAGTGTCCCTTTTGACTAGTCGTTTAAGACCGTCCCCAATGACTAGGTGGATAGCAAAAGCCCCGCAGTCGGAGCGGACTGCGGGGCTCATGAAGAGAGGCTATGAAGTAGAAACTACTCGTGGATGCGGGTACCGGAGAGGCCGGCCATGGTCTCGGCGGCCTTGTCCAGAGCGCCGATGATGCAGGTGCGGCCCTTGCGGGAACGGGCGAACTTGATGGCAGCGCGGACCTTGGGCTCCATGGAACCCTTGCCGAACTGACCCTCGTCGGCCAGGCGCTCGGCCTCGTCGGCGGTGATGTCCTCGAGCTCCTCCTGGTTGGGCTTGCCGAAGTTGATGGCGACATGCTCAACGGCGGTCAGCAGGAACAGAACGTCGGCGTCGCAGTCCTCGGCCAGCAGCTCGCCGCCCAGGTCCTTGTCGATGACGGCGGGAACGCCCTTGTAGCAGCCCTTGTTCTCGTAGTCGCGGACGACGGGGATGCCGCCGCCACCGCAGGCGATGACGATGAACTCGTTGTCGAGCAGGTTGAGGATGGAGTCGGCCTCGACGATCTTCTTGGGATCGGGGGAGGCGACGACGCGACGCCAGCCGCGGCCGGAATCCTCGACGAAGACCTTGGAAGGATCCTCGGCCATGAACTCCTTGGCCTGCTCCTCGGTGTAGAAGGGGCCGATGGGCTTGGTCGGGTTCTTGAACGCGGGGTCGTCCGGATCGCACTCGATCTGGGTGACGACGGTGGCGGCGTGCCAACGCTTATAGCGCTTGTGCATCTCGCGGCCGATGCCCTGCTGCAGGTGATAGCCAATGTAGCCCTGAGACATAGCGCCGCACTCCGGCAGCGGCATCTCGGGGGTGCCGATGGCGTCGTGGGCAGCGGCGAAGGCGTTCTGGATCATGCCGACCTGCGGGCCGTTGCCGTGGGTGATGATGATCTCGTTGCCCTGCTCGATAAGGCCGAGAAGAGCGTGAGCGGTATTGCTCACGGCCTCGATCTGCTCAACGGGATTGTTGCCGAGGGCGTTGCCACCAAGGGCGACGACGATACGATCGGGCTTGCCAAGAGGCTTAGACATTGCTGGAATCCTTTCTTTAAAAGGCCTACAACCCATTCATAAGCCGCGCCCGTGCGATGCGCGGTTTATATTCTCTTTATCGCTCATTTTATTCATTTTGAAAATAGCTGAGCGGTGAACGGTCGATTTTACCCGCCCAGCGTATAAAAGCCCGGCTCATTTATATACACGCTATTTACGTGCGACTTTATTTAAATGGAGCGCAGATTGTACAGGATTATGCAAACTATATTTTTACCAGGCGCAAAATGGATGGCGTAAAATCTTACTCGCACTATACGAGATTCTATGCACTTTTTAGACGAGTATGCACCCCCGCAATAACATGGCGCTTTTCATCCAGCAAAAGGAATAGCTCCCGCACCCGTACCGCTCGTTGGTCGGCCGTAGGCGCGGCCGCCCTTCGACAACCGCTCTTAAGAAAACCGAAGACCGATATTGCGCTGACCTTTGCGGCATGGTACTTTAGCGGAGTACAGCACGGGCTGGGGCGACAGATACCTGTCGTGAAGTTTGGGCTCGGCGACCCCGTAGCTGTCTTCTCCTTATCCGCCAGCGAGCCCCTTGAGCGACGGATTGAGGAGGTCCTTTCTATGACAAAAATGCTCAAGATCACGATGGCAGGCGAGACGTTTCTCGCCGACATGCTGTGGGATGAAGCGCCCGAAACATGCAAGCTGTTCGAAGCGTCTTGCCCCGTGGAGTCGCGCATCTTCTCGGCCAAGATTTGCGATGCCGAGGTGACCTATCCCGTAGCGGGTCCCATCGCCAACTACGAGCATATCGAGAACCCTGTCTTTCACGAGCCGGCGGGTGCCGTGAGCTGGTACGGCGGCTGGTCGTCGATCTGCATCTTCTTTGACGTGTGCGAGCCCTTTGGCACCTGCGACATGTTCGCCCGCATCTGCGAGGCCGACCGCGAGCGCTTTGCCGCCGCCTGCCGCAACGTCTGGGACAACCAGGGCATGTACATCAAAAACGAAATCGTCGAGATCGAAGCGGAGGCCTAGAGATGATGGATATCAACGATCTGCTCACGCTCGACCTTGCCGAGTACGCAGCTGCACTTGAAGCCCTCGCCGACCAGATGATGCTGGAGGAGCCCCGCGACATCGACTACATGCGCCGCCGCAAACTCGACACCGGCCGCGAGTTCGCCGTCTGGAACTTCACCGTCGGCTACTGCATGAACGCCGCCGACGCCCTCTCCCTCCTGCGCGCCCAGGCCAACGAAAACGCCGACGACGGCACCGCCGACCTGGCCACCCTCAACAACAGCGCCGCCCGCCTATGCGACTGGTTCTCGGGCGCCTTCGACGTCACCGGCAAAATGGACGGCACCACAGCAATACTCGCCCACAGCCGCGACCTCTACGCCCAGGTCGAGACCCACGAACAGTTCGCAGCCCTCACCCGCGCCACCGAGCGCTACCTGGTCCAACTCCAGTTTTGGGTCGACCGCCAGATTCCCTGGCCAGCTATTAGCGACCTGGTCCACGGCTACCGCCTACGCACAGAGAGCGGCGAGACAAGGTAAGGACGAAAGAACCCCCGCCGCACGTAGTGCGCAGCGGGGGTTCTTTCATGTCCGAGGACGTCCGCGAAGGTTAGCCCTCAGATCCTGCGGCGGGAGACCTAGGCCTCGTTGTACACCGTCTTGAGCTTCAGCAGGTGCTGGTAGCGGTCCATAGCGGCCTGCTCGTTCTCCTTGAAGAGCTCCTCGGCGCGCTCGGGGAAGGAACGCGTCAGCGAAGCGTAACGGGCCTCGTTCATCAGGAACTCCTGATAACCGCCCGCGGGCTCCTTGGAATCGAGCGAGAACTTCTTGCCGGCAGCAGCCTCGGGGTTGAAGCGGAAGAGGTTCCAGTAACCGCACTCGACGGCCTTCTTCATCTCGGCCTGGCAGTTCTGCATGCCGCCCTTCTTGATGGAGTGCATCTCGCAGGGGCTGTAGCCGATGATGAGGGACGGACCGTCGTAGGCCTCGGCCTCGTGGATTGCCTTGAGGGTCTGAGCCGGGTTGGCGCCCATGGCGACCTGCGCCACGTAGACGTAGCCGTAGCTCATGGCAATCTCGGCCAGAGACTTCTTCTTGGTCACCTTACCGGCAGCGGCGAACTGAGCGACCTGGCCCAGGTTCGAGGCCTTGGAGGCCTGACCGCCGGTGTTGGAGTAAACCTCGGTGTCGAAGACGAAGACGTTGACGTTGTGGCCGGAAGCCAGGACGTGATCCAGACCACCGAAGCCGATGTCGTAGGCCCAACCGTCGCCGCCGAAGATCCAGAAAGACTTCTTGGTGAGGTAAGCCTTGTCGGCAAGAATCGCCTTGGAAGCGTCGCAGCCGCACTTCTCGAGCTCGGCAACGTAGGCGGCGGCAGCGGTCTTGGAGGCCTCGGCGTCATTGACGGAGTCGATCCAAGCCTGGCCAGCGGCCTTGAGCTCGTCGGACGGACCATCGGCAGCGATGATGTCCTGGGTAGCGGCGATCAGCTTGTGCTGGACGGCCTCGTAACCGACGGCCATGCCCAGACCATGCTCGGCATTGTCCTCGAACAGAGAGTTGTTCCACGCCGGGCCGTGACCGTCCTTGTCCTTGCAGTAAGGAGCGGTGGCAGCGGGGTTGCCCCAAATGGAGGAGCAGCCGGTGGCGTTGGAGATGAACATGCGGTCGCCGGCGACCTGGGTCACCAGACGTGCATAGGCGGTCTCGGCGCAGCCGGCGCAGGAGCCAGAGAACTCCAGGTAGGGCTGCTTAAACTGGCTGCCCTTGACGTTGGCCGCGATGAGCTCCTTCTTCTCGGAGACGTTCTCGACCATGTAGTCCCAAACGGGCTGCTGGTCCATCTCCTGCTCGGTGGGAACCATCTCGAGGGCGCCCTTGGGGCAGACCTTGACGCAGTTGGTGCAGCCCATGCAGTCGAGCGGAGACACGGCCATGGTGAACTTCATGCCCTTGGCCTTGGGGCCCATAGCGTCGAGCGTGCGGGTAGCCTCGGGCGCGGCGGCAGCCTCGTCCTCGGTCATCGCGAACGGACGGATGGTGGCATGCGGGCACACGTAGGCGCACTGGTTGCACTGGATGCACTTGGTCTCGTCCCAGTGGGGAACGACGACGGCGACGCCGCGCTTCTCGTATGCGGAGGCGCCCAACTCAAACTGGCCGTCGGCGCAATCGACGAAGGCGGAAACAGGCAGGCTGTCGCCATCCATGCGATCGATGGGCTCGAGCAGGTTCTTGACCTGCTGGGCGATGGCGGACTTGGTCTCCTCGGAGAGCTCGACGGGAGCGGCATCCTCGGCGGTTGCCCAGTCGGCCGGAACCTCGAACTTACGGAAGGCGGTAGCGCCGGCATCGATGGCCTTGTGGTTGGCGTCGACGATGGCCTGGCCCTTCTTCATGTAGGACTTGGTAGCAGCGTCCTTCATGTACTGCAGGGCGTCCTCGGCGGGCAGGACCTTGGCCAGCGCGAAGAAGGCGGACTGGAGCACCGTGTTGGTGCGCTTGCCCATGCCGACCTTGGCGGCCAGGTCGATAGCGTCGATCAGGTAGACGTTGACGTTGTTGTTCGCGATGTAGCGCTTGGCCACGGCGGGCATGTGCTCGGCGAACTCCTCGTCGCTCCACTGGCAGTTGACCAGGAAGGTGCCGCCCGGCTTGACGTCGCGGACCATCTTGAAGCCCTTAACGATGTAGCTGGGGTTGTGGCAGGCGACAAAGTCGGCCTTGGTCACGTAGTACGGCGAACGGATCGGGGAATCACCAAAGCGCAGGTGCGAGACGGTGACGCCGCCGGTCTTCTTGGAGTCGTACTGGAAGTAGGCCTGGACGTACTTGTCGGTGTGGTCGCCGATGATCTTGATCGAGTTCTTGTTGGCGCCGACGGTACCGTCGCCACCCAGACCCCAGAACTTGCACTCGATGGTGCCGGGGGCTGCGGTGTTGGGCGCATCCTCGGCCTCGGGCAGGCTCAGGTTGGTCACGTCATCGACAATGCCGATGGTGAACTCGCGCTTGGGCTCGTCGGCCTTGAGCTCCTCGAAGACAGCGAACGCGGACGCGGGAGGCGTGTCCTTGCTGCCCAGGCCGTAACGGCCGCCGACGACCTTGATGCCCGTCTTGCCGGCCTCGTAGAGAGCGGAGACGACGTCCTGGTAGAGCGGCTCGCCGATGGAACCCGGCTCCTTGGTGCGGTCCATGACGGCGATCTTCTGGACGGTCTCGGGGAGAACGTCGACGAAGTGCTTGATGGAGAACGGACGGAACAGGCGAACCTTGACCAGGCCAACCTTCTCGCCGTGAGCGTTGAGGTAGTCGATGACTTCCTCGAGCACGTCGCAGAAGGAGCCCATGCACACGACGACGCGATCAGCATCGGGAGCGCCGTAGTAGTTGAACAGGCCGTAATCGGTGCCGAGCTTCTCGTTAATCTTCTTCATGTAGCCCTCGACGACGGCGGGAAGCTCGTCGTAGACCTTGTTACAGGCCTCGCGGTTCTGGAAGAAGATGTCGCCGTTCTCGTGGCTGCCGCGAGTGTGCGGGTGCTCAGGGTTGAGCGCGTGGTCGCGGAAAGCCTGGACGGCGTCCATGTCGCACATCTCGGCCAGATCCTTGTAGTCCCACATTGCGACCTTCTGGATCTCGTGGCTGGTGCGGAAGCCGTCGAAGAAGTTCAGGAACGGGGTCTTGCCCTCGATGGCGGCAAGGTGAGCCACCGGCGAGAGGTCCATGACCTCCTGGACGTTGCCCTCGGCGAGCATGGCGAAGCCGGTCTGGCGGCAGGCCATGACGTCGGAGTGATCACCGAAGATGTTCAGGGCGTGCGAAGCGACGCAACGCGCGGAGACGTGGAAAACGCCCGGGAGCTGCTCGCCCGCGATCTTGTACATGTTCGGGATCATCAGGAGCAGGCCCTGAGAAGCCGTGTAGGTGGTGGTCAGAGCACCGGCGCCCAGCGAACCGTGAACGGTACCGGCTGCACCTGCCTCGGACTCCATCTCGACGACCTTGACCGGGGTGCCGAAGATGTTCTTGCGACCCTGGGCCGCCCACTGGTCGACATGGTCGGCCATCGGGCTGGACGGCGTAATGGGATAGATTCCCGCTACCTCGGTGTACGCATACGAAACATATGCGGCCGCCTCGTTGCCGTCCATAGACTTAAACTTACGCGCCATATACCCCTCTCCTCTCATATAGGTATACAGGCCCCGGCGATCGCCGGGATGTTGGCGTGATGGGATTTTCGTTGTTGCTTCCAATCATCTGGCAGGCAGACTCAGCAGCAGGTACATGGCGTGGAGAGAAGGCATGCCGAGGCGAGGGGCGGCTGCACGCGCTCCACAGGCCCAGCTACCCGTCTTGCACATGACCGAGCGCCGCAAAGTCCGCATGCCGGATGCTCCCGGGCACGCCCCGGCGATGGGAAGCGCCCGCAACGGAAATCCGCATGCGGGTTTATTGTACCCCGCCGTCAAGTGTAATTTCGACAAATATAGGTGGGCGGTAAAGGTTTACCTCGGGTGACTATCGAGGGCAAAACCAATCCCTGGGACGGAGGAAACGGAGGACTTCCATCGAGCGTGGATAATCTCCCACTTTTCGCCTGTATCTTGGCCAAAAGTGGGAGATTATCCACGCTCGTGCGTTGTACGTCCAAGAGTTAGAGGGCGCCGAGGAGGATGGCGTAGGTGGTGGATTCGCCGAGCTTGAGCTCGTCGCCGGGATTGAGCTGGGCGGAGCGGCCGGGCTCGACCTGGACACAGACGCTCGTGGCCCCGTTTACCACCACGGTCCCGTTGGTAGATGACAAATCCTCAACATGCCAGACATTTTGAGCGTCGCACCAGATATGGGCATGACGGGCCGAGACATCGTCGCCGACGTCGGTGATGTCGCCCTCCCCCGTTGCCAGCGCGCCGATCTCGACGCCCTCCTCACTCGGCTGAATCCAGCGCGGGGCGCTCACCACGTAGCCGTTTTGCACGCGCAACAGTCCCAGCGGATGCGCCGGCGCGGCATCGTGTTCGCCCGCGACCGAAGAGGTGCTCAGCGAGCGCGGCGTCGACGTGGCACCACCGCAGGTCGCGTGCGCATAGTCGATGGCATAGGTCACCGACGAGCGGACATCTGCCGAGCAGCCCACGGCGACGAACAGCACCAGGATGGCCTCGGCGCGCTCGGCGGGCATGAGCTCTGCCGCCTGCGACAGGCGCTCGAGCGCATTGCGATAGAGGTTCGTGTCCTGATGGCATTCCTCGAGCGCTCGCACCATGGGCTCACCGGCGGGCCCGCACACCATATTGGTCACGGCCGCGGCGTCCATGGGATTGCGGCGGCGCAGGGCCAGCTGCGACATAATGCGCGCGGCCGAGGTGCCGTAATCGGCAAAATAGCGCTCCTGCAGCGTGCCGACCGGCGCGCGCACGATAAAGCGCGAGACCCAGGAGCGATCGGCGGCACGGCTCTGCGGGCTACGGCCGTCGGCGAGCGGACGGCTCGAGAGCACCAGGCCGCACAGCTCGATATGGCTCAGGTGCGCCGCGCGCTTAAAGATGTCAAACATTGCCCCGCACGGGGTGAGCTCGGTTTGAGAGGCCATGGCTTAGCCCTCCTTGGTCACAGAGATAGCGTCGGATACATCGGCCGGCCCGCCAAAGGCGCGGGCAGCTGCGGCTCCGCCGGCAAGCGGCGTCGCCATGGGAATTTTCGCACGTCGCGCTGACACGACGGGAAGCTCGAAGGCAAACCCCATCGCCAGCAAAAACCACGTGAGCGCATAGGTTGCAAGTAAGGCAGCCACCAGGCCGGCCGCCACGGCATGCTGGAAAAACACCGTGCATGCGAGCGCAACCAACACCGGAACCTCGTAGGCAGAAAGGGCCAGCACGCCCTGCAAGAACCCCGCACGACGATTGCGCGCCAAGGTCCCGGCGGCAATACCCGCCACGCCCGGCAGCGCCAACGCCAGCGCGGCGACAACGCCCGGCAGCTTTCCGGACCACATAAGCGGCCCCGCGGCAAACGTCACATGGGCGCCCGACGCCAATAGCGCCGCCGATACCACGACCGCTACCAAAAGCACACCGCAGGCCGCCGTCGCACCAACCATCGCCGCACGCCGCACCGCCCGGCCCGACACCTCCATCGGGCACGGCATGAGCGGCTCAGCGCGAAGCGAGCGCGCGACATTTTGCGCATAGTGGTCGCAAAACGCCGAGAGCGCCGCCTCCACCGCAGCCGGTTCGGGACGATCCTCCTGATGACAGGACAGGCAGGCCATCACAACGTCGAACAGCTGAGCATCGACAAACGCCAGCGCATCGCGCAGGTTCTCGGAATTTGGATCGAGTCCCAGCTGCTGAGCCTGCTCAGCCGCAGCGAGCGCCACATCGGGCTCGCGTCGCAGCAGCTGCGTCAAGTCGCAACCGGGCGCATGGGCGCCGACGGGATAGTCGGGCGGCGTGTCCATCTTGAGGCGATAGGGGCTGGCGATATCACGCGTCTTTTTGCGCGAGCCCGAGGTCCCCGATGTACCCGGTGTCACCTCATACGGCGCGACGCCAGCGATGAGCTCGTAGACCGTGCTCGCCGCGGCATACACGTCAATCGCCGGCGACATGCGCAAAACGCGCAGGTCGGGAATATCGTCGGTGAGCATCTCGGGCGGGGCGTAGGCCACCGTCGCACGACGCAGCGTGGCATAGCGCTCCGTAAAGGACGCCTTGCCGCCGGTTCCCGCCACCGCAGAGGCCGGCTCGAGCGCCAGCGACGAGCCAAAGTCGATCAGGCACAGGTCAAAGGCGCCCTCGGCAAGCTGCCGGTCGAGCGGTAGGCGCGCCGTGCGCACCATAATATTGGCAGGCGAGATATCGCGGTGGACAAAGCCCTCGCCCACCAGGCTCATACGGCACAGCAGATCGAACAGGTCGCGGCCCAGGCGCGCCGCCACGAGCGGCGACAGACGCCCGGCATCGTCCACGGCAAGGCGCGAACGCAGGCGAGCGAGCGTCTCGCCCTCGACCCACTCCATGACGATCGCGGGCACGCCTTCAACCTCGCCCCATCCATAGAGGCGGGGGAAGCCCTTAAGGCCCGAAAGGGCGCGATGGCATTCATATTCCTCGCGAAACGCCGCCTTGAACTTTGCGACCAGCGCCTCGTGGGCGGCATCGTCATCAAATTCGTCGCGCGTCGGTAAGATGAGCTGCTTGAGTGCCACGGCCTCGCCCTGCGCGTTGACGGCACGCGTCACGCGGCCGATGCCGCCGCGGCGCATGGTGGCGTCATCGGCAAAGAGCATCGTAAAGCGGCGCAGGTAGGCAGGAAGCTCGTCCGTGCCCAGGGCGACGGCAGGCTCAAACCCGTCGACGCGCGCCAGACGCAGGCCCACCATGGGATCATGGGCAAGCGATTGGGTTGCGGCGGAAACAAGATCGGTCATCATAGGGCGATCGCCGCCACATTGTTATTGAAGTTGTTGAGCGCGACGTTATCGTCGCCGTAATGCCCGACCCATTGGCACAGATTGGTGTAGCAACCCCAAAGGTTGGCGAATTGCCGATACCACTTTGACTGGGGCGGAAACGTCTGCCGGCCAAACTCGGCACGGATGACAAACATGTCACTGACCAGGCTGTTGCACGGTCCGGTGTCGCCCGTGGTGTTGTAGGTCGCCACCACGCTATTGGCGCGAGCGACATAGCCATCGAGCATGTTGTATTTGGTCACGAGCCAGCTGTGGATGCTCTCCTCCTCGGCAGCCGAAAGACCGCCCGAGCTCGTTTCGCTGCCGGCTCCACCGCCCGTCGAGCCACCGCTTGTAGAACCGCCGCCAGACGTGGAGCCAGAGCTGGAGCCGCCGCCCGCGCCCGTCGAATTGGAACCCGAGCCAGACCCATCCGAGCCGCCGGGCTTGCCCGTCTGCTGTGTATCCTGCTCCTTCTGCTGCTCGGCCTTGTTTACGACAGACGCCACGCTGTTGTTGGATAGCTTCGTGATGACCTTGGTGTTGGTGAGCACGATGGTCTTGCCGTTTGCCAGCGTGACCTCGTTGTCCGGCGCTTCGCCCTCGTCCGCGGGGTCGGCACCAAACACAACATGCGAGACCACGCTCGCCCACGCATACCCGGTTGTCGTTCCCAGGTCGCTCTTGGCTTTGCGCCCGATATGCAGCTCACGTGCAGCATGTGCCTGCACCATGGACGGCACCGTCATGCCGTAGGCAAAGACGCCGGCAACGACGAGCACCAGCGAGCAGGACAGCAGCACATATGCCCGAGGCGCCAGGCCCAGCCGGCGTCGCATGCGCACCGCGGCGCCATGCTTTGTCTGAGTGCCCCCGGGCCGCATGCGTTCTCCTCCAACAAAAACACGCCGCTCAAGAGCGGCGCATTCATACATATCCATAGTTGAGTGTATCAGCGAACCCAAAAGGTTGCGCAACGAATGGCAAAATATGGGACGCAAGCGAACCCGTCCACGCGATAAGCGGATACGGAGCAGGTTTGTTGTGCAACAAACGCACGAACGCGAGCCCAATTATGGGCACCCCGTGCGACAGGGCGGCAAGCCATGCCGCGGAGCACCCGGCGGCTAGATCGCGCGACGGGCCTCGATGGCGCGTCCGAGCGTAAGCTCGTCGGCATACTCCAGGTCGCCGCCCACGGGCAGGCCACTCGCCAGACGCGACACCTCAACGCCCAGCGGCTTGATGGTACGGGCCAGGTAGCTCGCCGTGGTCTCGCCCTCAATGTTGGGGTTGGTGGCGATAATGACCTCGTGGATATCCTCGTGGCCCAAGCGCGCCAGCAGCTCGCGAATATGCAGCTGCTCGGGGCCGATCTTGTCCATGGGGCTGATCACGCCGCCCAGCACATGGTAGAGACCATGGTAGCTGCCCGTGCGCTCGATCGCCTGAACGTCGCGCGGCTCGCCCACCACGCAAATGCGGGTGGTGTCGCGCATCGAATCCTGGCAGATGGAGCACTCGTCGGCAGTGGCGTAGTTAAAGCAGCGGCTACAAAAGTGAACCTCCTGCTTAACCTCCAGGATAGCCTCGGCTAGGCGGCGGGCCTCCTCGGCATCGGCCTCGAGCAGGTAATAGGCGATGCGCTGGGCCGACTTGGGGCCAATGCCCGGCAGGCGGCCCAGCTCATCAAGCAATTTTTGCAGACTGTGGTTGGCACTCATATATATGCGCGTCTTAGAACGGCATGCCCGGGATGTTGAGGCCACCGGTAATGGCACCCATCTGCTTGTTGGCGAGCTCGTTGACGCCGCGAACGGCCTCGTTGACGGCAGCCATGATCATGTCCTGCAGCATGTCGACGTCCTCGGGATCGAGCGCGTCGGGATCGATGGTGAGGTTGACGAGTTCCATCTCGCCGTTGACGGTCACCTTGACCATGCCGCCGCCGGCAGAGGCGTCGACGGTCTGGGACTTGAGGTTCTCCTGCGCGGCGGCAAGCTGCTCCTGCATCTTGCGGGCCTGCTTCATCATCTGCTGCATGTTCATACCGGCCATGATGGCTCCTTTACGTGCGGCCGCGCGACAGGCTGCGAGGGCAGCCGAAGTGCGGCGGGACTTTCAAACTTAAAAATCGTACCACGGCGCGGGGCAAGCGGGCGGGGCGGACACGCTACCTCAGTCGATATACATGTCCTCCAACGTTACGATTCGCCAATCTTCGCGCGCGGCGAGCTTCTTTTTTGTAGCGGCGCTCACGTCGTGCTTGCAGAACAGCATGAAATGAGAGGCAACATAGCCCTTTACCAGGCCACGCTTGCTTTCGAGGTCGTCAATCTCTGCCGACTCGTCAAACGATTCCCTATATTTGCACTCGCCGATCACCAAACGTTTTGACACGCGATCTGCAGCCAAGACATCAATATCATCCTGAGCCCGTTTGGCAGGATTCGTTCCCCACCACGACGACACCGCTGTTGCCGGAATCGGCAGCTTACCCTGTTTCGCCTGCTCGACCATCCACTCGGCACACAACGCCTCGAACCGATGGCCCAGGTATTCGTTCAGCTGCTCTTCTGGAAGCGCGCTGACGACCGCTCGCCCCAAACCCGCCTCGATATCGGACGAATACGGCATAACGAACCGGAACCAAAACGCGTAGCACGGCTCGGACAGTCTATAAATGCCGCGCTTGCTCGTTTCGGGGTTCTCGCCAAACGGAACGGCCTTTTCTATGATTCCTACCGATTCCAACGCCTTGAGATAGCGAGGTAGCGTTGTCTGGGCGATCCCTACGCGGTCGGCAATCCGCTTCGCACGGTTTGCACCGGCAGCTACAGCCCGCAAGATCGAGTTGTATATTGCCGGCTCCTGGAACTCCTGACGAATCAAGCCCTCCGGCTCACCATAGAGAAACCCCATGGGATCGAAGTAAAGCCGTGCCAGGTTCTCCTTGAACCCTACGCTCGGATCTACCTGCTGCAGATAGTACGGAACACCGCCAAAACAGCCATAGAATTGAAAGGCCTCTTGAACGCTCAAGCCCGGAAGCATCTTTGCCGCATCTTTGAATCCAAGGTCCCGCACCTTGATTTGAGCCGTGCGCCGGCCAAACAGAGGGCTTTTACGTCCCAGCACATTGCTTTCCATAAAACCCTGATTGCTGCCACAAAGAATGAGAAAAGCGTCCGTTTCCTTGAAGGCCTTGTCGATGGCGACCTGGAAAATCGAAGGCAGCGCCTCGTTGCGCATCGCCGCATAGGGAAACTCGTCGAACACAAAGACAAACCGCTCGGTGCGCGCCCGATCGGCGATGAAGGACAACGCATCGGTCCAAGACGAGAACCCGCCAAGCGATGTGGGGAGATTGAAGAAGCTGGCGATAGCGCGATTGAAATCCGCAAGATTGTCGGCGTCGCTTTGCTCGAGAGCGGTAAACGAGAGTGTCCGTTTACCACGGCAGAACTCGTTAATCAGCGTCGTCTTTCCCACACGTCGACGACCGTACACGACTGCCGTCTGAAAAGAACGCTGCTCATAAAGGGATTCGAGTTTTGCAAGCTCCGCTTCGCGCCCGACAAACATTATGCACTCCTGAATTATGCAAGATTGAATAATTCACACTTGCATAATATCGCAAATACACCTAGAAGTGCGGCTACTCCACCGGTTTGAAGATGGTAGCCTGGCCGAAGACGCTGCGGATGAGGGCTTTTGCCTCGTCCTCGGTCTGCGGGATGCTCGGGGCTGCGCCCTGGTGACCGAAGGGGCTGCCGGCGCCGGGATTGGACTCCCAGGGAGCCGCGGGGGCGTCGTCGTTTGCAGGCGCGGTGGGCTTGGGCTCCGGACCCGCGCCGGGCACGTCAAACGGAGGCAGATCGTCCCCGCCCGCATCGCCAGCGAAGCCGCCGACCATGGCGTCGTCGTAGGGCACCTGCTCGGATTCCCACGGCGCGGACTGCGTGGCAGGCTGAGCTTTGGGAGTGGCAGAGCGCTCGGGCGCACGGGGCGCGGGCTCGGTGGGCAGCTTGCCCGTGGCGGGAGCGCCAGCCGGGTTGTCCGAACGCAGCCACGGGGCCTTGCCCAGGTCGGATGACTTGGGCGCCGGGGCAGCAGGTTTGGTCGCGGGCACCGGGGCAGCGGGTTTGGGCGCGACGGGCTTAGGCGCCGACGGGGTCGGTACTGCTACCGGTGCCGTTTGCTGCTGCGGCACGCTGACGCTCGAAGATGCAGGGGCCGCCGAGGACACGGGTTGCGGGTCCACAGATACCGCAGCCCGTGCAGATGGAGAATGCTCCTCATGTTGAGGAGCCGGCGTGCCACCCCCATCCAGAACATAGTCGACGGTACGACGACCGAAGACCGCACAGACCGTCGGCAAAACCACCGATTGCGTATCGGCGCGGCCGAGCATTTTGATAGCAAAGGTCGAGCCCGCGGGGAACGAGACCGTGAGCTTGGAGCCATCGTCGGCCGTAGCGCGGGCGTTGAGCAGCAAGCCGGCATAGGAGGCCTGGCGGGTCTTAACGCGCTCGACGACCTCGGCCCATTTACGCTGCAGCTCACCGGCGTCCTCGACCGCGGGGGTCTCGGCGGCGGCAGCGGCGGCAACTTGGGCGGCGTTGTTGGGTTTGGATGCCGGCGCGGGCGATGCGGCAGGCGCAGAAGCCGCAACGGGCTGAGGCGCAGGCGTCACAGGCTTGGGCGCCGGCGCAGGAGCCGCAGACGCAGAGGCCGGCGCAGCGGCAGGCTGAGCCGCCGGAGCGGCCGTAGCGCCGCGGTCCCAAGGCATGCCGCCCTGACGTGCCGGCGCCGCAGCGGGGGCCGCGGATGCAGCCGGAGCGGCAGCTCGAGCACCCGAGATGAGCGTCGGCTGCTGCGTCGCCACATGTGCAGCAGCGACAGCTGCAGGCACACCAGCCTGAGCAGCAGCCACGCTCGCCGGCACGGCGCCGTTAGCGACCCTGGCCTCCAGGCGTGCCACGCGCTCGGCCAAAGCCTCAATCGTCAGATCGGCCTCGGGGCGCGTCAGACGGGTGCAGGCAATCTCGAGCACCAGGCGCACGTCGCTCGCGCCCCTCATCTCCAGCGCGGCGTCGTCGAGCACCGTCAGCACACGGGCCAGGCGGTCGGCGGGATGCTCGCCAAAGGCGGCGGCTTCGGCGGCAAGCGACTCGGCCTGCTCGGCCCCGCCCTCAAACAGCTCGGCACGGGCGCCGGCAACGCAGGCCACATACACGTCGCGCACGTGCGCCACCAGGTCGCGCGTCAATTCCAGCAGGTCATTGCCCTCTTCGACCTGTGCACGGATGAGACCGTAAAGCTCTGCAACATCGCGCTTGGCAACCGCCGCGGCAAACTCGCCCAAAATCTGGTCCGAGACCTCGCCCAACAGCGAGCGGGCATCGTCCGCATGCACGGTTCCGTTGCCAAAAACGCTCAGCTGCTCCAGCGTGGAAAGCGCGTCGCGCATGCCGCCCTTGGCATGGCGCGCTACGATGGCCAGCGCCTCGTCGTCGTAATCAAAGCCCTCCTGCTCGCACACATAGGCAAGGCGATGCTCGATATCCTCGTTGCCGATGCGATGGAAATCGAAGCGCTGGCAGCGCGAGAGGATGGTCTCCAGAATCTTTTGCGGATCGGTGGTGCACAACACAAAGATCACGTGCGTCGGCGGCTCCTCGAGCGTCTTGAGCAGCGCGTTAAACGCCGCCGTCGTGAGCATGTGGACCTCGTCGATGATATAGATCTTGTACTTGCCGCGCACCGGGGCAAAGTTGACGGAGTTGATGATCTCCTCGCGTACGTTGTCCACGCCCGTACGGCTTGCGGCATCGAGCTCGTAGACATCGGGGTGGTTGCCCTCGGCGATAAGTTCGCACTCCTCGCAGGTACCGTCGGGCATGCAACCGCTCGCGCCCTCGGCACGCGCCGCCTCGGCATTGCGGCACAGCAGCGCCTTGGCAAGGATGCGCGCCATAGTGGTCTTGCCCGTGCCGCGCGGTCCGCAGAACAGGTACGCATGGGACAGACGCCCCTCGGTGATGGCGTGCTCGAGCGTCGAGACGATATGCTGCTGGCCCACCACGGAGTCGAAGGTGAGCGGGCGATACTTTCGGTACAACGATTCCATGGGTGCTCCCCCGGGTATACTGAGTCTTGTTGCCGCGGCGGCCATGCGGTCGCACGGCATACTGCATCCATAATAACCCGTACGGCGAGCCCGCCGCGATAGGAGTCCAAAGAGCATGGCAGACGCAGAGAGCAACCTCGTTCCCTCCGAAGCAGCCGACCAAGTCGAGGTCGCGCTCGAGGCGCAAGCCGCAGCCGATGACGGCATCCTCTACCTTAACGAATACCAATACGAAAACGACCTCGTCACCGACTTCGCACGTCTGGTCGCCTCGCCCAGGCGCCGTGGCTCCCTGTACGTCGCTGCCGCCATCTCCGCCCTGCTGGGTGTTGGCATGCTGGTGGCCGGCGGAAACTGGATCAAGTTCGGCGTCGTCCTGATCGTATTCGGCGCTTTTTTGGCCTGGTGGAGCAAGAATCTGCACCACACGCTCGCCCGCGACTTTATCGATGCCGTCGAGGCCGACGAGTCCATGGGCGGCCGCTACCGCCGCGTCGCCGCCAACGAGGACGGCCTGATGGTGTGGGGCAAGAGCGGCAAATCGCAGTTCTTCCCGTTTGAGAAGCTCGACCATGTGCTCGACGGCGAGCGCATCTTTGTGGCCATGTTCGCCGACCAGGGCGTGACGATTCCTAAAGACACCTTCGTCCGTGGCGATGCCGAGCAGTTTGGCCCCTTCCTCAAGGCGCGTATCAACAAAAAACTCCGCATCGAGACCAAAAAGAAGAAGATGAAGGCCGAGAAGGCTGCCGCCGAGGCCAAGCAGGAAAGCGAACCCAAGGACGGCAAAGGCAAGCAGCGCAAGCAGAAGAAGGACAAGAAGAAGAAGCGCTAAGCAAACCGCGGGGCACAAACCCCAGACGGAGCTTAAATTGAATGTCGCCCACCTGAGCGTGCTACACTAGCAGCATCTATGCCACCGCGAACGGCCCGGCCCCGCGCCCGCCGCTCGCAAACGAACTTTAAACGCACGAGGGTTGGCCATGCCGCTTTTCTCGCAACATACCGCCCGGTTCTCGCCGGACGCTCCCTTGGAGGGCACCAGCTCTCGCGACCTGCTCAAGCGGTACCAGCCGCTCGAGACGCTCGCGACCGGCGGTTTTGGCTCCATCGAGATCTGCCGCGACACGCATCTGCGCCGCCGCGTCGCCATTAAGCGCATTCCCCTCACGGGCGGCGCCGGCATGCCCGCCAGCGACATCATGGATGTGCTGCGCGAGGCCCACACCGCCGCCATGCTTCAGCATCCCAATATCGTGCAGGTTATCGACTTTACGCACGACACCGCCTATGCCTACTTGGTCATGGAATATGTCGACGGCATGTCGTTGGCCGAGTTCCTGCATCGCGTGGACGGCCATTCGCTCACCTTTGACGAGGCAGCCGCCATTGCCGACGCACTGAGCCAGGCGCTCGCCTTCGCCCACAGCAACGGCGTACTTCACCTGGACATAAAACCCGCCAACGTGCTCATCGACCACTCGGGCAACGTAAAGCTCACCGACTTTGGCATGGCACGGCTGTCGTCTGCCGGCGGCTTTGGCGGCTCGCGCGGCGGCACCATCGGCTACATGCCACCCGAGCAGCTCGATATCGAAACCGGCACGGTCGACGAACGCGCCGACGTCTTTGCCCTCGCCTGCGTCATCTACGAGGGCCTGTGCGGCAGCGCCCCCTTTATGGCGGCAACGCCCGGCGACTCGCTCGGCCGCATCATCCGCGGCGCCACCTACCCCAGCGAGCTGATCCCGCACTTTCCCCCAGGGGCCGAGGCCGCGCTGATGAGCGCGCTCTCCCCCATGCCGCAGGACCGGCCCAACAGCATCGAGGCCTTTTGCGACCAGCTGCTCGCCGGCCTGGGTAGCGTGCGCGAGGGTCGCCGCAGCCTGGAGCAGATGGTGGGCGAGTTGTCGGACGACGAACACACGGCAGACGATATCGAATCACTACCCTACGAGGACGATGTCATCGAAGTCGACCCCACGCTCGGCTGGGCGGGCACGCGCTGGAACCATGCACGCGATTACGCCATGCGCGTCATCTCGGCGCTTGCGTGCGGCACCTTTAGCTTTTTGCTGATGCAAACGGCCGGCGTCGCGGCGCTTCCCGGACTTATCGTTGCGGCCATCGCGATCGGAGCGGCCGCCGGCCTGGCCCCGCAGATTGGATCTGCCATCTCGGCCGTGGGCTTTTTGGTGCTTATGGCAAACGCCACCATGCAAGCGCAGGGCATCCTGTCGATGCTGCCCGTTGCGGTGATCTTTGCCGCCGCCATGTCCGGCTGGTGGATCGCCTGGGGCCGCACCGAGGCCGCCGCGAGCACCGCACTCACCTGCGCGCTTGCACTTGGCTGTCTAACTGGCGACGTCCTCCTTGCCGCCGGGGTCGCCGGCGGCATCGCGGCCTTTTGGCTCGGCCCGGCAAGTGCTGCCGCCGCCACGGGAATGGGTGCGCTTTTTGCCCGCCTGGCCACGGTCGCGCTTTCCGCTGGAGGCGTGCTGGGACTCGGCAACGTCGCCGCGGCGCTGGGCGACGCGTTCCTCTGGGCCGCCATTGTGCTGGTCGCGGTAACAGCCGCACTGACATCCCTGCTGCTCAACGCCCATGCCAAGCGTGCCGAGCAGGGCTCAAACCTTGCCGTCATCGCCGCCATCGCCGTCTGCGGCATCGGTTGCGCGGTGTCGCTTTGTCTTGCACACCATATGGAAATTGCCGGCCTTGCGGCCGCGGTCGTCGTCAAGGCGGCGGTTGCGGGAATCCTATCCTCTATAATCGTTGGGATATGCCTATATTTGCTCGGATACCAAAGAACCAATACGGAGAGTGATCTTTCGTGAACTTCCTGAACATCTTCGAGGACCACGTGGCCGGCATCTTCGGTGCCACCCGTGCCCCGTTCTCCTTTAAGAAGCTTGCCAAGCAGGCCGCTCGCGACATGGAGGATCAGACTCTGGTGATCAACGGCGTCAACACCGCGCCGGCACTCTATACCATCCTGATCGCCGCCGACGACGATCCCATGCTCGCCCCGTTCTACCCCGAGCTTTCGCGTGAGGTTCGCGAGTTTGTGAAGGCGCAGGCCGAAAAGCGCCGCTACGTCTTTGTCGGCGAGCCCCTCGTTCGCTTTATGATCGACCCGCAGCTGCGCGCCGGCAAGTTCTCGGTCTTTGCCGAGAACGTCGATGCTCCCACGCTCGGCCGCCTGTACGAGGAAGAGCGCGCCTACCAAAATGGCCTGGGCCAGAACAACTCCGCCGCAAGCCGCGCCGCCAGCGCTCCCCGCGCCGGCAAACAGCAGTTTGCCGCTCCGCAGCAGCAGCACCCCGCCGCCATGCCCCAGCAGCCGGCACCCCGTGCCGCCGCGCCCGACCCGCTCGCCGCGCCCGACCCCTTTGCGCCCAGCGTCCCCGACCCCGCCGCCGCGCCTATCCCCGTGCCGCAGACCGTCTCGCGTGACGCACTCGCCGGCATGGGCGGAGCTGCCGCGACCGGTGCCGCCGTGGGCCTTGGCGCCGCAGCCGGCATCGCCGCCAACATGGCAAACCCCCGCACTCCGCAGCGTCCGCTCGCCCAGCTCGTCGACGTTGTGAGCGGCGAGAGCCACAGCATCACCTCCGCACAGGTGACCATCGGCCGCGAGCGCTCGGTTTCGGACATCGCCCTGCGCGACCCCAACGTCTCGCGCCGTCACGCCCAGCTCACCTTTACCGGCTCGGACTGGTCGATCGAGGACCTCAACTCCACCAACGGCACACTCGTCAACAACCGCCGCATCACGCGCTGCCCGCTGCGCAACGGCGATCTGCTGACGTTTGGCCTGAGCACCTTTGAATTTAGGGGATAGTCGCTTATGAACATCGATATCGTCCTTTTTGCAGGCCGCATCGTCCTGGTCGCCCTGCTCTACATCTTCCTGTTCGCTGTCATGAAGACCGGCGTGGGACTCGTGCGCGGCCAGCGTCGCGACTCCGCTATCTGGACGATCGATGTGGACAAGGGTCCGCGCGGCATCCGCGGCATCCATGTAGACATGCTCGGCCCCGTCATCGTCGGCCGTTCGCCGTCTTCGGACATCTGCATCAACGAACCGTTTGTCTCGGCCTCGCACGCACGTTTTTCGCTGCAGGGCCCGGCACTCATCATCGAAGACCTCAACTCGCTTAACGGCACGCTCGTCAACGGTCGCCAGCTCGTGGAGCCCGCGACGCTGCGCGAGGGCGACGAGGTCCAGATTGGCGACGTGGTCATGAAGGTGAACCGTCGATGATCGACGAGGAGAACAAATCCGCAACTATGCCCGAGACGCCGGCTGCCCCCGCAGCCGCGCCGGCTCATGCCGCTCCGGCGCGCCCCACGGCCGTGGAGCCCGAGGACACAGTGTTCTCCCTGCCTCTTTCACATGTAACTCAAGAATATTCGGCGTATGCCGATGACAGGGACGCCGACACCGAGCAACTCGATGCCCCCATCGGCGCGCATGCCGCCGAGCAGCCCGCCGCACCGGAAGCGACACCCGCGCCGGCTCATTTTGCCGAGCCCGTCGCCGAGGCGATCAACGAGAGCGAAGCGGTGTTCGCCGCGCCCGAGCCCGCCGCGCCGGTCTTCCCCGTCGCGCCATCGCCCGAGGTGACGGCCGCTCCCGCACCGAGGACCGAGTCCACGCCGTCGCACTTCGCGACGCCGGAGCCCATCGCCGTGGAGCCGCAGGAGGCCGCCGAGGTCCCCAATGACCCCGGCTCGACCATCCCGACCCTCGATAAGCCTATCGAGGAGCCCGGCACCGAGCCGCTCGACGCCGGAGACACTGTCTCTCCCGGCGATACCGCCGAAATCGACGTCGCCGCCGTGGAGGCAAAGCTCAAAGACCCCGGCTCAACCATGAGCTTTGAGCCGCTGACCGACGAGCGCATCGAGACCGACTCAACCTATGACGCCGGCACCACCACGCAACTCATGTGGGGCGCCCGCTCCGACGTCGGCTGCGTGCGCCCGCACAACGAAGATTCCTACCTGGTGCAGTCGCCGCTCTTTTGCGTATGCGACGGCATGGGAGGGCATGCCGCCGGCGAGGTGGCGTCCTCTATCGCCGTCGAGACCATAGCCAAGACGGCACCGCAATCCGCCGATGCCGCACGCCTGGCCGCAGCCGTTGAGGCCGCCAACGCCGCCGTGATCGAGGCCGCCCTCAACGGTTTGGGCAAGCCCGGCATGGGCTGCACGGCCACCTGCGCCTACATCGAAAACGATACGCTCGCCATCGCCCATGTGGGCGACTCGCGTGCCTACCTGCTCCACGAGGGCACGCTGATCCGCGTGACCCGCGACCACTCCTACGTGGAGGAGCTCGTGGACGCCGGCGAGATTACGGCCGACGAGGCCCGCGTCCACCCCAACCGTTCGGTCATCACCCGCGCGCTGGGCTCGGACCCCGCCATGTACGCCGACCACTTTACCCTGCACATCGAGGAAGGCGACCGTCTGATCCTATGCTCCGACGGCCTTTCGAGCATGATTCCCGATAGCGATATCGAGAACATCGCCACGCAGTCCTCGACCGCGCAGATTTGCGTCGACAACCTGGTAGACGCGGCGCTCGCCGCCGGCGGCCACGACAACGTGACCGTAGTGGTGGTCGACTTGGTCGACGATGGCGTCATGCGTGAGGCAAAACGCGTCCGTCGCCGCAACGTCACCATCGCCGCCGTCCTGGCCCTTGTCTTTGTGCTGGCGGCGGGCATCTGGGCGTACACGGGCATCACCGGCTCGTACTACTTGGGTACCTACCACGGCAACGTCGCCGTTTGGCGCGGCCTGCCGGGCGAGACGCTCGGATTCAAGCTCCACTGGCTCGAAAGCGAAACCAGCATCAAGCTGTCCGACCTGCCCGAAGACACACAGAACCGCCTGAAGGCGGGCATTCCGCAAACAAGCGTCGACGATGCGCAGGACACCATCTCCAAGTATCGTCACCAGATCGACGAGGAGCAGACCCGTCAGGTGATTGACGCGCAGACGATTCGCGACAACACCGACCAGGGATCGACTTCCGAGTCGGATTCCGAGAAAACCGCCGAACAGTCCGCCGAGGCCGAAGCCTCCGATAAGAATTAGGAAGGGAGTGCCGCTTATGAGTCGCCGCAACACCGAACTGCTTTTGCTCATCGCCTCGGCGTTCCCCGTCATCCTGCTGTATGCGATGTACGTGCTCACCGCGGGCGCCACGATTTCCTTTGAGACGCTTGCCGTGCCGATCGGCCTCTTTGCCGCCTTCGCCGCAGCGCATATCGCCGTGCGCATCCTGGCGCCCGGCGCCGACCCCGCCATCCTGCCCATCGTCTTTGTGCTCTCGGGCATCGGCATCACATTCGTGACGCGCCTAGCCCCCGATCTTGCCATCTCGCAGCTCATCATCCTGTTTATCTCGGTGGCATTGATGGTGGGAACCCTCGCGCTGGTCAAGAACCTCGACGTGGTCATGCGCTATAAATACACCTTTGGCATCATCGGCATCATCTTGCTGATGCTGCCCATCTTTATCGGCACCACGATCTCGGGCTCCAAGCTGTGGATTCGCATTGCGGGCTTTACCATCCAGCCCGGCGAGTTCGCCAAGGTCTTTATCGTGCTGTTCCTGGCCGGCTATCTGGCCGAGAACCGCGAGCTGCTCTCTATCTCCAACCGCAAGATTCTGGGCCTCAAGATCCCGCGCTTCCGTCTGCTGCTGCCGCTGTTTGCCGTGTGGGGCGTGTGCCTGCTCGTCGTCGTCTTCGAACGCGACCTGGGCTCGGCCGTGCTGTTCTACACCATCTTCTTGCTGATGCTCTACGTTGCCACGGGACGCTTTTCGTACGTCATCATCGGCCTTGCACTGCTTGCCGTTGGAGCCGTGGGCGCCTACAAGTTCCTGTCGCACGTTCAGGTGCGTTTCCAGATTTGGGCCAATCCGTTTAAGGACGCCCAGGGTCAGGGCTACCAAATCGTGCAGTCGCTCTTTTCGCTGGCCGACGGCGGCCTGGTGGGCGTCGGCATCGGCAACGGCATGGCCAACAACATCCCCGTCGTCGAGTCCGACTTTATCTTCTCGGCCATCGGCGAGGAGATGGGCCTTTTGGGCGGCGGCGCCGTGCTCATCCTGTTTATGCTCTTCGCCGTGCGTGGCCTCACCACGGCCGCCCGCGCCAAGTCCGACCTTGCCGCCTTTAGCGCCACGGGCCTCACGGCAGCCATCAGCTTCCAGGCCTTCTTGATCGTGGGCGGCGTTACCCGCCTGATTCCGCTGACCGGCGTCACCCTGCCCTTCATGAGCCAGGGCGGCTCCTCGCTGCTGGCGAGCTTTATCATCGTCGCACTGCTGCTGCGCGCCGGCGACGAGGCGACCGGACGCGAGGCAGAGCTCACCGGCACCGGCACCATGGCCGCTATCACCGATGACCAGGTCGCATCTGCCGCAGCCCCGACCGGCACGCGTTTTGCAACCTCGTCTTCTTACGGCCGCGGCAGCCACTCCGCCGGTTCGCGCATGCGTCGTCGTCTGCTCGACACGCCCGAGTCCGGCGTACTCGGCCGCGTGGCGCTTGCCAACCGCCTGACCCGCGCCGTGTTCGCCTTTACGGCGCTGTTCGCCATCCTTATCGGCAACCTCACCTATGTCCAGGTCATCAAAGCCAAGGACTACCAGGACATGCCGACCAACAACCACACCATCGCCCGCTCCAAGTACATCCAGCGCGGCTCCATCATCACGTCCGACGGCGTGACGCTGGCCGAATCGCTGCAGCAAGAGGACGGCACCTACGCCCGCTCCTACCCCAACGGCAATATGGCGGCACACGTGGTGGGCTACGTGAGCCAGCAGTACGGCACCGCCGGCGTCGAGAGCGTCATGAACGACACGCTCACCGGCTCCAAGGACTACTCCAGCTGGAACAACGCCATCGCATCGCTCGCGGGCCAGACTCAGCCGGGCAACACCGTCAAGCTCACGATCGACTCGCGCATCCAAACGGCTGCCGAGCAGGCACTCAAGGGCTTTAAGGGCGCTGTGGTGGTCATGGACCCGCGCACCGGCGCGGTCCTCGCGTGCGCGAGCTCGCCCACCTACGACAACACCAACATCGATGCCCTGCTGCAGGCAGGCGGCGGCGAGGACGGCTCTATGTACGACCGCGCCATGGACGCGCTGTACACCCCGGGCTCGACGTTTAAGGTCGTCACGCTTGCCGCGGCGCTCGAGACCGGCACCGCCACGCTTTCGAGCACCTACCAGGCGCCCGGCTCCATGGATATCGGCAACGCACCGGTCACCAACTACGATAACGAGAGCTACGGCACCATCAGCCTTCAGCAGGCCTTCGCCGTGTCGTCCAACGTCGTCTTTGGCCAGGTGGCAAACGAGGTCGGCGCTAGCTCGCTGGTGCAGTTTGCCAACGCCTTCGGCTATGGCCAAAAGCTAGGCCAGGACCTTACCACCGCCGCCTCCATCATGGCCGACCCGTCGCTCATGACCGAGTGGGAGACCGCTTGGGCAGGCGCCGGCCAGCCCGTCGGCATGGACCACACACCGGGTCCGCAGACCACGGTCATGCAAAACGCCGTGATCGCCGCAGCCATTGCCAACAGCGGCGTGGTCATGGATCCGTTCTTTGTATCCCAGGTGCTCGCGCCGGACGGAACCGTGGTTAAGACCACGCAGTCCCGCTCGCTGGGCCAGGCCGTCAGCTCGGCCACGGCCGACCAGGTCAAGCAGGCCATGCTCGCCGTCGTCCAGTCCGGTACCGGCACCGACGCCCAGATTCCGGGCGTCAAGGTCGCCGGCAAGACCGGCTCGGCCGAGACCGGCGGCACCAACGTCAACTCCATGTTCGTCGGCTTTGCACCCTACGATTCACCCACGGTCGCCATCTCGGTGGCCTTGGAGGATTACGACAAGCACGACGTCAAGGCGGCTAAGATCGCCGGCATCGTCCTGACCGCGGCACTTGCCGCACAGGGAGCGTGATGCCCGTGATTGACGCGGATACTCGAGGCGCGCCGCGGCCAATGAGCTAGCGGCAACGCGCCATACAACCCCATCGGTCATACATTCGGTACTACACACATCGTTGAGCGAATAGTTATGTTAGGAGCAGGAATGGAACAGAGGGTCCTCGGGGGAAGATACCTCCTCAAGGATAAGGTGGGAACGGGCGGCATGGCGACCGTGTTCCGTGCACAGGATCAGGTCCTCGACCGCACGGTTGCCGTCAAGATTATGCTGCCGCAGTACGCGGGCGACGCCACCTTCGCCGCGCGCTTTAAGCAGGAGGCTCAGGCAGCAGCCGGCCTCTCGTCCCCCTATATCGTGGGCGTCTACGACTGGGGCAAGGACGGCGACACCTATTACATCGTCATGGAGTACCTGCGCGGTACCGACCTTAAGAGCGGCATCAAGAGCCACGGCGCCCTCGACCCCAAGAAGGTCGCGCAGATCGGTTCGCAGATCAGCTCTGCGCTTTCGGTCGCCCACAAGCACGAGATCATCCACCGCGACATTAAGCCGCAGAACATCATGGTGCTGCCCGACGGCAACATCAAGGTGATGGACTTTGGCATCGCACGCGCCAAGAACAGCCACCTCACGCAGGACAACAACGTGCTGGGCACCGCCCACTACGTAAGCCCCGAGCAGACCCGCGGTCAGGACCTCGGCCCCACCTCGGATATCTACTCGCTGGGTGTCGTCATGTACGAGTGCGCTACCGGCCGCGTGCCCTTCGACGGCGACGACGCCATCTCGGTCGCGCTCAAGCAGGTCAATGAGCTGCCCATCCCGCCGAGCCAGATCAACTCCGGCGTTGATGCCGACCTTGAGCGCATCATCCTCAAGTGTATGGAGAAGGATCCGGCCAACCGCTTCCAGACGGCCGACGAGCTGCGCCAGGTACTCAACAGCTACCTGTCCGGCCGTGCCGTCAACGTCTCGGAGCCCACGCGCATCATCGGTGCCGCCGGCGACCTGGGCGCCACCAAGACCCGCGAGCTTTCCGACTCGACGCGTGCCATGGTTCGCCCCGTCTCGGGCGTGAGCGGCCAGACCAACCCCCGCAGCGCCGTCTCGGGTTCCACCGGTTCCTATGAGGCCGAGAGGCCCAAGTCCAACAAGAACAAGATCATTGCCGCCGTGGTGGCCGCTGTCGCCGTCATCGGCATCGTCGTGGCTTTTGCCAGCGGCATGTTCAGCGGCGACCAGGTAACGGTCCCCGACGTGTTGGGCAAAGACCAGGAGACCGCCGTCGAGCTGATCCAGGAGGCCGGCCTGGAGGTCGGTACCGTCGACCAGAGCTACAACGACGATGTCGACGAGGGTAAGGTCGCTGAGCAGACCCCCAACGGCAACACCAAGAAGCCCAAGGGCACGAGGGTGAACCTGGTGATCTCCAAGGGCCCCAAGCCCTCCGAGAAGGTTGAGGTCCCGCAACTTGTCGGATTGACCAAGGACCAGGCCGAGGCCGCGCTGGCAAGCGTGGGCCTGAAGGGCAGCGCTTCCGAGGAGGCCAACGAGGCCGAAGAGGGCCAGGTCTTTGAGCAGGGCACTGCCGCCGGCAAGGAGGTCGAGAAGGGCACGACCATCTCGTACAAGGTCTCCAGCGGCCCAGACACCACCTCGGTGCCCGACCTGACCGATATGACCGAGGCCCAGGCGCGCAACGCCCTCGATATGGCAGGCTTTGGCGTCGACGTGAGCTACCAGGAAAACGACTCGGTTTCCGAGGGCACTGTAATTAGCTGGAACCCCAGCGGCAAGCAGAAGCCCGGTGCCACGATCACCGTCGTCATCGCCAAGAAGTCCGGCAAGGCCAGCGTCCCGGGCAACCTGTACGGCAAGAGCATCTCCGCCGCCGTCACCGCGCTCAACAACGCCGGCTTTTACAACATCGCCTTCTGCGATCAGAACGGTAACCCCGTGAGCGGCAACGAGAACGCCACCGTTACGGGCGTCTCCCCCACCGGCAAGCAGTCCACCGACAGCACGATCACACTGACGGTTTCCATCTCCGGCTCCGGAGACGACTCCGAGTCCAGCAACTAGTGCCAGCCGCTTGTTGTTCCTAGCGGTTTAGGCCGCAACCATATTCGCTCAGAAGCGCCCACTTGCTCCCCCAGCAAGCGGGCGCTTTTTGTGTCTCAGTAGACATCGGTAGGGCCCCCGCGCGGACGGTTGATTTCCGATCTCAGCCGAACACGTTGAGCGGATAGACCGTTCCCGCAGCTAGCCGAACGCCCCCGAGGCCCC
>CAKUGF010000019.1 GCA_934654585.1 uncultured Collinsella sp. | reverse complement strand
CAACTTCGTCATGGGCGCCAACATCGCCGGCTTCCTGAAGGTCGCCGACGCCATGCTCGCCCAGGGCGTCTGCTAAATCTTCGCTCGATATAGCATCGCAGAAGGCTCCCAGTCATCATGGCTGGGAGCCTTTTTCTGTGCTGTTCAAGGTCGTGGCTCCTCCTTTGGTAAACTTAAAGGTACTGGACAAGTGAAGAGATGGGGGAGAACGTGCTCAAGTTCGGTACCTACGTCCGTGTTGGAAACGCGGCCGAAGCCTATGAGCTCTTGCAGAAAAACCGCAACAACAAGATTGTGGGCGGCGGCATCTGGATGCGCCTGGGTTCGCGTCGCGTGGCGACGGCGATTGACCTTTCGGCTTGCGGACTCGATCAGATCGAGGAGACCGAGACCGAGTTTCGCATCGGTGCCATGTGCACCCTGCGCCAGCTCGAGCGCCATGCCGAGCTCAACGCGCTTGTCAGCAATGTCTTCGAGTTCGCCGTCCACGACATCGTGGGTGTGCAGCTGCGCAACACCGCCACGGTGGGCGGCAGCATCTACGGCCGCTTCGGTTTCTCGGATGTTCTCTCGGCCTTCTTGGCGCTCGATTCGTATGTTGAGCTGACGGGTGCCGGCCGCGTGCCGCTCGCTGAGTTCGTGCGTATGGGCTACGTGCGCGACGTTATCGAGCACGTGGTGGTCGTCAAGCACAACTACCGCGCGAGCTACGAGGCCGTGCGTAAGGCCGCGACCGACTTCCCCTCGCTCAACGTCACCGCTGCCTGGTGGGATAACACCTGGCATGTTACCGTGGGCGCCCGTCCGCTGCGCGCGACCCTGCTGCAGGGCGAGGCAAGCGGCCTCACCAGCGAGCAGCCTTCCGAGGACGAGCTTCGCGCCCTTGCCGCATCCGTGCGTGCCCTGAGCTACGGCACCAACCTGTGGGGTTTGGCCGACTACCGCCGTCGCATCTCGGCCCCGCTCGCCGTCCAGGCCGTGCGCCGCGCCGCCGGCATTGAGCTTTCGGCGGCACTTGCCCACGAGCTTGAGACCGTACAGATTCCCAAGTTTGCCACGGACGAGTATTCCTGCCGCCGCGTGCCCGGCGTCGATTCTAGCGAGGTGCGCTAATGGCTGCCAAACTCATCGATCTTTCCTTTACGCTTAATGGCCGCAAGGTCAAGGTTCAGATCGCCCCCGACACCATGCTGTTTGCGCTGCTGCGCGAGCAGGGCTGCGCGTCGGTACGCTGCGCCTGCGAGACCACTAACTGCGGCCTGTGCACGGTATGGCTCGATGGCGACCCGGTGCTCAGCTGCTCGGTTCCCGCCGCGCGCGTCGAGGGTCACACCGTCACCACGCTCGAGGGCCTCAAGGCCGAGTCCGAGGCGCTGGCCCGCGCGATGGCTGCCGAAGGCGCCGAGCAGTGTGGTTTTTGCGCCCCCGGCCTCATCATGAACGTGCTGGCACTTGCCCGCGCCGCCAAGGAGGACCCGAGCCTTGTCGCCACGCGCGAGGAGCTCTCGCGTCAGCTTGCCGGCAACCTCTGCCGCTGCAGCGGCTACGAGAGCCAGCTGCGCGCTATCGTCCGCTTCCTCAACGAGTCCGGCGTGCAGGTGGGTTTTGAGATGCCCGAGCTGCCGGTCAACGACACGAGCTCCGACGGCGTCTCCTACAAGCAGATTACCCTCAAGCAGCCCAAAAAGGACTCGAAGGCGCTGCTCGAGGGCCGTCCCGTCTACACGGGCGACCTTGTGCCCGCCGGCGCGCTCATCGTTAAGCTCAAGCGCAGCCCCTATGCCCGCGCCAAGATCCGCTCCATCGACACGTCGCGCGCCCTGAAGGTGCCCGGCGTGGTGGGCGTCTACACCTACGAGGATGTGCCCAAGCGCCGCTTTACCATCGCCGGCCAGAGCTACCCGCAGCCGAGTCCCTACGACCGCCTGATCCTCGAGAACCTCGTGCGCTACCAAAACGAGGAGGTGGCGATCGTAGCCGCCGAGACCGAGGAGGCCGCCGACAAGGCGCTCAAGCTCATCAAAGTCGATTACGAGGTGCTGGAGCCCCTGCTCGACTTTACCCAGGCACTCGATAACGACATCGTGGTCCACCCCGAGGGCGACGTGACCTTTATGTTCCCGCAGGGCGGCGACGTCCCGCGCAACCTGGTGTGCAGCGGCGTCAACGATTTTGGCGACCTCGACGAGGCCTTCGCCCAGAGCGACATCGTCTTTGAGCGCACCTACACCAGCCAGGCCACGCAGACCGCGCCCATGGAGACCTTCCGCGCCTTCGCGACGACCGACGCGTTCGGCCGCATCTCGGTGACCACCTCCACGCAGGTACCCTTCCACGTGCGTCGCATGATCGCGCAGTCGCTCGACATTCCGCAGTCGCAGGTACAGGTCATCAAGCCGCGCATCGGAGGCGGCTTTGGCTCCAAGCAGTCGGGCTGCTGCGAGATCTTCGTGGCGTTCGTCACCCAGCAGACCGGCCGTCCGAGCTACTGCTGCTACACCCGCGAGGAGACCATCACCGCGGGTAACTCGCGCCACCAGATGCAGATGACCGTCAAGATGGGTGCCATGAACGACGGCACCATCACGGCCATCGACCTGCATACGCTATCCAACGCCGGAGCGTACGGCGAACACGCCACCACGACGATCGGCCTTTCGGGCCACAAGAGCCTGCCGATCTACAACCATGTGAAGGCGAGCCGCTTTAGGTGGGACGCCGTCTACACCAACACCAACCGCGGCGGCGCGTATCGCGGCTACGGTGCCACCCAGGGCCAGTTTGCCGTGGAGAGCGCCGTCAACGAGCTCGCCGACATGCTGCACATGGACCCCGCCGACCTGCGCCTCAAGAACATGGTGCGCGAGGGCGAGATCATGCCGCAGTACTACAACGAGAAGCTCAACGCCTGCGCACTCGACCGTTGCCTGCTGCGCGCGATGGACATGATCGGCTGGCGCGACAAACCGCTGGCCGTCGACCTGGGCGATCGCGTGCGCGCCCTGGGCTGCGCGCTCACCATGCAGGGCTCGGGCATCTCCAACGTGGATATCGCCGGTATCGACATGCGTCTGGAAGAGGACGGCTTCATTACGATTTCGACCGGCGCTACCGATAACGGCATGGGTGTCGACACCATCCTGGCGCAGATTGCCGCTGAGGAGCTGGGCGTGGAGAGCTCGCTGATCGTGGTGCGCGGCGTGGACACCGACGTGTCGCCGTTCGACGCCGGCTCGTACGCGAGCTCGGGTACGTACGTGACGGGTCTGGCCGCCAAGAACGCCGCGACCGAGCTGCGCGAGAAGATCTGCGCCAAGGCTGCCCAGATGTGGGACGTGGACGCCGCCGACGTGGTCTTCGATGGCCAGTACGTGCGCCTGTCCGACGAGCGCGCCGCGCGTGAGCTCGGCCGTTACCTCTCCCTGCGCGACTTTGCCAACCTGTGCGTCAAGAACATCGCGGGCGGCGACGCGCTCACCTCGCACGCCTCTGCCTGCCTGCCCGTTTCGCCCCCGCCGTTTATGGCCGGCATTGCCGAGGTCGAGGTCGACAAGGCCACCGGCAAGGTGACCGTGGTGGACTACGCGGCGGCTGTAGACTGCGGCACCGTGATCAATGAGGCGCTCGCGCGCGTCCAGGCCGAGGGCGGCATTGCCCAAGGCATCGGTCACGCGCTCTACGAGATTGTCGAGCATGATGACCGCGGCCGCCTGCGCACCGGCAACTTTATGAGCTACAAGCTGCCCACGCGCCTGGATATCGGCAGCATTCGCGTGGCCTTTGAGCCGAGTTACGAGCCGACGGGCCCGTTTGGCGCCAAGTCGATCGGCGAGGTCGTCATCAACACGCCGCTCGCCGCCGTAGCCTCGGCTGTCGCACACGCCACCGGCCACCAGGTCCGCTCGCTGCCCATCACGCCCGAAAAGGCGCTGTTGGGGGAGTAGGCGAGTTGGGGGTAGCTAAAATGGCCCCGTCCCAAATTGACTACCCTTGCTCCTGGCGTTCACTCGTGGTGAGGTCGTGAGCCTAAAAAGGTGTGCGTGCGCTTGCCGTTTGTATCTGCTATCATTCCTAGTCTGTGCGCTCATGCGGGCGTGGCGGAATTGGTAGACGCGCCAGATTTAGGTTCTGGTGGGATTCCCGTGAAGGTTCGAGTCCTTTCGCCCGCACCAACGCACCTGCGTCGGCCCCGGCCGTCGCGACTCTTTGTTGCATATAGGTACCAGCACCTCAGATAAGCTGGGCAGTATGAGGAGGAACGTGTTGAACATCACCGCTTCTGACGTCAAGGACGCCAAGCTCACCGCTACGGTCACCATCCCGGCCGCCGACGTCGACGCCGCGATCAAGAAGGCCTACAAGGATACCGCCAAGAAGTACCGCTTCCCGGGCTTCCGCGCCGGCAAGGCTCCCCGTCCGGTCATCGACTCCGCCCTGGGCGCCGAGGCTACCCTCGCTCAGGCCACCAACGACCTGATCGCCGCCAACGAGCCCGCCGTCCTCAACGAGCTGGACATCGTCCCCACCAAGAGCGGTGACTACAAGGAGCTCGACCTCGCCAAGGATCACGAGGACTACACCTACACCGTCGAGTTCTCCCTGCGTCCCGCCGCTGAGCTCTCCTCCTTCGACGCCGTCGAGATCGAGATGCCTCCCGCGGAGGTCACCGAGTCCGAGATCAACAACCAGGTCGAGATGCTCCTCAACTACCGTGCCACCTTCGAGGACGTCGAGGGTCGCGCCGTCGAGGCTGACGACTATGTGACCGTCGACCTCAAGGCCGTCGAGAACGCCGACAACTTCGCCGCCGAGGGCCGCATGCTCATCGCCGGTAGCGACAGCAACCCCGCCGAGTTCAACGAGGCCCTGATCGGCGCCAACGTTGACGACGTCAAGACCGTCACCTGGACCGACGAGGTCGAGGAGGGCGAGGAGGCCGAGACCCACACCGTCGAGGTCACCGTCAAGGGCATCAAGGTCCGCAACATCCCCGAGCTCACCGACGAGCTCGTCAAGTCCGACTTCGGCTTCGACAGCATCGACGCTATGCGCGACGCCATCAAGCTCGAGATCGAGCAGGATAAGGCTTCCCGCCTCCCGGCCGAGAAGGAGAACCGTTGCGTCTCCGCTCTCGCTGAGCGCCTGCAGCTTGAGGAGATGGACGCCGACTACGAGCAGTCCGTCTTTGAGGAGCTCGGCCAGAACTTCCTGTCCAACCTCGCTGCCCGCGGCATGACCCTGGACACCTGGCTGCCCGCTTCCGGCCTGACCATGGAGCAGTTCATCGGCGACCTGCACAAGCAGGCCAACGACGTTGCCCGTGAGTCCCTGGCGCTCGACGCCCTCGCCCGTGAGCTCAAGATCGAGGTCACCGAGGACGACATCAACGCCGAGTTCGAGAAGGCCGGTGTCAAGGACGTCGAGGCTTCCAAGGCCGAGTTCATCGCCGATGGCCGCATGCCTGCCGTCCGCGAGTCCATCCGTCGCTCCAAGGCCGTTGACCACCTGGTCGAGAACGCCAAGGTGACCGAGGTCGACGAGACCGCCAAGGACGCCGAGTAATTCTCGCCACCTTGCCCGCGAGCGCATGTATGTGCCCGTGATGGGGTAAAGTTATAAGCCGGTTATCCGGTTGCTTCGTACGGTGCCAGCCAATGCATAGCATGCGGGCACCGTACGTTTGTCTAGAACCACTATTGGTCCGTAAGAGAAATGGAGATGCGTATGATCGCTAAGTTCGATTCCGCCCTCGTGCCATACGTTATCGAGCAGACGCCGCGCGGCGAGCGCAGCTACGATATCTATTCGCGCCTGCTCAACGACCGCATCATCTTCTTGGGCGAGGAGATCAACTCCGTCAGCGCCAACCTGGTCGTTGCCCAGCTGCTGCATCTTGAGAGCCAGGATGCCGAGAAGGATATCTCGCTCTACATCAATTCCCCCGGCGGCGAGGTCTACTCCGGTCTGGCGATTCTGGACACCATGAACTTCATCAAGCCGCAGGTCTCTACCATCTGCGTGGGCATGGCCGCGTCCATGGCCGCCGTGCTGCTCTCGGCCGGCGCCAAGGGCAAGCGCTTCTGCCTGCCGCACTCCAAGGTCATGATTCACCAGCCCAGCGGTGGTGCCCAGGGCCAGCAGACCGAGATTGAGATCGTGGCCGAGGAGATCAAGAAGACTCGCCGCGAGCTCAACCAGATCCTGTCCGACGCCTCTGGCCAGCCGATCGAGAAGGTCCAGGCCGACACCGAGCGCGACAACTACCTGACCGCCGCCGAGGCCCTCGACTACGGCCTGATTGACCGTATCGTCACCTCGCGCGACCTCGCCGCGAAGGACGCTTAGAATGGCCGGTAACATGCAGGACGGGTTCGACGAGAACGGCAACCCCATCCGCTGCTCCTTCTGCGGAAAAGAACAGGGTCAGGTCCGCCGTCTCGTAAAGGGCCCGACCAACATCTTTATCTGTGACGAGTGCGTCGCCGCCTGCTCCGAGATCCTGGAGGAGTCGCTGGCTTCGGACTTTATGGACGCCGCCCGCAACGGTAATCTCCCGGGTTTCCTCAACGACCACGGCCAGGCTGCGTCCCAGCCCGCCGTTGACCCCGAGGCCGAAGGCTTTGAGCTTGAGGACGACCGCCAGGTCATTACGCACGTGCCGACGCCGCACGAGATCTATGACGAGCTTTCGGCCTATGTTATGGGTCAGGAGGACGCCAAGCGCGCCATGTCGGTGGCCGTGTACAACCACTACCGCCGCGTGATCGAGGGCGGTGCCGCGGTGTCCGCCTTTGACGGCGGCATGGGTGCCCAGTTCGACGACGATATGGACGAGGTGGAGCTCGCCAAGTCCAACATTCTGCTGCTCGGTCCCACCGGTACCGGTAAGACACTGCTGGCCCAGACGCTCGCGCGCATCCTCGAGGTGCCGTTTGCCATCGCCGACGCCACCGCGCTCACCGAGGCCGGCTACGTGGGCGAGGACGTGGAGAACATCCTGCTCAAGCTCATCAACGCCGCCGATGGCGACATTGAGCGCGCTCAGGTGGGCATCATCTACGTGGACGAGATCGACAAGATCGCCCGCAAGGCCGAGAACCTCTCCATCACCCGCGATGTCTCGGGCGAGGGCGTTCAGCAGGCACTGCTTAAGATTCTTGAGGGCACGGTGGCCAGCGTTCCGCCCACCGGCGGCCGCAAGCATCCCCAGCAGGAGCTGCTGCAGATCGACACGACCAACATCCTGTTCATCTGCGGCGGTGCCTTTGTGGGCCTGGACAAGATCATCGCCGACCGCGTGGGCAACAAGGGCGTGGGCTTTAACTCCGAGATCGCCGGACCCACCTCGGTCGACGAGAACGACCTGCTGCGCCAGGTGCTCCCGCAGGACCTCAACGCCTTTGGCATGATCCCCGAGTTCGTGGGCCGTACGCCCGTCGTCACCCAGACGCAGGCGCTTGACGAGGACGACCTGGTGTCGATCCTGACCGAGCCCAAGAACGCCGTGGTGCGTCAGTACCGCAAGATGTTCCAGCTCGAGGACGTTGAGCTTGAGTTTGAGGACGCCGCCCTGCACGAGATCGCCCGCATGGCGCTCGCCCGCAAGACCGGTGCCCGCGGCCTGCGCGCCATCTGCGAAGACGTGCTGCAGCAGACGATGTTCGACCTCCCCAGCGAGGAAGGCGTAGCCAAGGTCGTCGTGACCGAATCGGCGGTCAAGGGCGAAGAACAGCCCCAACGCATCTACGGGTAAATAGCTTGAATCCAGGTCCCGCGGCAACCACCGCGGGACCTGCCATTTAGGGACAGGTTTATTTTGGTCGGTTTTATATGGGCAAATGTCATTTCCCCTGATAAAACCTGCCAAAATAAACCTGTCCCTTTTTGGCAGGTATGCCTGTGCTATTCTGTGAGATTGTCTAGTTAGTACCTTCAGACTGAAGTAATCGATACCTAAGGGGAGGAATGTAGGCCCGATTTTCGTAGATTCCGCACGAGCCGAAGACCACTTAATGTGGTCTTCGTGCGAGCCAGGACCTGACCGAGCGAAAATCGGGCCTACATTCCTCCCCGGTGGGCAAGGGAGAGATATATGGAAGAAATGCCCAAGAACTACGATCCGTCGACCAACGAGCCGGCGATCCTGCAGAAGTGGCTCGACGGCGGCTACTACAAGCGCCGCGAGGGCGTGGGCGACTGCACCGTCACCATTCCGCCTCCCAACGTGACCGGCAAGCTCCACATGGGCCACGCCACCGACGACTCCATCCAGGATGCCATCATCCGCATGGCCCGCATGCGCGGCAAGTCTACGCGCTGGGTGCTGGGTACCGACCACGCCGGTATCGCCACGCAGACCAAGGTCGACAAGAAGCTCAAGAGCGAGGGTATCAGCCGCCTGGAGATTGGCCGCGACAAGTTTGTCGACGCCTGCTGGGATTGGACCCACGAGTACGGCGGCATCATTGTCGAGCAGATCAAGCGCATGGGCTGCTCCGTCGACTTCGACAACGAGCGCTTCACCATGGACGAGGACTACGCCCAGGCCGTGCGCAAGGTCTTCTGTGACTGGTATCACGACGGCCTGATCTACCGCGGCAAGCGCATCGTCAACTGGTGCCCCAACTGCACCACCGCAATCTCGGACGACGAGGCCGAGTACAAGGACGAGAAGGGCCACCTGTGGCACCTGCGCTACCCGCTGACCGAGCCGGTCAACGGCCAGGACTACATCGTCGTCGCCACCACGCGCCCCGAGACCATGCTCGGCGACACGGGCGTTGCCGTCTCCCCGAAGGACCCCGAGAAGGCCGCCTTCGTGGGCAAGACCGTGAAGCTCCCCATCGTCGACCGCGAGATTCCTATCTTTGAGGATTGGCACGTCGATGCCAACTTCGGTTCCGGCTTCGTTAAGGTCACCCCGGCCCACGACCCCAACGACTACGCCATGGGCCAGGCCCACGACTTGCCGCAGATCAACATCTTCGACGAGCACGCGGTGGTCGTCGAGGGCTACGGCGAGTTCACCGGCATGACGCGCGACGAGTGCCGCGAAGCCGTCATCAAGTGGTTCGAGGAGCACGACCTGCTCGATCACGTCGAGGACCTCGATCACTCCGTCATGCACTGCTACCGTTGCGACTCCGCACTGGAGCCGTGGCTGTCCGAGCAGTGGTTCGTGGCCGTCGACAAGCTCAAGGGGCCGGCGCTCGATGCCGTCAACTCCGGCAAGGTCACCTTCCACCCCGCGCGCTGGACGCAGACCTACACCACCTGGATGGAAAACCTCAAGGATTGGTGCATCAGCCGCCAGCTGTGGTGGGGCCATCGCATCCCCGTGTTCTACTGCGAGGACTGCGGCTGGGAGGACGCCCTTACCGAGGACACCGACGTGTGCCCCAAGTGCGGCGGTCATCACGTGCATCAGGACGAGAACGTGCTGGACACCTGGTTCAGCTCGCAGCTGTGGACCTTCGCCACGCAGGGCTGGCCACAAAAGCCGGAGCTGCTCGAGGGCCATCACCCCACGACGGCGCTCGTCACCGCGCGCGACATCATCGCGCTGTGGGTCGCCCGCATGGTCATGAGCTCGCTGTACTTCCTGGACGAGGTGCCGTTTAAGGACGTCGTTATCTATCCGACGATCCTTGCCAAGGACGGCAGCCGTATGTCTAAGTCTAAGGGCAACGGCGTAGACCCCATGGACCTCATTGGCATGTACGGCGCCGACGCCATGCGCTACAACCTGCTCACGCTGTGCACCAACAATCAGGACGTCAAGTTCGACGCGAACATCGATAAGAAGACCAAGAAGCTCATCGACAGCCCGCGTACCGACCAGGCCAAGAGCTTTGTGACCAAGATCTGGAACGCCAGCCGCTTCCTGCTCATGAACATGGAGGGCTACACGCCCGGCGAGCCCGTCGTGGAGACACCGGCTGACGCCTGGATGTTCAGCCGCCTGGCCAAGGCCGTGAAGATGGTCACCGAGGGCATCGAGAACTACACCTTTGGCGACATGGCCCGCGGCGTGCAGCAGTTCTTCTGGAACGAGGTCTGCGACTGGTACGTCGAGGTTACCAAGGCCCGCCTGAAGGGCGAGGGTCGTCTGCAGGCTCAGCGCAACCTGATCTTTGTGCTCGACACCTCCATTCGCCTGATGCACCCGCTGATGCCGTTTGTTACCGAGGAGATCTGGGACAACATGCCGGCGAGCGTGCTCGACCTGGACGCCGAGGGCAACGTGGACCGCGCCGAGGCGCTTATGATTGCCAAGTGGCCGGAGCCCGCCGACTACGCCAAGTACGTCGACGAGCCCGCCGAGCGCGCGTTTGAGCTGTGTCGCACCGTCGTTTCCGCCGCTCGTGCCACGCGTTCGCGTTATCGCCTGAGCCCCAAGGCCGAGCTCGACGTGGTCGTACGTGCCGGTGCCGAGGACATCGAGAAGCTCGAGAGCCTGCGCTCGACGATTGAGCCGCTGGCGAACACCGCCTCGCTGGTCATGGGCGTGGACGTTGAGAAGCCGGCTGCAAGCATTGCCGTGGTTGACAGCGGTGTCGAGGTCTTTGTGGTGCTCGAGGGCAAGGTCGATCTTTCGGCCGAGAAGGCGCGCCTGGAGAAGGAGATCTCCGCAGCTCAGAAGGAGCTCGCCGGCTGCGAGAAGACCCTTGCCAACGAGGGCTTTGTGGTCAAGGCCGCGCCTGCCGTGGTCCAGAAGAAGAGGGACCGTGCAGCTGAGCTCAAGGAGATCCTGGCGGCGCTGACTGTTCAGGTTGCTGACTTCTCGTAGGCGTTACTGGGGGACGCGGTTTGGGGCATTGCTCGCTACTGCGGACACCTATTCTGCCGTTCTAACGAACGGCGGCTGGCTCGACGCTGCAAACGCCTCTGATGGCCAATCTGCCGTTCAACTTCGGGCGCATGGGCATAAGCCCTATGCGCCCTTGTTTCACGGCACCTTGGCTCATCAGAGGCGTTTTCGCTGACTATCCTCAACCTATACTGTTTTATTTTTCTATGAATGGCGGTTCTGAAAATGCCTAAGCGTTCTGGCTTGTATACCGTTCCTTTTGAGTTTGATTTGTTTTCGTTTGATGAGGCTGTTGGGCTGGCTGCTGATACGGGGCGGATTTCTGGGGATGCTGGGCCGTTGTTGGAGACGGTTGTCGATATGCTTGATGAGCTTGGACGACCGGACGAGTACTTTGATTGTATTCAGGTTGCCGGTACCAATGGCAAGACTTCTACGACGCGGTTTTCGGCAGCCATCTTGCGTGGCGAGGGGCTTAAGACCGCTCTGTATACGTCTCCGCAACTTGTGCGCTATCCCGAGCGCATGGAGGTCGATGGGCGCGTTGTGAGTGACGAGGCGTTTGCCCGTGGCGTTTCTGCTGCCGTTGAGGCGGGGCGTCGCGTGAATGCCCGTCGTGTGGCGGCGGGGGAGTGCGCGTATTCCATTACGCCGTTTGATCTGCTCACGGCTGCAGCGCTCGTGGTGTTTGCCGAGGTTGCGGTGGATGTTGCCGTGCTTGAGGTTGGCATGGGCGGGCGTTGGGATGCCACGAGTGCGACCGATCCCGTGGCCGTTGCCATTACGGGCATTGGGCTCGACCATACGCGCATCCTGGGCGATACGCTCGAGGCCATTGCGGGGGAGAAGGCTGCGGTTATTAAGCCCGGGCGCCTGGTTGTTTTGGGCGAGGGCACGCACGAGGCGAGCGTTCAGCGCGTGATGGATGCGCGTTGTCGCGAGTGTGGTGTTGTGCCGCTCGTGGTGAGCCATGCCACGACTAAGGTGCCGGCGCATGTGGGCGACACGGTTGAGTTTAGCTGCACCACGCCGCGTGCGATCTATACCTCTAGCATGGTTAAACCGGCGTATCAGCCACAGAATGCCGCGTGCGCGATTATGCTTTGCGAGGGGTATCTGGGTCGCGAGCTCGACCACGATGCGCTCGACGCTTCGCTTATGGGCTGCCCCACGCCGGGTCGCTTTGATGTGCTGGGAACCGATCCGCTCAAGCTGATCGACGCCTGCCATAACCCTCAGAGCTGTGAGAACTTTGTGAGTGCGCTGGACGAGATCGATCCGTGCGTAGAGAATCGTCCCACGCTGCTGTGCGCCGCGCTGGCTGACAAGGACGTGGCGGGCATCGTCGACGTGCTGGTTCCGGCGCTCCCCCGTGTGGTCGTAACCCAGACCGATTCCGATCGCGCCCTGCCGGCAGAGGAGCTCGCCAAGCTTGTGGATGCTGACAAGCTTGTCGGCGTATACCCCAGTGTCCCCGAGGCCCTAGCCGCCTTCGAGGCAGCGGGCGAGCCCTTCGTAGCAGCCGGCACCATCACCCTAGCCGGCGAAGTGGCCGCCCTGCTCCGCTAACCCATCCCCTCAGCAGTTGCGGTGAAATAGTTCCTGGATTATGCCTCTGTGGGTCAATCTGGGAACTATTCCACCGCAACTTAGTTGAGGACTTGGGATTGGCTAGTCTAGGCGGACTGGATCGTGGGGGTAGGCGTTGAGGATCTCGACGCCGTTCTCGGTCACCAGGGCTAAGTCCTCGATGCGGACACCGGTGCGGCCGGGGAGGTAGATGCCAGGTTCGATGGAGAAGGTCATGCCCGGCTCGATAACCTGCTCGTTGACGAGCGAGACGTCGCCGGGCTCGTGGTCCTGCAGGCCGATCGAGTGGCCCAGGCGGTGCGTGAAGTACTTGCCGTAGCCCGCGTCCTCGATCACGTCGCGCGCGGCGCGGTCCAGATCGCACATGCGGACGCCCGGTGCGATGAGTGCTTCGGCGGCTTCGTTAGCGCGGCGCACGATGTCGTAGATACGCGCGGTTTCCTCGTCCGGCTCGCCCCAAAAGAACGTGCGCGTTATGTCGGAACAGTAGTTGCGATGGCGGCCGCCGATGTCGAACAGCACCACATCGCCGCGCTTGAGCACGGTGCCGTCGGGCTCGTGATGTGGGTCGCCGGCGTTTGCGCCAAAGCTCACGATGGGCGGGAAGCTAAAGCCTTCGCAGCCGTGCTTGCGGTACAAGCCGAGCATCTGGTCGGCAATCTCGCGCTCCGTCACGCCTTCGTGGACGAGCTTAATCGCGTTGGCCATCACGGCGTCGTTGGCGGCCGAGGACACGCGCATGAGCTCCTGCTCGGCAGCGTCCTTGTACGTGCGGGCAGCGGTCACGGCAAAGTCGCCCAGGAAGAACTCGCTCGCGGCATGGCGCTCCATGAGGGGCATCAAAAACCCGGAGCGCATGACGGTGTCGATGCCGAGCGGCTTGGCTGGGTCGATCTCACTCGCGATGGCGTCAGCCACGACATTGGTATCGGTGTGGTAGGCGACGCGGGCATTGTCGTATTCGGGCAGCTGGTGCAGGGCGTTGACCAGGATCACAGGCTCGGCATCGCGTGCGAGCAGCACGCCGCAAAAACGCTCGAACATATCGGCATAAAAGCCGGTCAGGTAATAAATCGACCACGGGTCGTTTACGAGCAGCTGTGCGCCGGGGTGCTGAGCCTCGAGCGCATCGAGCACGCGCGCCACACGCTGGTCATCGACATGTGCCATAAAACGTCCTTTCGCTAGGCTGCCACCATGGTATCCCATACGTACCCACCTGAGTTGCGGTGAAATACGGACTGTTGGGCGGCCTAGAGCCGGAAAACAGTCCGTATTTCACCGCAACTCAGGTGGGGGAGTGGGAGTAGCAGCGAAAGTAGTCAATAAGCCTTGTGCCGAATTGGCTGGTTTTCAAAAGTATGGCGGTTTACGGGGCTGGATTACGCTTGGCTCACCATGACTGAAATGGCAAAAATAAAACCGCAGGTAGAGGGCTTGCCAAAACTCAGAAATTGCCGGTATGGATCAGGGTCTCCGAATCAGCCCCGTAAACCGGCATAGTTTTAAAATGGCACTAATTTGGCAGCAGCCTTAAATCTGGTCCAAAAGAAAGTTGCGGTGGAATAGTTCCTGGATACCGGGTTTTTGCGTAAAACAGGAACTATTTCACCGCAACTGAGGAGGGGATGGGTTGGTGGTGGGGTAGCTAAAAGAGTTCCGTCCCAAAATGACTGGTTAGGTTGGGTCGATGTCCATGCTGGCGACTAGGTTGATGTTGGTGTCTAGGAGGTTCTCCAGCACGACGTCGCCCATGCGGATGGGGGCGTTGACGACCAAGCCGCGGATGAGGTCCATCGCCTGGGCGTGGAGTTCGAGCGGGATGGCATCGGCGGTGCGGACGGGGAGCAGTGCCTCGTCGCCGCCGGAGACGGCCACGGTGGTGGTGAGCACGCGCATGGGGCAGGTGAGCTCCTGATGTGCGAACTTGTCACCGCGCGGGCAGCTGTTGCCGGTTACGGAGCGCACCTCCATCACGGCACCATCGGCATCGCGTTCGACTTCCACGGTCAGGAGACACTCGGACGGGCATGTGGTGCAGTTGAACTGCAGCGTCTCAATCACGTTGTCGCTCATGCTTTATGCCTCCTCTACGGGGTCGATAGATAGGACGATCTCGCTAGTGCCCAGGTCGAGCGCCTGCTGAATTACCTTTGCCGGCAGCGGGAAGCTTTCCATAACGCTCGGTTTAAACGCGCGCACCTTGCCGGCGAACAGTTCCTCGTCGCCAGCGAGAATGCGCACGCGGGCGGCATCGACCGGACGGCGCACGCGGAAATTGAGCTTGGTGTGCGCCACGGTCGTAATGCGTCCCGGCAGCGCGTAGCCCGCGATGCCGGCAGGGGAGACCGTGAGTTCGCAGTCCGTGCCCGCAGCGTTCGCCTCGGCACCTGCGCCGCCACCCAGCGCCCACACTGCCGCGGCCGCGCCGGCGCGTTCGGACTCGGTCGTCACATTGTCTGCCAGGTCGTGCACGTGCAACACATTGCCGCAGGCAAAGATGCCCGGAACGCCCGTCTGGAGACTCTGGTCCACCACGGCACCACGCGTGCGCGGGTCAAGTTCAACGCCCGCGCCCACCGAAAGTTCGTTCTCGGGAATCAATCCCACCGAAAGCAGCAGCGTGTCGCACGGGACGACGCGCTTGGTCCCCGGAATGGGTGCCAGGTGCTCATCGACCTTGCTCACCTCGACGGCTTCCACGCGGTCGTGCCCGATCACGCGCGTGACGGTGGTCGATAGATGCAGCGGAATGCCAAAATCGTCCAGGCAGTTCTTGACGTTGCGGCGCAGACCGTTGGCGTACGGCATGAGCTCGTACACGCCCTCGACCGAAATCCCCTCGAGGGTGCAGCGGCGCGCCATGATCAGCCCGATATCGCCCGAGCCCAAAATGACGGCGCGCGAGCCGGGCTTGAGGTTTTCGATATTGATGTATCGCTGCGCCAGGCCAGCCGTAAACACGCCGGCGGGACGGTTGCCAGGAATTTTGATCTCGCTGCGGGTGCGCTCTCGACAGCCCATGGCAAGGACGACGGCGTGCCCGGTGAGCCGCAGCATACCAGTGGGGCTCATGAACATGACGGTGTGGGCTTCGACGTCGTTCGCGCGTGGAGCGCCTGAACCCCCGTCAATCCCGATCACCACGCTGTCCAAGAACAGCGCAATGTCGGTTTCGCACACCTGGTCGATAAACCGCTGCGCGTATTCGGGGCCGGTGAGTTCCTGCTTAAAGTGCGACAGGCCAAAGCCTGGGTGGATGCACTGGCGGAGGATTCCGCCCAGGTGCTGTTCGCGTTCCACGATGGCCACGCGTGCGCCTGCCTTGTGAGCGGAAAGTGCGGCCGCCATACCGGCAGGTCCGCCGCCGATAACGACCACGTCGAAAGCCTGTGTTGGCACGGCGCCCGCAGCAGCAATCTCGGCGTCGCGTCCAGCGTCCATCTCGATATTCGTTGCCATCCTAGCGCACCCCCTTCAAAGGTCCCTCGACCAGCCAAGAACCGGCATCCTCCAGCAATACCTCGCTGGGATCGCAGCCCAGCTCGCGCGCCAGAATCGCCACCACGCGGTTCTGGCAGAAACCGCTCTGGCATCGGCCCATGCCCGCGCGGCAGCGTCGCTTGACGCCCTCGACTGAAACCGCGCCCGGACGGCGCCGAATCGCGGCCACAATCTCTGCCTCGGGCACCGTCTCGCAGCGGCAGACGATTTGTCCCCACGCAGGGTCGGACGCAATTAGTTCTTCCTTACGCGTGAGCGGCGCACGGTCAAAGTCATCCGGTGCGCGGCGGATTGGGTTCCAGTCGGTCCGTTCGTGCAAAACCACACCAGCCTCGCGTATCACGTGCTCCATGCGCTCGGCAATGGCCGGGGCACTCGCCACGCCCGGCGACTGAATGCCCGCCGCCTGGAACAGCCCCTGCACCACAGTAGACTGCCCAATAAAGAAGTCGTTCGTCCCCTTAATGACCGGACGTCCGCCGGCAAATGCGCGCACCACGCGGCGCGTGTCCAGATCGGGCACCAGCTTGCGCGCACCGGTCAGCAGCGCGTTGATATCGCTCGCGTAGGTCTGCGTATCGCCTGGCTCGCGCTCGGCGGCGGTCGCAGTGATCACGGTGTTGCCATGCACGGTGCCCGTCACGATGACGCCCTTCGACACCGGCGTCGGCACGGGGTAGAGCGGCATCAGCGCGCGCGGCTCCTTGTCCAGCACCACGATGTTGCCCTGACGCCAGACCATCTGGAACTCCTCGGCACCCGCCATATGTGAGATGTTCGCGGCACCGTTGCCCGCGGCGTTGATTAAATAGCGGCAACGCACATTGCCGCCAGGCGTCGCCAGCGTAAAGCTCGCGGGGCCGTCACCGCCGGCAACCTCAATCGCCTCCACCGGCGCGGAACGCATAAACGTTACCCCGTTGGCGACGGCGTTCTCCAGTGCGGCGATGGCGACCTCAAACGGATCGACAAACCCGGTCGAAGGGCACCACAGTGCGCAGATCGCCTCGGCACTGGCGCGCGGCTCCAGCTCGTGGATGCGCTCGGGACCAACGATCGACAGCTCGGGTACACCATTGGCCAGGCCATTCCGGCGCAGCTGCTCCAGATGCGCGCGGTTCTCGTCGTTAAAACCCAGTACCATCGATCCAGTGCGACGGAACAAGAAGCCCAGCTCCTCGGCCCACGTACCATACAGCTCACATCCACGAGCATTGACCTGGGCTTTTACCGTGCCCGGCGCCGGATCGTAGCCGGCGTGCACCAGGCCGCCGTTGGCCTTCGACGCGCCCAGCGCGATATCGTTGGCCGCCTCGACCACGCAAATCGACAGGTCATAGCGCGCGAGCTGCCGCGCGATAGCGCATCCGGTGATGCCCGCGCCCACAATCGCGATATCAAACGTTTCTGCCACAGTGCCTCCCAGACGAGTTGACAGGCTGTCAATAAGACCATCCTACGGTCTGTGTGCCCCTAACGAGGCGGCAATGCGGCGAACAGCCCCGCAATATCCGCCAACGGCAGCCGAGGGGAGACCTACTAACGGTGACAACTGCGCCTGCCGGCTCTAACGTCAAAGTTTTGTCTCGTCCTGTAACAGGTGGACCCGTTTTATTTGAGTATCTGTTACAGATCGAGATATTGGGGCTGGACGTTTTCCTTCGTCTCGTTCTGTAACAGGTAGACCCATTTTTGACGAGTTGTTGTTACAGATTGAGATCTTCGGCCTGGACGTTTTCCTTTGTCTTGATCTGTAACAGTAAGAGGAGAATTTCGGTCCTAACTGTTACAGATTGAGATTGAAGTCAGGGAGGGGATGGTATGTCTCGATCTGTAACATTTGGGACGGAATAGTCCGAGTATCTGTTGCAGATTGAGATGTTTGTGTCCGCAGCGGTCCTGCGCCCAACCGTAGTCCCATATAAACAAACCCCGTGGTAAACTTGACCGGACTGTAAATATTCCGAAAGGTACACCTCAATGTCCAAATACATCTCCGAGCTCATGTCGCCGCAGCTTATGGGCGCCATCTATGCCTTTGTCGGCTTCATCATTGCCCTGTATGTGCTGTCGGTCGTCTATGTGTTCATCGACGCTCGTCGCCGCGGCGCCAGCGCATACGTGGTATGGGGCATCATCGCCCTCATCCCGTTTGTGGGTCTTATCGCCTACCTGGTCCTGCGCCCGCATTCCTACGCGGCCGACCGCGAGGAGCAGGAGCTGGACATGGCCCTGCGCGAGCGCCAGCTTGCCCAGTACGGCACCTGCCCGCAGTGCGGCGCGCCCATCGAGAAGGACTTTGTCGTCTGCCCCGTGTGCGACACGCAGGTTCGCAACGTGTGCCCCAGCTGCCATCGTCCGCTCGATGCGCACTGGAAGGTCTGCCCTTACTGCCGAACTCGCATCCAGTAACGCATCCATCGCCGGGCCGGCCGCAAGCCCCGGGCGCCACGCAAGACGCACGCGCCCACGCCCACACGATGAAGCATGCGTAGAAAATCGCCCGCCGTGCCATTAAGGTGCGGCGGGCGCTTGTATACCAAGGCAACCTGCCTATAATGATGCAAGTCAAAAACGCCGAGCGCATCGCACGCACTTGCACCAGGCATCCGAGAGGAGAAAACATACCCATGAAGGCACTCTACAATGACGGTTCGGTGGCCGAACTCCCGCAGGACGAGGTCACGCACGTCATCCGCCACTCCGCCGCGCACATCATGGCGCAGGCCATCAAGCGCCTGTACCCCGAGGCCGACTTTGCCTACGGCCCCGCGACCGACAACGGCTTCTACTACGACGTCGACCTGCCCGAGGGCGTCAAGATCAGCGAGGACGACTTCCCCGCGATCGAGGCCGAGATGAAAAAGATCGTCAAGGAGAACCTCAAGTTCACCGTGTACGAGAAGCCCCGCGCCGAGGCTATCGCCCTTATGGAGGAGCGCGGTGAGAAGTACAAGGTCGAGCACATCGGCGACCTGGACGACGACGCCCGCATCACTTTCTACCAGCAGGGCGATTACATCGACATGTGCGTCGGCCCCCACATCTGCTACACCAAGGCGCTCAAGGCCTTTAAGCTCACCGGCGTCTCGGGCGCCTACTGGAAGGGCGACAAGGACAACAAGATGCTCACCCGCATCAACGGCGTCGCCTTTGCCACCAAGGACGAGCTCGACGAGCACATGCACATGCTGGAGGAGGCCAAGAAGCGCGACCACCGCAAGATCGGCCGCGAGATGGACCTCTTTATGATGCGCGACGAGGCCCCCGGCTTCCCGTTCTTCCTGCCCAACGGCATGATCCTTAAGAACACGCTGCTGGACTACTGGCGCGAGATCCACCACAAGGCCGGCTACGTGGAGATCTCCACGCCGCTCATCATGAACAAGCAGCTGTGGAAGACCAGTGGCCACTGGGATCACTACAAGGACAACATGTACTCCACCGTCATCGACGACGAAGAGTACTGCATTAAGCCCATGAACTGCCCGGGCGGCGTGCTGGTGTATGCCTCCAAGCCGCACTCCTACCGCGAGCTGCCCATCCGCGCCGGCGAGATCGGCCTGGTGCACCGCCACGAGCTTCGCGGCGCCCTGCACGGCCTGTTCCGCGTGCGCTGCTTTAACCAGGACGACGCTCACCTGTTTGTGCGTCCCGACCAGCTGACCGACGAGATCGTGGGCGTGGTCAACCTCATCGACTCCGTGTACCAAAAGTTTGGCTTTAAGTACCACGTTGAGCTTTCCACCCGCCCCGAGGACTCCATGGGCTCCGACGAGGACTGGGCGCGCGCCGAGGAGGGCCTGCGCACCGCTCTGGAGCAGCTGCACATGGACTACGAAGTCAACGAGGGCGACGGCGCCTTCTACGGCCCCAAGATCGACTTCCACCTGGAGGACTCGCTCGGCCGTACCTGGCAGTGCGGTACCGTCCAGCTCGACTTCCAGATGCCGCTCAACTTTGACCTGGAGTACGTGGACGCCGACGGCACCAAGAAGCGCCCCATCATGCTGCACCGCGTGTGCTTTGGCTCCATCGAGCGCTTTATTGGTATTCTGATTGAGCACTTTGCGGGCAAGTTCCCCACCTGGCTGGCTCCCGTGCAGGTCAAGGCACTGCCCGTGTCCGAGAAGAGCCGCGACTACGCCCACGAGGTGTGCGCCAAGTTGGAGCAGGCCGGCATTCGCGTGGTCTGCGACGATCGCGACGAGAAGATCGGCTACAAGATCCGCGAGGCCCGCAGCATCGACCGCGTGCCCTACATGCTCATCCTGGGCGAGAAGGAGGTCGAGGCCGGCAACATCTCTGTCCGCGATCGCTCCAACGAGACCGTTCAGATGAGCGTTGACGAGTTTGTTGCCAAGGTGCTCGAGGAGATCAAGACCCGCGCCTAAGGCGACGCCAAAGGTTTATAGACCGCACGTATATGCGGCTGTCCCATGCACGGGACAGCCGCGTTTTTTATGCCGAGTATGGCAGGGGAGCGTAGGCCGTAGTTGTTCCGCGCCCACAATATGCCGACAGACCCCGTAACCGTTTGGCAAACTACAAATGCCCCCATAAATGAGCAATATTGTCCCAATACAGGAAAAGCCGCTTGTAGAGCGGCTTTTTTGTTGTGCAAAAATGTACACATTGTTGGCGATGTCTCGTCGGTCGAGGTGTTTGTGAATGATGGCGCGCTTGTGTTCTCGACGCGCATCTATCCCGAGGTCTATGGCGTGACCGTTGACGCTCCGGGCGCGAGCGTGACCTATCACACGCTCAACATCTAGGCGATTCGTCGCCTATCGGCGCTATACTGCAGCCGTTGCCCACGATGCGGGGAACACCCGTATCGTGGGTTTTGCTTATGAAGGGATGGTGCCGTGTGGACGTGCAACGGCTAGAAGAGGACTGGGCTGCAAGGGCTGGTGCGCGTGGGACGCGACTGGTTGCGGCCTCGCATGTGCCGGCGGCGCTGTCGCTGCTGGGTATCGTGCGTCCCGGTGACCGCCTGGTGGCCTTTGCGGATGACTTTGCCGAAGCGTTTGCGCGCGGCTTTGACGGCTGCGACGTGGCTATGGTGGGGAAGCCGTCGGTTGCGGCGTTTGCTGGCGCGTCCGAGGGTTTTGATGCTTCGTTTGAGGTCAAGGGGCCGCACCTGTGGTGGTTCGTCAACTCTATTGGCGGGTTTGGACTGCGCGTGCCCGATCTGCGCGCGCTAGGACGCGCCGCGCGCGAGGCCCATGCGCTGCTGGTTGTGGACAACACCGTGGCATGCGTCTTTGGCTGCGATCCGCTGCGGCTGGGCGCTGTGCTGTCGCTCGAGGCGCTCGATCGCGTATGCGCCGGTAAGGCTCCGCGCAGGTTGGTTGCCGCTTCGGTGGCGCGCTCGCAGCTCAAGCGCCATCGTGTGGATGCTGCCGCTGAGTGCGCGCACGCGTTGTTTGCGGGCTGCGGTGCGTCGGCGCTCGACCTTTCTACCGAGGAGGCCGACGTGCTGGAGTGCGGGCTTTCCTCGCTCGACGCTCGCATTCAGGCACACTTCGACCGTGCACGTGCACTGGCCGAGTATTTGGCCGCCAACGAGTTGGTGCGCGACGTGTACTATCCCGGGTTGAGCTCTCATCCCAACCATGCGGTCGCAACGGGAATCCTCGAGCACGGCTTTGGTCCGGCAGTTGAGTTTGACCTTATCGAGCGCAGCGCGGGTGATTTGTTCGATGCTTTGCCGGGGGAGTTCCGCACATCGCCCGCCGGCGGCGCAACGACTCGCCTTTCGGCCCCACGCGGCAAGCAGGGGAGCACTATCCGCCTCTTTGCCGGCACCGACGACCCCCTGGTTGTGGCGTCCATCCTAGACAACGCCCTCCGCAAGTTAGCTACTCTTTGATGCTGGCGATGAGGTTGCTGGCTTTGGTGGCGATGACCTGGTTTATGTCGGCCTGCAGCTCTTCGTAGACCGCTATGGCTCGCTCGCCGGCGTGGGTGAGGGTGGATCCGCGGGCGCCGTCGCGCTCGATAAGCTTGCAGCCCAGCTGCCCCTCGGCCTCATTCACGATGCGCCACGCTTTGGAATATGCCATGCCCATGCTCTTGGCGGCGCGGTTGAGCGAGTGCTCGCGCGCGATGCCCTGCAGCAGCAAGACACAGCCGTGGCCGAACACGCCCGGCAGGTCTTTGTCGCACGCTTGAATGACCAACTTCGCCGTCGTCTTGTACTCCATGCGCTCCGCGTCTCCCCGCTAAAGTGTTTGCTGGGCAAACGCAAAGCCTGCGTCAAACCCTCGTGTGCTCTTCTTAAATCATGCATTGTAGCAGTCAAAGTGCGCTAAGATACTTCCCCAGTATTGGGCGCCCAAGGTTGGGCTGGGTCCTACGAGGCCTGCAGCCGACCGGTCGCATGGAAAAAGGAGAAACATGGCTACGTTCTTTCCCGGTGAGTCCCACACGTTTTCGGAGTATCTGCTGGTCCCTGGTTATTCGTCCTCGCAGTGCATCCCCAACAACGTCTCTCTTAAGACGCCGCTAACCCGCTTCAAGCGCGGTGAGAAGCCGGCAATCACCCTGAACATCCCCATGGTTTCCGCCATCATGCAGTCCGTCTCGGGCGTCGACATGGGTGTCGCGCTCGCTACCGAGGGTGGCCTGTCCTTCATCTACGGTTCCCAGACCCCCGAGTCCGAGGCCGCCATGGTCAAGGCCGTCAAGGATCACAAGGCCGGCTTCGTCCAGTCCGATTCCACGCTGACCCCCGATATGACCATGGAGCAGGTCATCGCGCTCAAGGAGAAGACCGGTCACTCCACCATGCCGGTTACCGACGACGGCACCCCCAAGGGCAAGCTCCTGGGTATCGTCACCAGCCGTGACTATCGCCCCAGCCGCGATGACCACCAGAAGAAGGTCTCCGAGTTCATGACGCCGCGTGAGCAGCTCATCGTGGGCGACAAGAACATTAGCCTCAAGGTTGCCAACGACGTCATCTGGGACAACAAGCTCAACGCCCTGCCCATTGTCGACGACAACGATCACCTCATGGGCATCGTCTTCCGTAAGGACTACGACAGCCACAAGACCAACCCCAACGAGCTGCTCGACGGCGATAAGCGCTACATGGTCGGCGCCGGCATCAACACCCGCGACTATGCCGAGCGCGTGCCGCTGCTCATCGAGGCCGGTGCCGACGTCCTGTGCATTGACTCTTCCGAGGGCTTCAGCGAGTGGCAGAAGCGCACCATCGAGTGGATCCGCGCCAACTACGGCGAGGACGTCAAGGTCGGTGCCGGTAACGTTGTCGACGCCGAGGGCTTCCGCTTCCTGGCCGACTGCGGTGCCGACTTCATCAAGGTCGGTATCGGCGGCGGTTCCATCTGCATTACCCGCGAGACCAAGGGCATCGGCCGTGGCCAGGCCACCGCGCTGATTGACGTCTGCCGCGCCCGTGACGAGTACTACGAGGAGACCGGTGTCTACGTGCCCGTGTGCTCCGACGGCGGCATCGTCTACGACTATCACATGACGCTCGCCCTTGCCATGGGTGCCGACTTTATGATGCTGGGCCGCTACTTCGCCCGCTTCGACGAGAGCCCGACCGAGCGCGTCAACGTCAACGGCCAGTACATGAAGGAGTACTGGGGCGAGGGTTCCGCACGTGCCCGCAACTGGCAGCGCTATGACCTGGGCGGCGCCGCGAAGCTCAGCTTCGTCGAGGGCGTCGACTCCTACGTTCCCTATGCTGGCTCCCTCAAGGACGGCGTGGGCGGCACGCTTTACAAGGTCAAGTCCACGATGTGCAACTGCGGTGCCCTCTCGATCCCCGAGCTCCAGGAAAAGGCACGCCTGACGCTGGTAAGCTCGACCTCCATCGTCGAAGGCGGCGCCCACGATGTGGTAGTCAAGGACTCGCAGCAGAGCGTCTCTTACCGCTAGGCGGCTTTCCCAAGCACCGCACCTTGGACCTCAAACCGTCGCTCGCGTACCAAAGTACGCGGCGCTCCTCTTTCGGCCCAATCTGCGGCACCTGGAAAACCCTTTCCTGCTAGGACGGGTAACAAATAGTGGTTGAGTTTCAACCACGTTATTTAGATAAAGCGAGATGCATGCAAGTCGCAGGCATCTCGCTTGTCGTATTTGCTATCATCAGTCGAGTTAACCTTAGGGTCGGGCGGCTTAGCTTTGTTCGCTACAAGTTCCGCACGCAAAGAAGAGCACTTAATGTGCTCTTCGTCTTGCGCAGGACTGTCCGCAGTAGCGAATAAAGCCAAGCCGGCCGACCCCAGCTAAGATTAAAGGAGCTGATATGTGCGATTGCACAGATCATAAGGACGAGATCCCTGCCTACGACGCGCAGGCCATTGAGTCCAAGTGGATGAAGGCCTGGGAGGACTCCAACCTCTTTGCCGTCGACACCGACGCCAGCAAGCCCAAGAAGTACGTGCTCGAGATGTTCCCGTATCCGTCGGGCGACCTGCACATGGGCCACGCGCGCAACTACACCATCGGCGATGCCATGGCCCGTCAGGCCCGCATGCGCGGCTACGACGTGCTGCATCCCATCGGCTTCGATGCCTTTGGCCTGCCCGCCGAGAACGCGGCCATCAAGCACAACACGCAGGCTGCCGCCTGGACGTATAAGAACATGGACCAGGCGCTCGCCACGATGAAGCGCATGGGCTTCTCCTACGATCTGGATCGCATGGTCAAGACCTGCAGCCCCGACTATTACCGCTGGGGTCAGTGGATCTTTGAGAAGATGTGGGAAAAGGGCCTGGTCTACCGCAAGAAGAACCCGGTCAACTGGTGCCCCACCTGCAAGACCGTTCTTGCCAACGAGCAGGTGACCGAGGGCAAGTGCTGGCGCTGCGGCACCGAGCCCGAGAAGCGCGATCTGGAGCAGTGGTACTTCAAGATCACCGAGTACGCCCAGGAGCTGCTCGACGACCTGGAGAAGCTCCCCGGCTGGCCCGAGCGCGTTAAGCAGATGCAGGCCAACTGGATCGGTCGCTCCGAGGGCGCCGAGGTCGACTTTACCCTGTGCGATAAGGATGGCGAGCCCATCGAGGGCGACGAGGGTAAGATCACCGTCTTCACCACGCGTGCCGATACCCTCTTTGGCGTTTCCTTCTTTGTCCTGGCTCCCGAGTACGCCCGTCTGCACGAGCTCGTCGAGGGCACGGAGTACGAGGAGGCCGTCACCAAGATCGTCGAGGACTCCAAGCACATCTCTGCCGTCGAGCGCGCCCAGGGCACTCTTGAGAAGCATGGCGCCTTTACGGGCCGCTATGTCGTGAACCCCGTCAACGGCGAGAAGGTCCCCGTGTGGGTTGCCGACTACGTCGTGGCCGACTACGGTACCGGCGCCGTCATGGCCGTTCCCTGCGGCGACCAGCGCGACTTTGAGTTCGCCCGCAAGTACGACCTGCCCATCGTGCCGATCATCCTGGACGATGACGACCGCGCTGCCGTCGAGGCCAGCGGCGAGACCATCGATACCTTCCATGCCGAGACCGTCGATTGGGATTGCGCCCACGCTGCCGAGGGCACGCTCGTCCAGTCCGGCAAGTACACCGGCATGCGCGGTGGCAAGCACTCCGAGGGCGAGGCTGCGATTGTGGCCGACCTCGAGGCCATGGGCTGCGGTCGTCGCAAGGTCGAGTTCCGTCTGCGCGACTGGCTCATTTCCCGTCAGCGTTATTGGGGCAACCCCATCCCGGCTATCCACTGCGAGCACTGCGGCATCGTGCCCGTGCCCGAGAATCAGCTGCCGGTGACGCTGCCCGAGAACCTGGACCTGGGCGCCGGCGAGACCCTCGCCGAGTGCAGGGAGTTCTACGAGACCACCTGCCCGGTCTGCGGCCGTCCTGCCAAGCGCGAGACTGATACCATGGACACCTTTACCTGCTCCAGCTGGTATTACCTGCGCTATACCGATCCGCACAACACCGAGCTGCCCTTCTCCCGTGAGGCGGCCGACCGTTGGATGCCCGTCGATAACTACATCGGTGGCATCGAGCATGCCATTCTGCACCTGCTCTACAGCCGCTTCTTTACCAAGGCACTGCGCGACCTGGGCCTGCTGAACGTGGACGAGCCCTTCACCAACCTGCTGTGCCAGGGCATGGTCAAGGACGAGAACGGCGACACCATGTCCAAGTCCAAGGGCAACGTCGTGCCCCCGAGCTCGGTCATCGAGCCCTACGGCGCCGACACCATGCGTCTGGCGATTCTGTTTATCGCCCCGCCCGAGAAGGACTTTGACTGGGATCCCAAGGCTGTCGAGGGCGCCAACCGCTTTATCAAGCGCGCCTGGCGTATCGTGTGGCAGCTCGTCCAGTCCGGCGACGCCAACGTGGCCTTCGATAAGTCCGCGCTCGACGAGGCCGCGCTCAAGCTCTATCGCGAGCGTCACCGTACCATCGCCAAGTGCACCGAGGATTACGACCGCGGCCAGTTCAACACCGCGATCTCGGCCGTCATGGAGCTCGTCAACGCGGCGAGCGCCTATCTCAACTCCACCGAGGGCGCTGCCCGCGATAAGGCGCTGTGCTACGGCGTGGCCAAAGACATCGTGAGCGTCCTTGCCCCCATCTGCCCGTTCTGGGCCGATGAGCTGTGGCACGAGGCACTCGGCTGCGAGGGCAATGCCTACACCGCCGCCTGGCCCGAGTTCGACCTGGCTGAGTCCATCGAGGACACGGTGCAGATCGTCGTTCAGGTGCTCGGCAAGGTTCGTGGCCGCATCGACGTCGCCCGCGACGCCTCCAACGAGGAGATGCAGGCTGCCGCCGAGGCCGCTGTCGCCAAGTGGCTCGAGGGCAAGACGGTCGTCAAGGCCATCTGCGTGCCCGGCAAGCTGGTCAACCTGGTGGTCAAGTAAGCGTCACGCGCAAAGCTGACATGCAAAAGACGAGGGACGATCCGGTTGGATCGCCCCTCGTTTTATCTATCGGTTTGCCGCTTAGCCTAGCCCTGCCTTTTACGGGATGTGCACCAGGTCCCTAAAGTAGACGTTGCCCGTTTGCTCCTCGAACATCCAGATGTTGAGGTAGATGTCGTTGAGGTCGTTGTTCACATCAAAGTCGGGGTCGTCGAACGTGCCGACAAAGGTGAGCATGGCGCGCGTTTCCTCGCCTGCGGCGACCGGCTGGCGCATTCGCACGTCGCGGACCACGCCGTTGACGTAGGCGTAGGAGTCCACGTCACCAAACATCATGTCGACGCCGGTGTTATTGGTCACCGTAAAGACCAACACGGCGTCTCCGTAGCCATCCGTGTCCTTGCCGATGCAGGTGACATGGATGTTCTCGTCCGCTTCAAGGTCGATAGGGAACTGCTCTTGGGATTCGGGGCCCAGACCCTGAGGGTCGACCAGGTCTTCGTCGATTTTGTCGAAGCTCTCCGAGGGCTCTGTTTTCTCGGCGGCTTCGGTGCTTCCGCGATCCGGCTCACATGGCCCGGTTTTGCCATCGATGTTGCCGCAGCCCGCGAGGGAAAGCGAGCATGTTGCGATGGCGAGTGCTGTCATGCAGAGGGTGCCGAGACGTTTCATGGGTGCCTCCTTGCTTAGAGGTTCTGGATGGGCTTGCCGTTGTTCGACCGGCTGGCTGGCTTTTTACAGAATGCCCCTTAGCGCTAGTCTGAGTGATAGGGGCTCGGGAAGGAACGCTCTTGGGGCCCGAACGGGCCTGTGGATTTGGACACATGGCCCGTTCTTGCGCTCTCGGCCGCGCTCCGCACGGTACTATCGGTCCAATTGTCCTATTCTTGTGGAGAACCTGTGGGCGCGCTGACCTGCGGGTTTGCGTTGTGCTTGCACGTTTGCGCAGGTATTGCTATAGTTTCCTTGCAAATGAAGTTGTAATTGAAAGAAGTGGGGTTTCGGCCCCGCTTCTTTTTTGTATGGATGGAGGTGCCGCAATGGTCAAGACCAAGACCGAGCAGGCGATCATCGACGCGCTCGAGGCCGTCGCTCCCCAGCACGATGTCGACATCGTCGACGTCGAGCTCGTGGGTGCCACCAAGGCCCCCTGCGTGCGCGTGCGTATCGAGGGTGCCGAGGGTCAGAGCCTGTCGCTCAACGACGTCACGGCCAACACCAAGTGGGTCGGCGACGTGATTGAGGAGCTTGACCCCATCTCTTCGAGCTATACGCTCGAGGTGTCGAGCCCGGGTATGGCGCGCCCGCTGCGCCGCCCGCGCGATTTTGCCCGCTTTGTGGGCGAGAGCTGCGAGCTCACCTCTACCGCCACCGAGGGCCGTCGCAAGTACGCCGGCAAGATTGCCGCCGCGACCGAGACGGATGTGACCCTCGAGCTCGAGAGCGGCGAGTCCGTCACCCTCGATTTCTCTGATGTTAAAAAGTGCAAGTTGAAGCCCACCTACGACTTCAAGCCCGCGAAGGAAGGAAAGTAAGATGGCAGCATCCGACATGATGTCCGCCCTGATGGAGCTTTGCCAGGAGAAGCACATCGACCAGCTCTACCTGATCGACCGCCTGGAGCAGTCGCTCGCCAAGAGCTATGCCGAGATCCTGCATCTTGAGTGGGGCGCCAAGGTGACCATCGACCGCACCACCGGTAAGATCTATGTCTACCGCCTGGAGCCGATCGACGATTCCATGGACGAGGAAGGCAACTTCACCGAGTTCGAGGAGATCGACGTCACCCCCAAGAACACGAGCCGCATCGCCGCCCAGCACGCCAAGGCCGAGATCAACGCCATCGTGCGCAACTCTGCCCGCGAGCAGATCTACGAGGAGTTCTCCGGCCGCATCGGTGACCTCATCAGCGGTACCGTGCTGCAGTCCACGCCCGACTTCACGATCGTCAAGATCCGCGAGGGCGTCGAGGCCGAGCTGCCTCACTTCGACCAGCGCCGTTACGAGAACGAGCGCAACGAGCGTCCGATGGGCGAGCGCTACCTGCACAACCAGCATATCAAGGCCGTGATTATCGACGTACGCGACCCCAACTCCAACCTGCAGCCGGTTCGTGGCGAGCACAGCCGTCCGCCGATTGTTATCTCCCGTACCCACCCCGAGCTCATGCGTCGTCTGTTTGAGCAGGAGGTGCCCGAGATCTACGAGGGCACCGTCCAGATCAAGTCGATCGCCCGCGAGCCCGGCCAGCGCTCCAAGGTCGCCGTCCACTCGCTCGACGACCGCCTGGATCCCGTGGGCGCCTGCGTCGGCCCCAAGGGCAGCCGTGTTCGCGCCGTCGTGGGCGAGCTCCGTGGCGAGCGCGTCGACGTCATTCTGTGGGATGCCGATCCGGCCGTCTACGTCGCCAACGCCCTGTCGCCCGCCAAGGTCACCCGCGTCCTCATCGACGAGGAGAAGGCCTATGCCGGCGTCATCGTGCCCGACGACCAGCTGTCCCTCGCCATCGGCAAGGAGGGCCAGAACGCCCGCCTCGCCGCGCGCCTGACCGGCTGGCACATCGACATCAAGTCCGAGACCCTTGCCGCCGACATCCTCAAGAACGTTCCCGTTCACGAGGAGCCCGCCGCCGACCTGATCGGTGACGAGGAGGACGAGGACGTCCGTCGCTGCGAGTACGTGTCCGAGGACGGCATCCAGTGCCGCAACCAGGCTCGTCCCGGCTCCCGTTTCTGCGGTGTCCACGACACCGACGCCTTCGATGATGCGGAGGACCTGATCTAGCGCGCGGCCGCGCCGGGCAGGTCCCGGCGCATCTCCCACGCTCGTTCAGTCTCTAGGCACCCAAGGTGCCAGAAAGGGTAGGTGAAGTCATATGGCAAAAGTCCGTGTGTCCACCCTGGCCAAAGAGTTCGGCATGACCTCCAAGGAACTGATGGGTCATCTCGCCGATATGAAGATTCCCGCTAAGTCCGCTTCCTCCGCCCTGGAGGACGCCTACGTCGCCATGGTCCGCAAGCAGCTTGCCTCGGTGATCGAGGCTCGCGCCCAGGAAGTCGAGGCCGCTAAGCAGGCCGAGGAGCAGGCCGCTGCCGCCGAGGAGGCCGCGCGCGCCGCTGAGGCCGAGCGCGAGCGCATCGCTGCCGAGAAGGCACGCGAGGAGGAGCGCCGCCAGTTCGCCGCAGCCCAGGCTGCCGAGGAGGCCGCCCGCGCCGAGGCCGAGGCCAAGAAAAAGGCCGAGCAGGAGCGTCTTGCCCGCGAGAAGGAGGAGGCTGCCCGCGAGGCCCAGCGCCGCGCCGTTCCCGCTTCCGATTCCGGTTCGCGTTTCCGTTCCCTGCTCGACCAGATCGCCGCGCAGGAAACCGTGCTCAAGGAGAAGAAGGACGCCGAGGACAAAGCCAAGGCCGAGCGCGCTGCCGAGCGCGGCAACCGTCGCGGCGGCAACAACGACCGTCGCGGTGGTCGCCGTAACGACCGCAACGGCTCCGACAACAACTCCGATCGCAACGCTTCTGAGAGCCGTCCGCACAGCCATCGCACCAATGCCAGCAACAACGTCGCTGCCGGCATGGACTTTCCCAACCCCGATAAGCAGGGCAAGGGCAAGAAGCGCAAGGGCGGTCACAACAACGAAGAGGACCACTACAGCCGCATGGCTCGTGAGGCCGAGGAGTACAGCCGCGAGAAGGTGCTCGAGGAGGCTCGTGCCGCCGTCGAGGAGGCCTCTCGCGAGTCCACCGGTCGCCGTAAGAAGCGCAAGGAGAAGCGCGAGCGCGAGGCTGCGAAGGCTCAGGAGGAGCGCAAGATTGAGGAGGCGCTGGCCCAGGGCGTGAACCCCGAGGACCTCGACGCCATCAAGGTCTCCCAGGGCGTTACCGTCCAGGAGCTCGCCGAGGCGCTCGACGTTCCGGCCAACGACATCATCAAGCGCCTGTTCCTGCTGGGCACGCCGCTTACCATGACGCAGTCCATGTCCGACGACCTCGTCGAGCTCGTTGCCGACGACCTGGGCCGTCAGATCAAGATCATCACCCCCGAGGAGGAGAACACCTTCTCGTTCTACGACGATCCCGCCGACCTCAAGCCCCGCGCCCCGGTCGTCACCGTCATGGGCCATGTCGACCACGGCAAGACGTCGCTGCTCGACGCCATCCGTCACACCGGCGTTGCTGCCGGCGAGGCGGGCGGCATTACGCAGGCTATCGGCGCTTCGCAGGTCATGATTAACGATCGTAAGATCACCTTCATCGATACCCCTGGTCACGCCACGTTTACGGCCATGCGTGCCCGTGGCGCCAAGGTGACCGACATCGTCATTCTGATCGTGGCCGCCGACGACGGCGTCATGCCTCAGACCATCGAGTCGATCAACCACGCCAAGGCCGCCGGCGTTCCCATCGTCGTCGCCGTCAACAAGATCGATAAGCCGGGCGCCAACCCCGACCGCGTGCGCCAGGAGCTCACCGAGTACGGCATCATCCCCGAGGAGTGGGGCGGACAGAACATGTTCGTCAATATCTCGGCCAAGCAGAAGATCGGTATCGACGACCTTCTGGAGACCGTTCTGCTCCAGGCCGACGTGCTCGAGCTCAAGGCCAACCCCGACACCTTCGCTTCGGGCAACGTCCTCGAGGCTAAGCTCGACAAGGGCCGCGGCTCGGTTGCCACCGTGCTCGTGACCCGCGGTACCCTGCATGTGGGCGACACGCTGGTCGCCGGCCTCACCTATGGCCGCGTCCGCGCCATGCTCGACCCCAAGGGCAACGCTGTCACCGAGGCCGGTCCTTCCGACGCCGTCGAGATCCTGGGCCTGCAGTCTGTGCCCAACGCCGGCGATGAGTTCCGCGTGTTCGAGGACGAGCGCGAGGCTCGTGCTCTTGCCGACGAGCGTTCGCTCAAGGCCCGTATCGAGGAGCAGAGCCGCGTGAAGCACGTGACGCTCGAGAACCTCTTCGAGACCATCGCCGACGCCGAGGTCAAGGAACTCAACCTGATCATCAAGGCCGACGTCCAGGGTTCCATCGAGGCCCTTCAGGACTCGCTCGACAAGATGGATCAGTCCGAGGTCCGCATCAACACGATTCACTCCGCCGTCGGTGCCATCAACGAGACCGACGTCGTCCTGGCCGACGCCTCCAACGCCATCATCATCGGCTTTGGCGTCCGTCCCGACGGTAAGGCCCGCTCCGCTGCCGAGCGCGAGGGCGTCGAGATCCGTTGCTACGACGTTATCTACAAGTGCCTCGAGGAGCTGGACGCTGCCCGTATCGGTATGCTCAAGCCCACCGAGGTTGAGGTCTCCACGGGTACCGCGACCGTTCTGGACACCTTCAAGGTGCCCAAAGTCGGTATCGCCGCTGGTGTCCGCGTCGAAGAGGGCGAGATCGCCGCGACCGATTCTGTGCGCCTGGTGCGTGACGGCATCGTGGTCTTCAACGGCAAGATCGCCTCGATGCGCCACTACAAGGACGAGGCCAAGAGCCTCAAGAGCGGTTCCGAGGGCGGCATTGGCCTGGAGAACTTCCAGGACATCAAGCCCGGCGACCAGATCGAGGGTTACCGTATCGACCAGGTTGCCCGTACCGAGTAGGGGGTAGCGCTATGAAGCAAACGCAGGCAACCCGCCGTCTGGGCGAGCAGCTTCGCGAGAAGCTCGGTTATATCCTGCTCTTTGAGGTTTCCGATCCGCGTCTCGACCTGGTCACTCTGACCGCGGTCGAGGTCGCGGTGGACCGTTCGTTCGCGCGCGTGTACGTGTCGTGCGATGCGAGCCGCTATGACGAGGTCATGGAGGCGCTCGCCAGCGCCAAGGGCCGCATTCGTAGCCTGTTGGCCCGCTCGCTCGATTGGCGCGTCACGCCCGAGCTCGATTTTCGCATCGATCGCTCGACCGACGAGGCCGAGCGCATCACGCGTGCGCTGGAAAACGTTCCCGCCACGCTGGCGATCGAAAAGGACGAGGACGGCTATCCCATAGCGGATGCCGCCCAGGAGGCAGTTTTAGATGACTAATTCCGCCGACCTCGCCTCGTGCGAGTCTGCAGATATTCAGCGACGCATCCTCGAGCTTATCGAGGGTGCGTCCTCCATTGCGATTTCGGGACATACGTCTCCCGATGGCGACGCCTTGGGCTCCGTGCTGGGCCTGGGCCTTTCGCTTATGAAGTTTTTCCCCAACAAGGACATTGCTCTGTTGCTGGCGGACGATGACCCGGTGCCGCGCATCTACCGCTTTATGGAGGGTGCCGATCGACTGATGCCCGCATCTGCGTACACCGGTAATCCGGACCTGTTTATCTCGGTGGATGTGCCGGTCGTCGAGCGCCTCAGCAACTCCGCAGACGTGCTTCGCCGTTCCAAGCATGTGGTGTGCTTCGATCACCATCCGGCGCGCGAGGAGTTTGCCGAACTGAGCCTGAGGTGCGTCGACGCTGCGGCCTGCGCCATGATCATCGATCGCTTTTTGGACAATTGCGGCATTGTGGCGCGTGATAGCGTCGCGACCTGCCTGCTGTGCGGCCTGGTGACCGATACCGGTCGTTTCCAGTATCAAAATGCCGATGCCGCCGCGTTCCATGCCGCTTCGCGCCTGGTCGCGCACGGTGCCGATCCCGCACGTGTCGCGCTCGAGGTCTACCAGAGCATGCGCGTCGAGTTTTTGCACCTCAAGTCCATCGTTATGGGCCGCATCAAGACAGTGGCGCACGGGCGTGTGGCGTATAGCTACGCGTACCAGAGCGACCTCGAGGCCTGTGGCGTCACCTCGGACGAGTGCGATGGCCTGGTCGACGTGGTTCGCTCGGTGATGGGCGTCGAGGTCTGCCTATTCCTGAAGGGCATTGAGGACGATACCAAGGTGCGCGGCAACCTGCGCTCCAAGGGTGACCTCAATGTGTCCGAGATCGCTGCTGCCTTTGGCGGAGGCGGGCATCCCGCGGCCGCCGGTTTCTCTAACAACGGAACGATTCTCGAGACGCTCACCGCGGCACTTCCCATGCTGGCCGAGCTGGTAGGGGAGGATCCCGCTTCGGTGACCGTCGAGCTCTAACATTTTGGATGGTACATGGCTCGTCGTACGCCTTCTCAATTGAATATGCTGCTCGCCGTCGATAAGCCGGTGGGCTGCACGTCCCACGATGTGGTCTCGCAGTGCCGGCGCGCCCTCCATGAGCGGCGCGTCGGCCATGCTGGCACGCTCGACCCCATGGCATCGGGTGTCATGGTGGTGGGCGTGGGCCAGGCCACTCGTCTGCTGGGCATGCTAACCCTCGATACCAAAAGCTACGTCGCCGACATCTCGTTTGGCGCCGAGACCAATACCGATGACGCGGAGGGCGAGGCCGTCCGTACGGTGGCCGTTGCCGCCGAGTTGCGCGATCCCGCCTACGCCCGCGAGCGCTTGGCAGCCATGCTGGGCCCGCAGATGCAGGTGCCGCCGGCGTTTTCGGCCATCTCGGTCAACGGCGTTCGCGCCTACAAATCTGCTCGCGAGGGCAATGCGGTGGACCTGCCCCCGCGCCCGGTCGAGGTTTACGCCGCCGATTTGATCGCCGTGAGCGGCGAGGGCGATACATGCGTCTGGACCGTGGCGTTTTCGGTAAGCAAGGGCACCTATATCCGCGCGCTCGCTCGCGACCTGGGTCGCGCCTGCGACAGCGCTGCGCACATTTCCGCGTTGCGCCGCACCGCGTCCGGTGCTGTTTCTATTGGCACCTGCCATGCAGTGGAAGAGCTTTCTCCCGAGTCCGCGGCCGGCTTCGCTCTGGATCCCATTGCCGCTTTGGGTGCCACGCGCGTCGATCTGCCGGGCGACCTTGCCGATGATCTGCTTTGTGGCCGCCGTATTCCCGTTGAGCGCTCGCTCGCGGCTTTCGATACGTCGAAGGCGCCGTTTGCGCTTGTACTCGATGGAGGACTCAAGGCGCTCGCTCGTATTGAGGGCGGTCGCTTTGTCATGGAACATGTCTTTCCGCAGGCGATCGGTGGTGTTCGATGATGCTGGCCGCTCGCGAGCTCGCACGTATCTTTTTTGCGGGCGAGTCGGAAGAGGCCCGTGTCGTTTCCGCCGATGCGTTTGATGGGTGCGCGAGCCTAGGTGCGGCGTCGATCGCCATCGGTGTGTTCGATGGCGTGCATCGGGGGCACCGCGAGCTGATCGATGCTGTCGTTCGCGACGCGCGTGCTCACGGTTGCCGCGCTGTCGCGGTCACGTTCGATCCCGATCCGGACGTTGTGGTTAGTCCTTCCCCCGCTCAAAAATTGATGACGACGGCCGACCGTCTGCATGCCTTGGCTCTCACCGGGGTCGATGCCGTCGTGGCTGTCCCCTTTACGCCTGAGGTGGCGGCCCTCGACCACGCGGGCTTTCTCGCGCTGCTGTCGCGCGTGGTAGACATTCGCTCGATTCGCGTGGGGAGCGACTTTCGGCTCGGCCGCGGTGGCGCTTCGGGCGTTGCCGAGATGCGCGCCTGGGGTGCCGCGCGCGGCGTTGACGTATACGGCCACGACCTGCTTTGCGTCGACGGGCAGACCGTCTGCGCTACCCGCATCCGTCATGAGCTGGGGCAGGGTCATGTGGAGCTGGCATCCGAGCTGCTCGGCCGTCCCTATATGGTGCGCGGTGGTGTTATCCGCGGCCGTCATGAGGGCTCCGACATGGGTTTTCCCACGGCAAACATCCAGGTGCCCGACGGTATCCAAGTGCCTGCCGATGGCGTCTACGAGGGCTTGGTGCTGGTTGACGATACCGTATGGCCCGCTGCCGTTAACGTGGGCCTGCCTCCGACGTATGCCGACGATGCCGCCTCGGCGCATCTGGAGGCCAACTTGATCGGCTATACAGGTGACCTGTACGGCCGCTCGGTGTCGCTGGCGTTTACGCGCTGGCTGCGCCCGTCGCGCGTGTTCGATTCCCTGGACGAGTTGATCGCGACCGTCGAGGGCAATATCGAGGACATCCGTCAACATTTGGGTGAGCAGGGGGTGAGCATCCGTGATTAGCGATGAGGAGAAAGACCAGGTGCGCTCTGCGTCCGATCTGGTTGCCATCGTTCAGGAAACGGTTGAGCTCAAGCCCCGTGGCCATGAGTTTTGGGGTTGCTGCCCCTTCCATGGCGAAAAGACCCCGTCGTTTCACATTATTCCCGCTACACAGGTGTGGCACTGCTTTGGCTGCGGCGAGGGCGGCGATGTCTTCACCTATATCATGAAGCGCGAGAACCTGAGTTTTCCCGAGTCGATTCGCTATCTGGCCGATCGTGCCGGCATTGAGCTGCATGATACCGGTGCCCGCCGCGAGCGCGGCACCAAACGCGCCCGTATCTATGACCTGTGTGCCGAGACCGCCCAGTTCTACCACACCATGCTCATGCGCGGTAAGGACAGCCGCCCGCGCGAGTACTTTGCCAGCCGCGGGATGGGTGGAGACGTCTGCCGTCGCTACTGCCTAGGCTTTGCGCCGGGCCGCAATATGCTCGTCGCTCATCTGTCGCAGGCGGGCTTTACCCCGCAGGAGATGATTGACGCCAACGTGGCCGTGAGTCGCGGGCGCGGACAGCTTGCCGATCGCTTTTACGACCGCGTGATGTTTCCCATCTTTGACGAGCAGGGCCACAACATCGCCTTTGGCGGTCGCATTATGGGAGACGGCCAGCCCAAGTACCTCAACACCGCCGAGACGAGCGTGTTCCATAAAAAGCGAAACCTCTACGGCTTTAACTGGGCCAAGGAGTTTATCGTCGCGCAGGATACCGCCATCGTGGTGGAGGGATATACCGACTGCATTGCCTGCTGGGGGGCGGGGATCAAAAATGTTGTCGCCACGCTGGGCACGGCGCTCACGGAGCATCATGTGAAGACGCTCACCCGTTTTGCAAAGCGCATCGTCTATATGTTTGACGGCGATGCTGCCGGTCAAAAGGCCGCCCGTCGCGCGATTCAGTTTATCGAGCAGGATTCGATGGACTTGCGCTGCGTGGTGCTGCCCGACGGCAACGACCCCATGGAGTTCATCACGGCGCATGGCGGCCAAGAGCTGCAGGCGCGCATCGATGCGGCCGAGCCGCTCATGGACTTTGTATACCGTTCGCTGCAGGAGTCGAGCGATATCACCACGCCGGGCGGTCGCGCGAAGGCGCTCGAGGACGCGCTGACGCTCATCTATCCGCTGCGCGACAGCTATATGATCGACACGTACTTTATCCAGATTGCCGACCTGCTTGGCTTAGATCTGGAGACGGTGCGCGCGAGCTCGGGCCGCGTGTTTCGCGATGTCACCAAGCGTGAAGATGCGGAGCGTCGCCGTGAGCAGAATTACGAGCGTCAGCGTGCGCAGGCCGAGCGCGCGGGCGATGCCGGCGGCCGTATGTCCACTGGTGCCGGTGGGCGTTCGGCGGCATCGCGCGACGCCGGTCGCGGCGCCTGGGCGGCCGGTGCGACGCCGCCGGTGTCCGTACCGGCGGAGGAGGAGCCGTACGACTACGTGCCGCTCGATGCCTATGGTGCGGCTCCGGTCGAGGTCGTTGACGACCTGCCGCCGATTGACGTGCCGGCGGGAATGGATGGGTCTGGACCCGTTGCCGATAGTTCGGGCGCGGCGGCGGTTCCGTCGATGCCGATCGTGCTCACCGATCTGGAGCGTAAGTCCCTGGCGGGGGAGCGCGAGCTTCTGACCATGCTTACCAGCTATCCCGACCTGTTCCGCACGTACGCCGATCGCATCTGCTCGATCGAGTGGGTCGACCCGCGCCACGAGTCCATTGCCTGGGCCGTGCTGGCTACGCCGCCGGGTACCGATCCCGCGGCGTGCATGGATGCGGCACGAGCGGTGTGCCCCGAGGCGGCAACGCTTGTCAGCGCCGGGCGCATCTCGGCAACGAGCAAGCACCCGACCGAGACGAACATCGTCTTTATGCTCGACACGCTCGAGCTCTACACCATCAAGCGCCGTATGCGTGCCGCGCAGGCAAAGCTGCGCCGAGACCATTCGCTCGACGACGAGGCACGGCGTGTACTGACCATGCAGGCGGTGCAGGATACGCAGCGCCAACGCGAGCTCGAGAAGTCGATCGGCGGCGTGGCAGACCCGTTCCGTTTGCTCGGTTTGGAGACTGCGGGCGCCGGTCAGGCCTAGATGTTGTGGTCAACCAGCGTATTCTCGCCTATATCCAGTCTTTATTTTGGGTATAGACGGGTATGTGTGTGCTAAAGTAATGAGTCCTGTGGACTATGAAGGGAGAATCTGTGCCAAAAAAGACTGAGAGCACGGGTACTGGGCTGGAATCCTACGTTGCAAAGCTCATGGGCAACGGCTCAAACAGGACTTCGGTAACCGAGGACGAGATTCAGGTCGCCCTGAAGGATATCGATGTTTCCGACGAGCAGCTCACCGCGGTGTATTCCGCGCTGCGCAACAGCGGCATCCAGATTATCTCCGCGAGCGGCAACGACGACGCCCCCATGGACGTCGACGATGACGATAACGATACCGATACCGACGATTTCGATGACGACGACGAGCACGATTCCGGCTCGCTCGACGATCACGAGCTCAAGATGGCCCGTCAAGCCGATGCCGAGATGGGCTCTTCCAAGAGCAAGAAGAAGCGTACCGTGCGCACGTCTCGCTCGCGTTCGCGCGTGCGCGGCATAGATGCCTCCACGGTGATGCTGACCGGCGACCCGGTCCGTATGTACCTCAAGGAGATCGGTAAGGTCGACCTGCTGACCGCATCCGAAGAGGTCGACCTGGCCATGAAGATCGAGGCCGGTCTCGAGGCTACCGAGAAGCTTGAGGCTGCCGATGCCGGCGAGATTGAGCTCACCCGCGCCGAGATGCGTCGCCTTACGCGTATCGAGAACGTCGGTCTTGAGGCCAAGCAGGCGCTTATTAGTGCCAACCTGCGTCTGGTCGTCTCCATCGCCAAGCGTTACGTCGGTCGCGGCATGCTGTTCCTGGACCTGATCCAGGAGGGCAACCTCGGTTTGATTCGCGCTGTCGAGAAGTTCGACTACCAGAAGGGCTTCAAGTTCTCCACGTATGCCACGTGGTGGATCCGCCAGGCCATCACGCGTGCTATCGCCGACCAGGCCCGTACCATCCGTATTCCCGTGCATATGGTCGAGACCATCAACAAACTCGTCCGCGTGCAGCGCCAGCTCCTCCAGGACCTGGGCCGCGACCCGACCCCCGAGGAGATCGGTGCCGAGATGGATATGAGCGCCGACCGCGTCCGCGAGATCCAGAAGATCTCGCAGGAGCCCGTGTCGCTCGAGACTCCCATCGGCGAGGAAGAGGATTCCCAGCTGGGCGACTTCATCGAGGACTCCCAGGCTATCGTTCCGCCCGATGCGGCCAGCTTCTCCATGCTGCAGGAGCAGCTCACCCAGGTGCTCGACTCTCTTGCCGATCGTGAGCGCAAGGTTATCGAGCTGCGCTTTGGTCTCGTCGACGGACATCCCCGTACGCTCGAGGAAGTCGGTCGCGAGTTTGGCGTCACGCGCGAGCGTATCCGCCAGATCGAGTCCAAGACCCTGGCCAAGCTCCGCCACCCCAGCCGCAGCAGCAAGCTGAAGGATTACATCGAGTCTTAGTTGTTACGCGGTTTTACCAAACCGCGTAACGGCTCGACGCTGCGCGCCGCCCAGAGCGACAATTTGTCATTCAAAAGGCAAGGCATGACCAGAAGGTCTATGCCTTGCCTTTTTCATGTTAACTTGTTCGCTCTGGGCGTCGCTCGCTGGCATTGCTAAAACATCGGCGTTTCCGGCGCTTGGGGACGTTCCTTTTGTGCCGGCACCTGGGGACACTCCTGCGATGGTTGATTTCCGATCTCAGCCGAACACGTTGAGCGGATAGACCGTTCCCGCAGCTAGCCGAACGCCCCCGAGGCC
>CAKUGF010000018.1 GCA_934654585.1 uncultured Collinsella sp. | reverse complement strand
GACGCCCATGAACCTCGCTACGGACTAAGGGTGCCGGCGAACAAGGAACATACCGAAGCTACTCCCTCGTCGCTCGCTGTGGCGGCGGGGGAGTATCTCGATTACCTCGCGGTCGAGCGGGGTTTGGCGCGCAACACGATTGCGGCCTACCGTCGTGACCTGACCACGTACTGCGCTTATCTGGAGCGGGCGGGCATCGCGTCTTTTGAAGAGGTGACCCGTCAGGTCGTGGAGGGCTTTGTCGCCGACCGCCGCGACGGAGGCTATTCCGATGCCTCGGTGGAGCGCGCGCTTGCGGCCGTGAAAGGCCTGCACGCCTTTTTGGTGCGCGATGGGGCCGTAGCCCAAAATCCGACGGCGGCACTGCGCCTGCCCAAGAAGGCCGATCGCCTGCCCGAGTATCTCTCGGTGGAGGATGTCTCGGCGCTGCTCGATCAAGATTTTCCCGAGGGCGAGATGGGCTTGCGTGACCATGCCATCTTGGAAGTGCTCTACGGTTGCGGCTTGCGTGTGAGCGAGCTGGTGGGGCTCGATGTGGGCGATATCCATATCGATGACGGGTTTGTCCTGGTGCGCGGCAAGGGCTCCAAGGAGCGTCTGGCCCCGTTGGTGGGAAGTGCGGCGCGTGCCTTGACGCGCTATATAGGTGACGGGCGCGCTCTCTTGGCTGCCCATGCTCGCGGGGCGGAAACCTCGGCGGTCTTTTTAAATAAGAACGGACGTCGCCTGTCGCGCCAGGCCGTACACGCGATATGCGAGCGGTATGGGCGCCAGGTGGGGCTGGTGGGGCTCCATCCCCACACCTTGCGCCACTCCTTTGCCACCCACATGCTCGCGGGCGGTGCCGACCTGCGTGTGCTGCAGGAGATTTTGGGCCATGCCGATATTTCGACCACGCAGGTCTACACGCATGTCGACCGCACGCAGCTGACCGAGGTCTATCTGGCGGCGCATCCGCTGGCGCATCGTTAGCGCATCGCTGACCTGCATATTTATATGTTTTAGGGGACGGGCCCCAGATTGTCACCGTGCGTTTATTCGCACGTTTCGGCAATCTGGGACACGTCCCATTTTTGCCACGCGCTACCGCGGTGGTGGGCCGTGTGTGCCGTGGGTGGGGGAGTTTGGGGGGCGATGTGAACGGCGTGTAAAGGGACGCAAAAATCGCCTCAAGGTCAACTTGAAGGTTGAGGTTGAAAGGCGGGGTGCTACAGGTGGCACCCCGCCTTTGCTGTAAACACAACATATTGTGTTTTCGAACATATGCTCGGGGGTGTTTTACAACATATGGTGGGTGGAGTGGTGGGGTGGGGTGGGGGAAGGGGTGGGGAAAGGTGTTGAAAAATGGGGCGGTTCCCCATATTATTAATGACGTCGACAGGCGGGGTGGTTCCCCGCGTACGTGCCATCTGAGTAACCGAGGGGAGGGCGCACATGGGAATGACGGGCGCATACGAGCGCAATCTCGATGCAAAAGGTCGTCTGTCCCTGCCTGCACCCCTTCGCGAGGAGCTTGGAGAGCACGTTCGCGTGTTCAAAGCCCTGGATGTCGATGCTCTGTACGTGTTCTCTGCCGAGGCCTTCGATAAGTGGGTCGAAGGACTCTTCGCGGGTCGTGAGGGCCACGAGGGTTTTAACCCGCGTGACATCAACGACCAGAAGCTCATGAGGGCGATCAACAAGCGCACCACGTCGATGGATGTGGACAGCGCGGGTCGTATCGGCCTTTCCGAGTCTCTCCGCAAGCAGGCGAACCTCGACCGCGAGGTCACGGTTGTGGGTAACTACGATCACCTTGAGGTTTGGGACCGCGCTACGGCCGATGAGGACGATGACGACGAGGCCCTGCTGGACCTCTTCTTCTCGTAAGGGCAAGGCACGAGTAACGGATGGAGCGTGGGATCTTGACACAAGAATATCGGCATGAACCTGTCATGCTCGGCGAAGTGCTTGAGTCGCTGAAGCTCAAGAGCGGCTCCGTCGTCTGCGATTGCACCCTTGGCGGTGCCGGCCATTCGGTAAAGATGGCCGCGCAGGTGGGGGAGACTGGTCTTTTGCTCGGCGTCGATCAGGATGACATGGCCCTCGAGGCCGCTGGCGCCCGTCTGGACCGCGAGGTTCCCGGCGTTCCGCATCAGCTGCTGAAGGGCAACTTCGGCGACTTGGACGAGCTGCTTTGCTCGGCCGAGGTGCCCGGGGTCGATGGCTTCCTGTTCGATTTGGGCGTTTCGTCACCGCAACTCGATATCCCTGGCAGGGGCTTTTCGTATAACGAGGACGCCCCATTGGACATGCGGATGGATCCGGGTAATAACACCTTAAACGCAGCTGAGGTCATCAACACCTATAACGAACACGACCTCGCCCGGATTCTACGCGTCTACGGCGAAGAGAAGTTCGCCTCGCAGATCGCGCGCGAGATCGTGCGTCGTCGCGAGCAAGAACCGATCGAAACCACGGGCCAGTTTGTCGAGATCATCAAGGCTGGAATCCCCGCTGCCGCTCGTCGACATGGCGGACACCCGGCCAAGAAAAGTTTCCAGGCCATTCGCATCGAGGTCAATCACGAGCTCGATGTGCTCGAGCGAGGGCTTGACGCCGCCACCAGGTGGCTCAACCCGGGCGGACGTATTTGCGTCATCTCGTATCACTCGCTCGAGGATCGTATCGTAAAGAACCACTTTAAGGAGATGAGCCAGGGGTGCACGTGTCCGCCGGAGATTCCGGTGTGCGTGTGCGGCAACGTGCCGATACTCAAGGTCATCACCCGCAAACCCTTGGTTGCCCAACCCGAAGAGGTTGAGCGCAACCCTCGGGCGAGATCAGCCAAGATCCGCGTGGCGGAGCGCCTGTAGCGTAACGCGCGCGATATTGGACCTCCCGCTCGTACCACAAACGAAGCTTAAACACACTACCAACGTACTCGGGATGGGAGGCGGCATATCATGGGCTATAACACCTCAAACGCAGCAGTCGCCTATGATATGAACGCCATGCCCGCCTACCGTGAGGCACCGCAGGCTCCCGTTGCTCCCCGCGAGCAGCGCACGCCGCGCTTTGATGTCTACACGGGCGCGGGCCGTCAGGCAAACCAGGCGGTAAGCCCGGTTTTCATGAGCGTTCTTAAAACGTTTTGCATCATTGCGGCCATCTTCATGACGATCGGTGTCGCCCGCGTGGCGCTTGCCGGCGTTACGGCCCAGGTGCTCAACAGCAACGCCGAGCTTACCAACACGCTCGAGAAGGCGACCGATGAGAGCTCTGACCTTGAGGTCATGCACTCTGTTTATGGTGCCGATACGCGAATTCGCGATCTTGCGGGCGCTTATGGCATGGTGGAGCCCAGCGAGAGCGTTACACTTGATTTTTCGCAGGATGCAGCCGCGGGCGCCAGTGCGACCGCGACCGCTCAGTAACAAGACGGTAGCTGAGTATGACAAATGACTATCGCCGCGGTGCCGATGGGAATCGCGGCTCTGGGCGTCCCTCTTCGCGGGGACGCTCTGGTTATCAAGGAGCGGGCCGGCCATCTTACAACGCCGGGCCGTCTCGTGGCAATGACCCCGCGTCACGTCTCCGTGGCTCGAATGGTCCTCAAATGCATAACACCAGGCCGCGTAAGAGTTCGACGATAGAATGGCTCACGGGCACGCCGCTGCCCCGTCGTAATGCTGTCTTGGGCGTGATCGGGATTGGCATGGGCCTGGGCGTCCTTCGTCTTGCCGACTATCAAATCGTGGAAGCCGATAAGCTGCGCGATCGCGCCGACGCGCGTCGCCTGCTTGCGCAGACACTGTACGCCAAGCGCGGTACCATCTACGACCGCAACGGCAATGTGCTGACCTCGTCGGTCGAGTGTCGCAATGTCGCCGTGAACCCGCAGCTGGTCGAGGATGTGGACAAGACGGTGTCGGCGCTGGTCAAGGCGACGGGAATCGATAAAAAGACCTGCCGCGAGCTCGTCGAGTCGGACGGCACCTGGGTGTATATCAAACGCCAGGTGGACGAGGACGATGCCGCTGTGCTGGAGAAGAAGAATCTGCCCGGTGTGCTCTTTGAGCAGGCCATGAAGCGCGTGTACCCTTATGGCAACCTGGCATCGCAGGTGCTGGGCGTTGTGAATGTGGATAACGATGGCCTGACGGGCCTCGAAAAGCAGTACAACAAGCTTTTGACCGGAACCAACGGTTCGCTGGTGCGCGAGCGCGCGAGGGACGATAGCTATATCGCGGGCGGCGCCTATAAAAAGGTGCCGGCGGTTGATGGCGTGGATATCGTGACGACGCTCGACGTCAATATCCAGCGCGCGGCCGAGGATGCCCTGGCCGAGGCTGTCGAGAAGACCAAGGCCAAGAACGGCTCGGCGCTGGTGACGGACCCCACGACGGGTGAGATTTTGGCGGCGTGCTCGTATCCCACGTACGATCAGACCGACTTGGAGAACGCCAAGACCGAGGACATGAACTTGCGCCTGGTCACCGATGCCTACGAGCCCGGCTCGGTTTTTAAAACGCTTGTTGCTGGTACCGGCTTTGACCTGGGCGTCGTGCGCTCGAGCACGTCGTTTGAGGTGCCTGCGAGCATTAAGGTGGGCGACGATACCGTAACCGACGCCGATAAGCGCGACTACACCATGACCATGGACGTACGCGAGATGATGCGCCGCTCATCCAATGTTGGCTTTGTCTTGGTGGGACGCAAGATCGGTGCGGATGACTTTGCCGCCTATGTGGACAAGTGGGGCATCGGTCACAGCTCGGGCGTCGATTTTCCGGGTGAGAGCCTGGGCATCGTCAAGGAGCGCGATCAGTACGATGGCGCCACGCTGGGCTCGATGAGCTTTGGCCAGGCGCTCTCCGTTTCGCCGATTGAGATCGCGCGCGCCGTGGGCGGTATCGCCAACGGCGGCGTGATGATGACCCCGCACTTCTATAAGTCCAGCAAGGGCGACGAGAAGGACTGGGGGGAAGGCGAGCGTGCGATTTCGGAGGATGCCGCCTCCCAGGTGACCTCGTGCATGCAGACGGTCGTATCCGAGGGTACAGGCGTGGGCGGTGCGGTGGACGGCTACGACGTGGCGGGCAAGACCGGTACTGCGGAGCGCGCGGACGAAAACGGCGGGTACCTCAAGGAGAACTATATGTCTTCTTTCATGGGCTTTGCGCCGGCCCAGTCGCCCAAGGTGCTGTGCTACATCACGCTTGACGGCACGCCGAGCGGCTCGGATGCCGCCGCGGTTCCGTTTCAAAGCATTATGGCCAACGCGCTCGATGTTCTGGGCATCCCGCGTACCAAGTAGGGGGTTGCCATATTTGGTGCGTTCATTGTTTAAACTAAAGGGTGTTCACACGCCCTGCACCACGCATAGGTGGCGCTGGGATACAATACGCCGGTAGCATTATTAGGTATATAGGGGAGCTGCAATGATAGAGATCGCCGTCAACAACCTCGCGGCCGCAACAGGGGCCCGAACCGTGACGGAAGAAGTCGATCGAGTTTGTCGCGGGTGCGTTATCGACTCGCGTCAGGTTGAGGAAGGGACGATTTTTGTCGCCTTCCCGGGCGAAAAGGTCGACGGTAACGATTTTGCTCCTCGGGCCATCGAGTCGGGTGCAGGCGCGGTCGTGCTTACCCGCGAGCCCGATGACGACTTGCTTTCGCTTGCCCGGGATAAGGACTGCGCCGTCTTGCTGACGGATGACCCCGAGGAATTTTTGCTGCGCCTGGCACATGCCTACCGCACGCAGCTTGGCTGTTTGGTCATTGGCATCACCGGCTCGATCGGTAAAACCACGACCAAGGACGTGCTCGCCGCGGTGCTTTCCAAGCGCTATCGTGTTTGGGCAACCAAGGGTAATTTCAACAATCTGATCGGCATGCCGCTCACGGTGCTCTCCGCCCCGACCGATACCGAGGTTCTGGTGCTCGAGATGGGCATGAACCATTTCCACGAGATTGAGCGCCTGTCTCAGTCGGCCAACCCCAATCTTGCCATCGTGACCAAGATCGGCACCTCTCATATCGGCATTTTGGGCAGCCGTGAGAATATTGCGCGCGCCAAGTCCGAGATTGTCCAGGGTATGCGTGCCGCCGATGACTTCTCGCCGCTGCTTGTGCTTGGCGGCGAGGACGACTTTACCCCGTTCATTCGCGATACGTTTGCCGCGCCCGCGGGCGTTGATGTAATGCTCGCCGGCGTTTCGGATGATGATGAGGTCTGCGCGCGCGACATTCACGTCGACGACGAGGGCCGTCCGGTCTTTACGCTCGATTTTGGCTCAGGTGAGCGCATCGAGACCATGCTTGCCATTCCCGGTGCACAGTCTGTTCCCAATGCCGTAAAGGCTGCCGCGGTCGGCATTCGTCTGGGCGTGACGCCGGAGCAGATCGATGCCGCCTTTAGGGGGCTGAAGATCACCGGCCATCGCCAGGAGATCAAGCACGCCGCCAGTGGTGCGCGCATCATCGACGACTCCTATAACGCCAGCGCCGAATCCATGGCTGCGGGTCTTGACCTGCTGTGCTCGCTTATCTGCGACGGCTCGCGCATGGCAATCTTGGGCGAGATGGGCGAGATGGGCGACGAAGCCGCGCGCATGCACGAACTTGTGGGCGCCTATGCCGCAGCTAAGAAGCTCGACATGTTGGCGTGCGTGGGTGGTGAGCTCGCTGCCCTCATGGCCGAGTCCGCTCGCATGATGGGCATGGACGAGGACCGCATTCAGGTGTTCGCCGATTATCGGCAGGTGCTCGACCGTATGGGCGGCGCGCTCGAGAAGGACGACGTCGTGCTGGTCAAGGGTTCCCGCTTTGTTGAGCTCGACCGCTTTGTGGAAGGTGTGTGCTAGCCCATGTTCGGTAATCCCTCGTATCCTACGTATCAGGCCTTTTTGGGTCTTGGCATCGCCGCCGCCATTGCGCTGCTGCTCATGCCGTGGTGGATTAAGCTGCTCAAGGTCGAAGGCATCGGTCAGCAAGTCCGTGCCGACGGCCCCAAGCGCCACCTTATTAAGCAGGGCACGCCCACCATGGGCGGCGTCGTCATTCTCGCAGCCATTTCGCTCACGTGCCTGCTCATGGGCAAGCTCACCACCGAGCTCGTGCTTGTGCTGCTCGCCACGCTGGCGACCGGCGTGCTGGGCCTCATCGACGACTTGACCTCCGTTACGCACGGCCGTTCGCTTGGCCTGACCCCGCATGCCAAGATGATTGGCCTGACCATCATCTGCGTCAGCTTTACCGTGCTCGCCGTCAATTGGTGCGGCGTCGCCCCCGAGATTCGTTTCCCCGGTGGTCTGGCTATTGACTTGGGCGTGCTTTCGACCACCATCTGCGGATTCTCGTTCCCGTGGCTCTACATTGTCTTTTGCTGGCTCATGATTGCCGGTCTTTCTAACGCCGTGAACCTGACCGATGGCCTGGACGGCCTTGCCGGTGGTACCTCCATGATCGCCATGCTCGCGATGGCCGCTATGGCGTTTTTGCATGGCGACGTGAACCTGTCTATCTTCTGCACCGCATGCGCTGGCGCTTGCCTGGGCTTCCTTTGGTTCAACTGCTATCCGGCGAGCATTTTTATGGGCGATACCGGTTCGCTGGCACTGGGCGCGGCCTTTGCCTGCACGTCCATTATGACCAATACCGAGGTCGTCTCGCTCATCATCGGTGGCCTGTTTATTGCCGAGACCCTCTCGGTCATGATTCAGGTCGTCTACTTCCACTTTACGCATAAGCGCGTCTTCCTTATGGCGCCGATCCATCATCATTTTGAAAAGAAGGGCTGGGCCGAGACCAAGGTCGTCATCCGCTTTTGGATTGTCGCCGCGGCCTTTGGCGCCCTGGGCCTCGCTTTGTTCTTCCAGTTGGGATAGTGGTCTTTCATGCCTCTTGCAGATTCCTTTAGCCTGCTTGTTTTGGGTCAGGGCAAATCCGGCCTCGATGTTGCGCGCTGGGCGCTTGCTCACCCCGAGCGCGTGAGTGCCACGACCGTCTATGGCGGTGGTACCTCCGAGCCCAATGACGCCACGCGTGCGCTCGAGGCCATGGGCGCTTCGTTTGTCTATGGTACCGAGCAGGTGGAGGGCGCCTACGACGTGTGCGTGACGTGCCCGGGCATCTCGGAGTTTTCGGCGTTCTTTAAGGCGGGCCGCGAGCACGCCTCCCAGATTATGGGTGAACCCGAGTTTGCTTATCGCCTCTCCCCACAAAACTGGATTGCGATCACGGGCACCAACGGCAAGACGACCACCACGTCGCTGACCGACTACCTGCTTAAGGCTGCCGGCGAGGCCAGCGTGGCTGTCGGCAACATCGGCGAGCCGCCGGTTAACGAGATTGACGGTCGTGCTCACAACGAGTGGTTCGTGGCAGAGCTTTCGAGCTATCAGATTGCCACGACCCAAGAACTTCACCCTCGCGTGGCGGTTCTGCTCAACATCACGCCCGATCACCTGGGCTGGCATAAGAGCCATAAGAACTATGCGCTCGCCAAGATCAAGCTGTTCGAGAATATGGTCGACGACGATCTCGTGGTTATCGACGTCGAGGACGCCGGCATCCACGAGTTCGATGAGTATATCTATACGCCGGGTCGTCGCATCTGCAAGGTCGCCTTTGACGAGCCCGAGGGTGAAGACGCCGCCTTTGTGCGCGACGGCAAGATGGTCGTGCGCCTGAAGGGCGTCGAGACTCCGCTTATCGCCACGTCCGAGCTTAAGATCTCGGGTCATCACAATGTCATCAATGCCCTGTGCGCCGCCACGGCGGCCCTGGCGGTCGGCGCCGATGCCGAAGGCATCTGCCGCGGCCTTGCCTCCTTCCAACCGCTCGAGCACCGCGTGGAACCCTGCGGCGAGATCGATGGCGTGCGCTACGTCAACGATTCCAAGGCCACGAACACCGACGCGGTCGAGAAGGCCCTGACGGCGTTTCCCGACGATGACGTGATCTTGCTGCTCGGCGGCCACGACAAGGGCACGCCGCTCGCGGACTTTGCCCGCGTTGTCATGGATAACGTGCGTTCGGTCGTCTGCTTTGGCGATGCGCGCGAGCGCTTTACCGCCGCTATGGATGAGGCCGATGTCGATGGCGATGTCGATATCGCCCAGGCAGACGACCTGCGCGACGCCGTGGACGTTGCCCGTTCGCTGTCGAGTCGTGGCGACGTGATCCTACTTTCGCCCGCCTGCTCTTCGTTCGATGAGTTCTCGGGCTATGAGGAGCGCGGCCGCGTGTTTAAGGACTATGTGGCCCAGCTTGCCGCCGCAGCAAAATCGCAAATGGAATAGGGGCTGCCGGTGAGAGAGGAGAGCCCCCGACAAGGTATGAGGAGGCCCGACTCGGACCGTGCTTCCTCGCAGCGTAGTACGCCTCGTTCTGGTCGCGGCGGGCAGACGCTTAGCGAACGCTATATTGCCGGCGTTCCCGCCCGCATCATGCGCCCCCGTTTGATATTCATGGCATGCCTTTTTTCCATGGTATGTTTTGGCCTTTTGATGGTGTACTCGGCGTCCTCGGTCGAGGCGCTGCACGAGAACGGTTCTGCGACCTATTTTTTGTTTCGACAGCTTGGGTTTACGGTAGTGGGCTTGGCTGCCCTTGAGTTTATTGCACGCCTTGCACCCGATAGCTTCTTTAAGGAGAACGCGCTCGGAGTCGCCCTCTTCGTCATGATCGGTCTGCTCCTGCTCGTGTTCCTTTTCGGCAGCGGCAGTCGTGGCGCGACGCGCTGGTTGAATATCGCTGGCGTTCAGTTTCAGCCGTCGGAGTTCTTGAAGCCGTTTGCTATCGCATATTCCGCCATTATGCTCGATCGCTTTTTTTCGCCAGGGGGCAATATCAATGAGTTTGCCATCAAGATGGTCGGGTGCCTAGGCCCCTCGCTCTTTTTGATCTTTATTCAGCCCGACTTTGGCACTGTTTTGATCATCTTGTTGACGATCGCATGCATGGCATTATTTGCTGGCATTGATACGAGGTACATCATCGGTGCCGCTATTTTTGGCGTTCTCGTTATTATTATTGCTCTTATTGTAAAGCCGTACCGCATGGTGCGTGTTCAGGTTGCCCTGAACCCTTGGGCCGACGAGTACGGAGATGGCTACCAGGCCACACTTGCCATCATGGCTTTTGCCTCAGGTGGCTTGTTTGGTCGTGGCATCGGCAACTCAACCATGAAGTATTCGTATCTGCCCGAGGCGCATAATGACTATATCCTGGCCATTATTGGCGAGGAGGTTGGTTTTGTCGGGACCGTGCTGTTCTTTTTGGTGTTTGCGATGCTGATCTACTCGGCGTTTCGCATTGCCGAGCAGGCAAGCGACCGTCGCGGAGCGCTTATGGCATCGGGCTCCGCGGTCATTCTCGCGGTACAGTTTTTGATCAACGCGCTGGGCATCCTCAACGTGTTTCCCATGACGGGCAAACCGCTGCCGTTTATTAGCTACGGCGGCTCGTCGATTATTGTGTCGCTCATGCTTGCCGGACTAATCTTGCGTGTCTCGTACGAGAGCGCCCGTCGCGACGAGTACGATCGTCGTCGCGAGAGCTTTGCCGTCATGGACGAGAGTACCGCCGGCGTGCCCCATGTGCGCGGCGATCGCCCTTCGCGCAACGGTTTTACCGTCCTGGACGGCTCTGCGTCCGAGCCGGCGGCTCGTCCGCGCCCGCGAACGGCGCCGCAAGGCCGCCCGTCTCGTCCGACGTCTCGCGGCGCGGGCGGCGGATATAATCGAATCGATTTGAATTCGGACCCGTCGGCGCGCCTGCGCACCGACGACCAGGGACCGCGCGTACGAAGGGATTACCATGACCGATAAGATGACCGTTGCTATCGCAGCCGGCGGCACGGCAGGACATATCAACCCCGCGCTCGCCCTGGCCGAGGAGCTGCGCGACCGCGGGCACCACGTTGTGTTTGTGGGGCAGTCGCGCAAGCTCGAGGGTCGTCTTGTTCCCGAGGCCGGGTTCGATTTTGTGCCTATCACGGTCACGGGCTTCGATCGCTCTCGTCCCTGGACTGCACTGACTTCACTGTGGCGCGTCAACAAGGCGAAACGTGCGCTTGCCAGTCATTTTTCCAAGGTCGGCAAGCCCGATGCCGCCATCGGCTTTGGAGCCTATGTCGAGGTCCCGCTGCTGGGTTGGTGCAAGGATGCAGGCGTGCCGTATCTGCTGCATGAGCAGAATTCTGTTCCGGGCCTGGCCAATAAGATGATGAACTCGCATGCCGCCCGCGTGTGCATCTCGGTGCCGGCTGCGCGCTCCGTCTTTGAGCGCGAGGGCGACTCCGACCATGTACTCATGACGGGCAATCCGGTGCGTCGCTCGGTCATTGAGGGCGATCGCGTCCGCGGCCGCGAGGCGCTTGGCGTGCCTGAGGACGCCGTGCTGCTGCTCGTCTTTGGCGGCTCGCTCGGTGCCCAGCATCTCAACGAGCGCGTGGCCTCGCTCAAAGGTGAGCTGCTCTCGCGCGAGAACCTCTACGTTTTGCATTCGACGGGTGCCGACGGCTTTGAGGAGACCGAGCACGCTTTGGCGCTGACGCCCGAGGAGGCGAAGCGTTATCGCGTCCAGCCCTACATCGACAACATGGGTGACATGCTGGCTGCGGCGGATCTGGTGCTCTCGCGCTCCGGTGCCTCGAGTGTGGCCGAAATCGCTGCGCTCGCCGTGCCCTCGGTGCTCGTGCCGTATCCGCATGCCACGGCCGACCACCAGACGACCAACGCCCGCTATCTGGTCGATGCCGGTGCGGGCGTGCTTTGCGCCGATGCCGATATCGATGCCCCTGCCTTTGCCGAGGAGCTGCTGCATCTGGTTGATGACGCCGCGGTGCGCGATGCCATGCGTCAAGCGGCGCGCGGCTTGGCGCAGGACCGTGCCGCCGCGCTTTTGGCTGACGCGGTAGAGGGATTGCGTTAGTTAGACGGGATATCGAGCTCGCCCTCGCGCGGATGCGGCAGGTGCGGTACAGTTAACGGGTTACAGGCAGTGTTTACGCAAGGAGTACACGAGCACATGGCTGATTCCCAGACTGCAACCTCCGCGCCCGAGTTCAAGAGCGCCCATTTTATCGGTATCGGTGGCGCCGGCATGAGCGGCATCGCCCTCGTCCTGCACGAGCGCGGCTATGCCGTTACCGGTTCCGACCTTAAGACGTCGCGCTACATTCGCCAGCTTACCCGCGCCGGCGTGAAGGTACATGTGGGCCACGAGGCCGCCACGATCGACGAGGTCAAGCCCGACGTGGTCGTGGTCTCCACCGCTATTCCGGAGTCCAACCCCGAGCTTGTGCGTGCTCGCGAGCTGGGTATTCCCGTGTGGCCCCGCGCCAAGATGCTCTCGGCCCTGGGCCACGGCTACACTACCGTTGCCGTTGCCGGCACGCATGGCAAGACCACGACGTCTTCGATGTGCGCCACCATGCTCGACCGCATGGGTCTGGATCCCAGCTTCTTGATCGGCGGCATCGTCGAGGGCTACGACACTAACGGCAAGAACGGCTCGGGTGACTACTTTGTCGCCGAGGCCGATGAGTCCGACAGCTCGTTCCTGTTCCTGAACCCCAACGTGGTCATCGTGACCAATGTCGAGGCCGACCATCTCGACCACTACTCGGGTATCGAGGAGATCGAGGCCACCTTCGCCAAGTTTATGGGCCTGGTGGGCGAGGACGGCACCGTCATCGTCTGCGGTGAGGACCCGCATCTGGTGGAGCTCGCCAAGTCGACGGGACGCCACGTGCTTTCCTATGGCTTTGCCGAGAACAACGACATCGTCTGCGTGCACCCGGATGTCAAGGGCATCCAGAGCGACTTTATCGTCCGCTTTGAGGACGGCACCGAGCATGCTGTCGAGATCAAGAGCAATCCCGGCCGTCATAACATGCTCAACGCCACGGCAGTGCTTACCGTCGCTCATGTCCTGGGCCTCGATGTCGACGCCGCCGCCAAGGCGCTCTCGAGCTTCGAGGGCGTTCGCCGTCGCTTTACCCACGTGGGGGATATCGACGGCATCACCGTGGTTGACGACTACGGTCACCATCCAACCGAGATCAAGGCGACGCTTGCCGCTGCCTCGTCGCTGGGCTATAAGCATGTCGACGTCGTGTTCCAGCCGCACCGCTATTCGCGCCTGCAGGCTCTGTGCGACGACTTCGCCGATGCCTTCGCCAATGCCGATAAGCTGCTGCTGATCGATGTGTTTTCGGCCGGCGAGATGCCGATCCCGGGCGTTACCTCCAAGATGCTCGCCGACACCGTGCGCGCCAAGCACCCTGGCAAGGAGGTCGTGTACTGCTCCAGCCGTCTCGAGCTTAATCAGGAGCTCGAGCAGATGGTCGGCGATGGCGACCTGCTGCTTACCATGGGCGCCGGCGACGTGACGACCGTCGGCCCCGAGTTCATCGAATATCTGACTGCCAAGAAAGACGCTTAACCTCTATGGGTCTGTTTAACGCCGTCATGGCGCTCTCGGGCATGATTGACACGGATGTGGTCGAGGACGAGCGCCTTGCACGCCATACGAGTTATCGCATTGGCGGCAAGGCCGATCTCTTCGTGACGTGCCATAGCTATCATGCCCTGCGCCGCGCCGTGGCGGTGCTCGACCGCGAGCAGGTGCCGTGGGTGATTATCGGCAAGGGATCCAATCTTTTGGTTGCCGATGCTGGTTATCGCGGTGCCGTCATCTCTCTGGGGCGTGAGTTCCAGCGAACGGTTGTTGCCGAGGACGGTTGTACGTTGACCGTTGGCGCGGGCGTTATGTTCGCTCGCTTGGTCAACGACGCTCTGTCACGCGGGCTTTCGGGCCTTGAGTTTGCGGTCGGCATTCCCGGTTCGGTCGGAGGTGCCGTGTCCATGAACGCCGGGACGCGGACCGAGTGGATCGGTTCGCTGATCGAGGATGTGGTCACGTTTGACCCGGCATCCGGTATTAAGCACTATGCGGGGTCTGAGATTGCCTGGAGCTACCGCGAGTGCAGCTTGCCACGTAACGAGATCATTCTCGAGTGTGTGCTTAAGCTCAAACCCGCTCCCAAAGCGGATATTCGCGAGCGCATGGAGCGGTATCTGACGCGCCGTAAGCGCACCCAGCCCATGGGCCGCGCTTCCTGCGGATCGGTCTTTCGCAATCCGCCCGATGCGAGCGTCGGCAAGCTGATTGAGGATTGTGGATTAAAGGGTTTTTCGATTGGCGGTGCGGAAGTTTCGCCCGTACACGCTAATTTTATCGTTAATAACGGAACCGCCTCGGCCGATGACGTGGCCGCGGTTATGAGGCATGTGCACGGAAAGGTGAGGGAGGCGTATGGCATCGAGCTCAGACCGGAAGTTAAATTCCTCGGCTTCTAGAGCATCGAAACCAACCTTCCGCCGCGCCGGAGGGCGTTCCGGCGCACCTGCCCAGCCTCAACGTAAGGTCTCCATGCCGTCCAAGCCCGCTGGATCCGTACGACCCGCTAAGCGTCCGGTCGTCGGCTCGCAACTTGGTGGGCGTCCTGCCGCTAAAAAGACGGTTCGTCAGGCTCAGCGTCCCTCGGTGACGCCCAAGTCGACGATGAGTGCAAAGCCTTCTCGCCCCGTGGCGACGCCCAAGCCCGCGCTGGGTGCCAAGGCGACGCATCCCGGCCGTACGTTGGTCGGTTCCAAACCGCGTTCGCTGACGTCGGTGCCCGCCGCTAAGGCGACTACGACCAAAAAAGGCATTAACCCACTATCGTCACTCGGTGCCATGGCGAGTAAGACATCCGATGCCGCCTCTGCTGTTAAAGGTAAGGGCAAGATCGTGGGCGGTATCTTGGCTGCGTTGGCCGTGCTCGCGGTCGTTGCCATCGTTGTAATTAACTCCGGACTGTTCGCAGCTACCGATATTCAGATTGAGGGTAGCGAACATGTGACCAAACACGATGCCATGCAGCTCATTAATCTGCCCGAGAATACATCGCTCTTTAACGTGAACCCCGACCAGATCACCGAAGACCTTAAGCAAAACCCGTGGGTCTCGGGCGTGGATGTCCAACGACGGTTTCCCCATACGCTTATCATCACGCCGACGGAGCGCAAGGTCACCGCGATTGCCTATATTAGCTCCGACGATCTTGCCTGGGCCATCGGGGACGATGATACGTGGATCGCACCGCTTTCGACTTCTGTGGAGGTTGATGACCAGGGCAACGTCGTCACGACGGGGGAGGGCGCCAACACGTTGACCGGCATCGATGCCGCCCTGGCACTTGCCAAGCATTACGGTGCCGTGCTGCTCACCGACGTCTCCGCCGATGTCGAGCCGGTCTCGGGACAGGCAGTATCTTCCAAGGCCGTTAAAGCGGGCCTGGACTATGTGCGTGGTTTTTCCGGCGAGTTCCTGGCGCAGATTAAGGATATTTCCATACCTTCGGTCGAGGCCATCTCGGCGAATCTCGATAACGGCGTTGAGGTCTCGCTGGGCGATTCTGATGACATCACCAAGAAGGAACGCGTCGTGACCAAGCTTCTTTCGCAGGTAGAGGGCGTAACCTATATCAACGTCCGCTCACCCGGAAACTATACGTTTAGAAACGCGCCGACCGCATAACGTCGTTTGCGGCTTTGTTGAGGGGCCATACCACGCCGTTTATCTGGTTTGTTTGGTTTTCACGGTCAATTATTTGACTGATACGTTCATAATGTGCAAACATAATACGGTTTACCTTTGCATTTACTTTCAACCTGAAGGTTAATGTGCGCAGGGGTCAACCCATGCTATGGCTATAACCTTTGTTCGGAGGACCGACATGCACGAGACAGAGATCAACAACTACCTTGCCGTCATTAAGGTGGTCGGCGTCGGCGGCGGCGGTACCAACGCGGTCAATCGAATGATCGAAGAGGGTATCCGCGGCGTCGAGTTTGTTGCCATCAACACCGATGCTCAGGCACTCGCGATCTCTGATGCCGATATCAAGGTGCACATCGGCACCGACCTTACCCGCGGCCTGGGCGCCGGCGCCAACCCCGAGGTTGGTCGCAAGGCTGCCGATGAATCCCGCGACGACATCGCCGAGGCGCTCGCTGGCGCCGACATGGTGTTCATCACCTGCGGCGAGGGCGGCGGCACCGGCACCGGCGCCGCTCCCATCGTTGCCGATATCGCGATGAACGAGGTCGGCGCGCTGACCGTCGCCGTCGTGACCAAGCCCTTCACCTTCGAGGGCCGCAAGCGCAAGAAGAGCGCCGAGGAGGGCATCAAGACCCTCTCCGATTGCGTCGACACCATGATCGTTATTCCTAACGATAAGCTGCTCGACATCGCTGAGAAGAAGACCACCATGCTCGAGGCCTTCGCGATTGCCGATGGCGTCCTTTCCCAGGGCACCCAGGGCATCACCGACCTCATCACCGTCCCGGGCATCATCAACCTGGACTTCGCCGATGTTAAGACCATCATGAAGCAGGCCGGTACCGCCATGATGGGTATTGGTACCTCTTCTGGGGACACCCGTGCCGTCGACGCGGCCCAGCAGGCTATCTCCAGCCCGCTGCTCGAGAGCTCCATCGATGGTGCTACGCGCGTCCTGCTCTCCATCGCCGGCTCCAAGGACCTGGGTATCCAGGAGATCAGCGACGCCGCCGACGTCGTCGCCAACGCCGTCGACCCCGAGGCCAACATCATCTTCGGTACCGTCGTCGACGAGTCTCTGGGCGATCAGGTGCGCATCACCGTCATCGCCACGGGCTTCTCCGACTCCAACGTCAACCGCCAGGACGAGCTCTTTGCCGCCCAGCAGTCCCAGAGCAAGTCCGCTGTCTCCGCTGAGCCGCAGCGCACCGCTCCGGCCGCCAGCCCGGCCCAGGCTGCCCCGACCCGCAACGTCGGTGGTACCGAGCTCCCCAACTTTGGCAACGATCAGTTTGAGCTCCCCGACTTCCTGAAGCGTGGTAGCTTCTAATCTGCTGCTTATCGCATTGTCTTGCGCAGGGGCGTGTCCGTATGGATGCGCCCCTTTTTGTCTCAACTTTGTAAACCAGAGCATCCAATCTCTTTACGTTCCCTTTACGATTGCCTCCAGTGCAGCAGGTATCCTTTTAAGGAAGTATGACAGCTGCATAAATGCAGACTGTGCGGCGATGCCGCGGTACTTGTGTTATTAGGAGGCTTTAGTATGGCAGCACGTGCGGACAAAGTTTCGCGTGTCGACCATGATGGAGTTACGTTGGTGGAAGGCGCGACGGCCGATGTCCGTTTTGCCTTCACCGAACGCACCGGTGGCGTTTCCGAAGACGCGTACTCCTCACTCAACTTGGGATCGCATGTTGGCGATGACCCCTTTGCCGTTCAAGAAAATCGTCGTCGCGCGCTCGAGGCCATGGGTGCCGCCGAGTGCGAGCACAACCTGCTCGTTCCCAACCAGGTGCACGGTGACCATATCGTTACGGTGACCTCGAACGGCGCGGACGATCTCGAGGATATTCGCGAGCAAATTGCCGAGGGCTGTGACGCCATCGTCTGCACGACCCATGGGGTGCCCGTGCTGCTTTGCTTTGCCGACTGCGTTCCCGTGGTGCTGGTGGCTCCCGGCGGATTTGCCGTGGTGCATTCCGGCTGGAAGGGCACGATCGCACGCATTTCCGCCAAGGCGTGCCAGGCACTTTGTGAGGCCGCCGGCTGCGATGCGAGCGATGTCTCCGCCTATATCGGCCCGCATATCCTGGGCGACGAGTATGAGGTGTCTCAGGAACTCATGGATCGCTTCGCCGCCGAGTTTTCGTGCATCGATGCGAGTACCTCTCGCATGCTCGATCTTTCCGCTGCTATTCGTGAGGCGCTGGTAGATGCCGGTGTCGATAAGGACGGTATTGTGGACGCCCAGCTTTCGACCGTGCGTCAGAACGACCGCTTTTATTCCTACCGCAACGAGGGTGGCACCTGCGGGCGCCATGCCGCGATCGGCGTGATGCTATGAGAAAGATCGCATCGGTCCTGAGTGCCGCGGTGCTCACGCTCACGTTGTGTGCCTGCTCCTCGGGGTCTTCTACCTCTTCCATTACCGTGGCCGGTTCCACGACCTGCCTTCCTATCGCCGAAATTGCCGCCGAGGGCTTTAAGGAGGAGACCGGCATCGACGTGCTTGTCTCCGGTCTGGGTTCTTCCGCCGGCATTGAGGCCGTCAGCGCCGGAACGGCCGATATCGCCAGCTCCTCCCGTGGGCTCAACGCCGACGAGCAAGATCTGGGCCTAACCCCGATTGTTATCGCGCACGACGGCATTGCGGTCATCGTGAATGAGGACAACCCGGTTGAGAATCTCTCGACCGAGCAGCTTCGCGACATCTACGCCGGCAAGATCACCAACTGGAAAGAGGTCGGTGGCGAGGACCTGAAGATTCAGGTCATCAACCGCGACGAGGCGTCCGGCACGCGCGAGGCCTTCCGCACTATCGTGATGGACGGCACTCCATTCGATCGCCGTTCGGCCGTTCTTTCGGGTACGGGCCAGGTGCGCGATGTCGTGTCCCGTTCGCGCGGGGCCATCGGCTACATTTCGCTTGGCTTCGTCGATAGCCTCAACGCCAAGACTTCGGTCAGAGCCGTCTCGGTCAATCATGTCGAGGCGTCCGAGAAGACGGTTGCGAGCGGCGGCTATCCCATCTCGCGCGACCTCTACTTCTTTGTAAAGGGAACGCCTTCGCAGCAGGCACAGGATTACATCGACTACGTGACGTCCGAAAAGATGGACAAGCAGATTCGCGAGGCGGGCTTTATTCCCGTCACCAACGACGAGAAGGGGAGTGAGTAGCATGGAGGCACAGGAAAACTCCCAGACTGAGCAGACGGCTCGGGCACCCAAGAAACGCGAGCTGGCGCTTGTTTCGCGCAGCACCTATATCAAGGAAAAGGCGCTGCAGTGGATCTTCTTTGCGTGCGCATTCTTGGCGGTCGTTACCGTCATCCTGATCTTTGTCTTTACCACGTACTCGGCGCTGCCCGTCTTTACCGACATTGGCCTGGCGGACTTCTTTAGCTTTACGTGGGCGCCCTCCGAGGGACACTACGGCATCATGTCGCTGCTGGCCGGCTCGGGTCTGGTGACCGTCGGTGCGCTCGCCATGGGTGTGCCCCTGGGTGTGGGCACGGCTGTGTACCTGGTCGAGATCGCCAGCAAGCGCGTGCGCAAGCTCATCAGCCCCGCCGTCGACCTGCTGGCGGGCATCCCCTCCATTATCTACGGCTTCTTTGGCATGATTATCATCCGCCCGTTTATCGCGCAGCTGACCGGTGGCCTTGGTTTTGGTGCGCTGACGGCATGGTTCGTGCTCGCTATCATGATCGTCCCCACCATCACCACGCTCACCATCGACGCCCTCAATTCCATCCCCATGGGTATTCGCGAGGCATCGTATGCCATGGGCGCCACCAAATGGCAGACCATCTACAAGGTCGTGTTGCCGGCCGCTAAGTTGGGCATTGTCGATGCCATCGTGCTGGGCATGGGCCGTGCCATCGGCGAGACCATGGCAGTGCTCATGGTTGTGGGTAACGCCCCGGTCATTCCCGACAGCATCGCGAGCCCCATCTCGACGCTCACGAGCCAGATCGCGCTCGACATGAGCTACTCCTCGGGCCTGCACCGCTCGGCGCTGTTCGGCATGGGCGTGGTCCTGTTTATCATTTCCGCCACGTTGGTGGGCGTCGTCCGTCTGATCTCCAAGAAGAAGAGGGGGTAGGCTATGCCCGATTCCGTTGACACGACGGTCGATACGACCTCGTCGCGCGAACGCATCAAGCGTGCCCTTTCCCATGGCAAGAAGGGTCGCATCAACAAGGACCTGTCCAACAAGATTATGCTCGGCGTGTTCCGCGCAGCTGCCTATATCACTACGTTGGTGCTGGTCGCCATTATCGCCTACGTGGTCGTTAACGGCCTGCCGCATATCTCGCTTGACTTTATCTTTGGCTGGCCCCAGGGCGTAAACGCCGAGGGTGGCATTTGGCCGACGATCGTCTCGACCGTCTACGTGACGGCGCTCGCCATGCTCATCTGCACGCCGATTGCCGTGCTGGCTGCTGTCTATCTTGCCGAGTACGCCAAGCAGGGCAGGGTCGTCGAGCTCATTCGCTATGCTGCCGACGCGTTGGCCTCGGTGCCCTCCATCGTCATGGGCCTGTTTGGCTACGCCTTGTTTGTCGAGGCCATGGGCCTGGGCCTTTCGATGGTCTCGGCCGCTCTGGCACTCGCGCTGCTGATGCTCCCCATCGTTATGCGCACCACCGAGGAGGCCATTCGCGCCGTGCCTCGCTATATCCGTTGGGGTGCGTACGGTCTGGGTGCCACCAAGTGGCAGGTCGTTTCCAAGATCGTGCTCCCTTCCGCCTTTGGCCGCATCGCCACCGGCATCGTCCTTGCCATTGGCCGCGCCATCGGCGAGACCGCGGTGGTGCTCTATACCATGGGCCAGGCCATCAACCTGCCGATCTCGCCACTCGATTCCGGCCGCCCCATGACGGTTCACCTGTACCTGCTTGCCAACGACGGCATCAACATGAACGCTGCCTACGGCACCGCGCTCCTGCTGATGGTGATCATCTTGGCCTTCAACCTGTTTGCGCGCTTCCTGTCGCGCAAGCGTCGCTAGTTAAGGAGTCCCATGTCCGTTTATCAGTCCGCTCCCACGCTGGAGCAAGCGGCCATCACGGCCAAGGATTTCAACTTTTGGTACGGTGACTTTCATGCGCTGACGGGGCTCGACCTCAACATCGCCAAAAACGCCATTACTGCCTTCATTGGCCCTTCGGGTTGCGGCAAGTCGACGTTTTTGCGCTGCATCAACCGCATGAATGACCTGATCGAGGGTACGCGCGTCGAGGGCACCATGACGCTCGACGGCAACGATATCTATGCCGAGGGCGTCGACCCGGTCGACCTCCGTCGTCGCGTGGGCATGATTTTTCAGCAGCCCAACCCGTTTCCTAAATCCATCTACGAGAATGTCGCATTTGGCCCTCGTCTGCAGGGCGTGACTAGCAAAAGCGACCTCGACGACATCGTGGAAGAATCGCTCAAGCGCGCCAACCTCTGGAAAGAGGTATCCAATCAGCTCAACAAGGATGGTTTGGCGCTTTCGGGCGGTCAGCAGCAGCGTCTGTGCATCGCTCGTGTGCTTGCGGTGCAGCCCGATGTCCTTCTGATGGACGAGCCGTGCTCCGCCATCGACCCCACGTCCGTCTCTAAGGTCGAGGATCTGATGGCCGAGCTGGCGCCCGAGATGACGATCATCATCGTCACGCATTCAATGCAGCAGGCAGCTCGTATTAGCGACTACACCGCGTTCTTCTTGCAGGAAGTTGCCGGCGAGCCCGCCACGCTCATCGAGTATGGTCAAACCGACGCGATCTTCACCAGCCCGGTGGATTCGCGGACGGAAGACTATATCACCGGCCGCTTTGGCTGATCGGTGCGACTAGTCCCAAGCCGATCGGACCTAGTCCGGTGCGTATTCACTGTGCGGGCGGCATGACCGCACCCAACTGATTGGAGTGAACCATGCGCAAACTGTTTTCCCGTCAGCTCGTCGAGGCCCGTCACGAGATGCTGAGCATCTACGAGGCCATCGATCTGGCCCTTCACGACGCCGTGAAGGCCTACGTGACCGATGACCGCAAGCTCGCCACCAAGACCAAGAAGCGCACGCTTTCGATTGACGCCCGCTGCGCCAACCTCGAGGCCGTGTGCTACAACCTGATCGCCACGCAGTCGCCGGTCGCCTCCGACTTTCGTCTGCTCCAGACAATCATCTATGTCGACTTTAACCTGCAGCGCATGACCGACAAGGTCCGTCAGATCTGCCGCGCCACGCGCCATATGATCAAGGCCGATATCTCGCTTCCCCAGGAGCTGGTCGGCACGGTCGAGGCCGAGGCCGAGGCTGTCTATCAGGTGTTGGGCTCATCGCTCTCTGCGCTCGTCACCAATGACATGTCCATCATCTGCAACCTGGCTGTCGAGGACGAGCCGGTGCACGCCGCCTACGAGAAATTCTTCCGCACCTTCAACCGTATGGATGCCGGTGAGTTCATGGACGACGACAGCAACTACGACGACCTGCGCCGCGCCATCATGGTTTCGCGCTACCTCGATCGTATTGCCTCGATTTCCATCGATGCCGCCTGCCGTCTGACCTTCCTGTTGACCGGCCAGCGCATGAATGCCGGTGATATCGCCCGCACTGATGAAGACGAACTCGAGAGCATGCGCGTGCCTTCGGGCGAGGGCGTCATCATGAAGCCCGCCGTTGACGCGCGCTACGTTGCCAAGGTGCCCGCTAATGAGCTGAGCGAGGGTCTTCGCTATCTGCTCGAGAACCTTGAGGACGAGGATGACGGCGAGGACGACGAGGAGTAGGGTTGCCTCGTTCGTCGAAAGATTGTAAATACCTAAGTGAGCGCGACCTTGCACAAGCGGGGCCGCGCTCTTGCGTTAGCATGGGACTACTTGTTTGACTGTCAGCGGAGGCGATTGGCAATGGATAACTATTTGGACTTGATGCGCGCTCGCCGCGAGCAGATTCTGGAGCGTTTTTATGCGGCGCTCGATCGCGCGGACCGTCCCCACGACGCCGCGCGCCTGATTGCCGTGTCCAAGACTGTTGGCGTCGATGAGACCGTTGCTGCTATTCAGGCAGGGTATCGCCATTTTGCCGAGAACCGCCCGCAGGAGCTGGTTCGCAAGCTCGCGGGTCTGGCGGAGCATCCGGAGCTGCCCGAGGTGCGCTTCGATATGATCGGCAACCTGCAGACCAACAAGATCAATGCGGTTCTGGGCTCGGCCGAGCTGATTCACTCGGTGAGCTCGTTGCACTTGGCCCAGGCCATTTCGAGCCGTGCGGTTCGCAAGATTGAGGCGGGCGAGCTTGCCGGCCCCCAGCAGGTACTCATTGAGGTCAATGTGAGCGGCGAGGAGTCCAAGGGCGGCTTTTCGCCTGACGAGGTTCGCGCCGCTGCAGGTGAGCTTGCGGAGCTTGAGGGAATTTGTGTACAGGGACTTATGACCATGGCGCCCCGGGGGAATAAGGATGTGGCACGCCGCACCTTTGCCGGGCTGCGCGAGTTGAGGGATGAGCTGGAGGCGGCACACCTCGACCTGAGCCTGCCCGAGCTTTCCTGTGGCATGAGCGAGGACTTTGAGCCTGCCCTTGAGGAGGGCTCAACGCTCATTCGCCTGGGCAGGGTAGTATTTAGCCCGGAGTTTGAAGTAAAATAATGCTTTGAAGTGCGCAATGATTATCGGAGCGCCTGCACTAAACCGCGAGAGGACACAACCATGGGCTTCCTTGACGAGATCAAAAATAAAATGCACCTGGGCGGCCAGCAGGGTTACGACCAGGGTTATGGCCAGGACGACGACTACGGCTACGATGATGGCTACGATGACGGCTATCAGAACAATGGCTACGGCGGCGCCTCGGGCGAGGGCTTCTACACTCAGGACGAGCCGAGTAACGGCCTTCTGGGCCAGACGCGCCGTGGCGAGGCCGAGTCGGTAGCCGTGTACACGCGTTCCGGTCAGCTGGTCGGCGACGATTCTCGCCACGCTACGACCTACAACCCGCCGTCGCGTTCGCAGGAGACGGTCGCAGGCGGTTATCGCCCCGGTGCCTACGACACCCCGTCGAGCTACGCCGAGAACACCCGCGCCCGTGCCGCCGCTCCCGCCCCTGCTCCCGCACCGAGCGATGCCTCGGCCTACGCGAGCAACATCATCAACTCCACGCCGCAACTGCCGGCGTATGTCCTGCGCCCCGAGAGCTATGACGACGTCGAGACCGTCGTACGCCGCGTGCGCACCAAGCAGCCTGTCGCGTTGATCTTTGTGGGTGTGCGCACCGAGGTCGCCAAGCGTGTCCTGGACTTCTCGTATGGCTTTGCCTGCGGCCTGGGCGCCACGGTCAAAGAGGTGGGCGACCGTGTGTTTATGGTTCTGCCTGCTGGCTGCGAGGTCAAGGATTCCGACCTCAAGAAGCTCCGTGCCGACGGCTACCTTAAGTAAAGACAAGACGAGGAGATTCTCATCAACATCTACACCATTCTCCAGCTGGTCGATACGCTGTTCAATTTTTACTCCACGCTCATCGTGGTCTACTGCCTTATGACGTGGATTCCCATGAAGCAGGGTGGATTGCTGCAGGATATCGCCGCCGTCCTCGACAGCGTGTGCGGCCCGTGGCTCAATGTGTTCCGCCGGTTTATTCCGCCCATGGGCGGCGTCGATTTTTCACCGGTCGTTGCGATTATTGCGTTGCAGTTGGTGCAGAAGCTGGTTCTGCAACTTCTTATAGGTATACTCATATAAAACTGGCTTAGTAACTCACGTCGGGCGCACGGCGCCAAGGCGAAGATAAAGGAGAACTTGTTATGGCTATTACCCCTGCTGACATTCAGGCTCAGACCTTCTCTGAGGCCAAGCGCGGCTACGATCCCGCCGAGGTCGACGTCTTCTTGGAGACGCTGTCCTCCGAGGTCGACGCCATGCTGGCGAAGATCGTGGACCTCAAGGGCCGTCTGACCGCCACCGAGCAGCAGCTTGCCGACACACAGGCTCAGCTCGCCCAGGCTCAGGACGCCGCCGCCCAGGCCGTTCCTGCTGCCCCGGTCGCTGCTCCCGCGCCCGACTTCTCTGCTCAGGAGCGTCAGATCTCCGCTGCCCTGATTGCTGCCCAGCAGACCGCCGAGAGCATCGTTAACGACGCCAACGAGAACGCCGATCGTATCCGCAACGAGGCCGACGCCAAGGCTCGTGAGGTTATCCGCCAGGCTCTGACCGAGAAGCAGGCCGAGCTCGAGGAGATCGACCGCCTGAAGGCTTCTCGCGAGGAGTTCAAGGCCGAGTACCTCAAGCTCATCCAGCACTTCATGGACGACGCACAGAACTCCTTCCCGGCCGATCTCATGGCTTCCACGCCGGTCGGTTCCGCCGCTTCTCCCGCGGTGACTATGCCCGCTGCCGAGCCGCTGCCCGTCGCTGAGCCGGTTATCCCCGTGGCCGATCCCTTCGCCCCGATCGACAACTTCGCCGCTGACGACCTGGACTAGCGCCAGATTACAATCAGTCGATAAAAAAGGACCCGCAAGTTGCGGGTCCTTTTTTATTGCATGTCCCAAAATCTACTTGAGGAGGAAGTCGGCGAGGGGAATGGTGCGGGCCTCGCGGTGCTCGGGATCGGCGATGTGGTCGGCAGGATAGCCGCAGACGAGCATGTGATAGGGGTAGACGCCCTCGGGCAGCTCGAACTGCTCACGGGCTACTTCGGGCTTAAAATGGCACACCCAGCACGTTCCCAGGCCCTGCTCGGTGGCCTCCATCATCATCTGATCACACACGATGGACGTGTCGATTTCACTGGAATTCATCTGGTCATAGGGACGCACCCAAGCATCGTCGGTAACGCTGCAAATAAGAAAGACAAGCGGAGCCCCAAAGATAGATCCATCACGAGCAAAACGCGGCTGACAAGCAGCAGCCTTCTCCAGCAACTCAGGAGTATCAAGCACCATCACACGAGTTGGATGATTATTGCAAGCAGAAGGAGCAATACGCCCCGCCTCAACAATGGCGTCAACAACAGCCTGCTCAACAGAACGATCCTCAAACTCACGACAAGAATACCGAGAACGAGTCAAATCCAAATACGACATAGATGCCCTCCAACAATCAAATACTGAAACAAAGACAACCAAAGGATACCCAAAGCGAGCTTCTACAAGACGCTCAGAACTGTCCCACAGTACCTAATCGGGTATTAAAGGCCCTGCCAGCCAAGGTCCCATTGCACTCAAACTATCAGCCAAAGTTCCAATGGTGGTACGTAAGGCGAAGGGCCGGCACTTGTTTACTTTCGAACGACTCTGCTCGCAGCCGGAGTGAGAAAGCAAACAAGTGCCGGCCCTTCGCCGCCGGGACACGTACCCCCAATTAACTGTTCTTCATCACGATCGAATCCACAACATCGGCCACATTCTCGCAGCAGTCGGCGCAGTACTCCAAGAAGGCGTAGACGTCACGCCAGGCGATGACCTCGAGCGGGTCTTTGCCGTTGACGTGCAGGTTGCGCATGGCGTTGATGTAAAGCTCGTCGGCCTCGGACTCGATGGTGTTGATCTGGATGACCAGCTCGCGCAGCGTCTTGGACTTGCGATAGTTGGGCAGCTCGACCATCAGGTCCTTCATGGCGCGGCAGGCGTCGGTCACCTTGTGGGCGATCACGATGGCATCGGGGTGGATGCTCTGGATATTGGTGAAGTAGACGCGCTGCACGACGCCCTCGATGCGGTCGAGCACGGTGTCGAGCGAGCAGCTCATCAGGTCAAGATCCTCGCGCTCAAGCGGCGTGATGAAGGCCGTGAGCAGGGCGTCCTCGAGCTCATGGTGCTTCTTGTCGGCCGCATGCTCGATCGCATGCATCTTGTCGAGCATATCGTGGATCTGCGCGGGATCGAAGTTCTCGAAGATCTGGGTGAGCAACTCGGCGGCCTGAACGGAGAGGTCGGCGCAGGCGACGTAGTTGTCAAAGTAGAACGAATCGGGTTTCTTTGCCATGGGTGGGTCCTTTCGAGGCGAAGACGGGTGGGCGAAGTATTGCGGTCCGGATGGACGCTCGGTTTGACTAGAGGAACATCATGAACAGCTTGGCCATGACAAAGCTGATGAGTCCGCAGGCGGGGAAGGTGAAGAACCAGGTGAACATCATGTCCTTGACCACACCGAAGTTGATGGCCGAGAGGCGCTTGACGGCACCGACGCCCATGATGGCGCAGGTCTTGATGTGGGTAGAGGACACGGGGATGCCGGTGAGCGTGGCGAGCAGCAGGTTCGCGGCGCCTGCGAGGTCGGCGGAGAAGCCCTGGTACTTCTCGAGCTTGACCATGCTCTGGCCGACGGACTTGATGATGCGCTCGCCGCCCACGCTGGTGCCGATGCCCATGGTGGCCGAGCACAGCAGCATAATCCAGATGGGGATGCCGGCATCGCCGACGCTCGTCTGGCCGCTGGCAAAGGCCACGCCTAAAAAGAGCACGCCGATGAACTTCTGTCCATCCTGCGCGCCGTGCATAAAGCTCATGGCCGCAGCGCTCGCGATCTGAGCGTATTTAAAGAAGACATTGGCACGTCGCCTGTTGGCGGCGGCGAAAAGAATCGAGACGAGCTTGCACAGGACCCAGCCCATGACAAAGCCCAGGCCGATGGAGAGCGCCAGGCCGTAGATGACCTTCATCCACTCGTGGACGTTGACGCTGCTCGCACCGCCGAGGGCGATGGCGGCACCGGTCAGGCCGGCGATAAGGCTGTGGCTTTGCGAGGTGGGGATGCCAAAACGCGACGCTGTGGCGCCGTAGACGACGATGGAGAACAGCGCCGCGCACAGGCAGGCGAGCGCCATGGTACTGTTTCCGCCAAAGTCGACAATATGGGAGATGGTGTTGGCGACGCTCGCGTTAAAGTGCGTCATGATGAGCACGCCGAGGAAGTTGAATGCGGCGCTCATGAGAATGGCGGTGCGGGCGGGCGTGCAACGCGTAGTGACGCAGGTCGCAATGGCGTTGGGTGCGTCGGTCCATCCATTGACGAAGATGGCGCCGAGCGCGAGGATCACGGTGACGGCAAGGACTGGGTTCGACACAAGTTGGCCGAGGAAGGTTGAGAACGTTACGTCCATATATGGGCTTTCTCGAAGTTTGCAGGCACGTTACAGAAACATGATAAATCGTATCACCTCCTACGGGTTTCTTTACCGAGTTCTGATGGGAGCAGTGAATTTTTTGGCACTAAAATTGAATATTATCCCTGTTGACCGCGGGTGTTCTTTTTGCTAACACACCATGAGGACACGTGCGCGCCCCAACACCCCAAAACCACAGCCTGTTCGCTTTACACCATGCAAACATGCGTTCGATAATAGGAGGCATGGAATATCGACAGACAGACGGCAAAACTCGGCGCGTACACAAGCAGTATGTGGACGTCGTGGCTCGCATCCTCGCGGGCGGACAGGTCGTGCCGGTTACCGTCTGTTGGGTTGACGGTCGCTGCTTTACGATTGACGAGATTGTCTCGTCCACCGGTTTTGGCCTGACGGTTCACGGCATTCGTACGGCGACTTATAAGGTTCGTTTTGGCGGACATGCGACCGAACTGTATCTGGAAGAACAGGCACGCGAGCGACCGGATGGCTCGCAGACTCATCTGATGCGTTGGTGGGTGTGGGCGTTCGACCGAACACTCGAGAGCGAGCGTCGCAGGTAAGAACGCGTGGCGTTCGGGTACAATGGCAGGAAACTTGTCAGCTACGGCGCCGTCGCGGTGCTTTTTGAAAGGACGAAATTATGAACGATATCCAGGGCTATCAGAACGGCCCCATCGAGACCGGCGCAAGCCGTGCCAAGGAGATGTCGCCGCGTGCGTACAACCTTGTCATGTCTGCTCTGATCTTTTTGGGCTTTTGCGCCATGGGCGCCGGCGCCTATTTTACGAGCACCATGTCGTTTGCGCGCATGATGATGAGCGGCGCCGCTTTGCCGCTGGTTTTTGGCTCATTTATTCTGACCATCGTCGGCATCGTCATGATGTCGGCTGCTGCCAGCAAACAGTCCGTGGGCCTGTCACTCGTGGGCTACGTGGTCTTTGCGAGCACCTTTGGCCTGACGGCGTCGTTTGGTCTTGCCAACTACGACCTGCCTACCATTAACACCGCCTTTATCGCCACGGCCGCCATCACCTTTGTCTTTGGCGCGCTGGGCGTGACCTTCCCCAAATTCTTCCAGCGTGTGTATGGCATTGGTTTTGGCATCCTGCTTGCCACGATTCTGGTCGAGATCGTGCTGATGTTCATGGGCGTTTCGCAGTCCATTACCGACCTGATCGTGATTGTGGTGTTCGCCGGCTTCATCGGCTACGACACCTATGTGGCAACGACGGTGCCGCCCACGCTGCCCAACGCCGTGCTTATGGCATCCAACCTGTTCGTGGATATCATCAACGTGTTCCTGCGCATTCTGAACATCCTCGGCCGTCGCGATTAAAGCGCGGCATTGCGATGCTTCCTGCCGGACACGGTAAAACGATGCGAAAGGCGGTCCTTCGGGGCCGTCTTTTTTGTGCACGGCGGGGTATCATGGATGGGAAAAGCCGATGGCGGCAGCGACAGGAAAGGTGGCCATGTATGGCAGACGTCGACAACAGGAACCGTAACCGCAGGTCCAACCGAGCGGGTCAGCCCAATCCCAAGCGTGAGGCGCGTGCGAAGGCTGCCGAGCGCCATGTGACGGCTGTGTCCGAGGCCTGTGCCAAGGACATCGAGCGTTCGCTTGCCGGCGTGCGCGAGTTCGATGGTATGCCCGCCGGTTTTGTCGCGGCGATGAAGGCCAAGGTCCAGAAGGCAGCGGCTGCTGAGGAGCAGGTTGCCGAGGACGTCGAGGTTGCGGTCGATGCCGAGGTGGCGCCCGAGCCCGTCGAGGAGGCTACCGAAGCCGAGTCCGCGCCCGCCGAGGAGCCTGCGGAGACCGAGCCCGCGCCTGCCGCCGAGGAGCCCGCTCCGGTCCTGCCCGAGGTCACCGTGCTCGACGCCTCTGCCACGCAGGCCATTCTGGACAACGGCCGCGGCTATGCGCAGTTCTGCGACATGGCTGTGCTCGCCTTTGCCTCGTTCACCAACCCGGGCGGTGGCTACATCCAGGGCTATCTGGGCCAGGAGGCCACGCTGTGCGCCGATTCGTATCTGTACAACGTTCTCGATAAGCAGCGTAAATGGTACGGCGAGAACCGTCGCCGCAACATCAACTGTGAGCTGTACCGCAACCGTGCGCTGGTGGTGCCCGCGGTGCGCTTCGCCCGCAACCATGTGCACGCCTATGCCGACGTAATCGTCGCCGCTGCACCCAACGCCAAGCGTGCTCGCCAGGAGTACCGCGTGAGCGACGATGCCTTGCTTGACGCCCTGCGCGACCGCATTCGCTTTGTGCTTGCTATCTGCGATGAGCTGGGTCGCGAGAAGCTCGTGCTGGGTGCTTGGGGCTGCGAGAACAACGGCTTTGACGCCGAGGCCGTGGCCGAGCTCTTCCGCAAGGAGCTCGCGTCGGGCGACTTCAAGGTCAAGCAGGTCTTCTTTGCCGTGCCCTCTACGCGCTGGGACCAGGACTTTGCCAAGTTCGAGCACGTGCTGGCAAACTTCCCCGAGCGCAACGAGGAGTCCTATGTCCAGGTTACCGCCCGCGCCGCAGCCGCTCGCGCCGCCGAGCAGGCCCAGACAGCAGCCGAGGATGATGAGGACGAGGACGACTGGCGCAAGTACCTGTAAGCGGTGCGCGCGATGTGATATGCCAAGCCGACGGGAGGGGTTGCCCCCGTCGGCTTTTTACTGAATGGGGAGCTCAAGATGAAAAACGTTCTGTGCTTTGGTGACAGCAACACCTATGGCTATGATCCGGCGGGTATGCGCGACGGCACCGCAGTGCGCTATGCGCAGGATGTGCGCTGGTGCGGTGTGGTGCAGCGTGACCTGGGTGAGGGTTGGCATGTGATTGAGGAAGGCCTAAATGGTCGCACGACGGTGCGCGACGATATGTGCCATCTAGACACCAACCTCAACGGCATCCGCGCGCTGCCGATGCTGCTCGAAGCTCATAAGCCGCTGGACGCGATCGTGATCATGCTGGGCACCAACGACTGCAAGACGGTCTTTGGCGTGACGGCCTCCGATATTGCCCGCGGCGCCATGGCGTTGATTCGCGCCGTCCGCGCGTTTGCCTGGACCGATGCCGCGCCCTGCCCACGGATTCTGCTGATGGCGCCTATCAAGATTAAGCCGCAGATCGCCGACGTATATATGACCGATTTTGACGAGCATTCCGTAGAAGCCTCGGAACATTTTGGTGAGTACTACGCGCATGTGGCTGAGCAGTTTGGCTGCGACTTTTTGAATGCCGCCGACTTTGCCGAGCCGGGCGATATCGATTATCTGCACATGATGCCCGAAAGCCACGAGAGCCTGGGCCACGCCGTGGCAGCCAAGCTCCAAGAGATGCTCGGTGAGTAGCGCAGCCTCAAGCCACCACAAAGGGGACAGACGCCTTTGTGGTGGCTTTGCCCGGGTAAACGAACGGCTTGGCTCCCATATGGGTATGGACGAGCTCATCGACCTCTTTGCCGAGGGCTATGAGCTCGTTTCCAATACCGCTTTCGAAGATTTGGATCTTGCCTATGACGTTGCGAATGGCGCGACCTTCGATGGCGTCGTGTTCCGGTCTTGCGAGTTCGATGGTGTTGACTGGAGCGGCTCGACGTTTCGCGACGTGGTGTTTCGCGGTTGCCGCTTTATCCGCTGCAACATGGAAGGCTGTTGGCTCAATCGCTGCGACTTCGTCGATTGCTCGGCACCGGGCCTCAACTTGCTCAGGGCGCGTCTGTCGAGTGTGTCGTTTACATTGTGCGATTTGAGCTATGCGAACCTTTCGGAGGGACGCATTGGCCCCATGGCTGCGCGTGACACGCGTTTGACCGAGGCCGCACTCCAGGGGGCAAAGCTGGGACAATTGCGCTTGGACGGCTGCGACCTGACGCGAATCGATGTGTTCAAGACGCCGCTTTCCGGCGTGGATGTATCGTGTTGTACGTTTGCGGCCCCTGTCGTCTCGGGCGACTATCATGAGCTGCGTGGCCTGACGGTTAATGCCGAGCAGGCGTTGGCACTCTCGGGCCTGCTCGGCATCCAGCTCGCCGACGAATAGGCACCCCGGTCCTTTGCTCGACCGCTATCTAAAAGCAAACCGTCGCAACATTCGATGATTTTTCGCGTTTGCGCGATTTTCATCGAATGTTGCGACGGTTTTTGGTGCAAGGTAGCCTGACCCTTTTGCACCACCTGTTTGTTTGTCTTAATCCGTAACATCTTGAGTCGATTTTGCCGAGTTGCTGTTACAGATTGAGATTTTCGTTTCAGCGGAATTTGAATGTCTCGATCTGTAACATCTGGGTGGCTAAATCGTCTCCACCTGTTACAGATCGAGATATTTGCAGGAACCGCCACAAAGGTGCCCTTGTGGCGGTTTTGACGTTTGCCCAGATAAAACCTGCCAAAATAAACCTGTCCCTTTTTGGCAGGTTGCTGGTTGTTTAGTAATTCCACATATGGTTGACGGGGCCGGAGCCTTTGCCCATGTCGAAGCCGGCGGCGAGGGCGCCCGTTAGGTAGGCCTTGCCGGCGTTGACGGCATCGGCGAGGTCCATGCCCTGTGCCAATGCGCAGGCGATGGCGGACGAAAGCGTGCAGCCGGTGCCGTGCGTGTTGCTGGTCTCGATGCGCTTGTGGCGGAACCACGTGGTGAGCGGGTCGCCCAGATGGTTTCCCTCGTCATCGAGCGGCGCGGGCTCGGCTAGCACGTCGTTGGCCTCGTTCACCAGATGTCCGCCCTTGACCAGGGCCGCGCAACCAAAGCGGCGGGTGAGGAGCATGGCGGCATTTTGCTGTGTGCGTTCGGAATCGACCTCGTAGTCGAGCAGTGCCATGGCCTCGGGAATGTTGGGCGTGATAACCGTCGCCAGCGGGAACAGGTGGTGGGTGAGCGCTTCGGCGGCATCTTCGGCAATCAACCGTGCGCCCGAGGTGGCAACCATGACGGGGTCGACGACCACGTTCGTTGCGTCCCAAGCGCTCAGGCGGTCGGCGACGACCTCGATAATTTCGGCAGACGAAACCATGCCGATCTTGACGGCGCTGGGTCGGATGTCATCAAAGACGGCGTCAATTTGTGCGGCGACGATATCGGGGGAGATATCCTGCACAGCGGTGACACCCAGGGTGTTCTGTGCGGTGATAGCGGTGATGGCCGTCTCGGCATACAGACGGTGCGCCGTGATGGTCTTGATGTCGGCCTGAATGCCGGCGCCGCCGCTGGAATCGGATCCTGCGATGGATAGGACGGCAGGTACCTTGCTGCGATCCATGTTCGCTCCCTTGTTCGGTCGGATTCAAATGGGTCTTTAAGCCAGCATTATAAAGATGCCCGGGCCGACTCTATGTCGAACCCGGGCGGGCGATGCAATCTTTACGCAAAAGCAAGCAAATGTTCACATGTCAACAATTGACGAACGTCGTGACACTGACGGCATCGATCGCGGCGAAGAGCCTAGTCCTCCATGCCAAGATCGATCGTCGTGCCCTCGAACACCTTGTTGACGGTGCGGACGGCGCACATCTTGCCGCACATGGTGCAGGTGCCCTCGGTGGCGGCAGGGGACTCCTCGTAGCGCTTCTTACCGGTGACCGGGTCGAGAGCGCACTTCCACATGGCGTCCCAGTCGAGCTTACGACGCGCCTGGCCCATCTTGTCGTCCATGTCGCGGGCATGCGGCACCTTCTTGGCGATGTCAGCGGCGTGCGCGGCAATCTTGGTGGACATGAGGCCATCGAGCACATCCTTGGCGTCAGGCAGGCACAGGTGCTCGGCGGGCGTCACGTAGCACAGGAAGTCGGCGCCGGAACTCGCGGAGATGGCGCCACCGATGGCGGCGGTGATGTGGTCGTAGCCCACGCCGATATCGGTCACCAGCGGTCCGAGCACATAGAACGGGGCGTTGTGGCACAGGCGCTTCTGCAGCTTCATGTTGGCGGCGATCTCGTCGAGCGCCATGTGGCCCGGTCCCTCGACCATGACCTGGACGCCGGCGGCCCAAGCGCGCTTGCACAGCTTGCCCAGCTCGATCATCTCGGCGGTCTCGGTGGCATCGTTGGAGTCGTACAGGCAGCCCGGGCGGCAGGAATCGCCGAGCGAGATGGTCACGTCGTACTCGTGGCAGATTTCGAGCACCTCGTCGTAGAACTCGTAGAAGGGGTTCTCGTTACCGGTGACTTCCATCCAGCCAAACAGCAGCGAGCCGCCGCGGCTGACGATGTTCATCAGGCGGCCGGTCTCCTTAAAGGTCTTGATGACCGACTTATTGATGCCGCAGTGGATGGTCATAAAGTCCACGCCGTCCTCGGCATGCGCGCGCACGACCTCGAGCAGATCGTCCTTGGTGAGCTTGACCAGCGGCTTTTCCATGTAGCCGATGGCGTCGTACATAGGGACGGTGCCCACCATGAGCGGCGTCTCGTCGATGAGCTGCTGGCGGAACTGGCGCGTCTTGCCCGAGTTGGAGAGGTCCATGATGGCGTCGGCGCCAAAGTCCTCGGCGATCTTGACCTTCTTCCACTCCTCGGCGGCATCGGCCTTGTCGCCCGAGATGCCCAGGTTCACGTTGACCTTGGTGGACAGGCCCTCGCCGACGCCAAAGGCGCGCATGCCCTTTTTAATGTGGACGATGTTGGCGGGAATGGCGATGCGGCCGTCGGCCACGCGCTCGCGGATGTACTCGGGGTCGCGATGCTCGCGCTCGGCGACTTCTTTCATCTGCGGTGTGATCTGCCCGGCGCGGGCGAAGTCGATTTGCGTGACGAGCTTGGGCTCGGTCTGTGTGCTCATAGGCACGGCTCCCTTCGTTGGCATTACCCATATCAGGTTTGCGGGTCAGGGCGGGCGCGCCCAATCTCAGCCTGCCGTCTTGTCCCGCAAGCTCCCCGTTTATGTAATGGGCTCAAGTATAGCTCGAATGGGTACGATTGGCCTAACGAGCGTGCCCGTGGGGAGGCGAACATGGAAGACAAGCATCTATATCGAGAGACGCAATGGGATGTTACGGCCGAGGAAAGCCGTGCGCACCATGGCTTGGTCGCGATTGGTTTTGCGGTGCTTGCCGTGCTGGTGATTGCCTTTTGCATCTGGACGTTTGGCGGTCGCGGTGACGCTGCCTGGGAGTTTGAAGCTGATGAGGGCTTGCCGATCATGACGATGAAGGTTTCTGGTGGCAACACGGTCGCCGCTCCTGGTGACTATTGGTATCCGCGCGATGGGTTTGTGCAGTTGCAGCTGAGTGGCGGGTCTATTCCTGGCGAAGAAATTGAGCGCGTGACGTTCGACGCCTCGCTCAAGACGCTGACGGTCGAGCTCAGGGATCAGGGCAACGTGCCCACGACGATGGATATCGCACTGACGGAATGGCGTCTGGAGCCCCCGTCGGGCGTTAAGGTGTCCGAAGTGGAGCATGTCAAGATTACCTACCAGGACGGCTCGACAAACGAGATTGCCAAGGCTGACGGCCTGGCGGAATAGGCGCGCCGCCTAGGCAGCCTCTTCAAAAAAGTTACGGTCCTACAAGGCCTGCTCGTTCATGAAGACCAAGGTGTTTTTATTTGAAAGCTCGGGGACGTGACGATAACCGACGTCGAACGCGGTGAGCCTGCTTGCATCTTCGACCTTGTTTGCTGCCATCCAGCGGACCATGGAGCCGCGCGCCTTTTTGCTGGCGGTCGAGCGTTGGATGGGCTTGCCGTTACGGACACCTTCGCCAAAGAGACACGTGACGGTCGTGACGTCGGCGGCAAGGTGGGGCAGAACGGCTTTGGCGTACTCCACGCTGGCGAGGTTGACGATCGTAGCGTTGGAGCCTGCCGGGGCGATGGCCCGTGCGAGCTTGTCGCCCCAAAACGCGTAGAGGTCTCGGGCATCGTCGACGGTAAGCTTCGCGCCCATCTCCAGCCGATACGGTTCAACGGCATGAAAGGGGCGTACGCATCCGTAAAGGCCTGAGAGGATCCACAGATGGTCTTGCAGCCATGCGAGCTGCGCGGAATCCATCACCTCGGGCGCCATGCTCTGGTATTGAATGCCGTGATAGGACATGACGGCGGGGGAGATATCGCGGGCGATATCGGGATTGTCGAGGTCGTCGTTTTTCGAGATGGGCTCGAACTCATGCAGAGTGTCGAGGCAAGACCCCAGCAGTTTGTCGCTTACATTCCATAGCTCCTGCAGGCCGCCGCTACCTTCATTTCGCTCGATATCTAGCAGCGTGCGGTGCAGCTTTGCGGTCTCGTGCGCAAAGGGCGGAATGCCCTGGACTTCAAAAGCATCTTGAGCCTCGCGCATTTGTTTGGCGGGCGAAATGATGACTTGAAGCATGGACTCTCCTCTGCCAAATAAAGAAGTTGCGGTGGAATAGTTCCTGTTTGGCCTGTTTAAAGGGCATCTTGGGAACTATTTCACCGCAAATGATGAGGGGCTGGTTATGCGCGCTCGAGGAAGGCCTTGTAGCCGCGATAAGCCTCGTAGATGTCGGCCTTGTTGGCGACCTCCCACAGGGCGTGCATGGACAGGACGGCAACGCCGGAGTCGATGACGTTCATGCCGTACTTGGCCATGATATAGGCGATAGTGCCGCCGCCGCCCGCGTTGACGCGACCGAGCTCGCAGGTCTGGAAGTCCACGTCTGCCTCGTCCATGATGTCGCGGATAAGCGCCATGTACTCGGCGTCGGCGTCGTTGGAGCCACCCTTGCCGCGGCTGCCCGTGTACTTGTTGAAGCACAGGCCGCGACCCATAAAGGCGGCGTTTTTGGTCTCGAACTTGCCGGCGTAGCCCGGGTCGAAGCCGGCGGAGACGTCGGAGGAGAGCATACGGCTGCGGGCGAGTGCGCGGCGCAGGGCCAGCGGGCTGTCCTCGCCGGCGAGCGTCATGATCTCGGCGACGGTGTTCTCGAAGAAGCGGCTCGTCATGCCGGTGGCACCCACGGAACCGATCTCCTCCTTGTCGACGATCAGCGTGATGCTCGTGCGCTCCACGTTGGCGACGTCGATCTGGGCGAGCATGGACGGATAGGCGCACACACGGTCGTCGTGGCCATAGCCCAGAATCATGGAACGGTCGAGACCCATGTCACGGGCGGGGCCGGCGGGCACGACCTCGATCTCGGCGGAGAGGAAGTCCTCCTCCTCGACATCGTACTGCTCCTTGAGGATATCCAGGAACATCTGCTTGACGGGCTCCTTGGGGGCGTCCTTGTCGTCCTCGTCAAACTTGACGGGGCGACCACCCACGATGACGTCGAGGATCTCGGCGTCGACGGCGTCCTTGGCGGGCTTGGACATCTGCTCGCTCGAGAGGTGGATCAGCAGGTCGGAGATGGTAAAGACCGGGTCGTCTGCCTTATCGCCGATGTTGATGTCGACAGTGGTGCCGTCCTTTTTGCAGACGACGCCCACGAGCGCGAGCGGGGAGGCCACCCAGTGGTAGCTCTTGACGCCGCCGTAGTAGTGCGTGTCGAGGTAGGCCATGTCGCCGGCCTCGAAGGCGGGGTTTTGCTTGAGGTCCAGGCGCGGCGAGTCCACGTGGGCGCCCAGGATGTTAAAGCCCTGCTCGAGCGGCGCGCTGCCCAGGTTGACGAGCATAAGGTCCTTGCCGTGGTTGGCGGCGTATACCTTGTCGCCGGCCTTGAGCTCACGGCCCTCGGCGATCACGGTCTCCAGGTCGACGTAGCCCGCCTCCTCGGCCATCTTGATGCCGGTTTTGACGCACAGGCGCTCGGTCTTGTTCTCGCTCAAAAACTGCTTATAGCCGCGGCAAAGCTCCTCGAGCTCCTCGATCTGCTGTGGCGTGTACTTTTTCCATGCGCAGGGACGCTCCATGACGCAGGCTCCTTTCGGATCGATCGTGCTGGTTGATGTACCGTGAGCCATCGTATCACGCGCGGGCTCGCGGCGGCAGGGGAGCCTGATGTGCGGTGGCCGCGGGGCGGGGAGCGTGTACACTGGTGAGAGCAAACCGTGCCCAGCCCAAAGCGAGGTATTCAATATGTCTGACAAGCGCCGAACCTTTGCCGTTATCGACGGCAACTCGCTCATGCACCGCGCCTTCCACGCCGTGCCGCCGACCATGAACGCGCCGGACGGTCGCCCCACAAATGCGATCTTTGGCTTCCTAAACATGTTCCTCAAGATGATCGACGCCTTTAACCCCGACGGCGTCGTCGTGGCGTTTGATAAGGGCAAGCCGCGCGTGCGCATGGAGATGCTGCCGCAGTACAAGGCGCAGCGTCCGCCCATGGATCCCGATCTGCACGCGCAGTTTCCCATGATTAAGGAGCTGCTCGCTGTGCTCAACGTGCCGATTCTGCAGTCCGAGGGCTGGGAAGGCGATGACATCTTGGGCACCATGGCGCGCCTGGGCGAGGAGGCCGGCTGCGACATGCTGCTGGTAACCGGCGACCGCGACATGTATCAGCTCGTGACCGAGCACGTCAATGTGGTTTCGACCCGTAAGGGCCTGTCTGACGTGGCGATCATGACGCCCGAGAGCGTGGACGATTTGTATCACGGCATTACGCCGGCGCTCGTGCCTGATTTTTACGGTCTGAAGGGCGACGCGTCGGACAACATTCCCGGTGTGCCGGGCATCGGCCCTAAAAAGGCGAGTGCACTCATCGCACAGTATGGCAGCCTGGACGAGGTCATCGCGCATGCCGACGAGGTCAAGGGCAAGATGGGTGAAAACCTGCGCGCGCATATCGATGACGCGCTGCTGAGCCGCAAAGTCGCGACCATTCGCACCGATGCGCCCGTTGAGCTCGATTTTGAGGCGACGTCCTTCCCGGCGTTTTCTGCCGATGAGGTTTCCGCGGCGCTGGGTACGCTCGGTATTACCGCCATGCAGAACCGCTTCTTGGCGCTGATCGGCGGCGAGGGCGGGGCTGTGGCTACTGCCAGTGCATTTGAGATGCCCGCGGTTACGCGTGCCGTTGCCAGTGACGCCGAGGCACTTGCCGCCGCGGCTGCCGAGGTTGGTCGCGCCATCGAGGCGGGCGAGTGGATTGCCACCGTGGTTGATGATGATAAGGAGGAGGGCGCACTCTTTGGTCTGACGCGCACGCTGTGGCTGGCGACGTCCAAGGGCCTGTTTGCGCTCGAGGAGGGCGACGGTGGTGCGCCTGCCGTCGTCGATGGCTTCAATTTCGCTCACGGCGTAATCGTCGGAGTGCTCGCGCGCCTGTTTATGGAGGGTCGTGTGGCGAGCCCGGACATGAAGACGCTCCTGCACGAGCTTTCGCCCATCGATTCTTCTGAGCCCGAGCTTATGGATCCGCTCGCTGCCGATTCCACGCGTATCTTCGATACCGTGGTCGCTGCCTACCTGCTGGATTCCGACCGTTCCGAGTTTGACGAAGCGTATCTGGCCGATACGTATCTGCAGATGTCGCTGCCCGCGGCGCGCGGTGCGGAAGGTGCCGGCGAGGATGCTCCTGCGCCCGCTGCTCGTACAGCGGCCCTGACGCTGGCGCTTGTATCCCCGCTGCGCGACCGTATGGCCCGCGAGAACGCTGCTAACGTGTTTGATGGTATTGAGATGCCGCTCGTGCCGGTGCTTGCCAAGATGGAGCGCGCGGGCATGCTCGTGGACCCCGATCGCCTGCGCAATCTGTCCGAGGGCCTTGCAACCCAGATTGCCGAGGTCGAGCGCAATATTCGCGACCTGGCCGGCGACGAGACCTTCAACATCGGCAGCCCCATGCAGCTGTCGCATGTGCTCTTTGACGTGATGGGGCTTCCGACCAAGGGCCTCAAAAAGACCAAGCGCGGCTATTATTCGACCAATGCCAAGGTGTTGAGCGATCTTGCCCGTGATCACGAGATCGTGCGCCTGATTCTTGACTGGCGCGAGAAGTCCAAGATCAAGTCGACCTATCTGGACACGCTGGGTCCGCTGCGTCGTGGCGACGGTCGTGTGCACACCACGTACAACCAGACCATCACGGCGACGGGACGTCTGTCCTCGAGCGACCCCAACCTTCAGAACATCCCGACGCGCTCGGAGTTGGGTCGCACCGTCAAGACGGCGTTCTCGGCGGGCGAGGGTAGCGTCTTTTTGGCGGTGGACTACTCGCAGATCGAGCTGCGTCTGCTCGCGCACCTTTCGGGTGACGAGCACCTGGTTCGTGCCTTTAACGAGGGCGAGGACTTCCATGCCGAGACGGCCGCGCGCGTGTTTGGCGTGCCGGTATCCGAGGTGACGCCTGACCTGCGCAGCCGCGCCAAGGCCGTGAACTTTGGCATCGTGTATGGACAGCAGGCCTACGGTTTGTCGCAGTCGTTGCACATCTCGATGGCAGAGGCGCGCGACATGATCGACCGCTACTACGAGGCCTACCCGGGCGTGCGCACGTTCTTGGACAACGTGGTGGCACGTGCCAAGCAGACGGGCTATGCCGAGACCATGTACGGCCGTCGCCGTCACATCCCCGAGCTCAAGGCCAAAAACCCACAGCTCCGCGGCTTCGGGGAGCGCACGGCCATGAACCACCCCATGCAGGGCACCGCAGCAGACATCATCAAGATCGCCATGGCCCGCGTAAGCCGCCGCCTAGAAGAAGAGGGCTTTGCTGCCCATATGATCCTGCAGGTTCACGACGAACTAGACTTTGAGTGCCCCATCGACGAAGTCGAGCGCCTCACCGCCATGGTCCGCGACGTCATGGAACACGTAGTAGACCTCCGCGTACCGTTAATCGCCGAAGCCAGCACCGGCGTGACGTGGGCAGACGCAAAGTAGTCCCCAGCGGGCCCGAGCAACATGCTTGGGCCCTTTTGTTTATGAGTCTTATGAGATTTATCAATCTTATGGGTCTTA
>CAKUGF010000017.1 GCA_934654585.1 uncultured Collinsella sp. | reverse complement strand
ACGGGAAACGAAAAAGCCCGGTTTTAAACCGGGCTCAAACGAACATGCCTATTGACAATGGCTTTCTCATATTAAAATAGGCCCCGCGCATACGGGCTGCAACCCTGCGCGAGGCCATGCAAGTACCAACCGAATACACGGAAGGCAAGGTGATTGTACATCATGGCGGTCCGGAAGCTGAAGAGCGGCAAGTGGGCGGCCGACGTCACGGTCGGCGTCAAGTGGGACGGATCGCGCGACAGGCGCGTGGAGACGTACCCGACCAAGGGGCAGGCCCGCAAGGCGGAGACCCGCCTGCTCATGGAGAAGGATCGACTGCGCGGGCGCGTCACGGCGCGCATCACGCTGGCGGAGTTCGTCGACGAGGTGTACTGGCCCCAGAAGGCGGGCCTGCGCGCGAACACGCGGCGGGGCTACGAGCGCGACCTGAGGCTGCGCATCCTGCCCGCGCTGGGCAACATGGAGATCGAGCAGATAAACAAGCTGAACATACAGCGCATGATATCGGTGTGCCCCACGCGCAAGACGGCGACCAACGCCCGCGAGACGCTGTCCTCGGTGCTGGGGTGCGCCGTCGAGATGGGCATGATTCCCGTGAACCCCGCGTCGTTCCGCTACACGTACCCCGGCGACGGCGCGGCCGACCCCGAGCGCGGCGGCGTGTGGCTCACCACCTTCGCCGAGCACATGCGCCTGCTGGGCCTCCTGCGCGAGACGCAGCCGGGCTCGTGCGTCGAGCGCATCTGCGTGATCGGGCTGTGCGAGGGGCTGCGCAAGGGCGAGGTCCTGGCGCTGCGGTGGGCCGACGTCGACCTCGCGCGGCGCGAGCTGACGGTGCGCGGGACCTACACGCAGGGCCTGGGCGGCGCCCACGAGACCGACCCGAAGAACCGCAACGCGCGCCGCACCATCCCGCTGCGCGCCTACGCGGCCGAGCGCATGGCGGCGTGGGGGCCGGGCGAGGGGCCGATCGTCGAGGGCGTGGGCGGCGGGCTGCTGAGCCCGGTGACCGCGGGCGAGCGCATGCGGCGCTTCACCGCGGGGAGCTACCCAGACGGGACGCCGCTGCCGCGCGTCACCATGGCGAGCCTGCGCCACAGCTTCGCCACGGCGTGCGTCAACGAGGGCATGGAGGTGTCCAAGCTCTCGCGCATCATGGGGCACGCCGACATCAAGACCACGATGCGCTACTACGTGCGCCAGAAGCTCGGCGACCTCAAGGCGGCGGTCGACGCCATGGACGGTGCGCGCGATAAAACCGACAAGTCTTTATAATTATGTTGCATTTTATTGGCAAGTGTTTATAATTTATAGGCGAAGGGAGGAACGATGCCCACGGAACAGGAAGTCAGGCACGTGCTCAAGCGCCTGAAAAAGGAGGGATGGGAGCTCGAGAGCGGAAAGGGGAGCCACGTGGTCGCCAGGAAAGACGGCAAGATGGTGACGGTACCCACTGCAAAGCGCGAGATACCCATCGGGACGTACAGGAACATAGCCAAGGGCGCGGGCTGGAAGTAGGCCCGCCCCGAAAGGGGCATCGAACAGATATGGGAAAGTACATCTACCAGGTGCTGCTGACGCCCGAGGAAGATGGCGGGTACAGCGTCGAGGTCCCGGACCTGCCCGGGTGCTTCACCTACGGGGACACCTACGAGGAGGCCGCGCTCATGGCGGCTGACGCGGCGCGGACCTATGTCGCGTCGCTCCTGAAGCACGGCGACGAGGTTCCCGCACCGACCGTGCGCGACGCGGGCGGCCAGACCCTCATGGTGTTCTTCGAGGCGGAGGAGAGCTACATCGTGGACGGCGAAACGGTCTCGGCCGCCAAGGCGTCCCGCATGCTCGGGGTGAGCGCCGGGCGCGTGACGCACATGCTCGACTCGGGCATCCTGGACGGGTTCCGCAGGGGCCGCAGGACGTACGTCTCCGTGAAGTCCATCGAGAAAAGGCTGGCATCCAACCCCGGCGCAGGGAGGCCCAAGGCGACCGTCGCATAGCACGCAATCGGCCGTGTTTGGCAATCGATGGCAATCGTTTTAGACGTAACCGCAGGTAGACGGCTTGTCATGCTGGGGTTCGAATCCCCAGCTCTCCGCCAGTTTGAATTGAAAGAAGGGTCCCACTTGGGGCCCTTTTTGCTATGGAGAAAGGAGGCTGGGGATTCGAACCCGAGAGGGCACGGGCGTTAAGCAAACGCGAAAGCGTTTGTAGCCCGTGGGCGAAAAGCCGCCAGGCTTTGAAGCCGGAGGGCATGCGAAGCATGCCCGGACATCCCCAGCTCTCCGCCAGTATGAATTGAAAGAAGGGTCCCGTTTGGGGCCCTTCTTTAGTGCGAAGAATGGGGGCTGGGGGGGGGATTCGAACCCTCAAAAAAGAGGCGTCCCATTGGACGCCTCATATTGGTTCGAATGTAATGTTATCCCGGCCTTATACCTCGGGCGCCTTGGCCACGGTCTCGCTTTCGGCCGTGAGCGGGCGATTGTCGATGCGGCGACTCAGGCGGTCAAGCTTCACGAGTAGCCATTCGATGGGGTTTGGCCCCGAGCCTTCCTCGTCGGCAACCAGATCTACGACGGCAATCTTGGTGCCGTCCTGCTTGAGCGTCACGCTGCCTACCTTGTCGCCCACATGTACCGTGCCCGAAAGATCGTCATACGTTACCTTCTCGGTCACCTCGCCAGCAAGCGAGAACACGGTCGTCTGAGCCGCGGGGTCGGCGAGCGTGGCATCAATCGTCTTATCGGTCCAGTCGGTCTGGCCAATACGCGCCATGAGGGGATTGCCGTTGGCGGTCTTCTCCTGCGTATTGGCGATCGCGACCGTAACCTTGTGGCCGTAGTACCAGTTGGCAAGGGTTGCCGTATCGGCAAAGCGCTGGTCGGTGGTGGTTGAGTTCAAAACCACGGTGTAGACCTCGTCGCCGTCGCGATTGTAGGCGCTCGTAAAGCAATAGCCCGCGTCGTCGGTAGTGCCGGTTTTGCCGCCAATGTTGCCGTCCTGGCCGAGCAAAACGTTGTGCGTATCCATGGAATGCGAATGGTCGGAGCCGTCGGCACCCGTAACTTCGATCCAGGAATCCTCGCTTGCCACGACCTCGCGGAACGTGTCGTTTTTCATCGCCTCCTGCATCATGAGCGCCACGTCATGTGCGGTCGAGTGCATATCGCCGGCCCACTCGTCAAAATCCAGGCCGTGCGGATTCTCAAAAACCGTGCCGGTGCAGCCGAGCTTTTTTGCGCGCTCATTCATGGCCTTCACAAAGGTGGCCTCGGCGTCTTTGGTCTTGGGGTCGATCTTTTTGCCCACGTATTCGGCAAGCGCGATGGCGGCGTCGTTGCCCGAGGGGATCATCAGGCCGCGCAGGGCCTGCTCCACCGTGAGCTCGTCGCCTTCGAGCAAGCCGGCAGTCGAGTTGCCTACGGTGGCGGCAGCGTTGCTCACCGTGATCTTCTCGTCCATCTTGCAATTCTCCATCGCCAGGATCGCGGTCATAACCTTGGTGATCGAGGCGATTTTGACTTGCGCATCGGCACTGCGGGCGTAGTAGACGGTGCCGTCTTTGCCCATGACGGCAGCATTGGTGGCCTCGATATCGGGGAGATTCTCGGCTGTAATGCCGCGTGTATCGGCGGTCTTGCCGCAGACGTCGTCGGTCGTGAGCACTTGGGCGCCGGCGACTGTGGGCAAGCCGGCGACAAGGGCGATAGCGCAGGCGAATGCGGCGGCAAGCGCATGAGGGCGGACAGTACTACGAAAGGGATATGAAGACACAGCTATTCGCTTTCGACGATGGATGCATAGTTGTTCAAGTATATCCTGCGAAACAGCGGGCCGTGAATCCTTTACGAAATGGTGGTATCTGTGGCGTGGTTTGCGCGTCAGATGCTATGAAACTAATCCTCTGAGCCATTTTCAAGCTTAAGCTCGAAAATGTAGTTAATGCTGCTGTCGTCGTCCGCTCTATAGGTGACTCCATTGTGGTCGCAGCTAGAGAACAGCGAATCTCTAAATAATTCTCTTGCCGCAGCATAGGTTCCGACCGTGGGGTCGCAGGCGAGGATGATTGCACTGGAGAGTTCTTCGAGAGTCTCGTCGCAATTGTCTTCGTCTGCATCTACGTAGAGCTTGATATCGCAGCCGTCATCGTTGTAGTACAGGGATGCAACATTGTCGCCATATTCGTCGCTGATTTCATAGCAATCGTAATCGCTATCGTAGTCGTCGTAGTCATAGCCATTATCCGAAAAGGTGTTTGCGTTTAGTATTACTGACGATATTTCTGGAACAACGGGATTTGCGCCAGCGCCATACGGCGCAATAGTTGAGCCAACGGAGCCTAGATAACCGATCAAGCATGCACAGAGAGTAGCGGACACCATCGTGCATGCGGCTTGTTTCGGAAGATCCATCTTTTTAAACTTATCGAGCATCGGGACTGCTCCTAACAAATCGGTCCTATAGCGGGCTTTCTTGTGAATACTGCTATTGATTTAGAATGCGTTGCTTATAGTTTTCGTACTCTTCGGGTGTTATGGCCCCTGCGTCGAGAAGCGTTTTGAGCTCTTTTAGCATGGCAATTGTTTGCTCAACGGGGACTTGCGTAGCGCTGTTGCGTGGATGATCTGAAACCAGCGAAGTGCCTTCAACGATACTGTTTGACTGCTCAGTTTCGCTTTCGACGCATTTGGAATCAATGGGCTTCTGTATAAAGAGGGCCATAGAGAACAATGTCCAAAGGGAAACATATTGAAGCAGCGCGCTTACGTTGTATGTTGGATCAGCATTTCCTCGGACAAAAGGGGCCAGCTTGAGTCCCCAGCAGAATCCTGCGATGAGAACGAGTGCGCTAAAACAGAAAGCCGGGGTTAGCTCGGTTTTGTCGATGAATTTCACGCCGATTAGATATACGGCAATGGTGAGAAGATCAAGTGGCAGGAGATAAAACGGGGAGGATTGCAACAAGATAATGATGTCTGATAGCGCTATGGAGACAAGAGCTGCGTATAGAACAGATTGCTTTCCCATATGCCTAGTGAATAGGTAAACCCCGATGAGAAAGATGGGTAGTGCCGTCATGGCAAGGCGCCAAGCAATTTTGACGAAAACCAATAGGGCCGCTATTGGCAAGAGCGCAACTTCATAAAGATGTTCGATGTCACTCATGCCGGAGAAGAGGCTACTTAAATCGATGGCGCCAATGAACCCATTTTCAAATGATCCATCACTAAAAAGGAAAATGTAATAGAAGGAGAAGAATAGATAACAGACGGTTGCGATTGCTGCTACTAATGCGAACTTATTATTCTTAAGTAGGTATTTTGCCTTGATGAACATAATTAAAACCATCCCTTATGGCCGAGGACATACTGGGCTTCAAAGTCGCTATCAGTTTTTGTGAGGTAGATGATTCCTTCGATGAAGGAAATCAGGTTCATGACCAAAGGCCCGATAATTAAAAGCGATCCGAGCAGCGTCCCTAGCAGCATTGCTATGCCTTCGTTTTTATAGCCGAGATAGAACTTATGGATGCCAAGGGCACCAAGGCATATCGCAAGCAATCCGGCGACTACCTTGCTTTTTTGAGACGTTGAATCTGCAGGGGAATTGTTGTTTGCGGCGTTGGAACAAAAGGGCTCCTGCCCACCACAGGTGTTGGATGTCTCTAATCTACTTCCATCAAAGTGATGGTCGAGAATTCGACGCTTTTGTTCATCGAACTCTTCTTGGCTAATTGCCCCCATTTCCTGCAGCTCTTTGAGGGATTTTATTTGGTCGAGTATTTCCATCGCATTCCAATCGGTAGGAGCTAAATGGGTAAGAACCCCGTTTAATAAACTAAGAGTATCCTAATTTGGGATATCCAGATACGGGATATAGCTTTGACGGCATGAACGTTGACGCTAACAAGGTGTGCGGTCGTTGCCTCGCTCGCATGAGAAAAGAATCTGGTTTGACCCAGGTCGATATTGCGCGCGCCCTTGGCGTGCCGCAATCGTTTGTGTCGAAGGTTGAAACAGGAGAGCGGTCTCTTAAGCTTTACGAACAATTTGATTATGCGCGTGCATTGGGTATCTCCGCTCTAGCCTTGTCTGAGCGCCTGCAATCAGAGATGGATATAGCGGGTCTCAAGGGATTCGAAAAGAAAAGTGGTAATTAAATATCAAAATCAACTTGATGCATTCACTCAGGTTGAGTTTTGCCGCGCGCATGGCTCGCATTCGTGCTCGAACGGCCGCTTGGGTGCTTAAGGTCGGCTTAATCGCCCGCGCTTGTTGTGTGTGATAAGCGTCCCCTCGGGCATAATGGAGCGCGAGAGGAGCACGCATGAACGAGCGCATTTTGGTGGTCGACGACGAGAAGGCCATTGCCGACCTGGTTGGCATCTACCTTACAAAAGAGGGCTTTGACGTCCAGATCGCCTACAGCGGGGCCGATGCGGCCAAGGCGATTTTGGAGCAAGAGTTTGATCTGGCACTGCTGGATGTCATGCTGCCCGATATCGACGGCTTTGAGTTACTGCGCACGATTCGCGCCAGCCATACCTATCCGGTAATTATGCTGACGGCGCGCGACGCCCAGCAGGATAAGATCGAGGGCCTTTCGCTCGGTGCGGACGATTACGTGGTCAAGCCGTTCCGCCCGTTGGAACTCGTCGCGCGCGTCCGCGCCCAGCTTCGCCGCTATACCAGCTACGGCAGTCGTGTGCAGGTGGCCGAGTCTCCGGTCATCCAGCTCGACGGTCTCGAGATCAATCGTGACGCCCGCGCCGTGACGGTAGACGGCAAGCAGGTTCGCCTGACGCCCATCGAGTATTCCATCCTACTGTATCTTGCCGAGCATCGTGGCAGCGTGGTGGCCGTGGAGGACTTGTTCCGCGCGGTGTGGAACGAGGACTTTATGCCCGGATCCAACAACACGGTGATGGTGCACATTCGCCATCTGCGCGAAAAGATCGGCGACGACGCCCAAAAACCGCGCTTTATCAAAAACGTCTGGGGCGTCGGCTACATCATCGAATAGCGCTTTTCGCTTGTGAGGATCTTGATATGGAAAAAGACGATAGGCAGGCATTCGAGGTGCCCGATCGACTCTTTGAATACGTTCGGGCAGTCGTCGATAACCGCGCGCTTGCGACGGTGCTGCTCTTTTTGCTGAGCCTGTTGCTGGTCGGCATCGACAATATCGTCGGTATTCTGGCGGTGCTACTCATCGGCTTTTTGCTAATCGATCGCTTTGAAATCGTACGTCGCTGCGTGGTGATCGGCGGGGCGGCGTGGGTTATGACGCTGGCGATCGGCGCCATGGCGCTCGGCGGCATCGAGGGGCCGGTGCTCTTTGATGCCGGCTTTGTGTTCAACATGCTCGGCTTTGTGCTGGCGCTTGCCGTGTGCGTCCTGTTCTTTTGCGGCCGAGCCCTGTATTACCAAGGCTATGAGCAGGGCGAACAGCATGCCGACCGCGTGCTTGCCGTCCGCATCCAGGACCGTCTGATCGATCACCCCGATGCGTGGGATGACATCGACGGCGACTTTCTCGAGGTCGAGAGTGCTCTCAACTGCGTGCGCGATCGAGAGCGCAAGGTTCAGCAGGCCCTGCGTGACGAGTCGCATCGCAAGGACGATTTGGTCACCTATCTGGCGCATGACCTGCGCACGCCGCTTGCCAGCGTGGTGGGCTACCTTTCGCTGCTGCAGGAGGTCCCGGAGCTGCCGTTCGAGCAGCGCGCGCACTTTACGGGCGTGGCGCTCGACAAGGCGCACCGGCTCGACGTCCTTGTCGAGGAGTTTTTCGATATTACGCGCTTCGATTTTCACGATATCGTGCTCACGCGCGGCTATGTCGACTTGGGATTACTGCTGGCGCAGGTGGCCGACGAGTTCTACCCCATCCTCAATGAACAGCATAAGGAAGCGCAGGTCAATGTGTGCGAGGACCTGACGGTGCTTATAGATGGCGACAAGATGGCCCGCGTGTTCAACAACATCATGAAAAATGCCATCGCCTACAGCTACGAAGGCTCGATCATTACGATCGAGGCCAGGCGTATGGACGATGGCGGCGCGTGCGTGCGCTTTATCAACCAGGGAGATCCTATCCCCGAGGCTAAGCTCAAGGTTATCTTTGAGAAGTTCTATCGCTTGGATGCGGCGCGTGCGACCAATCGCGGTGGCGCCGGGCTCGGTCTTGCCATCGCCAGGGAAATCGTTGCGGCACACGGCGGCACCATTGCGTGCGAATCGACGCCCGAACACACGGTGTTTACCATCGAGCTGCCCGCCGCATAGCCAGCGTGTCCTTACAAACACTTGACAATGCGCTCACGCGCATATGAGCCGCGATTCCTACTATCGATACTGCTGAATTGATATCGATATGGAGGTATGCGGTATGACGGCTGCTGCGGCTATGGAGCCCACGGAGCTTGAAGAGCTAATGGAAGCGCAGGCCGAGGCCGCGCACGAGCGCGAAGTCGGGGATGCGACTCGCCCCACGGCTGAGGACCTTGCCGCCTCGCCGACGCGCATCGATGTTGAGGGCCTCGATCTGTTTTACGGCGACCACCATGCGCTCAAGGACGTGTCCATCAAGATCCGCGACAAGCAGATCACCTCGTTTATCGGCCCTTCGGGTTGTGGAAAGTCCACGCTGCTGCGTTGCTTTAACCGCATGAACGATGGCATCAAGGACTGTCGCATCGAGGGCAAGATTGCGCTCGACGGCCAGGATATCCTGGGCGATTACGACATCTGCCGCCTGCGCCAGCGCGTGGGCATGGTGTTCCAGCGCCCCAATCCGTTTCCCATGAGCATCTACGACAACGTCGCCTATGGCCCTCGCGGCATGGGCGTGCGCGACCGCGCCGTGCTCGACGAACTGGTCGAGGACTCCCTGCGCCGCGCGGCGCTGTGGGATGAGGTCAAGGACAAGCTCAAGGAGTCGGGCTTGGGTCTTTCGGGCGGACAGCAGCAGCGCCTGTGCATCGCCCGCGCGCTTGCCGTGCAGCCCGACATTCTGCTGATGGACGAGCCCACGAGCGCCCTCGATCCTGTGTCGACGCTGGTGGTTGAGCAGTTGGCGTGCGAGCTCAAGGAAACCTGCACGTTGGTGGTCGTTACGCATAATATGCAGCAGGCCGCGCGTATTTCCGACTCGGTCGCGTTCTTTTTGCTGGGCGAGCTGGTGGAGCATGCGCCCACCGCTCAGCTTTTCAAGAATCCGACCGATCCGCGCACCGCGGACTATTTGACGGGCCGTTTTGGCTGATACTATCGAGTACAGGCGCCTTTAGGGTTAAGATGCGGTCATACCGGCCGCAAAGGGGTTCAACATGATCTACTACGTCGAGGACGATGACAACATCAGGGATTTGACGGTCTACGCGCTGCGCAAGCAGGGGATTGAGGCCGAAGGCTTTTCGTGCGATGGTGAGTTCAAGGCTGCCGTGGCTCGACGGGTGCCCGATGCTGTGCTGCTCGACATTATGCTGCCCGATACCGATGGCCTCGCCATTATGCGCCGCCTGCGCGCCGACCGCCTGACGGCGACGGTGCCCATTATGATGCTCACCGCTAAGGATACCGAGCTCGACAAGGTCATGGCGCTCGATGGTGGCGCCGACGATTACCTGACCAAGCCGTTCTCGCTCATGGAGCTTGCCAGCCGTTGCCGCGCGCTGCTTCGTCGCGGCGGCATGGTCAAACAGGCGAGTGATGTGCTCAGCGTGGGCGATATCGTGCTTTCGCCCAGCCACCGCGAGGTGACTGTTGCCGGTGAGCCGCTCAAGCTCACGCTACGCGAGTTCGACCTGCTCGAGTACCTCATGCGCAAGCCCGGTGTGGTCTTTACCCGCGAGTCGCTGCTGCAGAGTGTGTGGGGCTGGGACTTCGACGGCGGTTCGCGTACCGTCGACGTACATGTGCAGACGCTCCGCCAAAAGCTCGGAGAGCACGCCGGCGCCATCGAGACCGTCCGCGGCGTGGGTTATCGCCTGGCCGAGCCTTCTGCCAGTGACGATGCCGAAGAGGCCGGCGACGCGCCTAGCGCATCGGAGGAGTAAGTCGTGGTCTTCGCCCCTCAGGGAAAGCGCACCCTGTCGCATCGTGTGTTTGCGACGATCTTTATCTGCGCCATGGCGGTCATCGTGGCGTTTACCGTGCTGGGCGCGTTCTTTGTGCAAAACACCCTGGCAGATGCCACGAGCGCCAACCTTTCGCAAGAAACCGAGCTTATTGCCGCCGCCTTAAATGAGCAGCAGGAACCCATTGCCTTCCTTCGCAGCCTCGATCGCGAGGACTTGCGCATCACGCTGATTAACCATGACGGGTCGGTTGCCTACGACAACCAGGCATCGCCTTCCATGCTGCCCAATCACGGCGATCGCCCCGAGGTCGCCGAGGCGCTTGAGAGTGGTGCGGGCTCCGCGGAACGCTCGAGTTCAACGCTCGATGAGATCATGTTGTACCGTGCCATGCGTCTTGATAACGGGCAGGTTGTTCGTTTGGCTCAAGCCCAACCCGGCGTTGCGGCGATTTTGCTGTCGATGGTGGCACCGATGCTGCTCATCGCGGCGGCGGGCGCGGTACTCTCGTTTTTCCTGGCACGCCGCGAGTCACGAGCCATCATCGCGCCGCTGCAAGAGGTAGATTTGGACCATCCTCGTCGCAGCTATGAGCACGCATACGCCGAGATGGTTCCCATGCTCGAGCGTATTGAGTCGCAGCGCCAGGAGCTTAAGCGTCAAATGGCGGTACTGGCCGATAACGACCGCATGCGTCGCGAGTTCACGGCCAACATCACCCACGAGCTCAAGACGCCGCTTACCGCGATTTCGGGCTATGCCGAGCTTATTGCGAACGGCATGGTCGAGGGCGAGGACGATCTGCGCAACTTTGGCGGACGTATCTATCGTGAGGCCGGCCGTCTGGCATCGCTCGTCAACGATATCCTCACGCTATCTAACCTGGATGAGGCGGAGCGTGCGACCGAGGGTGAGGCGGTGCCCATTGGCTCCACGGAACCCATTGAGCTTTCGCGTGCCATTTCGACGGTGGAACAACGTCTTGAACAAGTTGCTGAGCAGTCAAATGTGACCATTGGACTCGAGACGAAGCCCGTGGTCATCGAGGGCGTATCTCGCCTGATTGACGAGCTGATTTATAACCTGGCGAGCAACGCCATCCGCTACAACCGTCCCGGTGGTACGGTGACGCTGCGGTGCGGTACCAACGACGAGGGCCATCCGTTCCTTGCAGTGGCCGACACGGGTATTGGCATCGCGCCCGAGGAACAGGGCAAGGTGTTCGAGCGGTTCTATCGCGTGGACAAGAGCCGTTCCAAGGCGCGCGGTGGTACCGGCCTAGGCTTGGCTATCGTTAAACATGCCGCCCTGTATCACCATGCCGCGATTGACCTATCGAGTGAGTTGGGTGTGGGGACCACCATCACGGTGACGTTTCCGGTGCAGCGGGGCGAGTCATTCGCATAACAACGCAGCAGACGCGTTGTTTTGACGCCACACCGGGGCTGCCGATGCGGCGTTGTTATTGCGCAACATTGCCGTGTGCACTGTATCTTATGTATAGAGTTCAAACGTGGTCGGAAAGATGCGATATCATACGAGCAGTTTTGTCGATATGAACTAGGGAAATGAAAGGCAAGCTGCATGACCCTTCTCGAACTGTTCCAGTTGCTCAAGAAGCACCTTAAGCTGGTCATCGCCCTTCCGGTGATTTGCGCGGTCGCCATGGGCATCGTGTCCTTCACCATGATGGACAGCACCTATACCGCTACGACGAGCATGTACGTTCTCGCCAAGACCGACGATAGCGGCCAGATGAGCTACAACGATCTTTCGGCGAGCCAGATGCTCTCCAACGATATCGCCACGCTGCTCGATAGTGATAGCGTTAAGGGCGGCGCCGCCAAGGACCTGGGCCTCGCCGATCTGGACGACTATAAGATCTCCGTTTCCTCCGAGACTACGACGCGTGTCATCACGCTTTCGGTGACGGGTACCGATCCCGAGGAGACGGCAGAGGTGGCAAGGGCCATGGCCAGCTCGGTGAGCACGGTTGCCCAGAACGTCGGCGCCGCTCAGAGCATTAACGTTATCGATAAGGCAAAGACCCCCGAATCGCCCAGTGGCCCCAAGCGCACGCTGTACGTTGCCGTTGCCTTCCTCGCCGGCGTCTTTATCGCAATTGCCTACGTCGTTTTGGCGGATATGCTCAACACGCGCATTCGCGGTGTCGAAGAGGCAGAAGAGCTCCTTGGTATTCCCGTTGTCGGCCGAATTCCGGCTATGAAAGGTGGTAAATAGGCATGGCTAGGGCTAAGAACACCGATAAGCTCGTTGTACAGAATGCCGCTAAGACCCTTCTGGCCAACATTCGCTTCGCGAGCGTGGACGACCCCATCCGCACCATTACCGTTACGTCCTCGATTCCCAATGAGGGCAAGTCTACGGTTTCCATCAACCTTGCCCAGGCTATCGCCACCAGCGGCAAGAGCGTTCTTTTGGTCGAGGGAGACATGCGCCGCAGGTCCCTTTCCGATATGCTTGGCGTTCGCTCGCGTGGCGGTCTCTATGCAGTTCTGTCCGAGCAGATTTCCATCGACCAGGCAATCGTCGAGACGGGTCAGAAGAACTTCTACTTCCTCGATGCGGAGCCGCATATTCCCAATCCTGCTGACATCATCGTCTCTCACCGCTTTGCCAAGCTGGTTAAGGCGCTGTCTGCCAAGTTCCAGTATGTCATCTTTGACGCTCCTCCGGTCGGCACCTTCATCGATGCTGCCGAGATTGCCAGCCTGACCGATGGCACGCTGTTCGTGGTGCGCGAGGACTTCACCAAGCGCGAGCAGGCACTCAACGCTATCGCTCAGCTTAAGAAGTCCGAGAAGGTCAAGCTTATCGGTACCGTTATGAACTTCTGCGAGACCGAGAGCAGCGAGTACTACTATTCTTACTACACCAAGGAAGGTAAGAAGGTAAAGAACGGCTCCGCTGCTCAGGGCGCCTCTAAAAAGGGCATCTTTACCAACCGAGCAAACGTTTAGTTGATTAAGGCCGACCTATGCGTGACATTCATTGTCATATCTTGCCGGGTGTAGACGACGGTGCTGCCGATCTCGATGAGAGCTTGGCGATGCTTGCAGCTGCCAAACAGGCTGGCGTAACCAGAATCGTCTGCACCCCTCATTGCCGAGATCCCTTTTTTGACTACGACAAGATGTGGGATGCCTTTGAGCTGCTGCGAGATAACGCGGACGGCTTTCCGCTTCAGATGGGCTTTGAGGTCAATCACCGAAAGCTCGTCGAGCTTGGCATCGATGCCGCGGAATACCTGCATTTCGATGGAACCAATGAGTTTTTGCTCGAGCTTTCGACGCATGCCGATGCCTATGCGTTTAGAGAGTACGAGAATACGATTTACGATTTGCAGTGCCGCGGCTACCAGGTGATCATCGCCCATCCCGAGCGCTACCGCGCTGTTCAAAAGGATGTGAGTGTGGCGGAGCGTCTGGTCGATATGGGCTGCAAGCTGCAGGCTTCGGCAGACTTTATCGCCGGCGGCCGCTTTGGCCGCGAGAAAAAGCCGGCGCAGCGTCTGTTCGATCAGAACCTGTACAGCTTTATCGCGAGCGATGCTCATAACGTGGGTCACTACGATTGCTTGGCAAAAGCTCGTGCGCAGTTTAGCGTGCGCGGTGCTCATTTTCGCTAAAATCTGTCCCTAACGTTCGTATCGAATGAAGGGGTGGCTATGGATATTCAACTTAAGACGGGTTGCTTTGATGACGCGGCGCTGGTGCGCCGCGCCGTTTTTATGGAGGAGCAAGGTTACGAGAACGAGTTCGACGCCATCGATGAGGCGCCGACTTGCATCCATGTGACGCTCTACGTTGACGGCGAGCTCGCCGGCTGCTCACGCGTGTTTCCCGAGGAACTGGAGCGCGCGGCAGATGCAGAGGCCCCGGTGTCGCCGGCGTGCGAAATGGACGAAGGCATCGCGGCGGGGGAGACCTACATTATGGGGCGCGTCGCCGTGCTGCCCTCTATGCGTCGGTGCGGTCTAGCGAGCAAGATCGTTGAGGCCAGCGATGCCGCTGCGTGCGATGCCGGTGCCAAGCTCATAAAGCTCCATGCGCAGGAGTACGTGCTGCCGCTTTACGCCAAGGCAGGCTACACGCAGATCGCCCCAGTGGACTACGAAGACGAGGGCCAGCCCCATGCCTGGATGGCCAAGCTGCTGGGCGACAGATAGGGACGTTCCTTTTCTGCCGGCAGTTGGGGACACTCCTTGGCATTTGGCGTATGGGGAGATTGCAGCATACAGTTTTTCAATTCCGTATGTATATATGCGCGCTAATGGGTTATAAAATCTAAGTCTGAACATAGCAGGTCTGCGAAGCGGCTCGGGCGACCGGGCCGTTTTTGCGGACAAGGGTAGCGCGAAAGGACTGCACATGCGTCAATTTAAGACCGAGAGCAAAAAACTGCTCGACCTCATGATCAACTCCATTTACACCAATAAGGAGATCTTCCTGCGCGAGCTTATCTCCAACGCGAGCGATGCCGTCGACAAGCTCAACTTTAAGAGCCTGCAGGATCCGAGCGTCAAGCTCGACCAGGGCGACCTAGCCATCCGCGTCTCTTTCGATAAGGATGCCCGCACCATCACGATCTCGGATAACGGTATCGGCATGACCGCCGAGGAGCTCGAGCGCAATCTGGGTACCATCGCCCACTCCGGCTCCGAGGAGTTTAAGACCGAGAACGCCGAGCAGCAGGGCTCCGATGTCGACATCATCGGCCAGTTTGGCGTGGGCTTCTACTCCGCCTTTATGGTCGCCAGCCACGTGAAGGTCGTCAGCCGCGCCTATGGCGAGGACACCGCTCACGTGTGGGAGTCCGACGGCCTTGAGGGCTACACCATCGAGGATGGCGAGCGCGCCGAACACGGCACCGACGTTATCCTGACGCTGCGCGAGAACGAGAAGCTCGACGCCGAGGGCGAGGCCGAGACCTACGATCGCTTCCTGACGGAGTGGGGCCTCAAGAGCCTGATTCAGCAGTACAGCAACTATGTGCGCTACCCGATTCAGATGATGGTGAGCAAGAGCCGCCAGAAACCCAAGCCCGAGGACGCCGGCGACGACTACAAGCCCGAGTACGAGGATTACCAGGAGCTCGAGACCATCAACTCCATGACGCCGATCTGGAAAAAGCGCAGCTCCGACGTCGAGCAGAAGGACTACGACGAGTTCTACAAGTCCACGTTCCACGACTTTGACGACCCCGCGCGTACTATTAGCTTCCATGCCGAGGGCACACTTGAGTACGATGCCCTGCTGTTTGTGCCGGGCCGCGCACCGTTCGATCTGTACAGCAAGGATTACGAGAAGGGCCTGTCGCTCTACAGCTCCAACGTGCTGATTATGGAGAAGTGCGACGACCTGCTGCCCGACTACTACAACTTTGTACGCGGCGTCGTGGACTCCGCCGACGTGACGCTCAATATTTCGCGTGAGACGCTGCAGCAGAACCGTCAGCTCAAGGCTATCGCCAAGCGCGTGGAGAAGAAGATTACCGCCGATCTTGAGGATATGCGCGACAACGACCGCGAGGCCTACGAGAAGTTCTTTGAGAACTTTGGCCGCGGCCTTAAGTACGGTATCTACTCGAGCTATGGCATGAAGGCCGACGAGCTCGCCGACCTGCTGCTGTTCTGGTCTGCCAAGGAGCAGAAGATGATTACTCTGGCCGAGTATGCCAAGGGCATGCCCGAGGACCAGAAGGCCATCTACTATGCCGCCGGCGATTCGCGCGAGCGTCTGGCCAAGATGCCCGTCGTGAAGGGTGTGCTCGATCGCGGCTATGATGTGCTGCTGCTGACGCAGGACGTGGACGAGTTCACCTTCCAGGCCATGCGTGAGTACGTGGCGGCGGATATGCCCAAGATCTACGAGGACGACGCCGCTCGCGAGGCTGCCGAGAAGGCTGTGGCCGACGGTGCCGAGCCCGAGGTCGAGGACCGTCATCTGGAGCTCAAGAATGTCGCGACCGGCGATCTTGACCTGGCGACCGATGACGAGAAGAAGGAGGCTGAGGACGCCACCAAGGAGAACGAGGACCTCTTTGGCGCCATGAAGGAAGCGCTCGGCGACAAGGTCGAGAAGGTTGCCGTTTCTGCCCGCCTGACTGATGCCCCCGCATGCATCACCACCGAGGGCCCGCTGTCGCTCGAGATGGAGAAGGTGCTCCAGAAGGGTCCCGAGGGCGCGCCCGACGGCATGCCCAAGAGCCAGCGCGTGCTCGAGCTCAACGCCAAGCACCCGGTCTTCGCCAAGCTCGTCGCTGCCCAGAAGGCCGGCGACGCCGATAAGATCAAACAGTACTCCGGCCTGCTCTACGACCAGGCCCTGCTCGTCGAGGGCATCCTCCCCGAGGACCCCGTAGCCTTCGCGGCAGCTGTTTGTGACCTTATGTAATTGGTTCCGCCGTTCTAACGAACGGCGGACCGGTCGACGCTGCGCGGGCACCAGAGCGACAACTTGTCATTCAAAGAGGACGGCATGACCAGAAGGTCTATGCCGTCCTCTTTTCATGCCAATTTGTTCGCTCTGGTGACCGCTCGCTGGCATTACCAAAACATCGACGGTCCAATAATGATCCCTTGGGGACGGAGAAAAAGTAGTCGTTGGGGACGTTCTTGTTTGACTAGTCGTTTAAGAACGTCCCCAATGACTAGTTGGGTTGCTAATTTGTGCGGGTTGTGGTTTTGTGAGCTGCGGGAATTTGAGATACTGTACATCTGTACGTTAACTAATCTTCGTAGTATATTGCTACCCGCAAAACTCAGCACCATTGTGCCGCGAGACGTCAAAGGGCCTCCGTACAATGGTTGTTAATAGCATGATTCGGTTGAACGACAGGATGGATGGTCCAAGCGTGAGTCTCGGCAGCAAACTATCCGATGCAAAGGTGTCCTTTGCGATCTTTAAGCGCGACATCAAGCGATTGCTCGTGAACCCCGTCGCCCTGGTGGTTACCCTGGGCGTATGTGTCATTCCCTCGCTGTATGCCTGGTACAACATCGTTGCCAACTGGGATCCGTACGGAAATACCCAGGGCATCAAGATTGCTATCGCCAACAATGACCAAGGAACTCAAAACGACCTGGTGGGCGAGCTCAACGCCGGCGACAAGGTGGTCGACCAGCTCAAAGAAAACGATCAGCTGGGATGGACCTTTGTCGACTCGGCGGCCGATGCCAAGGAGGGCGTCGAGAGCGGGGAGTACTACGCTGCCATCGTGATCCCCAAGAACTTCTCCGACAATCTCGTCTCGATGCTCGACGGCAATTACCATCAGCCCAAGCTCACCTATTACGTCAACGAGAAGAAGAGTGCTATCGCTCCCAAGGTTACCGACACCGGTGCCAACACCATCGAGGAGCAGATCAACGCGGAGTTTGTATCCACGGTGGGTGAGACCGTGGCGGGCATTGCCAAAGATGCCGGCATCGACCTTAAAGACAAGACAACCCAGACTCAGGACTCGCTGGTGAGCTCGGTGTCCGAGGCATCCGATACCCTGGGCGAGGTGCGGGACTCGATCACCGACATGAACACCGCCATCGACAAGACAAGCAGCTCGATCGCTTCGGCCGATGCCGCACTGGCGGGCCTGCAGGGGCAGGCGCCTTCGCTAACGCAGGCAATCGCTCAGGGTAATGATCTGCTGGGCGAAGCTCGCACCACGGCTGGCAAGTCCATCACCTCGCTCTCCAAGGCACTTTCGGAGGGCAGCCTTGCGCTAACCAAGACGTCGGCTTCCGCGAATGCTGCCATCGGCAAGTTGACGGGCACGGTCACATCTACGACCACCCGCATCGACAACTCGCTCGAGTCTCTCCAGGCAACGATCGATCACAACACCGAGGTTATCGGCCACCTGCAGATTCTTGCCGGCGATACCTCGACGGGATCGGATCGGATCGACGCACTGATCGCCTCGACGATCGATACGCTCAAGAAGCAGAACGACCAGCTGCAGAATATCAAGAACAGTCTGTCCGCGCAGTCGAGCGCCATGGCAAATGATGCCGCGGCTGTCTCGGGTGCCAGCGACGCTATCAATAACGCAATTCAGACCGGGGCGACCAACCTTGGCCAGGCCCAGGCAGATCTGGGTCAAAACGCACTGCCGAAGGCTTCGAGCGCGCTTGACTCCTTTGCCGCCGTTTCGGGCGATTTGACCGGCATTGTGTCGGGTATGACCCCCACGATAGCGAGCGCGCGCGGCACGCTGGCGCAGCTCGACGCCACGCTCAGGCAGGCAAAGACCATGCTGTCCCAAACCGACGCCTCCCTTGCCAAGGTTCAGGACAAGCTCGCGACCGCCGCCAATGACATTGCGGCGTTGCAGACCTCTGAGTCTATGGGCGAGTTAGCCGACCTCATGGACGTCGACGTCAATGACGTGGCAGATTTCATGGCATCTCCGGTTGAGCTGACGTCCAAGTCAATCTATCCGGTCAAGAGCTTTGGCTCGGGCATCGCGCCCTTCTACACCAATCTGGCGCTTTGGGTGGGCGGCTACGTGCTGATCGCCATCTACAAGCTCGAGGTCGATCGCGAGGGCGTTGGCAGCTTTACGGCACGCCAGGGCTACTTTGGTCGCTGGCTGCTGCTGGTGATCCTGGGCGCGTTCCAGGCCATTATCGTTACGGTGGGCGACCTGGTCATTGGCGTGCAATGCGTCAATCCGCTGCTCTTTGTGCTGGGCGGCATCGCCATCTCGTTTACGTACGTCAACATCATCTACGCGCTGTCCACTACGTTTAAGCACATCGGCAAGGCAATCGGCGTCATCCTGGTCATCGTGCAGATTCCGGGCTCGTCGGGTATGTACCCCATCGAGATGATGCCCGGCTTCTTCCAATGGCTGCATCCGTTGCTGCCCTTTACCTATGGCATCAACCTGCTGCGCGAGACGGTCGGCGGCATGTATGCGTTCAACTATCTGTTTAACCTGTGCATCCTGGGCGCGTTCCTTATCATCGCGCTCTTTATCGGTCTGCAGCTGCGCCCGCTGCTGCTCAACCTCAACCTGCTCTTTGACAAGCAGCTTTCCACGACGGGCCTCATGATCTGCGAGTCCAACGACCTGCCGCGTCAGCGCTATTCGCTGCGCACGGCCATGCGCGTCATGCTCGATTCCGATTCGTACCGCCGCGAGCTGCTCGATCATGCGGTGGCCTTTGAGCATCGCTACCCCTACTACATCAAGGGCGGTTTCGCCGCCGTGGTAGGCGTACAGGTCCTGCTTTTTGTACTGTCGACGGTGCTCGATATCGACAATAACGGCAAGATCATCCTGCTTGTCATCTGGATCATTTCGGTTATCGCCATCTGCGGCTGGCTCATCAACATCGAGTACATCCGCGCGAGCCTCAATACCCAGATGCGTATCTCGGCACTCTCGGACGAGGACCTGCGTCGCGAGATGCGCGAGCATACCGCTGCCATTCCTGCCGCCCGTCGCATGTTTGGCCTCAACGCCAGCGAGCGGGGGACCAAGGATGGCGAACAGCCTACGAACCGTCTGCCGCATATCGGTAAGCATCGCAAGGCTCAAGATGTCGACGGCACTGACAACGTAAGCGGAAACGACGGGGACACCACCCCGCCTGGCAAGCACTCCAAAGGAGGTGAGGCATAAATGAAAAACATCCTGCATCTGTTTAAGCGCGATGTGCAAAACGTGTCTCACTCCGTGATCGGTATGATCGTCGTAATGGGCCTAATTATTGTGCCGTGCCTCTATGCATGGTTTAACATCGCCGGAAGCTGGGACCCTTACGGCAATACCGGTAACCTTAAGATTGCGGTGGTCAACACCGACGAGGGTTACGAGAGCGATCTGATCCCCGTCGAGGTTAATGTGGGCGAAAACGTAACCGCCGCTCTGCGCGGCAACGAGAACTTCGACTGGGTTGTCCTCAACGACCGCGATAAGGCGATCGAGGGCGTTAAGTCGGGCGCGTACTACGCTGCCGTCGTCATCCCCAAAACGTTCAGCGCCGACATGATGACGCTTTTCTCGACCGACGTGAAGCACGCCGATATCGAGTTTTACGAGAACCAAAAGGCCAATGCCATCGCCCAAATCGTGACCGAGAAGGGCTCGAGCGCGGTCCAGAGCCAGGTCAACGAGACGTTTACCGAGACCATCACGGCTATCGGCCTTAAGACCGTGTCCAGCCTGCTCGACTACATGAGCACCGATCAGGTGAGCAACTTTATCGCCAATCTGTCCTCGACGCTGGGCGATTCGGTCGAGGACCTGCAAGACGTTCAGGCCAGCGCTACGTCACTTGCGGGCATTTTGAGCTCCACGTCCGATTCGCTGACGTCGGCGGGCGGCATGCTCAAGCAGTCCGGAACGACCGAGGAGTCGGTGAAGCAGCTCATGCAGCATGCCGAGAGCGGTATTGCCGATTCCGAGCAAGCGCTCAAGTCCGCCAGCGATGCAATCGACGCGGCCATTGATGGGAGCGCAGGCTCGTTCGATAACGTTTCTACCAAGCTCGCAAAGGCATTCGACGCTGCGAATCGGCATGTCAATCTTACGGTGTCTCAGCTCAACGATGGTGCAGCGTCACTTAAAGCACGCGCCGACGAGATTGATGCCACGGCGAATGAGCTCCGTAGTCTTGCTGGCCAGGTGAGTAACGATAAGTTCAAGACAGGGCTTGAGGACGCGGCTGCTGAGCTTGAAAAAACCGCGACGGAGTACCGCAACAATGCCAATGAGCTGACGAATATCGCGACGTCGCTCACGAAGAGTATGGCAGAGGTTAACAAGTCGCGTGCCGAGGTCGATCAGGCCATCGCCGATGCCAAGGCTGGTATCTCGGGCGCCAAGATTGACTACGACTCTACGTTTTCGGTCAAGGCCAAAGAACTCAAGAAGACTATTTCGGGCGTTTTGGATTCGCTGAACGGTATCTCGGGCGATCTGGATAGTGCCGTTGCCGGTCTGACCGATGCCTCCGGCTCGCTGGCAAAGGGCCTGTCCAAGGCTGCGACGCTGGTCAACAAGGCTTCCGATCAGCTGGGTGAGGCGTCCGACAAGATCAGCGCTTTCAAGGACGAGCTCGACGGCGCTCTGATGTCGGATGACCTCGCCACGATCAAGACGATGATCGGCAACGACCCCGAGGGCCTTGCCGCGTCGCTTTCCGGCCCCGTCGCGCTCGACCGCAAACCGGTCTATCCGATCCGCAACTACGGCTCGGCCATGGCGCCGTTCTACACGATTCTGTCGCTGTGGGTTGGCTCGATCGTGTTGGCGGCCATGATGAAGGTGTCGGTTGACGACGAGCTCATCAACGAGCTCATCCCCGTGCGTCTGCACGAGATCTATCTGGGCCGTTACCTGTTCTTTGGCGGCTTGGCCCTGCTGCAGGCAACGCTCGTATGCGCGGGCGACATCCTGTTCTTTGGTATCCAGTGCGACAACCCGCTGCAGTTTGTGCTGGCTGGTTGGGTCGCGAGCCTCGTGTTCTCCAATATCGTCTACACGCTCACGGTGTCGTTTGGCGATATCGGCAAGGCGCTTGCCGTCGTGCTGCTGGTTATGCAGGTCGGCGGTTCGGGCGGCACGTTCCCCATCGAGATGACGGGTCCTGTGTTCCAGGCGATCTACCCGTTCCTGCCGTTCACCCACGGCATCAACGCCATGCATGCCGCTATGGCCGGTGCCTACCATATGGAGTACTGGGTTGAGCTGGGTATTCTGGCGAGCTACCTGATTCCGTCGCTGGCTCTGGGCGTGGTCTTCCGCCGCCCAGTCATCAAAGCCAACGACTGGATCATCGAAAAGCTGGAAAGCACAAAGTTGATTTAGCACAACAGCGTAAACGTCGATGTTTTGGCAATGTCAGCGAGCGAGCCGCATTTGCGCCAAGGTGGCGTGAAACGAAAGGGCGCTGACCTTCTGGTCGCGCCCTTGAAGTTGAACGTCAGATTGGCGTGAATGCGGCTCGCGCAGCGTCGGCAGGTCCGCCGTTCGTTAGAACGGCGGAACATAACGCTTTAGTGCGGTGAATTGCATGGGCTGCTTGGTTGTTGCTACAGTAGCGGGGCGTGCCGGGGGTCCGGTGCGCCCTGTTTTTATTTGACCATGAGGCGGCACGCGGCTATGCGCGTGCGGACACCACGCCCAGATTGAGCGCGAGGATGCCCTATGGCCCAGCATGCCACTGACAATATCGAAATGATGCCCGATAGCCCTGTTGCCCGTGAGGACCTGGGTGCGGGCGGCACCTCCCGCGGCGCCGGCGCTCGCTCGCCGTTGTTCTGGAAAGTTCTGCTGCTTTCGGTGGCGATTGTCTGGGGCTACTCCTTTACGACCATGAAAGACGCGCTCGATACCATTCCGGTGTTCGAGCTGCTCTACGTGCGTTTTCTGCCCGCGGCACTGGTTATGTTCGCCATCTTTCACAAACGCATCATCGCGCACCTCAACGCGCGCAACCTCATCGTCGGACTTGGGATGGGCGCGCTTATGTGGGGCGCTTATGCCTTGCAGACGGTCGGTCTGGCGTACACTACGGCGGGCAAGAACGCATTTTTGACGGGCACCTACTGCATTCTCGTGCCCTTCGCGAGCTATTTCCTGAGCGGCGAAAAGCTCACGCGCTATAACCTGGGTGCCGCGCTGCTGTGCCTGGCAGGCATTGGCCTTGTGGCGCTCGATAGCGTCGACTTCAACATCGGCGATGCCATTACGCTGGGCGGTGCGGTCTTCTTCGCTATCCAGATGGCGGTGACCGCCAAGTATGGCCGCAAGATGGACATCAACGTCATCACGTTTTGGATGTTTGTGGGTAACGGCGTCCTAAGCTTGGTCTCGTCGTTGCTCTTTGAGACCCAAGCGCCCCTGTCCGTATGGACGCCGAGCTTTGCCGCCGTGATGGCCTTCCTCTCGGTGGGCTGCACGTGCGTGGCGCTGCTGATCCAAAACGTTGGCCTGGCACACGTTCCGGCTTCGACGGGTTCGCTGCTTCTTTCGATGGAGTCGCCGTCGGGCGTGCTGTTCTCGGTGCTGCTGATGGGGGAGGCGCTCACTTCGCGTCTGCTCGCCGGCTTTGCGCTCATCTTTTTGTCGATTATTTTGAGCGAGACGCATTTTGATTTCTTGCGTCGAAAATCTCGCCCGCAATTGTAAACAACTTGTTGCGCCGTCCTTCTGGGGCGGCGTTTTTTATGTGACACCCTTACAGTTATACCTTGCACTTTAGAGCATCAAAGTGCTTGCTGTAAAAACGTTACTGGAGGGCATCTATGGCACCAGCTCTGTCCGATTTTCAACCGCAACCAGCGCCCAAGGCCACCGAGGCGGCACAAGCCGCTATCGGTGACGGCCTTGTTGCCGAGGCACAGACCTTTGCAGGCGAGCTTGCCGTATGGCGCCACGATCTGCACCAGGTGCCCGAGCTCGGTAATAACCTTCCGCAGACATCTGCCTACATCCAGGCACGCCTGACCGAGATGGATATCCCGTTTGCCACACTCGTCGACGGCTCCTGTGTTGTGGGCCTTGTCGGCGCCGGTGCGGCCGCGGCGGCCCAGGGCAACGGTACGTGCACAGACGAGCAGGCCGGTACGGTCATCATGCTCCGCGGCGATATGGACGCCCTCCCCGTCGCGGAAGAGTCGGGCGAGTCTTTCGCCTCCACCAACGGTTGCATGCATGCATGTGGCCACGATATGCACGCGACGGCGCTGCTTGGTGCGGCACGTCTGCTCAAAGCCCGCGAGGCCGAACTCGTGGAGGCCAACGCCACCGTCAAGTTGCTGTTCCAGCCGGGCGAAGAGACCTTTGAGGGCGCTCGCGCCGCCATCGCCGATGGCTTGCTTGCAAACCCGCGCCCCCAGGCGGCCTTTGCCATGCACGTTAACAGCCAGTCGCCTTTGGGCCTCGTGCTCTATGGCAGCCCGGCGCTTTCGGGCGTGTACGGTTTTCGCATCACGCTTCAGGGCAAGGGCGGCCACGGTTCCAGCCCCGAAATCTGCATCGACCCCATTACGGCGGGCGTGCATGTGCACCTGGCGCTCCAGGAGCTTATCTCTCGCGAGGTGCCGGCGGCCAAGGAGGTTGCACTGACCGTGGGTAAGTTCGCTGGCGGCTTGGCGGCCAACGTCATCCCCGACACCTGTGTGCTCGAGGGAACGCTGCGTGGCTTCGATGTCGAGCTCATGGCCCAGCTCAAGACCCGCATCGCTGAGGTCGTGAACGGTGTTGCGGCAACGTATCGTACGCCGGCAACCATCGAGACGCTCTCGGACGTTCCGCCGCTCGTGCTCGACAACGATATGACCCAAGCCTCGCTTGGCTATGTGGGCGCGGTGCTGCCTCAGTCCGCCTTCCTGCCGCTATTCCACGCCATGGCGAGCGAGGACTTCGCGCTGATCTCGAGCGAGATTCCGAGTGCGTACTTTACGGTGGGCGCGGCCGTGACCGACACGGATGAGCACTTTGCCCAGCACCATCCCAAGGCGCGCTTCAACGATGCCGAGCTTCCCCTTGGCGCTGCGGCCTATGCCGCCGTCGCCCTGGGCTACATCGCCGACCACCGGTAGCACCCAACCTTGCCTTTCAAGCCTGCGGGCATGGCCATAAGGCCTATGCCCTTGTCCTTCAAGGCAATCTTGGGCACTACCGGCGCCCGGCGCAGGCTATTCGTTTGTTTATAAAGGAGCAGTATGTCCCAGCAACGTAAGTTCTTCCCCGGCTGGCTTGTGGTGGCCTCCGGCTTTGTGATCATGGCCACGTGCTACACCATCTTCGTCAACTGCATGAGCCTGTTCCAGCCGCTCATCGTCAGCGACCTTGGGATCACGCTTGCCCAGTACAACATCTCCAACGCCATCTCCACCGTGGTGAGCGTTGTGGGTTCGCTCGTCATCGGCCATGTCGCCGACAAGGTAAGCGGCCGCATTTTGGGCTCGCTTACCGTCATCGCCACCTCGGCGGTGCTCGTAGGCATGAGCTTTGTAGGCGAGCTTTGGCAGGTCTACGTGCTCTTTGCCGTCTCGGGCTGCTTTGCCGTGGCCTCGACCCGTCTGCTCATTAGCCTGGTGACCGCCAACTGGTTTACCGCTAAGCGCGGCCTTGCCATTTCCATCGCGCTCTCGGGCTCGGGCTTTGGCGGTGCTATCCTCTCGCCGATCGTGAGCTCGCTGATCGTGAGCGTGGGCTGGCGTTCCGCCTTCCTGGTGCTTGCAGCTGTATGCATTGTGGCGGCGCTGCCTATTACGGCCTACTCTTTCCGCACCAAGCCTTCCGAGATCGGCCTCAAGCCGCTCGGCGAGAACCCGGGCGATCCGTCCGCCTCCACCTCGGGCGATAAAAACGAGAAGGCTGCCCCCGAGGTCAGCGTTGGTTGGTCGCGCATCAAGAAGAGCCCGGCATTTTGGCTGCTCGTCGTCGCTTTCCTCTTTATGGGCCTGGTCAATGGCGCCATTCTTCCCAACCAGGTAACCAACATGACGAGCGTTACCGTCAACGGCGCCAAGATCGTCACGGGCGGTCACGATCCCATGTGGGCAGGCACCGTGCTTTCTGCCTACATGGTCACGGTCGTTATCGCCAAGATTTCGCTCGGTGCGATCTATGACCGTTTTGGCCTGCGCTTTGGCAATATCCTTGGCTCTGTTGCGTGCATTATCGCCTGCGTGGCGCTGTGCTTCCCGACGACGGATCTTGGCCCCATTGTCGCCGCCGTGAGCTTTGGTATCGGAACATGCATGGGCACCATCACGCCTACCATCGCCGCGTCCAAGCAGTTTGGCATGGCCGACCTCGGCAAGGTCACGGGCACCATCACCTCGCTCGAGATGGTCGGCGGCACTGTGGGTGCCATTGTCTCGGGCGTGCTGTTCGATGCCTCGGGCTCCTTTGCGAGCACTTGGATCGTGTGCCTGGTGTGCTCCGTGGTCATGCTCGTATTCTTGCTGGCGTCCGAGCCCATCGCCGCTAAGCTGCGCGCAAGCGTGGCAGGGGAGTAGACACCCGCCACTCTTTTTTCGTTTGTCCCGTTCTGCCCGTGGCGGCCTTGGGAGCCGAATGGCTGCTCGTACCATCATTCGGTTTCCAAGGCGGCCACGGGCAAACGAAACGATCCGCCTGCCTCCGTCCCCAAGGGATCGGGGACGGAGGAAAACGGATCACATGCCGCGGCGGCGCATCTGGCCGAACGAGTCCCCATACCCTCGTTCGGTCAGACGCGCCGCCGCGGTTTGTGTTTGTGCCGTATAATGACCACTACCTATGACGCGATACAAAAGAAAGGTGTTTGCCCATGCAGGCACAGAAGGCGGAGGGAACCCGCGACCTTATCGGCGCCGAGATGCGCGCCTGGCAAAAGATGCAGCAGATTGCGGCCGGCGTGTTCGAGCCGTTTGGCTTTAAGCCCATCGAGACGCCCGCGATCGAGCAGGTTGACGTGTTTGTCCACGGCATCGGCCAGTCGACCGACGTCGTGCGCAAGGAGATGTTCCGCGTGTTCAGCGGCGCCAATCTGGAGCGCGTCTTTACCGAGGGCACCGACACCAAGCTCAAGCCCAAGCAGCGCCTGGCCCTTCGCCCCGAGGGCACGGCCGGCGTGGTGCGCGCCGTCGTGGAGAACAACCTGGTACCCCAGGGCTCCACGCCCTTTAAGGCGTACTATGCCGAGGCTATGTTCCGCGGCGAGCGCCCCCAGAAGGGCCGCCTGCGTCAGTTCCACCAGGTGGGCATCGAGTGGCTCGGCGCTCCCGATCCGGCAGCCGACGCCGAGTGTATCATCATGCTCATGGAGTTCTACAAGCGCCTGGGCTTCGATCTGTCCAAGCTTCGTCTGCTTATTAACTCGATGGGCGATGCCCAGTGCCGTCCGGCGTACCGCGAGCAGGTCAAGCAGTTTATCCTCGATCACGCCGACGAGATGTGCGACGAGTGCCGTGAGCGCGCCGAGCTCAACCCGCTGCGCGCCTTCGACTGCAAGAACGACCACTGCCGCGAGATTATGGCCGACGCCCCGCTGATGGGCGACAACCTGTGCGACGAGTGCCGCGAGCACTACGAGCAGGTCAAGCGCTATCTGGATGCCGCCGGCATCGAGTATGTCGAGGACCCCACCCTGGTGCGCGGCCTGGACTACTACACCCGTACCGTCTTTGAGGTCGAGGCTCCCGGCGCCGGTGTCGGCTCCATCGGTGGCGGCGGCCGCTACGACGGCTTGGTCGAGCTCGAGGGCGGCAAGCCCACGGCGGGCGTCGGCTTCGCCGTCGGCTTTGAGCGCGCCCTGCTGGCCCTGCAGGCCTATGGCAGCGACCTGGGTGCCGATGAGGCCCCGTGCGTCTACGTCGCCAACGCCGGCAAGGAGCTGCGCCAGAACGTTTTTGCCATTACGCAGGAGCTTCGCGCCGCAGGCATCGTGACCGAGGCCGACTACCAGGGCCGTTCGCTCAAGGCCCAGTTTAAGCAGGCCGACAAGGTGGGCGCCAAGCTCATCCTGGTCCTGGGCGGCGACGAGCTTGCCGCCGGCAAGGTCAAGGTCCGCGACATGGAGAGCCATGACGAGGTGCTCGCCGATCTGGACAACGTTGTCGAGGCGGTTCGCGAGCGTCTGTAGCGCATCAGTTTGAGCTGCGGGCCGGCTAACGAGCCCTGCTCATGGTGGGTGATTGTTACGGGGGTGTTTCGCTTTTATGCGGAATACCCCCGTTTATGTATGCCGCCTACCGAGAAATACGACCATTTGGGGCAAAAACCCTTGCAATGCAGAAAATACTTTTGTGTGGTAAAGCGCAATCAGTGTCGAAACTATTTCCCAAGTGCCTATAATAAATACCGCATGTTACGTGCATAGAAGGAGGAATGGGAGGAAACGTGGCTGAGAACCTAAGCAACCAGTCTGTACCCGAAGCCGCGGCGCGCGTCGCTGCCGTGGTCAACCGCCTCGTTAACCGTATCGGCTCGAATGCCGAGTCCAAGGAGCGTCTCGCCGAGATCGAGATCCCCGAGGAGCTTCGCGACAATCTGGCGCTGTTCCTGCGCCTGGAGCGTCGTGTACTTAGCGAGTATGATCCCGAGATCGCGGACCTGTTCGACAAGATCCTGTCGGCCGAGATTGCGGCCAATGCCGGCAACCCCGGTACCCGTGCCGCCGACGAGGCCGTGGACGAGCAGGGCGTGCCTACTGCCGATGAGTCCACCGCCGTCGCGTTCCGCGAGGTTGTCGATCTGATCGACAGCCTGCCGCTCGACAAACAGCAGGTTATCGTCCGTGCCTTTACGAGCTTCTTCCATCTGGCAAACCTGTCGGAGGAGAACTACCGCGTGGCTCAGCTGCGCGAGCGCGAGGCCGGCGCGTCGACCGATACCGAGGTCGATCCCGCTAACGAGCTCACCGTTGCCTACCACCAGCTGGTAGACGAGATGGGCGTCGAGGGCGCTAACGAGCTGCTCGGCAAGCTGGAGTTCCACCCCGTCTTTACCGCACACCCCACCGAGGCCCGTCGTAAGGCTGTCGAGGGCAAGATCCGCCGTATCGCCAACCTGCTGGAGGAGCGTCCGCGTCTGGGCGGCTCCGACCTGGTGGAGAACGAGCGCCATATGCTGCAGGAGATCGACGCCTTGGTGCGTACGAGCCCCATCGCGCTCAAGAAGCCCACGCCGGTCGAGGAAGCCGATACCATCATCGACATCTTCGATAACACGCTGTTCGACGTTATCCCCGTCATCTATCGTCGTTTTGACGACTGGGTGCTGGGCGACAAGGCCGGCACCGTGCCGCCGCTGTGCCCGGCATTCTTCCATCCCGGCAGCTGGATCGGTTCCGACCGCGACGGCAACCCCAACGTCACTGCCAAGGTAAGCCGCGAGGTTGCTGCCAAGTACTTCACTCACATGGTGCTCAAGCTCGAGGACAAGTGCCGCCGCATCGGCCGCAACCTGACGCTCGAGGCCGAGTATAGCAAGCCGTCTGCCGAGCTCATGAACCTGTGGAACCATCAGGTGGAGATGAGCGCCCAGTACACGGCCCGCGCCGAGCTTATCTCCGAGCACGAGCCGCATCGCGCCGTCATGCTCGTCATGGCCGACCGTCTGAACGCCACCGTGCGCCGCATCACCGACACCATGTACCACAGTGCCGATGAGTTCCTGGAGGACCTGCGTGTTGTCCAGCGCTCGCTGGCCGCCTGCGGTGCCGTCCGTGCTGCCTACGGCCCGGTCCAGACCATCATCTGGCAGGTCGAGTCCTTCGGCTTCCATATGGTCGAGATGGAGTTCCGTCAGCACTCCGTGGTGCACGCCCGTGCCCTCAAGGATATCCACGAGAACGGTATCCACGGCGACCTGCAGCCCATGACGCGCGAGGTCATCGACACCTTCCGTGCCATCGGCTCTATCCAAAAGCGCTACGGCAAGAAGATGGCGCACCGCTACATCATCTCGTTCACCAAGAGCGCCCAGCATGTGGCCGACGTCTTTGAGCTCGCCCACCTTTCCTTCGCACACGAGGAGGATGTCCCCGAGCTCGACGTGATCCCGCTGTTCGAGCAGCTTGAGGACCTCGAGGGCTGCGTCGACGTGCTCGATCAGATGCTCACGCTGCCTGTGGTGCAAAAGCGCCTTGCCCAGACCAACCGCCGCATGGAGGTCATGCTGGGCTACTCCGACTCCTCCAAGGATGCCGGTCCTACTACGGCCATGCTCGCCCTGCACTCCGCGCAGGAGCGCATTGCCAAGTGGGCCGAGAAGAACGATATCGACCTGGTGCTCATGCACGGTCGCGGCGGTGCCGTGGGCCGTGGCGGTGGCCCGGCCAACAAGGCCGTGCTGGCGCAGCCCAAGGGTTCGGTCAACTGCTTCTTTAAGCTTACCGAGCAGGGCGAGGTCATCTTTGCCCGTTACGGCAACCGCACGCTGGCTCAGCGTCACGTTGAGTCCGTTGCCGCCGCAACGCTTTTGCAGTCGGCCCCGAGTGTCGAGAAGACCAACACCGAGACCACGCAGAAGTTCTGGGATATGGCCGAGAAGCTTAACGCCGCAAGCCACGAGCGCTATCTGGACCTGCTGAACACCGAGGACTTTACACCGTGGTTCTCGACCGTGACGCCGCTGACCGAGGTCGGTCTGCTGCCGATCGGCTCGCGTCCCGCCAAGCGCGGTCTGGGCGCCAAGTCGCTCGACGACCTGCGCACCATTCCGTGGATCTTCAGCTGGAGCCAGGCGCGCATCAACCTCGCCGCTTGGTACGGCCTGGGCACCGCCTGCGAGCAGCTTGGCGATCTTGACCAGCTCAAGGCTGCCTACCAGGAGTGGCCGTTCTTCCGCACCTTCATCGACAACATCGAGATGTCGATTGCCAAGACCGACCAGCGCATCGCCAAGATGTATCTGCACCTGGGCGACCGCGAGGATCTGTCCGAGAAGGTCTTTACCGAGATGCAGCTCACCCGTAAGTGGGTCCTTGCCATCGTCGGTGACGAATGGCCGCTGCAGCGCCGCCGCGTGCTCGGCTGCGCCGTCCGCGTCCGTAATCCCTACGTCGACGCTCTGTCCATCGCCCAGGTCCGCGCCCTTCGCGAGGTGCGTATGAACCAGGACGAGATGGCCGAGGAGAAGAAGGCCGAGTACATGAGCCTGATTCTTTCGACTGTGACCGGCGTCTCGGCAGGTCTGCAGAACACGGGGTAATAGATAGCCCTGTAGTCGTCCGGGCCCGCCATAGGTTTACTTTTAGGCACGTCCTCGGACATGCGAGAAGCCCCGCTGCGCACTTCGTGCGGCGGGGCTTCTCGCGTCCTGCGGGATGTGCCTAAAAGTAAACCTATGGCGGGCCCTGCGATGTCCGGTCTTCTGCGGATTACGGGCTGAAGGAAGAATGGTGCGCTTCGCGCGTTTTGGACGGCGGTCGTGGTTCCTTTTGGGGCTGCGGCCGCCTTTTTGTACTTGTCAATTGTGAGCGTTTTGTTAACGGGTTGGTGGGTGGTTGGTTGTTATCGGTGAGCGGCGTATCCTTCCTACGGTTTATCTAGTGTGTTAGATGAAAGGAAGAGGGCGCTCGTCATTGTTTGAATGTGAATTGCCGTTTGACCACAAGACGCTGCATCTGGAGCTCGAGGACAAGAACTTCGCAGGTGTGATGGAGGGTCACCAAAACGAGTTTGAGACTACAAAAACGCAGCAAGAGCTGGTAGAAGAGTCGCTTGCAAATCCTTATGGCTCGCCTTCGCTCGAGGAGCTTTGTGCTGGCAAGAAGGACATCGTAATCATCAGTTCTGACCATACGCGTCCGGTTCCTTCGCGTGTCACGATGCCTATTCTGCTGCATCACATCCATGCTGCTGCGCCCGATGCTCGCGTTCGTATTCTGGTCGCGACCGGTATGCATCGTCCCTCGACGCATGAGGAGCTCGTCAACAAGTATGGCGAGGAGATCGTTGCCAACGAGGAGATCGTCATGCATGTCGCGACCGACGACAGCATGATGAAGAAGATCGGCACCCTGCCTTCTGGTGGCGAGTGCATCATCAACAAGATCGCTGCCGATTGCGACCTGCTGCTTGCCGAGGGCTTTATTGAGCCGCACTTCTTTGCCGGCTTCTCTGGCAGCCGTAAATCCGTGCTGCCCGGTATCGCCAGCTATAAGACCATCATGTACAACCACAACGGTCAGTTTGTGAACGACTCTCATTCGCGTGCCGGCAACCTGTGCCACAACCACGTGAGCGAGGATATGTTTGCTGCCGCCGAGATGGCTCACCTTGCCTTTGTGCTCAACGTGGTGCTCAACGGCAAGCACGAGGTTATCGGTTCTTTTGCCGGCGACATCCATAAGGCCCATGAGGCTGGCTGCGAGTTCGTGAAGAGCCTTGCCGGCGTCGAGCCTGTCGAGTGCGAGATCGCCATCACCACCAACGGCGGCTATCCGCTCGACCAGAACATCTACCAGGCCGTGAAGGGTATGTGCGCTGCCGAGGCGACGCTTCCCGAGGGCGGCGTGATTATCGACGTCGCCGGTTGCGCCGATGGTCACGGCGGCGAGGGCTTCTACCACAACATCGCCGACAACGATCCGGCTGAGTTCGAGCGCGCCTGCATCGACCGTCCCAAGGACGAGACCCTGCCTGACCAGTGGACGAGCCAGATCTTCGCCCGCATCCTGGCACATCACCCCGTGATCATGGTTACCGACCTGTGCGATCACCAGATGATCAAGGACATGCACATGACGCCGGTCAACACCCTCGAAGAGGCGCTCAAGCTCGCCTTTGAGATGAAGGGCGCAAACGCCAAGGTTGCCGTTATTCCCGATGGCCTGGGCGTTGTCGTCGCGCAGCACTAGCGCGCGACTCAAACGAATCGTTTATAACCGACAAGAAAGATAAGGTTTTATGCTTACCAAACTCCTGTGCGAATTCGGCGCGACGGCCCTCATGATCGTCTTTGGCGTGGGCGTGCACTGCGATACCGTGCTCAAGGGCACCAAGTATCAGGGCTCCGGCCATATGTTTGCCATCACCACCTGGTCTTTTGGCATTTCGGTCTGCCTGTTTGTCTTTGGCGGAGCCGTGTGCATGAACCCGGCCATGGTGCTTGCCCAGTGCATTGTCGGCCTGGTGCCGTGGGGCAACTGCATTCCCTTCATGCTCGCTGATATGCTCGGCGGCTTTGTGGGCGCCGTGATCGCTTGGTTTATGTATGCCGATGAGTTCAAGGCCTCCGAGGGCGTCGTCGACCCCATCGCTCAGCGCAACATCTTCTCGACCAACCCCACCACCGAGGGCACCAACTATGCCCGCAACTTCTTCTGCGAGGCTATCTGCACCTTTGTGTTTATCAGCGCTATCCTTGCTGCCGCCAGCCGCGCTGGCGAGAACGTTCTGATGCTCGCTATCTGCGTCGGCCTGATCGTTTGGGCCGTCGGCATGGGCATGGGCGGCATCACCGGCTTCGCCATGAACCAGGCTCGTGACCTTGGTCCTCGCCTTGCTTACCAGGTGCTGCCGATTAAGAACAAGGCCGACAACAACTGGAAGTACGGCTTGCTTGTTCCTGGCATCGCTCCGTTTGTCGGTGCTATCGTGGCTGCACTGTTTGTGCATGGTTTCTTGGGCATGTTCTAGTCCAGGGCTACATAGTTGTCCGCTGCCCGCATGGGGTAACTTCCCAGCGCGTCCTCGGACATGAAAGAACCCCCGCTGCGCACTTCGTGCGGCGGGGGTTCTTTCGTCCTGCGGAATGCGCTGGGAAGTTACCCCATGCGGGCAGCTGCGGAGTCTTTGCTGCGCCCGAGTAGGCAACCCAACATATATATCTGAATTTGGATGTGATGGGCACTTTGTTGTTGGGCGCCTTGGGATGCGAGTTGCACTTTGGGATGCATGGCGCCTTGGGTTGGGGCGGGGCTTTGGGATGAGAGGCTTGCTTAGTTGAAGAGGGGTTGTATGGCTGATAGGTAGTCTTTGGCTACGTCGGATTTGTTTGCTTGAAAGTTGTGCCATGCCCACCATTGGACTGTTCCTACGAAGCTTGAGGCTATGTGGTGTAGTAGGAAGCTTCGGTCCATGGTGGCGGCGGGGCCGTTTGGGTCGGTAGGAACGGTTTCGGCTGCTCGTGACATGATGGTCTTGCGTAAGCTGTCGGCGAAGACGCGTGAGCCGGCACCGGCTACCAGGGCTCGTACGCCTTGGCGACGCTCCCAGAGGTTGTTGAGGATGTGCTCGACTTGCACGAGCGAGTCGTCGAGGGGCGCGCCATCGTCGTCGAGGGCGTGGGCGCAGATATCGCTTACGAGCTCGGCGAGTAGGTCGTCTTTGCTCTTGAAGAGGCCGTAGAACGTCGCGCGGCCCACTTGGGCACGCGCGATGATGTCTCCGACGGTGATCTTGCCGTAGTCTTCCTCGCGCAGGAGCTCGGAAAACGCCATGACTATAGCGGCGCGGCTTTTTGTTTTGCGAGCATCCATTTTTACGCGTCCACGTGGACGAGCAGGCAGCGGAGCGTACCGGAGCAGCCTTCGTAGGGGCGCTTGCCGGCGCCGTAGCCGACGGCTTCGATGCGATAGCGGGCCGGCAGGTGCTCGGACGTGCGCAGCGCGGCGACGATGGCGGCGCCCGTGGGCGTCACGAGTTCGCCGGCGACCGGTGCGGGCGTGAGGGCGATATTGCCCGCCTGGCACAGGTTGACGACGGCGGGAACCGGAATAGGCATAAGACCATGGGCGCAGCGGATGGTGCCGTGGCCCTCGGAGAGCGACTCGACCACAATATCCTCGATGCCCAGGTCATCGAGGCAGATGGCGACCGAGCAGACGTCGACGATGGAGTCGACGGCGCCTACCTCGTGGAACATGACGGTTTCGGGCGTTTTGCCGTGGGCTTTAGCCTCGGCGGCGGCGAGCACAGTAAAGATAGCGAGCGCGCGACGCTTGGCGCCATCGCTCAGCTGCGAGCCGTCGATGATCTCGGTGACGTCTGCCAGGGAGCGGTGATGATGAGCGTGGTGGTGGCCGTCGTGGTCATGGGCATGTTCATGCGTGTGCTCGTGGCAGTGGACATGCTCGTCCTCGTGATGATGCTCGTGCTCGCCATGGTCGTGATTGTGGTGATGAGCGTGCTCGTGCGCGTGCTCGGCGGTCGCGTCGTTGCCGTAGAGCCAGGCCATGTCGTGGTCGTGATTCTCAAGTTCGCTGGCGAGCTGAACATCGAAGTCACGGGCGTCGATGCCGTGCTTGTTTACGCGCGTCACGGCAACCTCAAAGCCGTCGACCGGAAGCGTGGCGAGCTGCTTACGCAGGTGCTCCTCGCTGGCACCCAGATCGAGTAGCGCCGCGACGGTCATGTCGCCGCTGATGCCCGAGGTGCCGTCGATGATAAGCGTGTGCTGATGGTTGGACATGGAATGCTCCTTAGCGGGCGCAGGGCGTGCCGGCGCTCAGATGATTGATAAGACTTGCCTGGTAGGCGGCTCCAAAGCCGTTGTCGATGTTGACGACCGAAACGCCGCTGGCGCAGGAATTGAGCATGGCGAGTAGCGCCGCTACGCCGCCAAAGCTCGCGCCATAGCCCACGCTGGTGGGGACGGCGATGACCGGGCAGCTCACCAGGCCGCCGATGACGCTTGCCAGGGCACCCTCCATGCCGGCGATGGCGATGACCACCTGTGCCTGGGCAAGTTCCTCGGCATGAGCGAGCAGGCGGTGCAGGCCGGCGACGCCCACGTCGTAAAGGCGATCGACCTCGTTGCCATAGAATTCGGCCGTCAGTGCGGCCTCTTCGGCGACGGGCAGGTCGCTCGTGCCGGCGCAAGCGACGACGATGCGTCCGTTGCCGGTGGGGGAGGGCATGCCACCCACGAGGGCGAGCTGGGCGTCCGGGACATATCCCAGGTCGATGTTATCGGCAAGAAGCTCCGCGGTGCGTGCTGCCTTATCGGCATCGAGTCGCGTGACCAGGACGTGCGCCTGGCCTGCGTCGCGCAGCGCTTCGATAATGGCGGCAATCTGCCCGGCGGTTTTACCGGCGCCGTAGACAACCTCGCCAGCTCCCTGACGCACCCCGCGCGAAAGATCGAGCTGTGCAAAGCCCAGATCGGCGGTCGGCGCCGTTTGGATGCGCGTGAGGGCATCGGCCGGTGCAACGCTTCCGTCTGCCACGTTACTTAGCAATTGCTCAAGATCGCGTTTGTCCATATAAGTTCCCTTCGACGCTTAAAAGTTTAGCACGCGAAAGGTTCTTTCCGAACATTAGAGCAAAATTGTTCGGAAATCTAATATGTCAGATTTGATGGAGTTGTGAGGCTAACTCGCTAGTCGCGCAGGATGATATCCATCGCGAGCATCAGGTTGCGCTCATCGATGGCAAATGGGGCGGCCTCGCGCGTCTTGGGCTTGGCACAAAACGCGATGCCGGTGCCCGCGGCCTGGATCATGGGGATGTCGTTTGCCCCGTCGCCGATCGCGACGGTGTGAGCCATATCGACACCGCACCCAACTGCCCAATCCAGCAGCTGGATGAGCTTGGACTCCTTGGTCACAATGTCGGCCGCCAGCTTGCCGGTGAGCTTGCCGTCCACGATCTCCAAGCGGTTGGCCAGACAAAAGTCAATGCCCGCGGCGGCTACGATTTTGTCGGCGACCTCGTGGAAACCGCCGCTCACCACGCCGACCTTCCAGCCCTTGCTGTGCGCCGAGCGCACAAGCTCCAACGCGCCGGGGGTAAACGTCACGCGCTCAAAGGTGCGCTCGAACACGCTCTCGTCCAGGCCGGCGAGCAGCCCCACGCGCTCCTCGAGCGCCTGCTTAAAGTCCAGCTCGCCGCGCATGGCGCGCTCAGTGATCTGCGCCACCTGCTCGCCCACGCCGGCTTCCTCGCCCAACAGGTCGATAACCTCCTGGTTGATGAGGGTGGAGTCGATATCCATAACAATGAGGCGTGCAGTCATGACGGGCCTTTCCAAGTGCTGTTTTATTGGGGCATATTGTCGCACGTGACGCGTACGGGCGGGTGCCGCAGTGTGTCAATTGTTTCGTCTCCGTCAAGTCTTTGGGCAGGAGCCACTTTTTCGCGGTACATCGGCACAGGTGCGATAAGATAGAACGCCATGTCTGGCTGCGCGGTTTACGCAGGCTGGGCAAATCTGTACGACGCCGCCCGGAACGACACGGGGCGGCACAGATCCATAAAGGAGGATCACTGGTATGAGCCAGACCCGTCCCATCGACGAGCATTCCATGCACACCCGTACCTGCGGCGAGCTTCGCCGCGAGAACGTGGGCGAAGAGGTTACCCTCACCGGTTGGGTGAGCCGTCGCCGCGATCACGGCGGCCTTATTTTCTGCGACCTTCGCGACCGCGAGGGCATCACGCAGCTCACCTTCGACCCCGAGCACTCCGACGGCGATGCCTTCAAGATCGCCGAGACCATGCGTCCCGAGTGGCCCATCAAGATTCACGGCGTCGTGCGCGCCCGTGGTGAGGAGACCACCAACGCCAAGCTCGCGACCGGCGAGATCGAGGTCCTGACCGACCACGCCGAGGTGCTCAACACTTCCGTCACCCCGCCGTTCCAGATCGAGGACGGCATCGAGACCAGCGAGGACACCCGTCTGCGCTATCGCTATCTGGACCTCCGTCGTCCCGAGATGATGGCCAACCTCAAGCTGCGCTCCGACTTTACCTTCGCCATTCGCGAGGCGCTGCACAACCGTGAGTTCATGGAGGTCGAGACACCCTCCCTGTTCAAGTCCACGCCCGAGGGCGCTCGCGACTTCATCGTCCCCAGCCGCATTCAGCCGGGTAACTTCTACGCCCTGCCGCAGTCCCCGCAGCTCCTGAAGCAGTTGCTCATGGTCGGCGGCGTCGAGCGCTACTACCAGGTCGCCAAGTGCTTCCGCGACGAGGACCTGCGTGCCGACCGTCAGCCCGAGTTCACCCAGGTCGATATCGAGATGTCCTTCGTGGACCAGAACGATGTCATGAGCGCGCTCGAAGAGGTTCTTGCCGATGCCTTCGGTCGCATGGGCGTCGAGATGCCCACGCCGCTGCGTCGCATGGACTACTGGGAGGCCATGGACACCTATGGCTCCGACAAGCCCGATACCCGCTATGGCATGCACCTGGTCGACCTGACCGACATCTTTGCCAACTCCAAGTTCAAGGTCTTTGCGACTGCCGCGAACGAGGAGGGCTCCGTCGTCAAGGCCATCAACGCTAAGGGCGCCGGCGCCTGGGCACGTGCCAAGATCGATAAGCTCGCCGGCGTGGCCTCCACGTTTGGCGCCAAGGGCCTGGCCTGGATCGCCTTCCGCGAGGACGGCTCCATCAACAGCCCCATCGTCAAGTTCTTCTCGGACGAGGAGATGGCCGCTCTGCGCGAGCGCATGGACGTCGAGCCCGGCGACCTTGTGATGTTCGCTGCCGGCCCGCGCCTGCTCTCTGACGAGATCCTGGGCGGTATGCGTTCCCACATGGCCAACGCGCTCGAGATCAAGCGCGAGGGTCACGACTTCCTGTGGGTCGTCAACTTCCCGCTGTTCCATTGGGACGAGGATCGCAAGGCCTATGCTGCCGAGCACCAGCCCTTTACCCTGCCGACCGAGACCGACATCGCCAAGATCGAGGCCGATCCGTTGGCAGCCGGTTCTTGCACCTACGACTTTGTCATGGACGGCTTTGAGGCCGGTGGCGGCGGTATGCGTATCCACAACGCCGAGATGCAGATGTCCATGCTCAAGCTCCTGGGCTTTACCGAGGAGCGCGCCGAGTCGCAGTTTGGCTTCCTCATGGAGGCCCTCAAGTTTGGTGCGCCCCCGATGGGCGGCTTTGCTCTGGGCCTGGACCGCGTGTGCATGCTGCTCACCGGCTCCGACTCCATCCGCGACGTTATGGCGTTCCCCAAGACGGCCAGCGGTTCCGACCTCATGTCGGGCGCTCCGAGTGCCGTTTCCGGCGCCCAGCTTAAGGACGTCAGCCTGCGCCTGATGTAGGCGAACGGCTTACATATTGTCTGTTGCGAGGGAAGGACACGCGCCTTCCCTCGTTTTTTATGTCGTGACGTTATGTTTGGAGGCTTGCCGTCGTGCGTCGGGAAACTACAACCCGGAATCGGCGCTTAGAGTGGGATGCGCTTTCCGCAACAACTGTTTAGCGGAAAGCCCGTCCCAGTTTCTTATAGCGAGTCTCTCTGGATCAGCTGCATGTGCATCACGGAGGTGGTGGGCTCGGCGCCCTTGATCATGTCGAGCGCAATGTTGGCGGCCATGTGGCCTTCCTCGCGCAGGGGCTGGCGGACGGTCGTGAGCGCGGGGACGCAACGCGCCGCAATCTCGTGATCGTCGAAGCCGACAACCGATACGTCCGACGGAACGGAAAGGCCTGCCTCGTTGAGTGCGGTGATGACGCCAGCCGCGATACGGTCCGATCCGCAGAGTACGCCATCGAAGTTGATCTCGCGCGCGAGGAGCTGATGCATGGCCTGATAACCGTCTCCGCTGTTCCATCCGGTGTAGACAACGTTCTCGTCCGGGAGGTCTTTATCCAAGACGGCGCGGTAGCCGCGTAGGCGGTCGATGACGGCGGGGTTGTCTTGCGGGCCCAGCACGGCGACGATATCTTTGCGCCCGCGCTCTTTCATGGCGAGTGCCGCAAAGTGTCCGCCCTCTTCGTCGTCGGAGTAGACCGTCGAGAACACATCGCGATAGGGGTGGCCCTCGAGCTGGCCGCACAGCACGGTGGGTACGCTCAGCTCGCGCAGCACTTCGAGCAGCTCGCTGCCCTTGTAGGGAGAGACGTCGATGACTGCGTCGAACGAGCGACGCTCAAAGTGCTCGCGCGCACGGTTGCGCTCGTGCGTGGAAGATGCCTGCAAGATAACGGGCAGATAGGACGATTCCGAGAGTTCCTCGGTAATACCGCTCAAAAACTCGCTGTATGTGGGGTCGCTGAACAGTTCGCTCAGGGGCTCGGTCACGAGTACGGCGATGATTTCCGTACGTCCGACGGCAAGTGCTCGGCCGCGCGCGTTGGGGACAAAATTGACTTCTTTGGCCGCCGCGCGGACGCGTTTTTTGGTTTCCTCGCTAATGCGGGGCGAGTCGTTGAGTGCGCGCGATGCCGTGGAGCGCGACACGCCGGCAGCTGCGGCAACCTCGGCAAGCGTAGGTGCGGTGCGAACTGGTTGGGTCATGGCGTCTCCTGGAAAATGCGGTCGGTGTTGTCGCTGATGCGGGTTGGTGCGGATACAGCTTACTATAGTGCGTCTGAACAGCGTTCACGATATCCGGCCACTGGTGGCATTTAACGTCCAAGCTGCTGTTGAACATGGCTTGCAAGGGTGGGGCATGGATGGGCGCGGCGGTTGTCTGCGGGCCCTGGAACGCTGTATTGCGCTGTGTGTCGGTACTCAGGGTGACATAAGTCTTACGGTTGTACAACCGGTTGCACCGTTAAACCGGCGAAATCGACCGTTCAGCGGACAACCGGTTGCACAGATTTTTGCATCGCCCGTAAGATAAGGACAACCGGTTGCACAAGAATCACTACGATGACGAAGGAGCATCACCATGGACGCCATTAACGATTGGGAAAACCAAGCGCTCACCAACAGGAACCGCCTGGCACCCCATGCGTACTTTATGGGTTACGAGACTGCCGATCTCGCTGCTACGTACAGCCGTGAGCTTTCGCGCGGATTTGTCCAGCTGTCCGGCTCGTGGCAGTTCCGCCTCTTTGAGGGTCCTGCCGCCGTCTCCAACGAGGCACTTTCTACCTACGAGCCCGAGTGGGACCACGTCGAGGTTCCGCACCTGTGGCAGGTAGACGGCTACGGTAAGCTCGCCTACACCGACGAGGGCTTCCCGTTCCCGGTCGACCAGCCGTTCGTTCCCTCCGATGACCCCACGGGTGTTTACCAGCGCATCGTCAACCTTCCCGCCGTTGCCGCCGGCGCTCGCGAGATCATCCGCTTCGACGGCATCGAGAGCTACGGCGAGCTGTACGTCAACGGCCAGTTTATCGGCATGACCAAGGGCTCGCGCCTGTCCGCCGAGTTCGACGTGACCGACGCGCTCGTCGAGGGCGATAACCTGTTTGCCGTTAAGGTCCTGCAGTACAGCGACGGCAGCTATATTGAGGACCAGGACATGTGGTGGGCCTCGGGCATCTTCCGCGATGTCTACCTTATGCAGCGTCCCGCCGCGCGCCTGGTCGACTTTAGGTTCCGCACGCACCGCGAGGGCGATGCCGCTCTGATTACGCTCGATACGGTTGCCGAGGGCGCAAGCCGCGTCGTGTTTACGCTCAGCGACGGCGAGAACGTAGTTGCTACGGGCGAGTGCGTCGACGGCCACACCGAGTGCACCGTTGCCGACGCTCACTTCTGGAACCCCGAGGACCCCTTCCTCTACGACCTGACGTTTGAGGTCTACGATGGTGACGAGGTCAGCGAATTCGTGCCGCATCGTCAGGGCCTCGCCGATGTCACCGTCGAGGGCAACCATATCTACCTCAACGGCACCTACTTTAAGATGCACGGCGTCAACCGCCACGATCACGACGATCACAAGGGCCGTGCTGTGGGTCTCGATCGCATGCGCCGCGACCTTGAGCTCATGAAGCAGCACAACATCAACGCGGTGCGCACGTCTCACTATGCCAACGACCCGCGCTTCTACGAGCTGTGCGACGAGTACGGCATCATGCTGGTGGCCGAGACCGATATGGAGAGCCACGGCTTCGAGAATATCGGCAACATCGCCCTGGTCACCGATGACCCGGCGTGGGAGCCGGCTTATGTCGACCGTGTCGAGCGTCTGGTGATGCAGGAGCGCAACCATGCGTGCATCATCATGTGGTCGATGGGCAACGAGAGCGGCTACGGCTGCAACATCCGCGCGATGTACGCCAAAGCTCACGAGCTCGATGACCGCCCGGTTCACTACGAGGAGGACCGCAACGCCGATACCGTCGACGTCATCTCCACCATGTACTCTCGCGTGTCGCAGATGAACGACTTTGGCGAGCATCCGTTCCCCAAGCCGCGCATTAACTGCGAGTACGGTCACTCCATGGGCAATGGCCCGGGAGGCCTGTCCGAGTACCAGGAGGTCTTTGACCGCTGGGATTGCATCCAGGGCCAGTTTATCTGGGAATGGTGCGACCACGGTCTGGCTGCTGTGACCGAGGACGGCGTGGCCTACGACATGTACGGCGGCGACAACGGCGACTATCCCAACAACAGCAACTTCTGCATCGATGGCATGGTGTTCCCTTGGCAGCAGCCGAGCCCGGGTCTGACCGAGTACGGCCAGGTCATCTGCCCGGTTCGCATGGCCTATGACGCCGAGGCGGGCGAGCTGACCGTCACCAACAAGCGTTGGTTTACCACCCTCGAGGATGTCTGCCTGGTGGCGGAGACCCTGGTGGACGGCGACGTGGTGTGCCGCAAGACGCTCATGCCCGGAGCGGTCGCTCCCGGCGAGTCCGTCCAGCTGCCCCTGGTCGTTCGCGAGGCTGCCGCAGGCGAGACCCTGCTCACCGTGCGCGCCTACACCATGGCTGCCCACGCCTGGTGCGAGCCGATGTTCCAGCTGGGTGCAAGCCAGTTCGCCATCGCCAATCATCCGGCACCGGCCATCGTGGCTCCCGCCCGCCCCGAGCTCACGGTCGAGGAGACCGAGCAGGAGATCTGCATTCACTCCCTCAACGGCAAGCTGACCTTCAGCAAGGTTAACGGCACTGTGAGCGAGTGGAAGGCATCCGGTCGCGACGTTATGACCTCCGGCCCCCAGGTTGGTTTCTGGCATCCGCTCGTCGACAACCACGCCCAGGAGTATGACTCCCTGTGGAAGGACAACTTCATCGATGTGATGCAGACGTCCACCCGCAAGGTCTCCTGGAAGCAGGACGGCAGCGCGGTCGTCGTTACCGTGAGCCAGCGTATTGCTCCTCCCGTTCGCGCATTTGGCATGCGCGTCGAGCTCGTCTACACCGTGCTTACGAGCGGTCGAGTTGATCTCAAGGTTTCCGGTGAGCCCTACGGCGATTACTCGGACATCATCCCGCGCATTGGCATTTCCTTCGAGGTTCCCGGTTGCGATCGCGCCGTCGAGTGGTACGGCCACGGCCCGGGCGAGAACTACCCGGACTCGCTGCGCGCCAACCCGGTCGGCCATTACCGCACCACGGTCGACGACATGTTCACGCCGTATGTCATGCCCCAGGATTGCGCCAACCGCGAGGGAACCCGTTGGGTCGCCCTGCGCTCCAGCCACGGTGACGGCCTGGTCGTGACGCGCCCGAGCGACGCCGCTTCCAACCCGTTCTCGTTCTCGGCATGGCCCTACACCTGCGAGAACATCGACAAGGCCGGACATGTTTACGACCTCGTCAAGAGCGATTCGGTCACGGTCAACATCAACGACCAGCTGCTCGGCCTTGGTTCGAACTCTTGGGGTTCCGAGGTGCTCGATTCCTATCGCACCCGTTTTGAGAGCTTCAGCTTCGAGGTGTCCCTGCGACCGCTGACGTCTGCCGATCTGGCTCAGGCGCTGGCACCCATTAAGGAGGCATAAGTCATGCATCTCTTTAACTCGCGCGCCGATTTCGACGCTCAGATGAAGTCCGTCAAGAAGTGGATGCGTACCGGCCAGGCGCTCGACGGCGTTGCCGACCTGCAGCACGACGTGGCTTACTCCATCGGCGACTCGTTGGTGTACTGGTGGGTCTATGCCCGCGAGGCCGCAACCGCCGATCTGGTCGGTCACCGTCGCTATCATGCCGTGCTCGCCCCGCTCGACGGCGATCTGGCCGTCGAGGTGGCTCCCAAGGCGGATCTCACCTGCACCCGCGCTTACAGCGATATCGACGATCGCGAGCGCTTTGAGGGTACGGGGGAGACCGTGACGATTCCCGCCGGCGGCGTTGCCGTCGTCGAGATTGACGAGGCGTATCGCGTCCTCGCCGACACCACGGATCCCCGTGTCACCGTGCTTCACGTGACGGTCGAAGGTTATTCCTTCCCCAACAAGTAGTATTCGTCCACCTGGACGTTTGCTTTGCGCCGTTAAGGGGGATGGCTTTGTTGACTCCCTTTTCCCATTCCCCTTAGCAGGTACGCCGTCCGCGATTGCGCTTGCAGCCCGGACGGTTTTAGATGAGATATAACGGATGATTTGGAGGGCTTATGAGCTCTGAAAAACGAGGAACGATCGGTTCGTTCGCTCTGCTGGGCATGACGGTCGCCGCCGTGTTCGGTATCAAGAACATCATCAACAACAACGCGGCCATCGGCTTGGCAGCTGCGCCGTCGTTCTTCTTCGCCACGCTTCTGTACTTTGTCCCCTATACCCTGGTTACCGCCGAGTTCGTCGGCCTCAACAAGGATTCCGAGTCGGGCGTGTACGCTTGGGTTAAGACCTCGATGGGCGGTCGTTGGGCGTTCCTAACGGCGTTTAGCTACTGGTTCGTCAACCTGTTCTATTTCGCGTCCGTCCTGCCCAACGTCATCATCTACGCGAGCTACGTGTTCTTTGGTGCCAATGCCGAACTTTCGCAGCTGTGGATTACCATCATCGAGATCGTGGTCTTTGCTATCGCCACGTGGGTTTCGACCAAGGGCGCTAAGTGGATTGGCTCCATTTCCTCCTTCGGCTCGACCGCGGCTCTCGGCCTGACTGCCGTGTTCATCCTACTGTCCCTGGCTGCTGCCTTTGGCGGCGTTGAGTTCGCTACGGCTCCCACGCCCGCCAACATGGCTCCCGACATGAGCAACTTCGCTGCAACCTGGGGCTTCTTCGGCACGCTCGCCTGGATCATCCAGGGCGTTGGCGGCGCTGAGTCCGTCGGCGTGTTCCTCAACGACCTCAAGGGCGGCGTCAAGGCCTTCGTGCGCACCGTCGTTATCGCCGGCCTGACCATCGGCCTTCTGTATGCAGGCGCTTCGCTGCTGGTCAACCTGTTCATTCCCGAGGGCAGCGTTGCCATCTCCACTGGCATCTTCGACGTGTTCGGTGCTGTCTTTGCCCACTTTGGCATTCCCATGGAAGTGTCCACGCGCGTCATCGGCCTGATCCTTCTCGCCGCTACGCTGGGCTCCCTCATGATGTGGACCTCTGCTCCCATCAAGGTGTTCTTCACCGAGATCCCCGAGGGCGTCTTCGGCAGCAAGATCGTCGAGCTCAACGAGCACGGCATTCCTGCCCGCGCTGCCTGGCTGCAGTTCGCCATCGTCGTCCCCATCCTGATCATCCCGGCCCTGGGCTCCGGCAACCTCGACGACCTGCTTATGATCGTTACCAACATGACGGCTGCCACGGCCCTGCTCCCGCCGCTGCTGATCCTGCTTGCCTACTTTATGCTGCGCAAGAACTTCGACGCCGCGCCCCGCGACTTCCGCATGGGTTCGCGCACCTTCGGTCTGGTCGTTGCCGCCTTCCTGCTCGTGGTCTTCTGCTTCGTGCTTGTCTGCGGTACCGTTCCGCTGGACCAGCCGCTGTGGCTGACGCTGGTCTACAACGTCGGTGGTGTGGTTGTCTTCCTGGGTCTTGCAGTGATCTGGTACAACCGCTATATCAACCGTCTGCGCGAGACCGATCCCGAGGCTGCCGAGAACGAGCTGCGTCCTTCCGTCTTCGACATGATGGAGTAGCGGCTAGGGTTTATCTACGGCTGTGGAATAAATCGATTCCCTTTCCTAAGGAGGGGCCTTACAAGGCCCCTCCTTTTTGCGCGTTGGGGCTGATTTTTGAACCCTTTGGGCAAAAAATGCCAAATATGAGTACTGTTGCAAAAGTTGTGCCATATTTTTTGGCCTGTTTTGAGCTTAAAGTTAAATTATCTAACCCCCTATAGACATAAATTGGTGACTTCCAGACCCTATAAATCGCTCATTTCGATCAATTTGTCCCCGAATTTGCTGTTACTAAATTGGTGACAGTACTCATATGGTTGATTTCCGATCTCAGCCGAACACGTTGAGCGGATAGACCGTTCCCGCAGCTAGCCGAACGCCCCCGAGGCC
>CAKUGF010000016.1 GCA_934654585.1 uncultured Collinsella sp. | reverse complement strand
GGGCGCGCCTCAATCGTAGCCCGAGACGGGCCCGGGCTGACAATCTCGACTGTAATGGACGTTCTTAAACGACTAGTCGTTAGAGACACTCTTTCGCTACCCGGCAGTTAGGGACGTTCCTTTCCTGCCGGCAGTTGGGGACAGTCCTTGCCAACCCTGCGGGCAAGCCGGCGAATCGGCAAAGACTGTCCCCGATGACTAGTCGTTTAAGTCTGTCCCCAATGACCACTCTTGGTCGTTTAAGTCTGTCCCCAATGACTACTCTTGGACTTTGAGCGCCTCGGCCAGGGGGACGCGCTTGATGGAGCGCGTGTGCAGCAGCGCTACGACCAGGTAGGTTGCAAAGCCGATGCCGACACACGCCGCCATGGACCAGGCGGGCACATAGATCTCAATATTGCCGTTATAGGCGAGCAGCATCGAACGGAAGATGGCCGTAAGCGAGCCGATGATCACGGGCAGGCTCAGCACGAGCGACGCCGCCACGCACAGCGTAATCGAGCGGATGTACAGGTGCGAGATCTCGCCATCGCGATAGCCAAAGACCTTCATGTAGCTGATCGAGCGGGCGCTGTGGTCGATGACGGCCTTGGTCAGCAGGTACATAAACAGCAGGAAGATGAACACCGCGAGCCCGACCATCATGCCGATCATGTCGCTCATCATGCCAATAAATTGGTCGCCCACGGCGCGCATGTCGTCGGGCGTGGTGTCGCCGGCAAAGTAACGCGCATCGAGGCTGAGCTTCTCGTCGCTCACATAGCCGTTAAAGTAAGCGGCGTCGTTGCCGAACAGCTCGTTAAAGTCGTCGATGCTCATGTAGATATTCATGTCCGACTTGGAGCCCCAGGTGGCGTCCTTGCCCGCGTACTCCAGCGAATAGTCCTTGCCCTCGTATTTGTCGTGGAGCGTGACCTTCTGCCCCTCGCTCCAGCCAAACTTGTCGAACAGGCCGCCGCCAAAGACAACGCGGCCGTCGCTCACATCGAGGTCTTTCCAGTAGCGCGAATCGGGCGAGACGCCGTAGACGGAAATCGTCTCCTGCCCATTTCCGTCGCCGCGGTCGTATTGCAGCTGGTAAACGGCATATTTCTCGGCCTGTGCAATCTTCGCCGCACCATTGTCCGTCGTATTGACGGGATGAATATCATCGTTGTCGGTATCGACCCTCGAGGCTTTTTCAATCAGACTGATGGTCTCGTCACGGTCGCAGCCAAGGGCATCGGCAAGATCGTCGAGGCGCGCATAGAGGGCGTCCTTCTTGTCCTGAACCGTTGCGAGCGCGTCCTGCGCTGCAGTCAGGCTCTCGGCAGACGGAGCGCTGGTCGCAGCATTGGCCGCCGCCTGCGCGGCATCGACCGCGTCATCGAGCTCGTCATCCGCATCCTGGGCGGCGGTGAGGAGCGCACCGTCCACCGACTGCAGGCGCTCGAGCGCCGACCACTGCTCGCGCTCCTCGGCGGTGCCTTCAAGCTCCAGCGGTGCCTTGAGCGTGTACTGATGCTCGACGACCAGGCTCGTCTCGAGGTTGTCCGCATAGTGGGTCATCGTGGGCAGAATCGCCAAGCCAAAGAGCAGCAACAGCGACGCAAACGCAATGCCCACGAAGAGCGTGGCGAAGTTTCCCAGGTTGCGCAGGAAAATGCGCAGGCGGAAGCGAGAGACGAAACCCATGCGCTCCGGCAGCTGAAAACCGCGCTTGGTGCCCGACTTGCCGCCCGCCTCGTGACGAAGGAACTGCAGCGGCGTCTTTCCCATCTTGCAGAGCAGGCCCACCAGCGTAATGAGGATGAGCGCGGAGGCGGGAACCACGGCGCACTTTACAAAGATCTCCCAGCTCCAGTACACCTGGAAGGGCGGCAGGCTGTACGAGCCGTAATAGAGGCTGCGCATGGGCTCGGTAAAGAACGCAACGCCGAGTGCGGTGCCCAGCAGCGACGCGAGCACGCCCACAATGGCGGGAAGCGCGAGGTAGTGCAGCACAATCTCGCGACGGCGATAGCCGCTGGCGAGCAACGTACCGATGATGGCACTCTCCTCCTCGATGGTGGCGTCGGTGAGCACCACAAAGACAAACGCCATGATCACGATGATGATGTCGAGCAGCGTCGTCCACATCATGGAGTCGCCGTCCACGTCGTCGCGCGCATAGCCAATGCCCTGGTTGGAATCGGCGTCGGTCAGGTCGTCCACGCGCGCATCGGCGTCCGACAGCGCCTCGACCAAATCCTGTTCGGCATCGATGCGATCCGCGGTGGAGAGGTCGCGGTCGTTAAAAGTAAAGGAGTAGGTGTAGGTGGGCGCGCCGCCGGCGTCCTCGAGCGCGGCAAATCCGGCGTCGGTGACCTCGGCCACACCATAGGTGATGGTGTTCACCGTAAAGTCCGAGTTGTTGAGGAACAGCGCCTGGCTATCGGGCTGGGTCATGATGCCGCAGACGGTGTAGGCGCGGCCCTCGAGCTCGACCTGATCGCCCACGGCAAGATCGTTGTTGGTGGCAAAGACGCGGTCGATGGCCACTTCGTCGTCCGCGCGGGGCTGCCTGCCTTCGCAGTAGGACGCGATGTCGACCTTGGTACGGTGCGCGTAAGTGCGCAGAGTGCGCTTGGTGCCGTCATCGCCGGACGCCTTTTTGATGATGGCGTCGATAGAGAAGTTCTTGTAGAGCGTGACGCCGCCGACGTCCTCAGCCGCGTCCTCGGCGGCGTTGAGTTGGTCGTCGGTGGCTTCGAACGCCGTGGTCAGGCGACCGTCCTCGATTGTGTACGCATCGCGCATGTCGTCGATGAGGCAGCCGATGGAATGCGCCGCGAGCAAAAAGCCCGATGTAAGGGCGATGCTTCCGCACATAAGCAAAAAGATGCCCAAGTACTTGCCGATATTGCGGCGCAGCTCGCGCGGGAGTCGTTTTGCGAGAGGTGACATGGCGCCGCCTACCAATCGAGCTCGGCGGCCGCGACGGGCGACTCGTTGAGCTCGTCCTCGACGATGCGGCCGTCGCGCAGGCGCAGCACGCGGTTGGCCATGTGGGCGATGGCGGCGTTGTGGGTCACGATGATGACGGTGCAACCGTAGGTGCGGTTGACGTCCTCCATGAGCTGCAGGATCTCTTTGGATGTCTTGTAGTCGAGTGCGCCCGTGGGCTCGTCGCACAGCAGCAGGCCCGGATTTTTGACGAGCGCGCGGCCGATGGCGCAGCGCTGCTGCTGACCACCCGAGACCTGGCGCGGGAACTTGTTGCGATGCTCGTAGAGGCCCAGTGAGCGCAACAGGTCATCGACGTTGAGCGGGTTTTTGGACAGGTGCGCCGTGACCTCGATGTTTTCCTTAATGGTGAGGTCGGGCACCAGGTTGTAGAACTGGAAGACAAAGCCCAGCTCGCGACGGCGATACTCGCCCAGGTCGGCGGACTTGAGCGTCGTCAGGTCACAGCCGTCCACCATGATGGAGCCGCCGTCGGCGTCCTCCAGGCCGCCGATGAGATTGAGGAACGTCGACTTGCCCGAGCCCGAAGGCCCCAGCATGACACAGATCTCGCCGCGGTTGATGGACGTGTCGATGCCGTCGAGCACCGTCAGACGCGCATCGCCGTCGCCGTAGTGTTTTTTGAGGTCCTTAACCTGGACGTAGGCCTGTTTCGTCGCCATACTATCCCCCATTGTTAGCCTTCTGCTACTTTTCTAGGGTAATAGTAAACCCAGGCGAACTATTTTTCAAACTAGTCATTGGGGACAGACTTAAATGACTAGTCGTTTAAGGACTAGTCATTTAAGTCTGTCCCCAATGAGTACCCGATGGCTAGGCGGCTAGGCTCGGGATTTGGCGTGCGTGAGGGCTAGGCCTACGGCGGCGATGGCGGCGGCGAAGAGCACGGTGACGCCCAGGTCGCAGGCGATGTCGCCCAGCACGGCAGACGTCAGGTCCGCGGCGAGTGCCTTGCCGATCGCGTCGTTCACCCAATACGTCGGCACAAAGTGTGCCACGGTCTGCACGGCCGAACCCATGAGCGACAGCGGCATCCAGGCACCGCCCAAAAACGTCATGAGCATGCCGAGTAGATTGCCCACGCCGTTGAGCAGCTCCTCGCGCGCACCCAAGCTCGACAGCGTAAAGCCAACGGCCAGGGGCGTGCACGCCAGGGCAAACGTTGCCGCCAGCGCCAGGCACACGCGGCCCACGCCGACCTCGGCAACCGCGCCGGCAAAGCCCACGACGCCCATCATGCTCGACACGAGCCAGATGCAGACGGTGAGCACCGCGGCAGCGGCAAACACAGAGAGCGAGCGCTGACGCTCGGAGACCGGACCGGCATCCATGCGGCGCACGCGCTCGGGCTCGTTCATGCCCGAGAACACCAGGCCCACCGACACGATGACCGACGAGATGATCGCATACGCGCCAAAGTTGAAATACGACTCGAGCGTGGCGGCGGCAGTCGAATCGACTTTGACCTGCTCGATCTGGACCTCGGTGCGCTTGGCGGCGGCGCGCTCGGCGGCCTTGGCGACGTCGCCGTCGGAGGCAGCGGGCTCAAGTGCCGCCGCAGCGCCCGCGAGCGAGATCCAGCGCGAGGCCTCGGCAGACGAAAGCGCCGCCGCCATGGTGCCGGAGCCGTACGTCACGTCAAGCTTGGGCAGGGTCTCCCCCGCACGGGCCGCCGCGATCAGGTCGTCCTCAAACCCCTCCGGGATAAAGAACACGCAGTCGGCGCTGCCCTTGGCGCTGTTGCTCTTGGAGAGCGCGTCCGCAAGATCGTACGTGTCGTCGCCGACGCCTGTGACCAGGTCAAAGCGCGACCCCAGGTGCTTGGTGAGCGCCCGCGAGAGGTCGCTGCTGTCGCGATCGACCACGATCACGTTGGCGTCGTAGGGCTTGTATTCGGTGAGCTGCGACGAGTTCCAGCTCACCGACGCCGCGATAAACACGCCCATGAGCGAGATGAACACCGTATAGATGAGCAGGTAGAACGGGTGCGCCAGCGCCATGCGAAGCGCAGTCTTAAAGGTGCTCATAGCGGCTCCTTCCAAAGATCAGCGTGGCGGCAGCGACAAACACCAAGGTCATCAGGACAAGCGCGCCCGCGCGAGCGGCGAAGGGACTCAGGTCCTCAAAGAAATACAGGCGGTTGAACATGTCGCAGATGAGCTTGACAGGATTGAGCCAGCACTCGGCCGGGCAGGCGCGGGCGACGTCGTCGGCAAGCGCCATCGCCGGCTCGCCGTAAAGGCCGGCGAACAGGGCGCACGTGGTGGCGAAGCCCGTGAGAATGCCCGACTTGGACGCCTTGCCGCCCTTAACGGGCAGCGTGCCCACAAAGAGCCCCAGGCCCGTGGCGGCAAGTGCGGAGGCAGCGCCGCCCACCAGGCAGAGCCCCTCGCGCCCGCCAAAGTCGACGCCGACGACCAGGTGCACATAGCCAATCGCAACCGCCATCGAGGCAAAGGAGACAAGCCACGAGCCGATAAAGATGCCGGCCAGCGACGCCGTCTTGGAAAGGCCGCCCGCGCAGCGGCGTGCGCCAAGGCCCGACAGATTGGGCTGCAAGTCGACGACGCTCAGAGCGGCAAACTCGGCAGACATCATCGCGACCAGGCCAAAGAGCGCGTAGTAGTAGATGGTCGTGCCGTCGGGCGTGGTGCGCGTCAGGCTCACGCGACGGGTTCCGCCCTCGAGCGACAGGGCGCGGGCAACCGCCTCCGGGTCAGCAAGCGCCGCTGGGTCGTCTTGGGCAATCTGGGCCATAAGCTCGGCATTTTGCGTATAGGAGCTTGCCACCGTCTCCAGGATGCTGCGATCGGTGAGCACCGATGACGCACGCGAGCTGTCATAACTCGAAAGCAGCGTGAGCTTGGGCGTGCCTTCGGCGTCGACCGTATAGATGCCCGCGACCTCGCCGGCCTTGAGCGCGTGGTTTGCGGCGGCAGCGTCGTCGCATTCGTGGATCTCGAGCAGCTGATCGTCGCCCTCCTCGGCAAGCGATGTCGCCACGTCCTTAAAGGTCGACGCGTCCCAGGCTTCGTCGGCGACGACGGCAACCGGCACCGGGTCGACCTTGCCGTCGGAGCTCAGGTTCGCAAACATAAACATGAACATCGTGGAAAGCGCAACGGGAAAGACCGCGCCCCAAACCCAGGTGCTCGGCCGACGCAGCAGCGTCTTGAGCGTGATGATGATGGTGTTGAACATGGCCGCCCCCTAGTCGCGCAGCTCGCGGCCGGTGATCTCGAGGAACACGTCATTAAGGGTCGGCGGCTCGGAGTAGATGCGGCCGAGCGGCACGTCGTACGAGCGCAGCGCGTCGAGGATGTCGGTCAGGTTATGCGGGCTCGCCTCGCACGAGAACGTGAGCTGGCCCGCCGTCGCCGCCAGGTCCAGGACATGCGGCAGGCTCGCAACGGCAGTGAGCGCCGCACTCGGCACCTCACCGACCTCGATCACGATTTTCTCGCCCATCTGGATCATGCGCTTGAGCTCGTCGTTGGTGCCCTGCGCCAGCACGCGCCCGCCGTCCATGATCATGATGCGGCTGCAGATCTGCTCGACTTCCTCCATGTAATGGCTGGTATACACCACCGTGGCGCCCTCATCGCGCAGGCGGCAGATGCCCTCCAGGATGGCGTTGCGGCTTTGCGGGTCGACCGCCACCGTGGGCTCGTCGAAGAAGATGAGCTCGGGCTTGTGCGCGATACCGCAGGCGATGTTAAGGCGACGCGCCAGGCCGCCCGAAAGCTAACCGGGGCGGAACTTGGCAAAGTCGCCCAGACCGACAAATTCGATTGCCTCGTCCACCAGCGCGCGGCGGCGCTTGCGGTCATTGACGTACAGACTGCAGAAGTAGTCGATGTTCTCGCGCACCGTAAGCTCGTCAAACACCGCCACCTGCTGCGGCACCACGCCAATGCGGCGCTTAAGATCGTAGCGGGTGGGCGTCATGGGCTCGCCGAACAGCTCGATGGTGCCCTTGTCGTAGGCGAGCAGCTGCAGGATACAGTTGATGGAGGTGGTCTTGCCCGAGCCGTTGGGGCCGAGCAGGCCAAAGATCTCGCCGGGGGCGATGTTCAGGTTAAAGTGGTCGAGCGCAATAAGATCGTCATAGCGCTTGACGAGGTTTTCGACGCGGACGATATCTGTCATGAGGTGGCCCTTCTGTTGATTGCGGCCCGGTACGATTGCATCATCGCAGGTGCGGCGAGGGCGCGCCAGTGAGCTTTGTCACGAGTGCGGCGGGGCCGGGCGGGAGGAATGTCACGGTTGCGGCACCTGAGCAATCGTCGTGCGCGCCATCGCGTACAATACCCGTATGAACAGGCTTTTCGACAAATCGATCGTGTTGGCGTGCTGCATCGCAGCCGCCTTGGGCCTTGCTGTGGATGCTCGCTTGGTTGCGGCGTTTTGCCTTGGCGTCATAGTCGCCTCACTTGCGGAAATTGCGCAAGGCGAACGTGCCCGCCGCGCCGGTGAGGCCGCGAGCTACGCTTACATTATGGTGGCCGTCTTTGCGCCGTCGTTTGCTCCGTTTGCGCCCCTCGCCTTCTATGACATCGCGCGACGCGTGCGCCGTGAGCACGTCTGGGGCGCACTGGGCGCCGGCGCCATCTTTGCCTGCGCGCTCGTTGCATATGCCCACGCCGGCGCGCTTCCCACCCGCGCGCTGCTGTTGACCGCCATCCTTTCGGTCGCCGCCACCTTACTGTCGTTGCGCACCGCTCAGCTGGAGCGCGAGCAGGAGCGCATGCGCCGCACCCGCGACCAGCTGCAGGAACGAGCCCTCGCGCTCGAAGCGCGCAACCGCGATCTTGCCGACCGCCAGGACTACGAGGTCGAACTCGCGACGCTCGCCGAACGCGCACGCATCGCGCGCGAGATCCACGATAACGTGGGCCACCAGCTCACGCGCGCCTCGCTGCAAACCGAGGCCCTGCGCGTGGTCCACGCCAACGAGTCCGGCGTCGCCGCCGACTTCGCCGACGTCAAGCGCACCGTCGATGAGGCGCTTCAGCTTGTGCGCGCCAGCGTCCACGCACTCAACGACAACGCGGCGAATCTCTCCGTACAGCTCGAGCGCATCGTGAAAGGCGCGCGCTCAGATGGCGGGCCGCAGATTGAGCTTGAGGTTTTGGCCGAACATGCGCCCGCCAACGTCGCCAACTGCTTTGCGGCGGTCCTGCGCGAGGCGCTCTCCAACACCATACGCCACGCGCACGCCCAAGCGGTCACCGTGCGATGCATGGAGCATCCGTCGTTTTACCAGCTCATCGTTACCGATGATGGCACGGGAGCGGCCAAGACAAACAGCCGAGGCATCGTGGAAGGCATGGGGCTCGGCTCCATGCGCGAGCGCGTCGAGGCGCTCGGCGGAACCTTCACTGCCGGGCCGCGCGCCGGCGCCCCCGGCTGGCGCGTGTTTGCCACCGTCCCCAAACAGCAAGGAGATGACGCCCGATGAGGCTCATTGTTGTCGACGACGACCGCTTGGTGGTCGATTCGCTCAAGATTATCCTGGGTGCCCAGCCGCAGATCGAAGTGGTGGGCACCGGCGCCGACGGCAACGATGCGGTCGCGCTCTACACCGAGCACGCGCCCGACATCGCGCTGCTCGATATTCAGATGCCGGGGCGTGACGGCCTTTCGGTGGCGCGCGAGATCCTCGAGCGCGACCCCACAGCACGCGTGGTGTTCCTGACCACGTTTTCGGATGACGAGTACATTGTGTCGGCGCTCAAGCTGGGCGCCCGCGGCTATCTGATCAAGACCGATGTCGCTGCCATTCCGCCAGCGCTGGCGCAAGTCATGGATGGTAAGCGCGTGCTGGAGGGCAAGGCAATCGAGGACGTCGATTTTGATGGAACGGACGCCGAGGCCGGCACGCCCCGCCGGCCCGCGACCTTTGCCGGCCTGACCGACCGCGAGTTCGAGGTCGCCGAGCTCATTGCACGCGGACTCGACAACAAGGAGATTGCCGCCACGGCCTATATGGGCGAAGGCACCGTGCGAAACCACATCAGCTCAATCCTGGCCAAAATGGGCCTGCGCAACCGCACCCAAATCGCCATCGCCTACCTGCGAGGATAATCAACCAACGGCCGACCGCCCCTGCATAGCTTTATGGCTGTTACCGATTTGATGCCATTTCAAAACTATGCCGGTTTACGGGGCTAAACTCAGGAACCCCGTCCATGCCCCCATTTTTCGAAAAATGATGGCCCATCTACCTGCGGTTTTGTTTTCGCGTTTTTCGGTATGGTTGGAGGTTCGCGATTCAGCCCCGTAATCCGGCATAGTTTTGTTCGGGCAGCCCCGCGCGGGCACTTCCGCGAGCCCCGCGGAGCCAAAAATGATCCGTTTCCCCGTCCCCGGGGGATCAGCCGGCGGCACCCGCCACGAAACCGGCTCATCTACTACGTTTGACTCGATACCCCCGACCACACCCTCGTTTTGAACAAAACCGCAGGCGTTCTACCTGCGGTTTTGTTTTCACGTTTTTCGGCATGGTTAGGGGTCGGCAGCTAAACGTAGTAGATGGGCCGGTTTCGTGGCGCGCCCTCCTCCCCTACGCACAAAAGTGCCGCCACGGAGAAGGGAGACGCCTCCGTGGCGGCTGGGGGTGGGGTGGGGGCTATGTTCTGGCTCCCCGGCAGCTGCCCGGGGCCCTTGGCCCCGGGCGCTGTCAGTGCGCCTAGCGCTTACGGATGCCCCAGATCAGGGCACCGACGCCGGACATGGCGACGACAAACGCCATGAGGAGCGCGGCTGCCTGCTGGTCACCCGTGGTGGGCAGGAAACCCTTGACCGTCTTGACGATGTTCGTCACGGTCTTGGGCGTGCCGGGGTCGGGCGTCGGCACGGGCGTTTCGGGCTTCTTGTACGTGTTGTTGAACACGATGCCCTCGACGCTCTTGTCGCCCTTGGTATAGGCGACGCTCGCCTTGAGGTTACCCTCGCCGGCATCGACCACGTTGACGGTCGCGGTAAAGACGGACTTGTCGTACGTCATACCGGTCTCGTCGCCCTTGACCTCGCTGATGGTGTAGACGTACGTTCCGGGCTCGTCGTACTCGAACTTGTCGAAGTTGATCTTGCCGTCGGCATCGTTGGTGACGGTGGACTCGATGTCCTCGCCAACGAGCTTAAAGCTAAACTCGTCCTTCTTGAGCTCGCGTCCCTCGAGCACCTTGATCGCGCCGATGGAGACCTGAGTGGGCATGGCGTGATACTTATTGGTAAAGCCAGCCGACTCGGTAGTTCCCTCGAGCTTGTGCGTCGCGGTCAGCGTGCCGTCGCCGTTGTCGGAGACGGTGGTCACGACGGTGTAGGTCGTGCCGTCATAGGTGACGCCCTTGTACATTCCGAGCGCGTTGGGGCAAGCCTCGCGCAGCATGTACGTGTGCGTGCCGGGCGCCTCGTAGTGAATCGGGCTCAGCGTAACGTTGCCGTTGGCGTCGTTGGTGCCGCTCGCGACAACCACGCCGTCCTCGAGCAGATCAAACGTGAACTCGCCTGCTGCAAGGTCGCGTCCGGTCAGACGCTTGACCGTCTTGACCTGATCGGTCACCACAGAATCGGTTGGCGCCACACTGTAGGTGTTGGTGAACGTAAAGGCCGCACCGTCGGCGCCTTCGCGCTTGACCTTCAGATGTCCGGCGCCGTCGTCAGTCACGGTATAGGAAACCTTGCGCGTGGCGTTGGTGTCATTGGTTACGCCAGGGGCGCTACCGGACTCGGTCACCGTGTAGGTAAAGGTGTGCGAGCGCGGAGCGGTGGGGGCTGCGGGCTTGGACTCGTCGTTGGCGTCGGACTCGTCGCCATTGACCTCGGCGTCATTCTCATCGGCGTCAACTTCGGCCTCGTCAGCGTTGGCCTCGGCGTCGCTCGATGCGTCGCCAGAAACATCGGTCTTCACGCCCAGGACGCGGTTGAGGTCCTCGAGCGTAAAGTGGATCTTGCCAAAGTCCACGTTGCCGGCCGCGTCGTTGGTTGCGGTCGTGCGCTCGGGCATCGGGGCGCCCGCCTCGTCCGCGGTCACGGTAAAGGCGAACTTGCCCGCGATGTCGGCCGGGGTCAGGCCCTCGGCGGCCTGAAGCTTCTTGGTGCCGGTGAGTGTGTCATCCACGGCCTCGGCGCCGTAGACGTTCTCGAACACGGGCTCGGCGTCACCGTAGTCGACCGTTGCCTTCAAGGTACCGTCACCGTTGTCGACGACGATAACCTTAAAGTCAAAGCTCGACGTTTCGGCCGAGATGCCCTTGTCGGCCAGTGAGTTCGTGAACTCAAACGCCGTGTAGTTGATGGTCCACGCAGGCTTGGCATCCGTGTCGGTGCGGATGGCGCGGCCGGCGCTTACCAGATCGGCGAGCATCTCGGTCGTGTAATGCAGCGTACCGAAGCTCACCTGGCCGCCAAGGTTGGTAGCCGGAGTACCCTCGATTGCTTCCGTCTCGCCCGCATAAGCGATGCCAAAGTAGAACTCGCCGTCGGCCATCAGGCGACCGGTCAGCTTCTTGGCGGCAACGACCTGGACAGGCTTGTTGGTCGTAGCGCTATAGCTGTTTTCGAACGGGACCAGGGCGCTCTCGACCTTGTTCTCGCCGCTCTTGTGGACCATCGCATGCGTGCCCTCGGGGCCGCCAGTAACGGTCGTGGTGGCAGTAAGCGTACCAGCGCCGTCATCGGCGATAGCAATCGTCACGGTGCGCTCGGCGTCGTCGTAGGTGTAGCCGGGCTGGCGGTCATTCTTCTCGGTCACGGTATACGTAAAGGTCTTACCGGCGTCAGCCTGCGTAAACTTGACCTCATGGCCAGCCAGGATGTCGATCAGGCCGACCGCTCCCTCTGTCGTCGCAGGGGACTTGAATTCGTTGACTCCAGGCAGCAGGCCAAGCGCCTTGGCCGAGGCCTCGTTGGCGGGCGTCACGGTAAAGGTAAACTGACCCTCGGTCATGGGACGTCCGAAGAGGCTCTTGCTGAGCTTGAGGCCGCCAGCCGCGGTGTAGTTAAGCTCAGTGCTATACGTGTTGGTAAAGCGTCCGTTTTCCGTCTTGGTGACGTTGGCGGTCAGGACGCCCTTGCCATTGTCGGTCACGGTCACTTCGACGGTCGCGATGTGCTCGTCGTACGTCATGCCAGCCGCGCTGCCCTTATTCTCGCGGATCTCGTACTTGTAGGTTCCGGCAGCTGTGTAGCGAATCTCGCCGAACTTGATGGCGGCGATGCCGTCCTTCGCGTCCTTCTTGCTCACGGTCACGGTTGCGGGGTCGGGCAGCGGAGTGCCCTCGGGAGCGGTGATGGTAAAGCTGAACTTGTCCGCATCCGTCCACTCGCGTCCGTTGATAGCCTTGCTCAGGCCAAAGTCGAGGTCTGCATCGAGCGGGTCCACGCTGTAGGTGTTCTCGAAGGTCGCAGGCTTGTCGCCATTCAGGACATGCTCGGCCTTGAGGGTGCCGTCGCCGTTGTCCGTAACCTTAGTCACGATGGTGTACTCGGCGGTGCTGTAGGTAATGCCGTTCTCGATGGCGCCGGCCTTGGTCTCGCGCAGCTTGTAGGTGTGCTCGCCAGCCGCTTCATAGGTGACGGGATCCATCACGATCTTGCCGTCGGCATTGTTGGTGCCGGTGACGACGACCTTGTCGCCCTCGACGAGCTCAAAGCGGAACTCGCCTTTCTCGAGCGCACGCCCGGTCAGGACCTTGGTCGCGGTGATCTGGTCGGTGACGCTGAAGCTCTTGGGGGTCACGTTATAGGTGTTCTCGAAGATCGCCTCCTTGGCGTTCTGCAGCTTGTGCTCGACGCCGAGCGTGCCGTCGCCGTTGTCCGTAACCTTAGTCACGATGGTGTACTCGGCGGTGCTGTAGGTAATGCCGTTCTCGATGGCGCCGGCCTTGGTCTCGCGCAGCTTGTAGGTGTGCTCGCCAGCCGCTTCATAGGTGACGGGATCCATCACGATCTTGCCGTCGGCATTGTTGGTGCCGGTGGCGACCACGTCGTTACCCTCGACGAGCTCGAAGCGGAACTCTCCGGCCTTGAGGCCGAGCTCGCGCCCGGTCAGGACCTTGGTCGCGGTGATCTGGTCGGTGACGCTGGAGACCTTGGAGCCAGGCTTGTAGGAGTTGGTGAACTTCGCCTCATCGGCGTTCTGCAGCTTGTGCTCGACGTCGAGCGTGCCGTCACCGTTGTCCTTGACGATAGTCTCAATGGTGTAGGTCGTGCCATCGTAGGTAATGCCGGCGACATTACCCTTGGCCTCGCGCAGCGTGTAGTTGTGCGTGCCGGGCTTGTCGTAGGTGATCTTGTCCATTGCAATCTTGCCGTCGGCAGTGTTGGTGCCCTTGGCGACGACCTTGGCGTCCTTGCCCTCGCCCTCGACGAGCTCGAAGGAGAACTCGCCTTTCTCGAGCGCACGCCCGGTCAAAACCTTGGTCGCCTTGATCTGGTCGGTGACACGAGACTCGATAGGCGTCACGCTATAGGTATTGGTGAACGTAAATGCCACATCGCCGTCCGGGTTAGGGGATACGCTCAGCTTACCCTTGCCGTTATCAGCCACGGTGAAAGAAACCTCGCGCGACAGCTTGGCGTCGTTGGTCACGCCAGCGACCTCGCCGGACTCGGTCACGGTGTAGGTAAAGGTGTGCTCGCGCTTCTCGGGCTTCTCGCCCAGAGCATTGTTAAGGTCGTCGAGCGTAAAGGTGATCTCGCCAAAGTCGACCTTGCCGTCGGCGTCGTTGTGCACGCTCTTGCTCGCAGGCATAGGCGCGCCCTCTTCGCCGGTCACGGTAAAGGTGAACTTGCCGGTGATGTTGGCCGGGGTCAGGCCATCAGGAACCACCTGCAGATTCTTCTTGCCCACAAGCGATGCCTCGACAGGCGCGGCAGTGTAGGTGTTCACAAACTTGTTGCCGGCGTCGCCGTAGACAGCCGTCGCCGTCAGGGTACCATCGCCGTTGTCGACAACGGTCACATACGCGTCAATTGCCGACACGGTGGCGCTCACGCCCGCGGGCAGCTCGCCGGTCTGCTCGGCAGCGATGTAATGAATGGTCCACGTGGGTTTGTCTGAGCTAACATCAAACGATGCCTTGTCTTCCTTGACCAGCTTAGCGAGCGACTTGGTCGTGTACGTCAGCGGACCGAACTCAACCTTGCCACCCTTGTTGGTGGTCTCTAGCAGAGCCTCGTCGTGCCCCGCATAGCTCAGTGCAAACTTGAATTCGTCATCGGCCATCGGACGCCCTGAGAGCGTCTTGGTGGCCTCAAGAGTCAGCGGGGTTTCCGTCTTGGCGCTATAGGTATTGGTGAACACCTTGTCCTCGGGCTTTGTGACCTCAGCCGTCAGCTTTCCGGCAGTATCGACGGTTACCTTTACGGTAATCTTCGCGACGTAATCGCTGTAGGTGATGCCGCCCAACTCGCCCGCGACCTCGCGGACCTCATAGGTGTACTCGCCCGGCTTGTTGTAGGTAATCTTACCGAAATCGATAGCCGCTTTGCCCTTGTCGTCCGCATTCTGATTGGTCACGGTCACGGTTGCAGGATCGGGCAGCGGAGCGTCGTTCTCGGACGTCGCGGAGAGCTCAAACTTAAACTCATCGGTATCCGTCCAGTTGCGGCCCTCGAGCACCTTGGTCAAGCCAAAGTCGGCCTTGGTATCCACCGTTGCCGGCGTCATGTTGTACGCAAAGCTGATTTTGCCGTTATTGCCCAGGTGAACGTCAACCTCCGTGGCGTTGTTGTTCCACTTGGGGTTGAGCACGTCATCCGCGGTACTGGTGCGGTTGCCGCCCACACTCTTCTTGGTGGTGTGGAGTTCGTCAATAAAGGCAAGGCGTGCGGTTCCCTTCTTAAACGACAGGTTTCCGCTCGTGTCGCGCACGAAGGCGTCCTCAGAGCTCGCGGCGTCTTCGCCGGTAAACTCGATAACAGCAGTAGGGGATTCAACCTGGCCGCCTTCGCCCGCTACCTCAAACTCATCCTTGTAGTAATAGGTGCCCTTGGCAGCCAGCGGAATCGAGTCCTTCGCTGGCGTCGTGCAGTTCTTATCCGTGTAAATGGGGGTATTCTTCTGGAAATAGTAGTAGCGGTTGGAATCGGCAGGCTCAAAGTTCGCGATCGTATCGCCCAACGCGCCAGCGTTCCACTTGTTCGCGTAGAAGCTAACGGTCTTTGAGTCGTTCTCCGTTTTGGTCGTATTGCTCTTGATGTAGTCCTCGAGCCCCGGTACGTTCTCGGGCGTAAACAGGTTATTGAGCGCGTCTTTCTTAACGCTCGAGGTGTAGCTCACCTGGATGGGCTTAGTATCGTCGACCGTAAGTATGCCATCGGTGATCTTAAAGTGGCGCAGAGGAATCAGCGACGCAGGAATCTTAACCGTTACGATATCGCCGGTCCGGGGCTCATCCTTTTTGGCATGCTGAACGGTGATGACCAGGTGCGCGGCATCGTCAGCAAATGTGTAGGTGTCGACGTTGTCCTCAGTCTTTGTCGGCTTGTCAAGCGTCGTGCCGTTGTATATAAAGCTGTCGACCTGCATAAAGTCGCCCAGCCTATCGGTAAACGTAATGTAGCCGGACTCATGCTCGCCATAGCCGTCATGAACTTCGGTCGGGTAACCGGCCTTGATAATGCTTCCCGAGATCTCTTCGAAGATCTTCTCGAGCTCAGCGGCGTTGGTTGCCGACTTGTAGTAATTGGCGTTTTCCGCACGTGTGCCAAGCATATCGCTCGTATACGACTCTGCGTCGGGATAATTGCTCGACACGGCATGCATGAACTTGTTCTCATTGCTTGTGTCTCTAGCCGTGGGGACGGCATTGGGATCTGCGCCGTCAAAGATGCCGATCGTATAAATGTCGGAGCCTTTATTCTTGAGACTCTTGGCACTTTTGATGGCGCTATTGGCAACACTTGCCTGGAATCCACTTGAACTCGTAGGTGAACCATCGGTGAAGAAGACGACGACCTTCTTGGCGTCGGCACGAGCACGATCAGACGAAAATTGCTCATCAGCCAGCTCCAAGCCATAGTCGGCGCGCGTGGAACCGGCAGGACTGATGGAGTTGACCGTACTCTTTAGGTTCTCCGCACCTTTACCTTTGCCCTTGCTGCAGAGCGTCAGATCCTTCATGGTCTGCGAGTAGTTGTAGGTGTAGCCGCCTTTGCGATAAGTGCCGTTGCCGACCTGATTAGTCATATCGCCCGAAAACTTTACGATGGCGACCTTGTGCTGCTTGGACTCGTCCGAAATCTTTGCATTCTGCTCCGCAATGGTGTCAATAAAGCCATTGGCGGCCTTCTTTAGCGCTTTGATACGCTTTGTGTTGTCGCTCTTACCCATGGGGTCATCCATCGACCCAGAAGCATCCAGCACCATCACGATGTCGAGCGGCTTGCCGGAAATCGTTGTATCAGATGTCGAAGAGATGGCAGACAGCGTGGTCAGGAAATCCGACTTTTCGCCTTCTCCGGTTTTCTTGACCGTTTTGTCGGTCCAAATTCGGCCGACGTTTTGAGTTGTAGTTTCCTTGCCGTCAATGCCGCCGGCCCAGTACTTCCAGTGGTCGCTGGTGTCGTAGTCGACGATCTTTTCACTCGCCGTCGGTCCATCCATTCCTGTGCTGGACCTGGCGTTGGCCTCGGGCAGCATGGCGAATGCTGCGGCTGGCAATACCAGCACTACGGCCAGTATCACCGCCATGAGACCCCTCGTGTACCTGCTCATCGTGTCTCCCTTCTCGCAGGATCAGACCTTGCATCAGCCTAAAGTTACGAAATGAGACACAATTAGGGCAGGTGACACACGTTCCAGATTCGTTTTTAGGCGTGAGACAAATGTCTCACCAAAGTTGAGACACGGCGTTTTCGCAGGAAAACGGGTGCGACTCGGAGCCGACAGGCCAAAATGATCCGTTTTCCTCCGTCCCCGGGGGATCAGGGGCTGTTACTGATACGGTGCCATTTCAAAACTATGCCGGATTACGGGGCTGAAGTCAGAACCCTCATCCATACCCGCTATTTTTGAAAAACAGCAGGCCGTCTACCTGCAGTTTTGTTTTCGCGATTTTCGGTATGCTCGAAGGTCCGCTATCCAGCCCCGTAATCCGACATAGTTTTGTTTGCGACGGCTCCGCCCCGCGCTATAGCGCGGGGCCGGTGGGGCAATTTTGCCCCACCGGCCCCATTCCAGCGCTACTCCGGCTTGGTTTCTACCGTGGGAGTCTTATCCGCCGCAACTGGAGTGCGGGCGATGTCCATAGTCAGGCAGTGCTTAGGGCAGCTCTCGATGCACTCGCCGCACACCACGCAGGCGTACGGGTCAATCGACCAGGTACCGCCCTTGCGATCGACCGCGAGCGCGCCCGCCGGACAGCGACGTGCGCACATGCCGCAGCAAATGCACACGTCCATGTCGTTGACGATATGCCCGCGCAGGCGCTCGGGTGCTGCAAGCTCCTCCTGCGGATAGCACACCGTGACCGGCTGCTTGACCATAGAACCCAAGGCCGTCTTGGCAAATGTCAGTAAACTCATGCCGCGCCTACCTTTCCGTGCAGCTAATGCAGGGGTCGATGGTCAGGATAATCATGGGCACGTTGGCGATGAGCACGCCCTGCAGCGCGTGCGTCAGGCCCGCCAGGTTTTGCGACGTCGGCGTGCGCACGCGGAAGCGGTCCAGGTTCTTAGTGCCGTTGCCGCGCACATAGTAGTACGCCTCGCCGCGCGGTTGCTCAATCACGACCTCGCCGCGCGCACCGTCGGCCGGCGTGAGCTTGGTGCGCCCACCGATACCATCGTGCGGAATCTTGTCCACAAGTTCCCTGATAATGTCCATGGCCTGCGTGACCTCGGCGCAACGCACCTGGCAGCGGGCGTAGCAGTCGCCGTCGGTAGCAACAATCGGCTCAAACGCAGCCAGATCCGCATAGGCGCCGTCGCCGAACATGCGCACGTCGTAGTCCACGCCCGAGGCGCGCCCGAACGGACCGACCATCGACAGATCTAGCGCGTCCTTCTTGCTGATCACGCCCACACCATGCAAGCGCTCGCCGCAGCTGGCATCATCCAAAAACGTATGCACCAGAGCCTCGTAGTCGGGGCGCATGGCGTCGAGCGTCTGGACAATGCCCGCCAGCTCGGAGTCCTCGATGTCGTGCTTAAGGCCGCCGATCTCGTTGATCGACAGAATCACGCGACCACCACAGGTACTCTCGAAGATCTTAAGAATCTGCTCGCGCAGGGTCCACGAACGATAGAACAGCGTCTCAAAGCCAAAGGCATCGGCGAGCAGGCCCAGCCACAGCAGGTGCGAGTGAATACGCGAAAGCTCGTGCAAAATGGTGCGGATATACTGCACGCGGCCGGGTACCTCGATGTCGAGCATACGCTCGCAGGCGCTGGCATAGCCGTAGCTGTGGCCCACGGCGCAGATGCCGCAGATGCGCTCGGCGATGTAGCCAAACTGATGCATATCGCGTTTTTCGGTGAGCTTCTCGAGTCCGCGGTGAACGAAGCCAATCTGAGGAATTGCCTCGATAACGCGGTCGTCCTCGAGCACCAGATCCAGGTGGAGCGGCTCGGGCAGCACCGGGTGCTGCGGGCCAAACGGAATAACGGAGCGATGTGCCATGGACCTTACGCCTCCTTTTTCTGCTTGTCGCGGGCGGCCTTGGCGGCAAGCGCCGCGCGGACCTTGGCCGCTTTCTCGGGATCCATGGCAGCAAGCTTTGCCTCCATCTCGGCAGCTTTGAGCGCAGCCTTGGCAGCGGCCTCGTCATGCTGAGCATCGGAACCGGCAGCTGCAGCAGGCTGGGCGGCAGCGTCCGCAGCATCGCCGGCGCCCTCCCCCGCGGCAGCGGCGGCAGCGGCAGCCTTCTCGGCAGCAGCCTTGCGCGCCTTGGCCTCGGCAGCGGCGCGAACCTTCATGGCCTTCTCGCGTGCGGCCTTCACCTCGGGCGTGATGACGCTCATGGGCTCGGCCGTCGAGACCTGGTAGAAAAAGCCCTTAAAGTCGACCTGCATGTCGGTAATGGCAAGACCAAACAGGTCATGTGCCTCGTTCTCAAACGGGAACACCGCCGGATAGTACGAGCTGATGGACGGAATCTCCTGGTACTGATCAATCCCCTCAACCACCAGGTTCTCGATCGCATAGTTACCGTCCTGAGCAATTTGCTCCTGGGCGGCGCGAACGTTGATAAACGTATAGACCAGGCGATACGAGCCGTCGTCCACACAGTGCTCGGCATGCATCTGCACAAAGCGCGCACCGGCACCCTTGAGCGCCTGCACATGCGGCAGCAGCTCATCGATCCCGACGGTGGTATAGATTGCCTTTTGCATTACTCGGCCTCCTTTGCAGCGGCGGGCTCGACGGCAGCGCTGTCAGCAGCGGCGGGCCTGACGACCGCGTCGCCAGCCGTGGACGCATCATCAGCCCCGGCCTCCGCAGCGGCCACAAACCCGTCCTCGCCCAGCTCAACGCCGCCGTCCCAGGTAGCAGCGCCGCCCACGGTGAGCGGATCGCCGCCGGCGCGCATCACGGCCTCCTTCTGATCCAGGATGCCGCATGCCTCCACAATGGCATCGATCACAGTCTCGGGGCGAATGGCGCACCCGGGCGCGTACACGTCCACGGGGATCGCGCGGTCCACGCCGCCGATCACGTTGTAGGCATCGTGGAACACGCCGCCCGAGCATGCGCAAATGCCGCACGCCACCACGCACTTGGGCTCGAGCATCTGGTTGTAGATCTGGCGCACGACGGGCAGGTTCTGCGCGTTGACCGAACCCGTCACCAAAAAGATATCCGCATGCTTGGGATTGCCGGTGTTGACTACGCCAAAACGCTCCGCATCGAACAGCGGCGTGAGCGAGGCCAGCACCTCGATATCGCATCCGTTGCAGCTCGAGCCGTCGTAATGAATAACCCACGGCGAGCGCGACATTTTATGATCCATGGATGCCGCCTCCTAAATAAACACGTCGACGAGGATGGGCATAAGGTTGAGCAGGCCAAACACCAGCGCCACGCCCCAGCCGAGCTTAAAGCAGCTGCGCCAGGTGCTGCGGGCGAAGGTGTTATCGATCAGCACCTCGACAAAATACGTCGCGGCCATCACGACCAGGGCGACCACCCAGCTCACCGGGTTGTCCCAGACAAAGAACATGCCTACCCACATCAAAAACAGCACGGTCTCGCACCAGTGCATGAGGGTCATCTTGGCCAGCGTGCCGCCGCTCATCTCGGTGGCGATGCCCTGGACGATCTCCTGATGCGCGTGATGCGAGTACGAAAGGTCAAACGGCGACTTGCGCAGCTTGATGGTAAGCACCGCGAGCAGCGCCAGGAAAATGGGTGCACTGTACACGATGATGGGGGTCGCCTGCCCGGTCACGGCGATGGAGTCGAAGCTGTCGGTGGCAAGGTACAGGCCCACGCTCATCAGCAGAACGGCGGGCTCGTAGCTCATAACCTGTAGCAGCTCGCGGTCGGCGCCGACCTGCGCAAACGGGCTTTGCGTCGAGGCGGACGCCAGCACCACAAAGATCGCAGCGAGGGTAACCATAAAGGCGCACAACAACGTGTTGGAACCCGACACAAAGATGCCGCCGCCCACGACGGTAAAGATGAGCGCGCACGCCATGTAGGTATCGTCCATGGTGTTTACGCTGGCGGGGGCTTTGCGCAGCAGCTTGGCAACGTCGTAGAAAGGCTGGAGCAAGCGCGGGCCCACGCGGCCCTGCATGCGAGCCGAAAGCTTACGGTCAAGGCCGTCAATCAAACCGCCCACAAGCGGCGCGATCAGGGCAAACGCCACGGTGCCAATAAAAATACCCACGACGCCCGAGCCTTCGAAATACTTACCGCGCAGCACCGAGGGCGCACTCATGGCAAGTCTCTCGGGCCCAATCCACGCGCAGCACAGCAGCGCGAACAGGATAATGCTGCAGCACACGACGCTACCCGCGGGGCCGATACGCTTCTCGCCAAGGGCGTCCTCCGAGTACCAATTGCGCTTTTCGGCCTTCACCTCGTGTCCCATCGAGCCGCGGAAATGGCGATATTTGTCGGTTCCCACGCCCGAAAGATATACGTTTACGTGCGGTTTGTTGCTCACGCGGAATGAAGTCAGCAGCACCACGGCGATAAACGCCACGATAACCACCATCAGATACATGGAGTCCTTGCCAATAACGTACGGCACGCGGCCAAACACCATGGCCAAGTAAGGCGACACCAGACCGCTCGAGATAACCGGGAAGGCCACGCAGCACAGAATCAGCAGCGCGGCGATGGTGTTGAGCGCCATCCATTCGGTCTTATGAACATTGACCTCAACGTTTTGAGCCGTGGGGTCGACGCCCGAAAGCTTGGCAAGCCACTTGCCCCAGAAGAAGAACGTCGCGGCCGAGCCAAAGGCAAGCACCATGATCATGAGCACGTTGCCGGTCTGCGCGAACGCCACCAGGGCGCCCCACTTGGACACGAGCATGCCAAACGGCGCAACAAACATGCCCATGATGCCCAGCATCATCAGGCGCGTCAGGTGCGGCATGCGGCTGAACATGCCGTCCATGTCCTCGATATTGCGGCTGCCGATATGATGCTCGGCCGTGCCCACGCACAGGAACAGAAGCGACTTTGCCACTGTGTGGAACAGGATCAGGAAGATGGCGGCCCATACGGCCTCGGGCGCGCCGACGCCCAGGCAGGCACTGATGAGGCCCAGGTTGGAAATGGTGGAGTACGCGAGGACGCGTTTGGCGTTGCTCTGCGAGATGGCCATGAGGGCAGCGAGCAAAAACGTGATGGCACCCACACTCGTGACCATAAAGCCCGTCACGGGATAGATGGCATAGAGCGGGCTCAGCTTGACCATCAGGAACACGCCGGCCTTGACCATGGTGGACGAGTGCAGCAGGGCGCTCGTGGGCGTGGGGGCGACCATAGCACCGAGCAGCCAGGTATGAAACGGCATCTGCGCTGCCTTGGTAAGGGCGGCGAGCGACAGCAGGACGACCGGCATCACCAGTAGGGCGGACTGCGCGGTACCGGCGCCGGAAAGCTCAATCATGCCCGAGATGGTCAGTGGCATGCCGTTAAGGTGCAGGAACATAAGGCCCGCCAAAAACGCGATGCCGCCCAGCATGTTGAGGATGATCTGGGTAAAGGCGTTTTTGATGGCCTCGGGCGTGCGCGTGTAGCCAATCATGAGGAACGAGCACACGGTGGTGATTTCCCAGCCGCAGAACAGCCACTCCAGGTTGTCGCTCGTCACGATGACGAACATGGCCGAGAGAAACAGGAACATAAGCGCCAGGAACTGCGGGCGACGGTCGGGGGCGGTCTGCCCGCGCAGCGCGGCCTCGTGCTCGTCGTGGGCTTGGAAGTCCTTCATGTAGCCCAGGGCATACACGCAGATGAGGCTGCCGACAATGCCAACGGCAAGCACCATGATCACGCTCATGTAGTCCAGGTAGAGTGGCGTAGCGGTGACGACCTCGACCGCAGGCGACGTCATGGCCGGAAAGGCGAACGAGCCCACCAGCTGAACTGTGCCGAGCACCGTGGCGAGCGTGCTCTTATATTTGCGCGCGTTGTACAGGATGACGGCGCACAGGATCACGTCGATGGCAGAGCTGATGATCGAAAGCACGTGCGAGGTGCCCGGCGCGACCTCGAAGCTCTGCGGGCCCGTGCCAAAAAACATGACGGCGACTACAACCGTCACCGCCATGATGATGCCGGAGCCTATAAGCCCCACCGAATCGCGGGCGCGGTCGCCGCGTGCGAGCAACATGCCTAGCGCTGGTACCAGCGGAAACAGGGTAAGGAAATACAGTAGCGTCATACCATCACTCCCCCATGCAAAAACGCTTAATCAACAAAACGTTATAGCTCAAATTGGGAGGTACGATGGTGGGTTTTCGGTCAACTGGGGAGTTTTGGACGTGTGAGGCAAGGGGCGTATCCGCTTGGGAGTAAGGGGGCGAGCTGGATGTATCACGACGAAAAACTTGGAGACGGCGTGCGCGGTTTATTGGCTACGTTGGAGAATGCCCTGAAGGGCCCGCGGACAAGCCGAGCCACCGCCTCGGTAAGAAAAATGCGCCCCCGCGGGCGCACCATCTCGTTCGCTATTCCGCCTGCTTGACGCGCGGTTTGCGACCTCGCGGCTTTTCGACCAGCGCGTCCGCACCGCCGTCGCGATACTGGCGGCACCAAGCCTTGACCGAAGACTCGCTGGGAATCTTGTGCTTGATCATGGTCTCGCGAACCGTTAAGCCGTTTTCCAAGCGATCCTTGACCACGGCGAGCTTTACTTCGTATGAATAGGTGTGATGATGCGAGCCCGCGTTGAGCACGGCGTCGGCACCGCCCACGGCATATGCGCGGGTCCACTGACGAGCCGTGGCCTGGGGAATGCCGAGCTCCGCGGCGAGGGCACGATGACCAACCCCCTCTTGGAGGACCTCGACGGCACGCTGCCTAACCTCGGGCGCATGCGTGCGAGTCCTTGTTGCTTCTGACATACCTGCCACTTCTCAGCCCTAAACGTTAAACTGTTTTCTTTCGTGCATGTTAGATAGTAGCATTTTGCTGTTTGCGCGTAACAGTTAATTGAAAATCGCAATTTCGCTATCTGGGCATTTAAGGCGTCCGAATGAGAATTCTTTAGCTTTTATTTACGCTGGTAATTAGCGCGCAGCTAGGCGGCGGTGGATTGCCGGATAAATTGCTGTCTATTTGGCAGTTTTGCGCTAATGGTGAAATTATTAACCCCTCCCCCAATAATTTTAAGCGGTTTCTGGCACAGCAAACGGCCTCTCGCCGCATAATCTCCGTGCGCTGTCATCCACTGGAGCGAAACAGGGGGGTGGAGCCCGCCGTGTTTGCAAGCCCCACCCCAAAACGATGCCCGTCGGGACGCAGCGGGGCGAGGCGGATCCGTGCTACCGCCCCGTCCCGCTGCGATGTTCAACTACAGCTCGTTGGCCGCGTGATACGCCGTGCGGATGGCACTCGCGATGTCGGCGGTGCGCTCGCCCGAGCAGTCGCCCACGCAGGTCACAGGCACCGTCACGCCGTCCAGGTCAAACGCGTTGGCCTTGGAACCCACGGCCATCACCACGTAATCGCAGGCAATCTTCACCGGCTCCTCGGCGCCGTCCTCGGTGGTGCGAACGGCCTCCACGCCCTCGTCGGTAATGGCGGTCAGGCGGGTCTTCACGTGCTGCTCCACGTTGTGCTCGGCAAAGTCGCTCATGATCAGCGGCAGGATGGTCTCGGACTCGCCCGCGGCAATCTTGTCGAGCATCTCGACGATCGCCACCTCGCAGCCGTGCTGCAGCAGGTACTCGGCAGTCTCGGTGCCCACCAGGCCTCCGCCAATGACGGCGACGCGACCGCTGAGCTCCACCTTGCCGGCCAGCACGTCCCAGCTCGAGACGACCTTCTCCGAATCGGCACCCGGAACGGGGATGACCACGTCGTGCGCACCCACGGCCACAATCGCGGCGTCGGCGGCGTTGAGATCCTCTACCGTAGCAGCGCGGTTAAGTTCAACCTTCACGCCCAGACCAGGCAGAATCTTCTCGTAGTACTCGACGGAGCGCATGATCTCGTCCTTGCGTGGAGGTGCTGCCGCCAGCACAATCTGGCCGCCCAAGTGATCGCTCGCCTCGTAGACGGTCACATCGTAGCCACGCTTGGCCGCCACGCGCGCGGCCTCCAGGCCGGCGATGCCGCCGCCCACCACGGCAATCTTCTTGTCGCCCTCGCCCGGCTTAATGGCGATGGTCGCCTCGTCGCCGTTCTCGGCATTGAGCACACACGAGATGTACTTACGGTTTTGAATCGCGTCGACGCAGCCCTTGTTGCAGTTGAGGCACTCGCGGATGGGCTCGCCGGTCGCGGCCTTCAGCGCAATGTCGGGGTCGCACATGAGCGAGCGGCCATAGGCGACGATGTCTGCCGAGCCGTCCTCCAGGATCTTCTCGCCCGCCTCGACCGAGACCACGCGGCCGACGGTTGCCACCGGCACCGAGACCAGGGCCTTGACGCGCTCGGCCACGGGCAGCGTCCAGTTGTAGGGCATGGCGCCCATGGGCGGAATGGTGTCGCCCATGTTGCCGGTGTGATTTGCCTGCGCGACCTGGATCATGTCGATGCCGGCGCCCTCGAGCAGCTTGGCAAACTCGCAGGCCTCGTCGGGCTGCAGGCCGCCCTTGCCGCGCGGCGTGCCGTCGGGGTTCTCCATGATCACGGGGAGCTTGTACTCCACCATCAGCTGCGGCGCGGCCTCCTTAATGGCGGCGACGACCTCCAGCGCGTAGCGAACGCGGTTTTCGAACGAGCCGCCGTACTCGTCGGTGCGCTTGTTGAGGATCGCAGAGCACAGCGAACCCACCAGACGGTCGCCGTGGACCTCGATGGCGTCGATGCCGGCCTGCTGCGCGCGGGCGGCCGAGGCGGCGATGGCCTCCTTGATCTGGGTGAGCTGCTCAACGCTGGCCTCGTTCACAAAGTGCTGCATGTCGTGGTGCAGCTTGGCGTAGGCCTGCTTGCGGATCTCGTTGGACTCGGCCATCTTGGCGGCGAAGGTCTCCTCGTCGCCGGCGGCCTTGGCCTCCTGCGCGGCCTTGGCGGCGGCCATGGAGCCCATGACCATGCGGCCGACGCCGGGCACGTCGTACTCGGGGTGGAACAGCTGCAGCGCGACCTTGGCGCCGTGCTTGTGAACGGCGTCGGCCAGCGCCTTAAACGTGGGGATCTGGGCGTCGGTCGCCAGCTTGGGCGTGGGGCTCGCGGTCATGACGGGAGCGACGTCGCCGATGACGATGTAGCTCACGCCGCCACGGGCCAGGCGCTCGTAAAAAGCCAGGCTGCGCTCGCCGATGGAGCCGTCGCGCTCCTCGTAGCCGGTGGTCAGCGGCGGGAACATAATGCGGTTCTTGAGCTCGAGCGGGCCAACCGTAATGGGCTGAAGCAGCTTGGATGCAGGTGCGGTCATGGATATTCCTCTCTTATAGGCGCGGCGGCGATGGTGCCGCGTAGTTGTCTATAGGATATGGCCTGGGGGCACGAGGCCGTAGCTGAAATCGGCGGATAGCAGGTAGCGGCTGGTGGATGGGAGCGGGGCCGGCCACCGGTTTGTCTCGATCTGTAACATCTACCGGCCAAAACCGGTCTCAAATGTTACAGATCGAGACAGACCAAACCCGGACTGCCGGAAAATCTAGATCTGTAACAGTAACTCGGCAAAATCCGTCCCTCGTGTTACAGATTTAGATAGACAGAGGCCGTCCTGCCAGTTTGTCTCGATCTGCAACAGTTAGTGACCCAAATTGGGCCTACCTGTTACAGATTGAGTTTTTCGACCAAAAAGTTGAGAATCGGGTCGACCACACAGTCCCGAAATAACAAAAAACTCGCCGGCTAGGCCGACGAGCTGCAAGTTCTTGGTCGCGGGGGCAGGATTTGAACCTACGACCTCCGGGTATTGTAGTGCTATAATTTTATACGGTGATTATCTATTACTTTCTGCTGGTAGATATATATTTTTTATCCCACTGTTGCTAATCTAATCCCTAAGTCTCCCCATGATAGTAGGGACAATAGTAGGGACACAGAACGGAGCAAATATGCCAAGAGAAAGGCTCCAGCCCGGTCAAGACACCATCGACAGCGCACACATCAAGGAGGACCCGCGCGGCGGATACCGCATGAAATGGAGCATCAGGCTCCCCGATGGCATCACGCTCCGTCGGGACACCAGAGGCTGCGTGACAAAAGGCGAACTTCGCGCAAAAGCCCGTCGGCAGGCCGAAGAGTTAAAAGCCACATGCGGGCTGAAAAGCAATTGGAACAGTTCTGACCTTTTCGGAGGATACATAAAATCCGAGGCGTTGCCGAGCATGGAGGAAAGCCCTCGCCTCCGCCCATCGACCAGAGAACGCTATGCTCTCTGCCTCTCTATCGCAACGGAATCCCTTGGGGGCTACCCGATTGCGGACGCTCTGCGCGCCGGGACCTTTGGTAAAGCCCTCTGCCTGATTGCCGAAAAGCACGGAACAGCAACGGCGCGACAGGTGCGGAAGGTCGTCAACAAATGGGTCATACAACCCCTAATTATGTGCGGCGTGCTCAACTCAAATCCAATTGCAGGGATGAGCTTCGACCTACCTGAAAACAAGGCGAGCAACAAGCCGCAAGGAGGGCAGGGGCTTTCGGAAAGCGAGTGGGGAAAGGTGCTCGATTGGCTCCTATCAGACAGCTGGAAGGGCGCTCTGCCGCAAAGTGGCTCCGTACGCGGAAAATATTCCCGTCAACAGCTTGCAAATGCGCAAAGGGCAATCGTGGAGCTAACAGCGCTGCAAGCCGTCACGGGATTGCGCATCGGTGAGGCGCGAACCCTCACTTGGGACAAGGTAAGCAAGGGCTGTGACTCGGTTGAAGTTACCAACGAGGCAAGCAAGACCCACCGAGGCCGAATTGTCCCCGTTCTCGACTCGCGCGTCATTTCGTTACTCGAAAATCGCCGAGCCGAAAGTAGTGGGGTCGGATTGGTTTTCCCCGCTCCCGCAACCGATAATCCGTGGCGCGAATGGGACAAGTCCAACTGCTCGAAGGCTGTTCGCACCCTTTATTGTCAGATAGCAAGCGACTGTGACATAGAACTTTTGCAGACAGCCCGTTCCCATGTGTGGCGAGCAACCCTCCACACCATTGCCCGTAACAGAGGTGTCCCGATTGAGATAAGGGCAGCGCTCTTTGGTCACGATCCGGAGACAGCCCGGCGTTACTACACCGATACACGAGATGTCAGCGGAGTAATTGACCTATTCTCGTAGCAACCAAACCTGCAATTACCCCCTGAAGATTCACCCATCAGACCCCAAAGACACGATTTCTGGCAGGCACCGTTATCGGCCATCGAGTTAGCACAATGATGTGTCTGACAGGGGGAGCAGGGTCAACAACCGATAGAGCCACTTCAACTTGATGTCTCAGCGCTCCGCAAACAGATTTGAGTCGAAAAAGCCCCTCAGGGAAACGCCGAGACCCCTCGCTATGCGGTCGATATTCTCAATAGACACGTTTCGCTTGCCCGTCTCGACTTCGGCGAAATAGGTGCGGGACATCTCGATGGAGTATGCGAAGGCCTCTTGACTCATGCCAAGCTCACCCCTCAGCTCCTTAATGCGAAGCCCCACGCGCATCTTGGGGTCAAGCTCAGTCATCGGCACCTCCTATCCACCGGTGTCAATGATTCAAGCCAACCCTATATAAGTCACACCTATATAAGTGACAATTTGAAATACAATGCAAATACTGAAGTATCGCAATCAGGAAGGAGCCATGGTGGTTACGGAGATTCCGCAGGTTTCCGACTCAGCGGAGGAAGCGGAGAAGAAGGAGGAGACGGTCAAGCTCTTTGGACGCGAGGCCGCAAAGAAGAAGGCTTGCGCAGTGGGTGCGGGAATCCTCTGTGCGGCGCTTCTCATCGGCGGCGGGGCTTACGCCATCTCACATGCCGGTTGGACGGGAGATTCCAATGCCCCTGCGGTGTCCCAGTCAAAGGACGATGAGGAGCAGGACATGGTACTTACCCTTGAGGTGAAGGCTGACGGCTGGGATGCGGACACTTCCACGCCCATTATCGCCCATATAGAGGATGCGGACGGGGAAGTAGACTTCTACACCGCCATCGCTGCGAACAAGCAGGTGACCGTGAGGGTCGGCAAGTCCGGTACCTATACCGTCACATTCATTTCACCGGTGAACGCCGACGGTTCCATCTATAAGGTGTCATCGAAGAAGGTTACCGCCGGGAAGGCCGATAAGAAGACGGCCAGCACGGGTGTGACTTTCAACAAGGTGGATGCGGATAAGGTGACGAAGGATGACCTGACCGCCATCGCCAAGGACGTTGCAGCAGCCGTGAAGAAGGGTGATTCCACCCTGACCGGAGACAAGGGTGCCGAGGTCGTGAAGAAGTTCGAGGACAACATCAAGAAGAACCCGAACGCCGATGCCGATGCCGTCGAGAAGGAGAGCGAAAAGGCGCAGGAGACGGCAAAAGAGGACAAGTCCGATGCGAAGAAGCCGGACACTTCCGATAATAAGAAGAATGACTCCGATTCCTCCAACGGCTCCAAAAACGATAGTGGGAACGGCGGTTCCGGTAGCAAGTCGGACGGCAAGCCGAGCGGAAACTCTAGCTCCGGTTCGAACTCGGGCAGTACGACGAAGAAGGATGACACCCCGGCGCATCAGCACAACTGGGTTGCCCAGACCAAGACCATCCATCACGACGCTCAGTACAAGACGGTTCACCATGACGCTCAGTACAAGACCGTTCACCACGACGCGGTGACTAAGACTGTTAATATTTGCAATCAATGTGGGCAGGACATTACCGGTAACGAAGCGGCTCATTTTAAGGCAGCGGCCTTGAGCGGCGGTAATTGCCAGAGCTGCCATTCAGAGACTCGTACCGTTCAAGCAGCTTACGACGAACAGGTGAAGGTGTCCGATGCCAAAGATGAGCAAGTGCAGGTGAGTGATGCATGGGATGAGACTGTGACCACCGGGTACAAGTGCTCTTCCTGCGGTGCCACGAAGTAACTTGAAAGAGCAAGGCAATCGTCTGTTTCAGACAAGGAAAGCCCCGACCAAATGGTCAGGGCTTTTTCTAATGCGCTTTGTTCGGGTCTTTCGGTGGTTCCAACCCGTTCCGTTTCGATAGCTCTGCGGTCGCACTCTTCATATCACCGATTTCGGAGCCGAAGAAATCCAGCTCCTCAAGTCCAAGCGAATGGGCGGGAATCGGAACGATGATACCACTGGAACCCTTGATATAGGAGAGGGCATCATGACGCTCGCCGACCTCGATGAGCGATGCAGAGAAAGAGAGCGACACCGACAAGGTTCATGCCGCGCTCATTCCACTCGCGCCAATCGCAAACAGGATAAAGGCACTCGAACGAAATAGACAGCCGAGCCAATGCGACGTTCGGTGACCACGGAGCGGTGTGTCCCGCGCTCGCGCGGATCCAAGCCGACCCATTCACGGACTGCGGAATTGACGCGACCGCCAAAACCGAAGACAAGACTTGGATAAGGCTCGATAGCGTAGCGCACCATCGACCCTTTCCTTGCCCGCGTCACTCATTCTCGATGCTGTCGAAACCCTCGATTTGCAGATGGACGCCGTTTCGGTCGGCTTCCATGCGGAGCGCCGCGAGCGCTTCCATGATTTCGGAGAACGCCGAGACCTCTTTCTCCAAAACCGCCTTGGCTTCATCTTGGTTGAATACCCCCGCGCCGTTGGAGTTCAGAAATCTCATGAACTGGTTCAGGTTCGTCCCCTGCTTCGCGAGTTCGTGCGCCGCCATTCTCAAAGGCTCCGTGTCTATGACCCTGATTGTCTCATCGTCGGAATTGGCGAGAAGCTTTCGGGCGTACTCGGAAACCGTCATGCCGTTTTTGGCGGCTTTTCGCTTGAGGATTTCCTTCTCGCGCTCCGTCATGCGCACCTCGACGCGCGCCTCTTTTCTCCGCATGCCGACTTCGACTCCTCTCGTTTTCCAAAAACAAGCTACCAGCGAACAGCGCCGCCGCGTTTGCTGGTAGCGTAAAATCAGACGGCGGTCACGCCGGCTGCCGAAAACAGGCAATCCGAAAATGCCAGTTTTTCAAAGCGCGGGCACCCTCCCGTCAAGGTCACTAAGGCCGCTCGGGAGCAAGATGGAAGTGAAGGAAAAGTCCGCAACAGTGGAGTTTGTCCGTACACTTCCCAAATCTTGCAACTCGAAGAGCGGCCCTAGCCGGTGAGCGCTGCTGCTAAGCAACGCGAGAGCCTTCTCGGCTTGATAATAGAGGTGCCGCCGCCCCTATTATCAAGCCGAGAAGGCGGGCCTCCAGAGGCTTGCGGGGCAATCAAGCGAGCGGCGTGGACAGCAGACCAGCATTCATCGGCAACGATGCCGGGCATTATCTCACGGCAAAACACCTCGGGCCTCGAAATCGGTCATCACGAGCACAGAACCGTCCGGTAGACGCACTCCAGTATCAAACGAAGCCCGCTCGGGAACCTCGATTCCCTCGGCACCCAGAAGCGCCTTCAGTGCAACCTTGGCACTTTCTCCTAAACATAGGACTGCAAATCCGGATACAATTTGATTACCAAGCGCTCGGCCTCATCCCGGCCCATTCCCCTACTTCCCGGAATGGGGCCAGCGTGCTCCGCAGGTGACTGCACGAACCACTCGCCTTCCTCCTTGTCAGAACTTATGATGAGGCCAATCCTGAGGCTCTTGCGTCCGTTCGCGCCGCTTCCGGCATCTACGGCTTGCTCCTTTTCGGGATAATGTCCCTCCCGCTCGTTCCAGGCGTGGAGCTTAGCCCGCCAGTCGCGAATAGGGCTGCCGCTCTTGTCGCGCCACCCACTGGAGTTGTAGTAGTCAAAAAATTTTTCAGGAGAGACGGCCAGACCACATTGATTGCAGTAGGCCCTCACTTCATTGAGAGTCGGAGCGCGCGTTCTTCCGCCTTCTTCAAAATCAGACCCTGCCCCAGCCCTAGTTCTAGAGCTTGATGTAGTTTTATCTCTATCTATATGTCCGCAGTCACCGTCCAATGACCGTGTGGTCACCGCGCAGTGGATTGCGCCACAATCGCAGGTAGATAACTTTTCCTCTTCAAGCTTTTGAAAGAAAGCCTTTTCAGAACTGCCTAGACTTCTGAAGATTTCTGGCAAAACTTCGCAGGCTTCTCCTGAATCCTCGGCGATTAAAGGTGCCTTGCCCGCCCGATTACGCGTCAGCTGTTCAATGGATTTCTCTCGTCTGAAATCGAGCTGGGACCTATAGGCTTCGAATACGAGCATCGCCGGCTTGGGCAGCTTCGGCTCCTCCTTATCAAGGTAGTAGTTCCAGATCGCCCAAGCGAGTTTGCTGCATTGGACCTCCGTCAGCACCCTTCTCATGCTGTCGCGCCATTCACGCTCCATCTTGGCGTAATCTGGCTCAAGTCGACCGTTCACATCAGCCATACGTTACTCACTCCCCACGCAACGACGGCGGGAGCGCAGCCAGTCCTCCAAGTCCTCCATCAGATATAGAACGGGCGAACGAGGGGAGTCGCTGATATGGACATAGGCAGGCCCCCTACCCGCGCAGCGCCAGTTGGCGAGCGTCTTCGGGGAAACGCCGAGCGCACGGGCGGCGTCCTCACTTGAAAGCGCCATCGGGATGAAAACTGAAGTTGGATTATCTTTGTCTTTGTGCTTCATAGCGGCCCTCCGTCCACCTAGTAACGGAGAGTCGATATAAACAAAGCGACACAGAGACAGGCACCCTACCCGTTCCCTGCCGTCGCTCCGTGCCTCTACCTGGACCGGCACATCCCGTGAACGACTTTTCCGACCGTCGCTGCCTTTCGCTCACATAATAGGATGCTGGAAGCTGTTTGCCCCATCTGTAGTGTGGGTTCGCTCGCCTCGAAGCAACGGTTACCAAGCCGCCGTCTTCTCTCGGGGTGGTATGCCTAGCGGTGACTTTTCGCCAATAGCTCATCTTATGCGCATATCACGACGTTCGCGCAGCCCTGCGAGCACTCATTTACTTTCACGGCTCCGTATGCAATTGGCCTTATTCTACCCAAGGTTTCCCGCAGCACCCAAACCGACGAACAACCTGCACATTTTTGAAAAGCGGGACAATAGTAGGGACACTCGGTCAAAAGTAGCTCTCAATATAAAAAAATACCTGCGTTTCCGCAGGTATTTAAGATGCTTGGTCGCGGGGGCAGGATTTGAACCTACGACCTCCGGGTTATGAGCCCGGCGAGCTACCAGACTGCTCCACCCCGCAATGTCTGGGCGCCTCATGTGCGCAAGAAAGAATATTACGCGGGAGTTCGGTAAACGGCAAGGAAAATCTCGTAGAGCATAATTCCTTCATATATTATCTTTCAGCCCATGTGTCCCCGTAAACGAATCGCAGCCCAACGCCGACAGCACGTATACAATGGTGCGCGTCCATTTACGCCAACACCGGGAGTAGACATGCTGCTCGCTATCGATATGGGAAACACGCAGACGGCCATGGGTCTGTTTGACGGAGACGAGCTGGTGCAGTCGTGGCGCATGCCCACCGACCGCTCTTTTACCGCCGACGAGATCCACGTACGCCTGATGGGCTTCTTTAAGATGTACGACCTTTCGCTCGACGCGGTCGACGCGATCGCCTTTGCCGGTGTGGTGCCGCAGCTCTCGCGCGAGTGGCACGCCGTGGCCGACCGCATCGCGGCGGATGCCATCGTCATCGGCCCGCAGACGGCGGCCGTGACCAAGCTGCGCGCGGCGCGCCCCCAGGCCGTGGGTGCGGACCGCATCGCCAACGCCGTCGCCGCCGAGACCTTCTACGGCGCCCCGGCGATCGTGGTGGACTTTGGCACCGCGACCAATATCGATGTCATCGACGAGGACGGCTACTACATTGGCGGAGCGATTGCGCCGGGCATCCGCATATCGATGGATGCGCTTGCCGCCCGCGCCGCCAAGCTCGCCAGCGTGCCGCTCGAGGCGCCCGAGCACGCCATCGGCCGCGATACCGAGGAGTGCATCAAGGTCGGCGCCGTGACGGGTGCCGCCGCCATGGCCGAGGGCCTGGTCGCACGCATGAAGCGCGAGTTGGGTCGCGAGGACGCCACCGTCATCGCCACGGGCGGCCTCGCCAGCATCGTCGCCGATTCGACCGACGCCTTCGACGTGGTCGACGGCCAGCTCACCATCAAAGGCATCTGCGAAATCTACCGCCGCATGCAGGAGCTAGGATAGGGCGGGGGCCAAAGTCGAACACGCCCGATGCCACAGTCCCCGCAAATGATCGCCAAGCCTATTCCTCAAAATCGAATTTTTTTCAATTTTGAGGAATAGGACCGAGATATCGCCCCGCAGTCACACAGAAGCCCTCCTCGGCGCAGGCCGAGAAAGGCTTCGTTGTCATCGCTATCTTTGAGCGCTGGCGCCTCGCGTTACAACCCGCGAATGCGCACGGCCTCGGGCGGGAACTCCTGCTCGCCGGCGTCGGTCTTGATGGTCGCGCGGCCCCAGATGTCCAGGCCCGCAAACACGCCGACCGCGAGCGGCAGGCCGTTGGGCGACACCGCCGCGACCTGACGGCCCAGCAGCGGCACCATATCGAAGTACTCGCCCAGCACCGGAGCCAGCGGGCCGGCAGCGCCCTGCGGCGTGTTGGCGACAACCGCCCAGGCGTCAACGCGGGTGAGCACCGCCACGGCCAACGCCTCGACCAGCGCTTCGTCGGCCATATCCACACCGAGCTCGCCTAGCGCCGTGCGCTCAATATCCACCGTCACCGCGGCAAACATGCCCGCGGCACCGGCACCGCCGTTGACGGCAACACGTGCGAGCGACGTCTCAAACGCAGGCGCGCCGCACACGATGTCGCTCGGCCACTGAATGCCCACCTTGCCGGCAAGGCCCAGCCCCGGCGTTGCGGCCGTGCCCACGAGCGCGTCCATCATGCCCATCGCGGCCACAAACGGCAGGCCGTGGAACGCATGCATGTTCACATCGGGGCGCACGACCAGCGAAAACGTCAGCGATGCATCGCCCACGCTCCACGCGCACCAGCCCGCGGCCACGCCCTCGCGACCCGCGTCGCGAGCCGCATCGAGCTCGGCGCCGACGGCAACAGCATTCATCTCGATCATCTACATACGCCCCAATTCGCCCACGATATGGCCCACGCGATCCTCGGGTTCCTTGACCTCGACGCCGTTGTAACGGAAGAACCGCGCCGGGTCGTGCATCAGATCCTCGAGCGGCACCAGCACAAAGTCGCGCTCGCCGATCAGCGGATGCGGCAGGCGCAGCTTTTTGCCGCCGTGGGTCTCGCCGTCCATCCACAGCAGGTCCAGGTCGATGGTGCGCGGGCCGTTGGCCTTGGCCTTTTTGGAACGGTCGCGGCCCAGCTCGGCCTCGATCTTCATGAGCTCGTCGAGCAGCACCAGCGGCGCCAACTCGGTCTTGATCTCGATGACGGCGTTGGCAAACGCGTCCTGGCGCGTCTCGTAGGCCGGCTCGCTCTCGTAGATGCGCGAGCAGTTGGACACGCAGGTGAGCGGAATCTCGGCAATCATGTCGCGCGCGGCGCGGATGTTGTCGCAGCGATGCCCCAGGTTGGAGCCCACGGCCACAAACGCGCGGCGCGGCTGCGGCTTGGCGACCGCCCAGTAACCGTTCAGGAACTGCGCAAAGCCCGCGACGTCGTGCACGCGCACGATGTTGGCACCGGCTTGGATGGCGCCCAGGCACACGCCAAACGTGGCGGCGTCGCGCTCGGCAGCCTCGGTCACGCCCGAGACGGCGCCCACAAAGCGCTTGCGCGACACGGCGCACATGAGCGGATAGCCCAGCGACGCCATCTTGGCGGTCTCGCGCTGGATGACGATGTCCTCGTTGGCCGTCTTGCCAAAACCCGGGCCGGGATCGATGCAAATGCGGTCGCGCGACACGCCGGCATGAATGAGCGTGCGGGCCTGGTCGGAAAGAAAACCCATGACGCGGCGCATGATGGGCGCCGAATCGGGCAGGGTAAAGCGGCGGAGCTGCGAGGTGGGCACGTAGGCTTCCTCGCGGCGGGCGCTGCGGCGCATCATGGCGGCCAGGTGGTCGCTGGGCTCCGGTACGGCTTCGACGGGTGCAGGCGTGGCCTCGGGCGCAGCGGCATCGGCGGCAGAGGCGGCATGCTCGACGGCCGGCGCTTCCTGCTCACCCGCAGGCTCGGGCGCGGGCTCCGGGTCGCCAAACGGCAGCGAGGGCTGCACCACGCCGTCCGGAAGCTTGGCCTCAGCCTTGGGATCGCCCAGCAGCTTGCCGCGACGGCGGCGAGCCGGCTTCTCGGCCTCGCGCGCGGCCTCGGCAGCCGCTTCGCGCGCCTTCTCGGCAACAAACGCCGCGGCAGAGGTATCGAGCTGCACCGTCGCATGCGTACGTGCGGGCGCGGCGACCTCACCGGCGTGCATCACGATGACGCCGCAAGTGCTCGCCTTAACAAACTCGACCATCTTGGGGTCGGTGAAGCCCGTCACGTCATTGACGATCGAGGCGCCGCAGCGCACGGCCGCCTTGGCAACCGCCACATGACGCGTGTCGATCGAGACGATGGCGCCCTCTTTGGCGAGCGCGCGCACGACGGGCAGCACGCGGCGCGCCTCCTCGTCGGGGTTGACCGGGGTAAAGCCGGGGCGCGTGGACTCGCCGCCCACGTCGATGATGTCGGCACCGGCGTCGAGCATCGCCAAACCGTACTCGATAGCGGCGTCCGGGTCGAAGTGCTCACCGCCGTCGCTAAACGAATCGGGCGTCACGTTGAGGACGCCCATGATGCGCGGACGGTCAAAGCTGAGCTCGTACTTTCCGCACCGCCATGTCTTGCTGTCGTTCGCCATGAACATCCTCCTAAAATGCCCGCGCCGCCGCGCTCGGGCGCTGGCGGCGGGGTCGCTTTGCAATCAGTCTTTCTATTGTATCCGCGCGCGCGGGCTAGAACGCAAACGCGGCCGCGATGTCGCAAGAAATCAGCAGGTCGGCATTTGCGTCTTGATCGGTAGGCGCCAGATTGCAAATGGCCAGCGTATCGCCGGTAAAGTAGTGCGTGAGGCCCGCCGCCGGATACACCACGAGCGAGGTCCCGCCCACAATAAGGGCATCGGCCGCAGCGATGGCGGCAACCGCGCCGGTGAGCACGCGCTCGTCGAGCGGCTCCTCGTAGAGCACCACATCGGGTTTGATGCGGCCGCCACATGCGGGGCACACGGGCACGCCCGCGGCGTCTTCGTGCTCGCGAGCGCAAATCCATTCGGCGTTGTAGACCGCGCCGCACGTCTGGCAGATATTGCGGTGGACCGAGCCGTGCAGCTCAAACACGCGCTCCGAGCCGGCCGCCTGGTGCAGGCCGTCGATGTTCTGCGTCACCACGGCATCGAGTTTGCCGGCGCGTTCCAGCTCCGCCAGCTTGGTATGGCAGCGGTTTGGTTTGGCGTCAAGCGCAATCATCTTAGTACGGTAGAAGTCGAAGAACTCCGCCGGGTGTGCCTCGTAGAAGCCGTGCGAGAGCATGGTCTCGGGCGGATAGGCAAACTGTTGGTGATACAGGCCGTCCACGCTGCGAAAGTCGGGGATGCCGCTTGCCGTGGAAACGCCCGCGCCGCCAAAGAACACCACGTGGTCATGGGTGTCGAACAGCACCGCCAGCGCGGCGGAGGCCTGCTTGGGATCTGCTATCGCCTGCGTCATGTTTGTCCTCCGTCCGTGTTGGTCGGGGCGGCGGCACTTGTACCGTCGCCCGCGAGGCCCGCTTCGCCCTTATTGCGTTAATCTTAAGCCTGCCAACCCCGTCGAAAGGACGCCATGCCTCAGACTTATACCTTTGCCTCGTGGAACGTTAACGGCCTGCGCGCCGTGCTCAAAAAGGACCCGAGCTTCACCCAGATTGCGCAGGAACTCGATGTCGATATCCTCGCATTGCAAGAGACCAAGCTGCAGGAAGGCCAGGTCGACATCGATTTGCCCGGCTACCACCAAACCTGGAGCTACGCCGAGCGCAAAGGCTACTCGGGTACCGCGGTCTTTAGCCGCCAGGAGCCGTTGCGTGTGCTGCGCGCCGACGCGCTGCTGCCCTACGCCAGCGAAGGCGAGGCTGCCGAGCTTGTTGCCCAAGCCGCGACCGAGGGCCGCGTCTGCGCGCTCGAGTTCGACAAGTTCTGGTTTGTCGACGTCTATACGCCTAACGCCCAAAACGAGCTCGCCCGCATCGACGTGCGCATGGCCTGGGATGACGCTTACCGCGGCTTTCTGAGCGCGCTCGAGCGCGAAACCGGAAAGCCCATCGTAACCTGCGGCGACTTTAACGTGGCACACGAGGAGATCGACCTTAAGAACCCCAAGTCCAACCGCGGCAACGCAGGCTTTTCGGACGAGGAGCGCGGTAAGTTTACCGAGCTACTCAATGCCGGCTTTACCGACACCTGGCGCGCGGCAAACCCGGACGTCGAGGGCGTCTACAGCTGGTGGAGCTACCGTTTTAATGCCCGCAAGAACAACGCCGGCTGGCGCATCGACTACTTCCTGGTAAGTGACGCAATCGCCGGCAACGTACGCGACACTGGCATCCGCGGCGACATCTTCGGCAGCGACCACTGCCCCGTCACCCTCACCCTGGAGCTCTAGCCCCCAGCCAATCCCTCGGGGACGGAGGAAACGGGCCATTTTGGGCCTCGTGGGGGCAACCGCATGATCCGCCCGCCACGAAACGCGTCCATCTACTACGTTTAAGCCACCACCCTCAACCACAACGTACTAAGCAAAGAGAAAACCGCAGGTAGGAAGCCTGCGGTTTTTCATAAAACGCGGTTATGGTCAGGGGTATCGGGCTAAACGTAGTAGATAGGCCAATTTCGTAGTAGGCGTCCCCATATGATCCCTCGGGGACGGAGGAAAACGGATCATTTTGATCGCCCGCGGCCCGTGATGGCACCCATATAGGCCGGTCCATCCAAAACCATGCCGGTTTACGGGGCTGAATCGTGGATTCCCAACCACGCGCAATTCGAGCAAAATAAAACCGCAGGTAGGCGGCTCGTCTATTTTCGAAAAATGTCGGTATGGTCGACCCGCGCCAATCCAGCCCCGTAAACCGGCATAGTTTTGAAATGACACCGAAGCAGTATTGATTCTCGGCCCGGCGCAACCGTCCCTACAGCCCGTATTTCACGACGACGCGATTGATGCGACGGCACCAGGGTTTGTACAGGGCGGCCAAAAACACGCAGGTCGCCAGTCCATGCGTGATGTCGAACGGCACCGCCGTGGCAAGCCGCGCCACGGCACCCGCCCACGTGAGCGGCTGGACAAAACCGATAATGTCATACGCATTGATCACGACGCCATAGAGCAAGCCCGAGGCAAAGCCATACGCCAACAGCGCCGGCACGCGCACGGTGCCGTCGGCGCGATCGAACGCGCCCACATGCGCCAGCACGCCGCCGACGTAGCCCACCAGCCCCCAGGCATACATCTGCCACGGCGTCCACATACCCTGTCCAAAAAAGAAATTGCTGGTCAGCGCCGCCAATGCACCGACCATAAAGCCATTACGACGGCCAAGCGTTGCCCCCGCAATAATGGCGATGGCACTCACCGGCTTAAAGTCGGGAATGGGCCCAAACAGGATGCGCCCCGCCGCCGCCAACGCCGCCAACACCAGCGTGGGCATAATCTGACGCAGGCCCGGACGCGACGCCTCGTAACCCGCAAAGAACAGCGCAAGCACGAGCGTCACCATAGCGAGCATCAACAAAGCAGCCTGGGCAATGCCCAGATACAGCATGATGCCCATGCATGGCGACACGAGCAAAAGCACTGGCCCCTCTATGTAGCGCCATATACGAGCAAGCACGCGAGCTCCCCTTGCAATCTTTCTCTATCGTTCGCGCCCCATTGTGGCACACGCGCAGCACAGACTCACCGACGATACATACCACTCGTTAAACAAAACAACGCGCATGCGACTGAAGCCAATCGCATGCGCGCAAAAGGAGAGGCAAACTATCGCGAATGATTCGTTAGACGAGCCTGTCCTTCAGACTATTCCACCTCGAGCATTTCCTCGGTCTGCGGGGCCTTTTCGCCCACGAGAACATGGGCGACCTTTGCTGCAACCGGATCGAATAGCAAGCCGCCAACCACGACAAAGGCCCAGCCGCCGGTAGCGAGCTTTGCCCAACGGGAGAAATAGGTTGTTTCGCCCACAAGGCCAAAGCCGGTCTGGAACGCTATCTCAGCCAAACCGATAATCAAAAAGAGCAGCGTGGCGGCGAACACCGTGCCCGCGATCTTTGACGCAGGGCCACCCGGTTTGAATCCGAAGAAATCAACCCAGTCCCCAACGACCCTTCCAAACTGCGGTAGTGAGCTCACCGCCTCTGCGATGACGACAGCGAGCGCAAGCTGTCCCCAAAAACCGGTAGGACTCGACATATCGAGTGCCGCTTTGCCTTCGATAATAGGCAAAAAGGAGCACATCAGAAGCGGGTTCACCAGGGCATTGATTATGCCAGCGACCCTCGTTTCTCGAGTATTCATATTCATATATTCCTTTAGTTTTCGTAGTGATACGGTACGTGAAGAAACCGCGCCTCTACTGGAAAGCCAGTTTTAATTACTTTTCCGCAGGAGCGGCAGCACCACGCGAGCGCTCGTAGAACATGCCCATGAGTTCGCTACGACGCGAAACAGACAGTTTTCGATAGATGCTATGGACGTGAGCCTTGACCGTTCCCAACGAGATAACTAAATCGTTTGCTATCTGCTGGTTCCCCTGTCCCGTCAGAACTCGAGACAATACTTCTTGCTCGCGCGGCGTGAGCTCGTAGAGCGCACAGAAATCGGCAATATTGCTGGCGCCCTGCTTCGCCGCGCGCTGCTCCGTCTCCAAGCGATACAAATCCAGACGATCGCGCACAAGCTGCTCGGTTCGCCGCACGTGGAACTCATCTTGATAGTGGCGTGCGTAGATAATGCAGGAAACTGCAAGACCGGCCCACAGAGCGTCCTCCATGATGTTGATCTTGCCCACATAAAACGGAACCGAACCGGAGTGCATATACATAGCTGCGTAGATAAGGTCCTCGCCAATCGAGGCTGCGTAGGCGCAAAGGCACAAAAGAAGCAGCGAACGCAAAAGATGCAGCGCGCGAGAATCAGCATCCTCCACGGGGGCGGAATGCGCCAAGCCCATCAGGCTCCAGGCACAAAGAGAAATCATGACCAAGGGATCGATAAAGAGAAATACCATGTCGGATACGATGCCCAGATAAACTGTCCCCGCCAAGCAACGAGCCAAAGCGAGCACCGGGAAGAGAAGGAACAAAGCCGATCGTGCGGCACGCTTGGTCACATCACATGCCAGCAAATAGCAGAGGATCTCCTCGCCCATCTGAGAGAGCGTCTTCGCTATTCCAAAAAGGGTCAAAGCACCATGGGGGCCAAAGCTGCCTCCCGAAGAGAACGTCCCCGACACAAGGGGCGATCCCATATCGGCCACTCCTTCGAGGGCCAGCAGGGCCATGAGCATAGAGAGGTACGCAAAGCGCTTGCTCTCCGTCACGCCCCTGGTCACACCGCAGAAAAAGGCGGCACAGACAAAGAGGCAAAGGAAGAACACGTTGTAAAGATAGATATAAAACCCCACGAGCTTGTCCTCCCCTTTTGTCGCAATGGGACTCATGATAGCGCAACGGTACCCCGCGGATATTCGAACCGGTCGCAACCCGCAAGAGACGGGCGGCAAGGCACGAGTAACCCTACCGCCCGCAATTTATTGCAGAATCCGATTGTTTGATTTACATCTCTTCGGCAGCCGCAGCGCGAGCAGCCTCGAGAACCTCTTCGGGAAGCTCGACGCCCTCATCGGTGTTGTAGCCGTACTTCGTAGCACCCTTCTTAAGGAAGAAGAACGAAACCACAGCGGTAAAGGCCTCGGCCACCGTCAGAGCCAGCCATACGCCGTCGCCGCCCATAACCATAGGGAGTGCCAGCAGCAAAGCGATGGGAAGAACGAGCGAACGCAGGGTGGAGATGATGAGAGGCATCATCGTGTCGTTGAAGGCCGTGAGCATGTTCTGAATGCAGATATTAATGCCGACGAGGCCAGCGCAAGAGGCGAAGAGAATCCACTTCTGGGAGGCGAGGGTATATACGGGGTCGCCGGGGACCTGACCATAGACCAACAGGATCGGCTTCATCATAACGATACCCAGGACAGCAATAACGACGATGAGGATAGCGCTCAGACGACGGTACTTCTGGTACGTGCCGTGAATCTTCTTGGGATCGTTTTCGCCGATCTGATAGCTAATGATCGGCGTAGCGCCCTTACCAAAGCCAATGAACGGGCCAACGAAGAGGAACTGCACATACAGGAAGATTGCGGCAACGGCGACGCCGTCAGCTCCAAAGTACTTCATGGCCTGGATGTTGTAGATAGCGGTCATGAAGCCGGTGGCGGCACTGTAGATAAAGTCTGCGAGACCGATCTTGCAGCTCTCGGCGATATTCTTCGCAGGACAGGCCGGCGAGTCATAATGCAGGACGCTGCTCTTGGAGAAGATGACGACTGCAGAAGCGATGGCGGCAAAGGCAGAGCCGGTACCAAAACCAAGAGCCGCACCCGTGGTGCCCAGACCAAGCGTACCCTGGTAGACAACGTCCATGCCCAGCGTGACCAGACCACCAAGGATGGTGATCACCATGCAATGCGTGGGCTTACCGGCAGTGAGCAGCCACATCTGGAAACCGAGCTGGATGGTGTAGAGCGGCATGAAGAAGCGGTGCACGTTCCAATAGGTGGTGCAGACGGGAGCGAGGCCTGCGTCAGCGCCCATGAAGTACCACACCTGGTCGCCAGCAAAGCTGATAGCAAAGCCCCAAACGGTAGCGATGATAGTCGAGATGAGCAAAACGCAGGTAAACGTCTGGTTCGCCTCACGGGTCTTCTTCTCGCCCAAAAGCTTGCCCAGGAGGGCCGCGGAACCGCCAGAGAACAGGAAGGCGATGGCCTCTACCACCGCCTGAGCGGGATAGACGATATTAATGGCCGAAAGCGTCGCCGTACTGTTGAAGTTGGTGGCGATAGCGGTGTCGAAAATCTGATAGATACCGGTCCAAAGCTGCAGCAGGATCGAGGGGGCAGCAAAGAGGAACAGTCCGATGAGCGTGTAGTTACGCGCGAGCTTGTTGGGGTTGGTCTCTTCCATCCTACTCGCCTTCCTTCTCGTACATGGTCTTACCGTCAATGACAGTCATAAGGCACTTGGCCTCATGGATGGTATGGGGATCGATGGCCGTGATATCGCGGTCCATGAGCACGAAGTCGGCCTCCTTGCCCACCTCGATGGAGCCGATGCGCTTCTCAAGGAAGTTCTGATACGCTCCGTTGATGGTGCCGGCACAGATCATGTCCTCAACCGACACGCGCTGGTTCGGGTCGAGCACGGTCTCTTCCGAAGCGTCGCCGGGCGCGCAGCGGGTCACGCCGACCTCCAAGCCCTCCATGGGATCGGGGTTTGACACGGGGAAGTCGGTCGCCGAAGTGACGATCATGCCGCGGTCCCAGAACTTCTTGAGCGGGTACTCGGACTCAGCACGGTCGCCGAGCTGAGCGTGCTCCAGGGACTCATAGCACACGGGGTCCTTGAAGTGCCATGTGGGATTGGCGCAAGCGATACCCTTGAGCGCGGCAAAACGATCGATGTCCTCGTCGCGCATGACCTGCAGGTGCGTAATGGTCGGGCGCCAGTCATCTTTCGGATCGGTTGCCTGGGCATATTCAAAACCGTCGAGCGCCATGGAGATGGCCGCGTCGCCGATAGCGTGCACATGCACCTGGAAGCCCTTTTCCTTGGCATAGCGAACCATAGCGTTGTAATCGCCGGGCTCGCAGTTGGAAACGCCGCGGAAACCGGGCTTGTCGGTGTACTCATCCAGCAGATAGGCCGTACCGGACTCGATAACGCCATCGAGCACGAACTTGATGTTGTTGCACTGATAGTGTTCGCCATGATAGGAATCGCGAACCTTGGCGCAGCGATCGATCTTGTCGAGGCCCTCGTGCTCGGGCTTGCAATAGAAGCCGGAGGTTACCTTGAGCTTGAGCTTACCCTCGATGTCGAGCTCCTCGAGAGCAATTTGAGCATTGACCTCATCGCGAAGAATCGGCTCGTAAATATTGGTAATACCGACCGCAAGCAAGTCCTCCTGCAACGTAAGAATGGCGCTCTTGAACTCTTCGACCGTATAGGAACGAATCGCCTTGAAAACATCGTTCATGGCCCAATCGCGCACAAGACCCGTAGGCTCCTGCGTCTCGGGATCCAAAACGATGGTTCCAGCCTCCTGGCTCACAAAGCCGCGACCGATGCCGGCCTTCTCGAGGCACTTGCTGTTGACCCAATAGGAGTGGCCATCGTAGGAACCGATAAGCATCGGCACGTCCGGACACACTGCATCCAGCAGCTCCTTGGCCTGAATCTTGCCCTCGTTCTCGAACACGGCGTTGTCCCAACCCATGCCCTTATAGAACTCGCGGCCGGGATGCTCTTCCACATATTTGCGGATGGTATCCACGTACTCGTCCACGGTCTCGAGACCCAAAATGTCAATCTCGTAGGCAAACTGGCCAGCACCAGACGAGAAATGCATATGAGCATCGCAGAAGCCCGGCATGAACATACCGTCGCCCGCCTCGATCACCTTAGTGTCAGGACCGACGTACTCGTTCACCCCCGCCTCGTCGCCCACATAGACGAAAATGCCGTCCTTAATCGCTACCGCCTGAGCGGTAAACTCTGCGCGATTAGACGTGAACACCTTCCCCTTAAGCACGGTATCCGCTTGCATCGCAAACTCCTTTCCTGTGACCCGCTTCTTAGTTCAAAACGGATTTCACAGGGAAGATTACGGTCGGAAAGGAGGTTTATTCCATGCGCCAAACGGTCAATTTCACTCAACCTTAGTTGTACAAGCAGATTATTTTGGCAGGTAAAAAGCTCTATTTCATTCTTCGGTGCCATAACACCACGTCCCGTTCGCGCGAGGAGAACGACCGCTCACGGCTCGCATAGGATACGCTTTAGCGCTCTTATACCCCTAGGGTTTACCCTCCGTCTATCCATTGTCGATAGTCGTATTGGGCCCATGGCGCCCCTCGGCGGCGCCCAGTGCCCAAACGGCAAGTCCGCGCCTGCCGCCGCGAGGCCGCCTACGCCCTATAGAACACGTTGTCGGCAAAGAAGTCGGCCGGGGGCTCCATGCACGCGATCTCGCCGTCGAACATCATGGCGATGTCGTCGGATACTTGCTCCGCGAAGTCTAGGTCGTGCGTGGCCATGACGACGGTGCCGCCCGCCTGCGCGTGGCCACGCAGGGCGTGAGCGATAATGCGGCGGCTGGCCAGGTCCAGGCCCTTGGTGGGCTCATCGAGCAGCAGCAGCTCGGGACCGATCAACAGCAGTTTTGTCAACGCAAGCAGCTGGCGTTGACCGCCCGAAAGGTCATACGGATGACGTGTCTCCAAGCCCGCCAGGCCTAGGCTCGCTGCGCGCCCCCGTGCTGCGGCCTCGTCGTATCCGCAGGTCGAAGCCCATTCCGTCAGCTCGTCGCGCACCGTCTCGGCAACCAGCAACGCCTTGGGGTTTTGCGGCAGTAGCGCCGCCGAAGCCGCCCCACGCACCATGCGGCCGCGCTGCAGCTTAGCCGTCTTGGCCAACACCGAGAGCATCGTCGACTTGCCGCAACCGTTTCCGCCCACAATCGCGTGTACCGCGCCGGCCGAAAACGTCACGTCGAGTCCGCGCAGCACCCAACCGGACGCGCGGTCGTAGCGAAACCAGCCTTCCGACAGGGTGGTAGCCGACCCGCCGTGCATTTTTTGGAGTATTCTGCTTCCATCCGCGCGCGAGGAAGCTTCCGAACCGTTCTCTAGCGACGTTTGCGCCACAAATTCGGACGATTTGTCCATTTTCTGGGTATTTTTCGCACCCGATACGTCCTCAGACGGCTCCAGAGAGCCCAAATTGCCCTCGCGCCTGCAGAATACTCCGTTTTTTGCACATCGGGTGGCGCCCCACCCCAACATGCCATCGGAAAACAGCGATTCTCGGCGTCCCAAAGAAGCCATATCTGCCACCTCGAGCACGCGACCGCCCTCGATCCGATACGCGCACGTCGCATATTCGAGCATCGGACGCGGCTGGTGCGTTGCCACGACCACCGTACAACCCAACTCGCGGTTCACGCGAAACAGCGCGTGCAGAAAATTCTTCTCGGCAACGGGATCGAGCTGAGACGTGGGCTCATCGAGCAGCAGCACGCGCGGGCGCAGCGCCAGAACGGCCGCCAGCGACAGTAGCTGTTTGCGACCACCCGAAAGCGTGTCGGTATCGCGGTGAAGCCAATCCTCCAACCCAAAGAAATAGCTAGTCTCGGCAACACGGCGGCGCATCTCGTCGCGCGACACACCCAGATTTTCCAGGCCAAACGCCATCTCGTGCCACACGGTCTCGCACACAATCTGGTTCTCGGGGTCCTGAAACACGTAGCCCACGCGCTCCGCAGACGCGCGCACGTCCATGTCGGCAACGTCCTCGCCCAGCACACGCAGCTCGCCAGCGCGCTCGCCCGCCGGGGCGATCTCGGGCTTGAGCAGCGAGAGCAGCGTCGACTTACCCGATCCGGTACCACCAACCAGCAGCGCAAACGCTCCTTGGGGAACGTGCCAATCAAGCCCCTCGAGCACCGGCGCCCCAGCCCCGGGGTAGGCAAAGCGAAGGCCCCGCGTTTCAATCGCCGGCACATCCAAGCTGCACGCCGCACCCGGCACCGAGCCCCTATCCAACCGAGCCATCAGCCAAACCTCTTCTCGTCAATCGCGCGCAACACGCAAGGCAGCGCCATCCAGACAGCGTATACAACATAGCCCGGCCAGGGCGCCGGCACCGAGAGCTGCGGGTAAAACGAATACTGTGTCGTCGCGGTCCACGCCACCGCAACCGCGGCGGCACCAAACAACGCAAGCCCCACCAGCGCAGTAACATCGCTGCGCTTCAACCGATACCGAGCGTACGTCGTGCGACGAGACGTGGCACCCCATCCGCGCGAGCGCATGGCGTCCGCACGCTCAAGCGAATCTTCCATGCCCCAACCCATCAGCACGCTCGACGCCCGCAGGCGCGAGCGCACGGGATCGGCGGGCGCGCGTCCCGGCACATCAATTGCGTCCTGCACCGCCAGCACGGTGCGACCGCAGCGCAAAAACTGGGGGATCAGACGCATGCACATCGAGATCATGAGCGCGATCACCGGCGCGGCGTTGCCCAGCAGCGCCAGCACTTTGTCGTATTCGAGCATCGACGCCGCGGCCTCAAACCACAGCACGCTCGCCACAAACAGCCCACCCATGCACAGGCC
>CAKUGF010000015.1 GCA_934654585.1 uncultured Collinsella sp. | reverse complement strand
GGCGCGCCTCAATCGTAGCCCGAGACGGGCCCGGGCTGACAATCTCGACTGTAATGGACGTTCTTAAATGACTAGTCGTTGGGGACGTTCTTGTTTGACTAGTCATTTAAGAACGTCCCCAACGACTAGTGCGACCCGGAATTCTGCCTCGAAACGGGATGCCGGTTCCCTGGCGGGGCTCAACCGGAAAGCACATCCCAGTTTGAGGCGTCAAAACGGGATGCGCTTTCCGCGCGGCAAAATCGCCGCGACCGCGTATCGCGTTGGCTCCGTTACTCGCCCAGAATCAGCGCGGCAAGTTCGTCCTGAGTGTCCACCACGTAGTCGGCACCGGCGGCTTCCAGCTCGGCGCGACCGCGGAAGCCCCAGGTGACGCCGGCGCTCTTAAGGCCGGCGTTGTGGCCGGTTAAAACATCGACATTGGAATCGCCCACGTAGAGCGTGGTCGCCTGATCGGCTCCCAGCTCCTCCATCACATGCAGCGTGACGGGCGCTTCGGGCTTGGGCGGAAATGCGTCCACGCGGCCCTGGACCAGCTCAAAGCGGTCGGCCCCAAAGTACTTCTCGATAAGCGGGACGGCCGAGACATGATCCTTGTTGGTGAGCACGGCCAGCTGAACGCCCGCGGCGCGTAGGCGGTCGAGCATCTCGATCGTGCCGGCGTAGGGGGCGGTGTGGTCCTCCTTGTGCTCGCCGTAATAAGCCCTAAACTCGGCGAGCGTCTGCTCAAACATGCGACCGTCGCCCGCGTACTCGGCGGGCATAAAGCGCTCGACCAGCTTGAGCATGCCGTTTCCCACCTTGTAGCGGTACTCGTCCACGGCAAACGTAGGCCAGCCGTGCATCTCGCAGGTATGGTTGCCGGCGGCCGCCAGGTCCTCGAGCGTGTTGAGGATGGTGCCGTCCAAATCAAAAATCACATGGGAAAACGCTGCTGCCATGGGTGCTCCTGCCGTTTGAGTTGTAAGGCGCACCCCATGATACTGGCCTTGCGCGTCGGGCGTGCCTGGAATCTGAATATCTGTAACAACCTTAAGCTGCGCTGCGGCGGCTGCAGGCCTTTGCCGCTAGCAAATCCTCGGCAGCTGCTCTCCCACGAGCATATCGAGGATACGGGTCGAGCCCCAGCCGGTGCGTACGCGCACGGCGGGGCGAGCGTCTTCGGCAATCGGTAACACGCGCCCGATGATGGCGGCATTCTCGCCGTAGCGGGCGGCGCGCATGGCCGCCAGCGCCGCGTCAGCCTGTTCGGCGGGCACCACGGCGACCATCTTGCCCTCGTTTGCCACCTGCAGCACGTCGTAGCCGAGCATCTCGCAGGCGGCCTGCACGTCGGGGCGCACGGGTACGGCGTCCTCGTCAATTTCCATGGCAACGCCGCTGGCTTGCGCAAACTCGTTGAGTGTGGATGCCAGACCGCCACGCGTGGGGTCGCGGAAGCATCGCGTGTTAGGGGCGGCGGCCAGCACGTCGGCAATCAGGCGGTTGAGCGGCGCGGCGTCGCTCTCGATGTTGCTTGAAAACGCCAGGCCCTCGCGCTGGCTCATGATGGCGATACCGTGGTCGCCCAGCGTGCCCGAGACCAGGATGACGTCGCCGGGCTGGCAGTTTGCACCGCTGAGCACCACGCCCGCGGGTACCTCGCCCACGCCTGCGGTATTGATGTAGACGCCGTCGGCCCCGCCGCGCTCGACCACTTTGGTGTCGCCGGTGATGATCGCCACGCCTGCCTCGCGCGCCGTCTCGGCCATGGTCTGCACAATCTGGCGCAGCTTGTCCATGGGATAGCCTTCTTCGAGGATGAAGCCGCATGATAGGTAGCGCACGTTGGCACCCGAGGTCGCGACGTCGTTGACGGTTCCGCACACGGCGAGCCTGCCGATGTTGCCGCCGGGAAAGAACTGCGGTGTTACCACAAAGCTATCGGTCGACATGGCGATGCGCCCGCTAGCAGGCAGGGCGGCAACGCCGGCATCGTTGCCCGCAAGCAGCTCGGGCGACCCAAAGGCGTCCAGAAAGACCTCGTCGATAATGCGTTTCATCATCTGCCCGCCGGAGCCGTGGCCCAGCAGGACAGTGCTATCGGTGACGCTATGGGACATATCGAAAACTCCAATCGGGGATGTTCGGGCTAGCCGTGATAACGGTAGTACGCCGCGCAGCTGCCCTCCGAGCTCACCATGCACGGGCCGACGGGATGCTCGGGCGTGCACGCGTGCCCAAAGAGCGGGCAGTCGCTGGGCGTAATGGCTCCGCGCAGCACGTCGCCGCAGCGACATCCGCGCGGCTCGACCGTCGGTTCGACCGGCACGTCATAGCAGGTGCCGGCATCAAAACGCGCGAACTCGGGCCGGATGGAAAGGCCCGAGGCGGGAATCGGTCCCAGTCCGCGCCACGTGGTGTCGCACGGCTCAAACACCTGCTCGACCAGCTGGCGCGCCACGGGGTTGCCGTCCTCATTGACGCCGCGGCGGTAGGCGTTATCGATTGCTGGCCGGCCCTCAACAACCATCTGGACCAGCATGCAAATGCCCTGCAGGATATCGACCGGCTCAAACCCGGTAACCACGCCCGGCGTCTTAAACTCGTCGACCAAAAAGCCAAAGGGCGCCACGCCCGTGATGGTGGCGACGTGACCCGGCAGGATAAAGCCGTCGATGGTCGTCTCAGGGTCGTTGGCAATCGCGCGCAGCGCCGGCGGCGTGGTCTTGTGGGCACAATAGACCGAGAAGTTCTGGAGTCCGCGCGCATCGGCCTCCAGGATGGCGGCAGCGATGGTGGGCGTCGTGGTCTCAAAGCCAACGCCCATAAAGATGACCGGGCGGTCAGGGTTGTGCTCGGCAATATCGAGCGCGTCGAGCGGGGAGTAGACGATGCGGATGTCGCGTCCGGCTGCCTTTTGCGCGGCAAGCGAGGTGGACGACCCGGGAACGCGCATCATGTCGCCAAACGTGGTGATGATGGCATCGTCCATCTTGGCGAGTGCGATTGCGTGGTCGATGTCGCGGTTCGCGGTGACGCAGACCGGACAGCCCGGGCCGCTCAGCAGCTTGAGCCCCGCCGGCATAATGGAGCGAAAGCCATAACGGCCGATGCTCACGGTATGCGTGCCGCAGACTTCCATAAGGTTGATGGTGCGATCGCCGACAAGCTCGTGAATGCGCTCGATGAGCTCCCGGGCCAGCTTGGGGTCGCGAAATGCCGAAAAGTCGATACCGGAGTGAACCGGCTGTGCCGCCGCCACTAGTATGCCTCGGCCGGATCAGTGACCAGCTGGTCCTCCTCGACCAGCTCGGTCATGGTGTTGACCAGGTCGAGTGTCTCTTGAGCTTCCTGCTCGTCAACAATCTGGATGCCAAAGCCGGCATGCACGAGAACATAGTCTCCCACCTGCGCCGTCGGCACGAGCCTCAACGATACCGGACGCTCGATGCCCATCATGTCGACGGTCGCCTTTAGGTCGTCGTCGCGTTTGATCACTTTACCGGGAACGGCAAGGCACATAATGTTCCCCTTTTATACGCTTTGCGCTGGATGGGCGCACAATAATCTATCGCTTGATGGTAGCGCTCGAAGGGGGTCGCGGGCAAACGCGTTACGCCTGTGAGACGGCGGCGCGTAGGCCGGTAGGACTGTCTAGCGCGGTGCTGCCTGTGCGAGGCGAGCGCACGCGACGGCTGCCTGACCATAGGCGATGCAGCCGTCGTTGACGGGCACGGTGTGGGGAACCAAGACGGCAAGCCCCGCGTTTTTGAGCTCGCGGGTAAGGAGCCGAAGCAATAGCCGGTTCATAAACACGCCGCCCGAGAGCGCGACGGTATCGATGTCCTCGTGGGCGCAGATTTCGCTTGCGATGCGGGCCGATACGCGTGCGATGGCGATATGGAAGTCGAGCGCGAGCCTGCCGGCCGGTGTGCCGTCCGCAATTCCATCCAGAAGAGCCTCGATGAGCGGTTGGGAATCCAAGACGGGGGAGCCGTCGATAGGCGTGAGTGCGCATGTTTGATTGCCGAAGGGGTGGATGGTTCTGCTGCCAAGCGCGCGCCAGGCGGCGGCCTCGAGCTCGATGGCGGGCTCGCCCTCGTAGGTTGCAGCGCCGCAAATGCCCAGGACCGCGGCTGCGGCGTCAAACAGGCGGCCCATGCTACTCGTGCGCGGGCTGTTGATGTTTCGCTCGACCATCGTGGCCGTCACGCTACGCGTTTGTTCATCGAGGCTGCCCAAAAGCCCTGCGGCGCCTGGGTGTTCGAGCAGGTCGAGCTCGCCGAGCAGGGCAAAGGCGTTGCGGCGGGCATCGCGCACGGATGCAGCGCCGCCGGGTAGCGGCCAAGCACGTAGGTGCGCGGCGCGCTCAAAATCGGCAAGGACGACGACAAGAAACTCGCCGCCCCAAATGGTCCCGTCGGTGCCAGCGCCCGTGCCGTCGAAGGCAATGCCCAGGACGCGCGCGTCAGGCGCAAGCTGGCCCGCAGCGATGGCCTCGGCCATTACGCTCGCGATGTGTGCGTGATGATGTTGAACTTCGACAAGCGGCAGATCGTGTTCCAGCGCCTGCTCGCGTGCCCATTGGCTCGATAGATAGCTGGGGTGCAAATCGCAGGCCAGCGCGGCAGGCGTCAGGTCAAAAAGGTCTTCCAGGCGTGTACGCGCGGCGTTCCACGCATCGAAAGTCGCTCCGTTTTCGACATCGCCGATATGCTGCGACACAAAACAGGCTGCCTTGCCGTCCTCATCCTCGCGCGTGAGTGCGATCGTGGCCTTTTGCTGCGGCCCGCAGGTGAGTACGCAAGGCGCGGCGCCGGCGAGTGCCGGCAACGGCAACGGCTGAGGCGCATATCCGCGAGCACGGCGCACGGGCATAACGGCGCCGTCGATCACACGTGCTACGGAGTCGTCGTAGCGCGAGAGGATCGCGCGGTCGTTGCCGAGCAGTGCATCGGCGATACCGGCGGTAACGAGATGCCCCCAAGCGAGCTCATCGTCGGTCTCGATGGGCTCTTCGCTCAGGTTTCCGCTGGTCATGACAAGCGCGTGCATGCCATGGGCTTCCGCTGTGGCAAGCAGCAGATGCTGAAGCGGGGTATAGGGGAGCATAACGCCAAGTTCGGGCAGGTCATGCGCGACGGACGGCGCGAGTGCGGGAGCGTCAGAAAAATCGTCGTCGCTCCCGCTAGCGGCACGTCGGCGCAGCAACACGATGGGCCGCACGCTACCGGTCAGCAAGTCGCGCTCGACATTATCGATATGGCACAGACGCTCGGCGCCGCCAAGGTCGTGCACCATAACAGCAAGTGGTTTATTGCTCCGGCGCTTGCGACGGCGCAGCTCGACCACTGCTTGCTCGTTGGCGGCGTCGCAAGCAAGATGGAATCCGCCCAGGCCTTTGATGGCAACAATGCCGCCGGCCGCAAGTAATTCAACGCAGCGGTCAATAATGGCATCGCTGGCCTCGCGTGTGTCGCCGACAGCCGGCGTCGCGCCCGGGCCCTCGAGCCCCGTGCCATCCGACGCGTTCGCCTCACGCCACGTAATATGCGGTCCGCAATCAAAGCAGGCGTCGGGCTGCGCATGAAAGCGCCGGTCGAGCGGGCCGCCATACTCCGCGGCGCACGTGGGACACATGGGAAAGCGATCCATCGAGGTGGCCGCTCGGTCATAGGGCAGCGAGCGGATGATGGTAAAGCGCGGCCCGCAGTTGGTGCAGTTGATAAAGGGGTAGTGATAGCGTCGGTCGGCGGGGTCGAACAGTTCGCGCAGGCAGTCGTTACAGGTGGCGATATCGGGGGAGATGAGCGTCGTATGCGCGGTTTGGTCCTGCGACGCCACGATGCAAAAGCCCTGTTCATCGGCGACATCCCAGGTCCCAGACTCCAAATCCGCAACGTAAACGCGCTCCACGCGGGCAGCCGCAGGTGCATGCTCGGACAGCGCGACGACAAAGCTGCTGATGGCCGCGCCCGAAGCATGCGCCTCGATATGCACGCCGTCGCCCGCATTGAGCACCCAGCCGCAAATACCATGCGCCATGGCCTCGCGATACACAAACGGCCGCATGCCAACGCCCTGCACAATGCCCGTCACATGAATATGCACATGCCGCATGCGGCTCTCCCTCGTCAAAACCGACCAAAAAGGGACAGGTTTATTTTGGTCGGTAAAGCTTCTAAACCTGCCAAAACAAACCTGTCCCTTTTTGGCAGGCGTACTGCATGAAATCCCGCTACAGTCCTAGGCTTTGCCCGGTGGCGGCGCAGGTGAACTCGCCGTGCTTAACGCCGCGCAGGCCCAGCAGGCGGTCGGCCAGCTCGTAGACGCGCTCGCCGCGACCCTTGAGCGCCAGAATCTCCAGACAGTTGTGGTGGTCCAGATGCACGTGCATGGTCGAGACGATCTCGTCGGTGTAGTCGTGCTGCACCTCGTCCAGGCGACGCGTCAGGTCGCCGGTATGGTGGTCGTAGATCATAGTGAGCGATCCGATAACGTGCTCATCGGGCGTGCGCATCTGCTCCTTGGCGATCGAGGCGCGAATCAGGTCGCGCACGGCCTCGGAGCGGTTGGCCACATCGCCGCGGCGCGCGATCTGCTCGTCAAAGCGGCGCAGCAGGTCGTCGGGTGCGGTGACCGAAAAGCGGACCAGCTCGGAGGTGGAGCCACCGCACCGGCAGCCCGCCTCGACACCCGCGCCATGATCATGTGCGTGCCCGCAGTCGTGCACGTGTTCGTGTCCGGCCACGCTACACCAACTTCACAGAGCCGACGGAGTTGTGATCGGCCTCGATGGCCTCCTCGTAGCCCTCGAGCGCGTCATGGGCCTCGTGCAACGCGGCCATGGCGGCCTCGAGCTTGGCGCCAATGCGCTCCATGTCAAAGTTTTCGGTCGCATGCAGCAGCTGATGGCTCCACTCGTGAGCGAGCTCGATGGTGTCGTCGACCTGCTTGACGCTCATGGCGAGCTGGCTCATGTTCATTCCGACGTCATGCATGGGAATCTCCTTTTATACGGGGCAATCCAGTGGTTCAGATTCTACTACGCCCGCCTTGGGCGCCGCCGCATAAGAAAACGGGTGCGAGTCCGTCTGACCCGCACCCGTTCACTGGGGGCTGTTTGTGTCTACCATACTATCCGTGGTCGCGCGCCCTGCACCCGGCACTCCGGCGAGCGGTGTAAAACCGCTCATGGACGGCAGGCAAGTAACAAGCGTATTACAGATGCTTCTCCAGCAGCGCCTGAAGCCTTGCCTTGGGTAAGGCGCCGACCGAACGGTCGACCTCTTCGCCGTTCTTAAAGACGATCAGCGTGGGGATGCTCATGACGCCATACTTCATGGCCAGGTCCTGGTTGTCATCGACGTTGCACTTGGCAACGGCAAGCTTGCCGGCCAGTTCGTCGGCGACCTCGTCCACGATGGGCGAGAGCGAACGGCACGGGCCACACCACGGGGCCCAAAAATCAACCAATACGGGCAGGCTATCGTTAACGATGGAATCGAAGTTCTCGGGGGTAATCTGCTTAATGTCAGCCATGGTGACCTCCATAATGCGACGCGGCTCGGCCGCGTAAAACTCAGTACGACCGTGCTTATACCCAGCGGCCCGCAAAGCAACCACTCGCGGGCGGCTCTTTTATATAATGGTGGGCACGCAAACGATTGGAGAGCGCATGCCCACGTCACAAAGCCAGAAAAAAGAAGCCATCGCCCAGGCCACCGAGCAGGAGCTCGCATCGCTTGCGGCGCGTGGCGTGCGTATCGCGGGCAACGCGTGCTCGCCGATTGTGCTGGTCAAAGGCGATTTGGATGAGGCCGAGCGCTCGGGTGGCGAGCTTGCCGCCGGCGCGGATGGCGCCGCACTGCGCAAGGCACTCGGGGCTATCGGCTATGCACCCGAGGATTTCTGCGTCCTGGCAAGCGTTGCCGGCGCGGGCGACGGGGCGGTCGCGGTGGGCGAGGCCCTGACGTGCGACCTGTTCCGCGAGGCGCTCGAGACCTTGGACCCCGAGGCGGTGCTGCTGCTGGACAACAGCGCGGCCGACGTCATGCGTGAAACCTATGCCGATATGCTCGTGGCAATCGACGACTTTGACACCGCCATGCTCAAGCCCGGCCTGGTCGCCCACGTGCAGGGGCGTCGCGTACTCGCGCTCGACGGCTTTGAGGCGGCGCTGACCGACAAGGCCGCCAAGCAGCGCATGTGGGCCTACATCAAGCAGCTGACCCCGGCGGCCGCTCCGCTGTAGCGGGCCTGAGCCTTTAAGCTAGCCCTAGGGGCCAATTGCGTCAGTCGTTAATCACAAGTCGCATTCTTATAATCGCGTTGCAAGGCTCTTCGATTTCTGCTGATGCGCAGCGTGGTTTTCGCGCATAAAACAATACCCATAGTGCTCCCGGATGTTTGTGGCGTACGGGGGCTATTTGCTACCGTCTACCGATTAAAAAATTGGCAAGCGAGGGGTTTGATATTATTTTGAAACGCTATACGCGCGAAGGCAATGTGTCGGGTGTTGGGGAGAAGTGAATATGAGAAAACGTTTGCTGCCGATTTTGTTCTCGGCCTTGGTTGCATTTGGGCTGTTCACAACTGCTGCCTATGCGGATACGGGCGTCGCAATTGATGCGGCGAACTTTCCCGATGATCAGTTCAGAACGGTCGTCAGCGGCTTCGACACCGATGGCGACGACAGCCTGAGCGACGATGAGATCGCTGCGGTCACGAAGATCGAGATTTACGATCAGCACGTCAATGATATGACCGGCATCAAATACTTTACGGCACTCAAGGAGTTCAACTGCAGTGCAGTGTTCTGTGCCGAGCTCGATCTCAGCAGCAATAGCAATTTGGAAAAGGTCTCAATAGACAGTTTTTATCTCAGGGATCTTAACCTGGACGGCCTCGCTAAACTCAAAGAGCTTATCGTCATGGGGACTCGGCTGACCGCACTTGATTTGAGCGGGTCTCCGGCGCTTGCCAGGTTGACGCTGCGCCGCAACAGCAGCTTGACGTCGCTTGACGTCAGTAAAAATACCGCTCTAACCTACCTGGACTGCGGGATGACGTTTATCGGTACGGGAGTTGCCGAGGGAAACGCCATTACCAAGCTCGATTTGAGCAACAACAAAGAGCTGACGATTCTGAGCTGCGTCAACAACAATCTTACCGAACTCGATTTAAGCCACAACACCAAGCTGAAAGAGCTGTGGTGCGAAGGAAACCGGCTGATTGACCTGGATCTAAGTAAGCTTTCGGAGCTTAATCGATTCGATCTCGGGTACCAAAGCTATACCGTGGAGCTTGGCGAGGACCGAACGTTTGACCTTGCGACGCTGTCGAGCTCGTTCGATCCGAGCAACATTGTGGCTGGATCTTTAACTGGCGGTACGATTGACGGCGCCGTTGTGACGTTTGATGAGGGCTCGGACTCAATCGACTATCGCTATGACTGCAACAGCCAGGCGATCAAAGGGGCTTTCATCTCTGTCATATTGAAAGTGAAGCCGCAGCACGTACATCATTCCGCTGGTAACTGGTATAGCGATGAGAAGGGCCACTATCATTGGTGCTATGACAGGGAGTGTCCCGGCAGGCGTTATGATGACGAAGAGCATACCTTTGCGTGGGTGATCGAGGATAAGCCTACGACGGAGGAGCCTGGCTATAGGGTTCACAAGTGCACGGTTTGTGACTATATCGATCAGGATGAGGATATTCCCGCGCTCGCACCTTCTATTATCGAAGGTGAGAACCAGACGGTGAAGGCCGACGGTGCGACTGACGCAACATTCCGCTCAAATGCTGCATGCGATGCATTCGAGAAGGTGTTGGTTGACGGCAAAGAGGTCAGTCCTTCCAACTATACGGTTCGCGAGGGCAGCACGATCGTGACGCTTAAGGCTTCGTATCTCGCCACGCTCAGCTCGGGAAAGCACGAGCTGTCTATTGTTTCTAATACAGGCACGGCCACGGCTGCTTTTGAGGTAGACGGTGGCAAAGTCGAAGAAGACAACAAGAAGCCCGCGAGCGGAACCACGGTTACCACGACGACCACTGTTACGGTGAAAAAGACGGGCAAGAAGGGCGAGTCCAAGACGGCGGCGTTGCCGACGACGGGCGATGCAACATCTGTTGCCGGTATCGTCTGCCTCCTTGTTGGCGTGATCGGCGTTGTCGGTGGATTGACGTTTTGCCGCAAGCGTGCGTAATGCTCCCGGCTATATGTAACTGAATCTTTATTACAACTTTACACCTAGGTTTACAGCTGTCTTGTCAGCTGTAAACCTAGGTGTCATACTAAAGCCCCAAGATTCGCCAAAAGAGAGGGGCCTTGATGGCACAGAGCGCGAACATGGATGCATCGGAGCTTGCACGCGATATTGCGGCCGGCCTGGCATCGGCAACGACGGCAACGGAGCGCGCGGCATTGGTGCCGGCAGAGCTCGTCGAGGCCATTCAGCAACTAAAAACCCAGCGTGATGCGGTGATCCTGGCGCACTATTACGTGGCGCCCGAGGTCCAGGCAGTGGCCGATTACGTCGGCGACAGCTTCTACCTGGCAAAGCTTGCCAAGAGCCTGCCGCAGCAGACCATCGTGCTGTGTGGCGTGGAGTTTATGGGCGAGAGCGCCAAGCTGCTCAATCCCACCAAGACCGTGTTGCTGCCCGAGCCGGGCGCGGACTGCCCCATGGCGCACATGGTCAAACGCGAGACGGTTGACGCCGCCCGCGCCGAGTATGGCGACGACCTGGCCGTGGTCTGCTACGTCAACTCGACGGTCGAGATCAAGAGCTGGAGTGACGTGTGCGTCACCAGTTCCAACGCCGTCAAGATCGTGTCCGAGCTGCCGCAGCAGCATATCCTGTTCATTCCCGACCAAAACCTTGGTCGTTTCGTAGCCGAGCAGGTGCCCCAAAAGCACGTCATCCTCAACAAGGGCTACTGCCCGCGTCACCACATCATCACCGTCGAGCAGATTGTCGATGCGACGGAGGTCCACCCCGACGCGCTCGTGCTGGCGCACCCCGAGTGCAAGGCCGACGTCCTGGCCGAGGCCGACTACATTGGCTCCACCGCTGGCATCATCAAGTACGCCGAAGAGTCGGACGCGAGCGAATTCATCATCGTGACGGTCCGCGGCGTACTCTACGAGCTCGAGCGCCGCTGCCAGGGCACCGGCAAGAAGTTCTACTTCCCCGCGGTGCAGCCCACCTGCGTCAACATGGATCTCATCACGCTCGAAAAGCTCGTGCACTGCCTGGAGACGGGCGAGGGCGAGGTTCAGATCGGCGTGTCGGACGAGGCGGCCGACCAGGCCAAGCTCACGCTCGACCGCATGCTCGAGTACGCAGCGCGCTAAAACAATGTGACATGAGGGGCGGTCCCTTATGTCACATTCAAGGGAGAGGATTCCTGTGGAAACCAAACAATACCCCGATATGGAATGCGACGTCGTCATTGCCGGCTGCGGCGTGGCGGGCCTGTACGCGGCCCTCAATCTGCCGACGAGCACGCGCGTGATCATGCTCTCCAAGGGCGCCGTCGACGAGTGCGATTCCATGCTCGCGCAGGGCGGCATCTGCGTGCTGCCCGAGGGCTCGGACTACGATGCCTTCTTTGAGGACACCATGCACGCCGGCCACTACGAGAACCGCCGCGAGAGCGTCGACATCATGATCCGCTCGAGCCGCTCGGTCATCAACGACCTGCTGGCGATGGGCGTGGACTTTGAGCGCAAGGCCGACGGCAGCCTCGACTTTACCCGCGAGGGCGCGCACAGCCGCCCGCGCATCGCCTTCCATGCCGATATCACGGGCAAGGAGATCACGACCAAGCTGCTTCAGGCCGTCCGCAAGCTGGACAACGTGCAGATTCTTGAGCACGTGGCCATGACCGACATCCTGACTGCCGAGCGCGATGGGGCCACGGTGTGCACCGGCGTCGTCGCCGTCGCCGTGAACGAGGACGATTCGGCCCGTCCTGCCGACGAGCTCGCAAATGCCGCCGAGGGTGTGCATGCCGGCGAGCCGTTTGAGATTCATGCCCGCCATACGCTGTGGGCGACGGGTGGCATCGGTGGCGTGTACGACCACTCGACCAACTATCCGCAGCTTACCGGTGACGCCTGCTATATCGCGCAGGAGCACGGCATTACGATGGAGCATCTGGACTACGTGCAGATTCACCCCACGGGCCTGTTCTCACCGCAGCCGGGCCGCACGTTCCTGATCAGCGAGAGCTGCCGCGGCGAGGGCGCGATCCTGCTCAACGCCGCCGGCGAGCGCTTTACCGACGAGCTGCAGCCGCGCGACGTGGTCGCCGCCGCCATCCGCGAGCAAATGAAGCAGGACGGCACCGAGCACGAGTGGCTGAGCTTTGCCCCCGTCGAGCGCGACGTGGTGACTGGGCACTTTGCCAACATCCGCGCACGCTGCCTGGAGGACGGCCGCGACATCTTGGACGAGCCCATCCCCGTCACGCCCACGCAGCACTACTTTATGGGCGGCGTGTGGGTCGACAAGGACGGCCGCACCTCGATGCCCGAGCTCTACGCCGCGGGCGAGACGGCTTGCAACGGCGTACACGGTAAGAACCGCCTGGCTTCCAACAGCCTGCTCGAGTCCCTCGTCTGGGGCCGCCGTGCCGCGTGGTACATGCGTACTGGCGAGTCGCTGGCCGTGGAGCAGGCCGGCGAGCCCGCGCTCGACGGACGTCACCGCGCCCTGAGCGCCGATACCCTTGCAATCGATGATTTGGCCCGTGCCGCCGGCACGCAGGCCGTGGAGGAGTAGACCATGAATCCCATTACCATGAAGCTCGTCGTCGATGATCTGATTTTGCAGGCCCTGCGCGAGGACATCACGTTTGAGGACGTGAGCACGGCGAGCGTGTGCCCCACGGTGCGTCCCGCTACCGTTGAGCTCATCGCCAAGGCCGACGGCATCATCGCCGGCCTGGATGTGTTCGCCCGCACCTTCGAGCTACTGGATTCGCAGAGCTCGGTGCTGTTTGATGTCGCGGACGGCGACGAGGTGCACGCCGGCGACCATGTGGGCCAGGTGCGCGGCGACGCGCGCGTGCTGCTTTCGGGCGAGCGCGTGGCGCTCAACTACCTGCAGCGCATGAGCGGCATCGCCACCTATACGCACCAGATGGCCGCGGCGCTCGAGGGCACCAAGACCGTGCTCGTTGACACGCGCAAGACCACGCCGGGCATGCGTGTCTTCGAGAAGGCCGCAGTCGAGATCGGCGGCGGCAGCAACCACCGCTACAACCTGTCGACCGCTGTCATGCTCAAGGACAACCATATCGACGCCGCCGGCGGCGTGACGCGCGCGATCGAGATGGCGCGCGCCCATGCATCCTTCACCACGACGGTCGAGATCGAGTGCGAGAATCTGGACATGGTGCGCGAGGCCGTAGAGGCTGGCGCCGACATCATCATGTTCGACAACATGACCCACGACGATATGGCCGCCGCCATCGAGCTTATCGACGGTCGCGCCAAGACCGAGTGCTCGGGCAACGTGGACGCCGGCAACATTCGCGCCCTGGCCGACCTGGGCGTCGATTTTATTAGCTCGGGCGCCCTGACGCACTCCGCGCCGATCCTCGACCTCTCGCTTAAGCACCTGCGTCTGCTGGACGGTAAATAATGAACGCCCGCGAGCGTCGCCGTGCCATCATGGCCGTGCTCGAGGGGGCTAAAGATCCCGTTTCGGGCAGCGCGCTTGCCCGCGAGGTGGGCGTGAGCCGTCAGGTCGTGGTGCAAGACATTGCCTTGCTGCGCGCCGACGGGCACGATATCGTCGCTACCAACCGCGGCTACGTGCTGCAGGAAGCCGAGAGCAGCCCGGCTGTGCCCACGCGCTTGGTCAAGGTGCGCCACAGCGTGGAGCAGGCGGGCGACGAGCTCACGAGCATCGTCGATGCGGGCGGCGCCGTGCTCAACGTGATCGTCAACCATCGCGTGTACGGCAAGATCACAGCCGACCTGGACATCCGCAACCGCCGCGATATCGAGCGCTATCTGCACGACATCGCCAGCGGCAAGAGCTTTCCGCTGCTGACGGTGACCAGCGGCTATCACTTCCACCGCATCGCGGCAGAAGACGAGCAGACCCTCGACGAGATCGAGGCACTGCTCAAGGAGAAGGGCTATCTGGCCGATTTAATGCCTTACGAGGACGATCTATCGTAGCCGATGCTGCAAACGTCCCTAAGCGGCAATCTGACGTTCAATCGTCGGTCGCGTACCAAAGTACGCTTCCGTTTGGTATGCCGGCTCACGTAACTAGCGAAGGCATCGTTGTTGCTCCGGTCGATACGCTCGGAATCTAAAGTTATTTGCATTTCCAGAAATCCTCTAGAAGGCGTCTAGAGGATTTCTGGAAACAACCGGTATTTTGATCTGGGCTACGAAAGGTTGCGAGTCCAGATTCCGTGCTGCGCGGAGCCGGTGATTTTGTTCAGGAACTCGCGCTGTCCCTCGGTTGCGAGAATGTAGGTTGAACAACCGCTGAGCATCTGGTTGACGTCCGAGATTTTGGACGTTTCCCAGCCCGAGATGCTGACAGCCTTAAGCGCTAAGCAGTTGAGGAACATATAGGACGTGCTCTCGACGTTTGAGGTGTCAAGACGGTCGAGATCAAAAAGCTCCGTGACGCTTGAACATCCCCTGAACATGCCCTCCAGGGTCGTGCAATCCGATGTATCAAGTTTCAATAGGTCGAACGACTTGCATTGGGTCAGCCCGTCGAACAGGTATCTACCGCTCTCTGGAGCCCAGGTATCCAGGACAACGACCTCACGGATTCGATTCCTGTAGGGATACCACGGTTGCTTTCCGAATTCGTCGACTCGCCCTGCATCCTCGAACCAGCCGCTTGCGAGGGTGTCGCGTACCTCACCGTTGTTCGGCCTGCCGGGCGTGTTGTTCTTCTTGCCCGGAACGTCCTTGATCCTCTTGAAGTACTCGATATACAGAGTGCAGTCACCGAGCGCGTCGGAGTCTCCAGCGCAATCCTTCGGGCATGCGATTACCCATCCGTTCGCCAATGCCATTACTCTTCCCCCTTGAACATATTCTCGAACTCATCCGCACTGATGATCTCGATGCCGTACTGCTCAGCTTTATTTCTCTTCGTCATACCCGCACCCTCACCGCATACGAGGTAGCCGGTCTTCTTGGTGATGTTGTCCTGTGGCGTGCCTCCGACGTTCGCAATCGCCTGCCAAGTCCTCACTCGATCGCCGTCGAACATCGCCACGTCTCCTGACACAACGACGAGCTTTCCGAACAGCGGGTGAGACTCATCGAATTTATCGGTGGTCGGCTTAATGTCCTTGGCCTTTACCTTGTTGCCCCAGTTCTTGTTGTAGACAGCACCGGGTCGGCTCGGGCGTCGGCGCGGCGGCTTGATCGAAAGCTCGCCGGACTTCACGCCATTCCTAATCGCGTCGTAAACAGACATCTCGTCTTCGCAGTCCGCAAGCGCGCGGTGGGCGTCGTCATTTTTGATATTAAGACGCTCGCGAAGCACCTGCATGCTCCATCGTTCGAGGTTTGGCCATGCCAGTTGCGCGAGCTGGTATGTGTCAATCGCCTCCGCGTAATCGAAGTCGAGTCGGCATGCGGTGGCAACCCTTTTCATAATCGGCAGGTCATATCGCTTGATGTTGTGTCCGACCAGGACGGCACCTTCACCGATGAACTCGATAAAAGATTTCATGGCTTCGGTCGCGTGCGGCGCGTTGGCAAGCATCTCATCCGCGATGTGGTTGACGTTCATCGCGGCTCGCGGCATCGGGAAGTCGATGTGGACGAGTTGGTTGAATTTGTCGACGACTTTTCCTCCGCTGACTTTTATCGCGCCGATTTCTGCGATTTGACAATCCGTACAATTGAGTCCGGTCGTCTCCAGGTCGAAAACGACGTAGCTGTTCGGCAATCCAGGGACATCATCGGATGTCTCGGCAGTTTTCTTTTTAGTGACCGCTTTTTTCTTTTTGGGAGTCGCGGCGTTCGCTTTCTCGGGAACGCTGTTCATATCGGAGAAGTACCAAGAGTGAGTTCGATTCGTAATCGTTCCGTCCGCGAGCTTCACGGCAACGTTGCACCACCGGTCCCATACGTCTTCAATTTTGAAATCGAGGACCTGTGAAACCGTATCTCGGTCGCGGTACATAATTTTCTTCGTGATCGGTAGACCGAGTTCGCGCAACAATGGCTTGCGCGTCTCCTCGGACAACTCTGAGAATCAAAAGCCGTTCACCTGGACGCGGTTTCCGTTTTCATCTTCGACGTACGCGTCAACCGGATAAGTTCTCGGTGTTCCCGGAGCGGCATCCGCCGGAACCGACTCGACTTTGCTTTTCGCATCGTCCCAGGTTTTGAATATTTCACCGTTGGCGCCGTAAATCATCTGGCACTCCTTATAGATTTTGAAACACTTTCCTTAGGATACCGTTTTTGATTAGTTATCCGCACAAACAAAAAGGAGGCCTCCGCGGCGATACGGAGGCCTCCTTTTTTGTGCACGGTGTACTTTTAGAGTGTGCAAGTGGGGGAGTTGTTACTCCTCGACGATCTCGGTGATCGCGCCAGCGGGGCAAGCGTCCTGGCAAGCGCCACAGGCGACGCAGGAGTCCTCGTCAGCGACGGTAGCGACGTCCTGGAGCTCCAGAACGCCAGCGGGGCAGGAGTCGACGCAAACGCCACAAGCGATGCACTCGTCGGCATCAATTACGGGATGAGCCATGGTAGTTTCCTCTCTGTTGACCGACGCTACAGGCGATGCGCGTCGGTTTGATTCGGGCAAAAACATACCACGGGAGCGACCGTTTGCAATACCCTCTGACCGGCATCTTCATACCGTTCGCCGAGTATGCCACGGCTTACTAAAAAACACGCAGGTTAGGCCGTTGAGCTGCGCAAATGTTAGCTAAAGGTGACTTGTAATAAAGAGCGATTGAGCGCGCTTGCGGAAAGCGCATCCCGGAATCGGCGCTCAAAACGGGATGCGCTTTCCCCGGGGTCGCCCCAAGGTCCCCCCGCGCCTCCAGATCCAAGCCTCAGTCAACTCTACATAGATCTCAATAGATCTGTCGAGAACTCAAACAAGCCATCTACCTGCGCTTTTGCGAACCTAAACTCTCGGAGATAAGAAATCTTATATGAATTGACTTAGATTTTGTATATTCCGGCCCATAAGGGGATACACTACATCCTGAAAGACAAGCCGAAGCGTCGCGCGGCAGTCCGCCGACGCGGCGCGAACGCAAAAGAGAGAGGGAATTTCTAATGGGTAAGATTCTTGGTATCGACCTTGGTACTACCAACTCCGCTATGGCCGTCCTCGAGGGCGGTTCTCCGACCATCATCGTGAACGCCGAGGGCGACCGCACCACCCCGTCCGTCGTGGGCTTCCGTGCCGACGGCGACCGTGTCGTGGGCAAGGCCGCTAAGAACCAGGCGGTCACCAACCCCAAGAACACCGTGTTCTCCATCAAGCGCTTCATGGGCCGCAAGTACTCCGAGTGCACCTCCGAGCTCAAGACCGTACCGTATGAGGTCAAGGAGGGCCAGGGTGGCCGTGCCGTCGTCGACATCGAGGGCAAGGATTACACCGCCGAGCAGGTGAGCGCCATGGTGCTCGCCAAGATGAAGGCCGACGCCGAGAAGTATCTGGGCGAGACCGTCACCGACGCCGTCATCACCGTCCCGGCCTACTTCAACGACGCCCAGCGTCAGGCCACCAAGGACGCCGGTAAGATCGCCGGCCTCAACGTCAAGCGTATCGTCAACGAGCCGACCGCTGCTGCTCTGGCCTATGGCCTGGACAAGCAGGGTTCCGACCAGCGCATCCTGGTCTTCGACCTGGGCGGTGGCACCTTCGACGTCTCCATCCTCGATCTCGCCGACGGCGTGTTTGAGGTTCTGTCCACCTCGGGCGACAACCACCTGGGCGGCGACGACTGGGATCAGCGCGTCATCGACTGGATGGCCGACAAGTTCCAGCAGGAGAACGGCGTCGACCTGCGTCAGGACCCCATGGCCCTGCAGCGCCTGAAGGAGGCTGCCGAGAACGCCAAGAAGGAGCTCTCCGCCGCCCAGCAGTCCACCATCAACCTGCCGTTCATCACCATGAACCAGTCCGGCCCGCTGCACCTCAACTACACGCTGACCCGCGCCGAGTTCGAGAAGATCACCCGCGACCTGCTCGAGCGCTGCAAGCAGCCTGTCACCAACGCCCTGCGCGACGCTAAGCTCAAGCTCTCCGACCTGACCGAGGTCATCCTCGTCGGCGGCTCCACCCGTATGCCCGCTGTCCAGGACCTGGTCAAGACCATGACCGGCAAGCAGCCCAACATGTCCGTGAACCCCGACGAGGTCGTTGCCGACGGCGCTGCCGTCCAGGGCGGCGTGCTCACCGGTGACGTCGAGGGCATCCTGCTGCTCGACGTGACCCCGCTGTCGCTGGGCGTCGAGACCATGGGCGGCATCATGACCAAGATGATCGACCGCAACACCACGATCCCGACCTCCAAGACCGAGGTCTACTCCACCGCTGCCGACAACCAGACCAGCGTCGAGATCAACGTGCTCCAGGGCGAGCGCGAGCTTGCCCGCGACAACAAGTCGCTCGGTAAGTTCCAGCTGACCGGTATCCCGGCTGCCCGCCGCGGCGTGCCGCAGATCGAGGTCACCTTCGACATCGACGCCAACGGCATCGTCAAGGTCTCCGCTAAGGACAAGGGCACCGGCAAGGAACAGCAGATTACCATCTCCGGCTCCACGGCGCTTTCCGACGACGAAGTCGATCGTATGGTCAAGGACGCCGAGGCTCATGCCGAGGAGGACAAGAAGCAGAAGGAAGAGGTCGAGGTCCGCAACCAGACCGACAGCCTGTGCTACTCCACCGAGCAGACCCTCAACGAGCTGGGCGACAAGGTTTCCGCCGACGTGAAGTCCAAGGCCGAGACCGCTATCGCCGATGCCAAGAAGGCCCTCGAGGGCTCTGACGTCGAGGCCATCAAGGCCGCTGGCGAGTCCCTGCAGTCCGTTGCCTACGAGCTGGCTCAGGTTGTCTACGCCGACGCTCAGCAGCAGACCGACGGTGCCGCCGGCGCCCAGTCTGCCGACGATGACGTTGTCGACGCCGACTACGAGGTTGTGGACGACGAGGACAAGTAATCATGTCCGCCCGTAAAGCTCGCACGGAGGCGGCTGCCACTGGCGCCGCCCCCGTTGACTCCAAGGAGAAGGACGTGAAGATTCCCGTAGAGGCCGTCGACGATACCGAGGCCAACGAGGCCCCGGCCGCCGAGGCTGCCGAGAACCAGGTAGAGGATTCCAACAAGGAGGCGACGATGACCGAGGACGAGATGGTGGAAGCCGCTATCCGCGCCGGTGAGGAAGCCGCCGACAACGACTTTAAGCTCAAGTTCGAGCAGGCTCAGAAGGAGCTTGCCGACGTGCGCAGCGAGCTCGAGGCTGCGGCAGAGGCTCAGAAGGCCGCCGAGGACAAGGCAAAGGACGCCACCGAGCGCACCGCCCGCCTGCAGGCCGACTGGGAGAACTTCCGCCGCCGCACCGCCAACGAGCGCATCGCCGAGCGCGAGCGCGCGACCGAGAAGCTCGTCACCGCGCTGCTGCCGGTGGTCGACGATATCGAGCGTGCGATCGACCATGCCCGCGGCCAGGAGCTTTCCGACGACTTTAAGCAGTTCGTCGACGGCGTTGACGCGGTGCATGCCAAGCTACTCGACGTGTTTGCGCACGAGGGCGTTGAGCCCATCGACCCCAAGGGCGAGGCGTTCGATCCGCTCGAGCACCAGGCCGTGGGACGTGTCGAGGACGCATCGCAGTACGACGAGACCGTCAACGACGTGTACCAGAAGGGCTACCGCATGGCGGACCGCATCCTGCGCTCCGCGATGGTGACGGTGACCTACGGTGGCGAGAAGCGCCCCGCACCGGAGCCCGAAGCGGCGCCCGAGGATGCTGCGGCCGATACGGCCGAGAGCACCGAGGAGTAATTGAGAAGGGCCCCGGGGCAACACCCGGGGCCCTTTTAACCTTGACCTGCCATTTGGGGACGGGGTAGAAATGGCAGATTTCGATTCTTGACAAGGCACGGTTGTGTGTTTGCGCAAACGCACTGGCGTTGTCAAGGGTGCGGGCATGAGTAAATCTGCCATTTCTACCCCGTCCCCAAATGGCAGGTGATAGAGGAGAGGAGCTACGATGGCTGCAGGCAAAACCTTCTATGACATCCTGGGCGTATCCAAGAGCGCCTCCGACAAAGAGATTAAGAGCGCGTTTCGCAAGCTCGCGCAAAAATATCACCCCGATGCCGGCGGCGACGAGGCCAAGTTCAAAGAGATCAGCGAGGCCTACGAGACGCTTTCGGACGAGAAGAAGCGCAAAGAGTACGATCAGATGCTCATGTTCGGCGGCATGCCGGGCGCGGGCGGTGCGTATGGCGGCGGCTATGGTGCCGGTGCTGGCGCGAGCGGCTGGGGCGATATTTTCGACAGCATCTTTAGCGGCAACGGCGCCTGGGGCAGCGATTGGGGCTCGGGCTTTGCCGGGGCTGCGGGCGCTGCCGGTGCGGGCGCGGGCCGCAATCGTGCGCGCAAAGGTGGCGACCTGTCGCTGACCGTCGACGTGACGGCCGAGGACGCGTTTCGCGGCGTGACGCACAAGGTCACCTACCGCATTCCCTCGACGGGCGAGCAGCAGACCATTACGGTCTCGGTGCCCGCGGGCGCGGTCGACGGCGGCAAGCTGCGCTACAAGCGCCGCGGCGAGTACGGCGTTGCCGGAGGCGAGCGCGGCGACCTGGTCGTGACCACGCACGTTGAGGAGCACCCGCTGTTTAAGCGTAAGGGCGCCGATGTGACCATGGAGGTGCCGATCTCGGTCTACGAGGCGGCGCTCGGCTGCACGGTTGACGTGCCCACGCCCGGTGGCGCAACGGTCCGCCTGAAGGTGCCCGCGGGTACCCAGACGGGCAAGAAGTTCCGCTTTAAGGAGATGGGTGCGCCCGACGTAAAGCATCGCGGCCGTACCGGTGCGCTGCTCGTCGAGATCAAAGTGCAGGTTCCCACGAATCTGTCCGATGACGAGCGCGACGCCATGACCAAGTTGCGCGAGGCCGACACGCGCGACTATCGCGAGAAGGTCAACCGTTACAAGGCGACGTATTAAAAATGGAGCCCGAGGCGGGAAAGCCGCTTTGGGATGAGGTTGATTAAGAAGGGGTCTGTGAGTATGGCCGAGGACAATAGGAACAAACCGCTGTACATGATCAGCGTGGCGGCCGAGCTGACCGGCATGCACCCGCAGACTCTGCGCGTCTATGAGTCCAAGGGTTTGGTGAACCCCCAGCGCTCGGGCGGCAACACGCGTCTGTATTCGCGTGCCGATATCGAGCGCCTGGAGCTCATCAACCAGCTGACCGACGAGGGCATCAACCTCGCCGGCGTGGTGCGCATCCTCGATATGAAGGAGCGTGCCGAGGAGCGCGAGCGCGAGAACGAGAAGCTCCGCGCTCGCGTGCGCCAGCTCGAGGACGAGCTGCACGAGTACAAGATGCAGAAGAAGATTACCGCCCTGGCCCCGCGCGACGGATCAGTCAACCCCGAGCAAGTCATGCGCAAGCTTTTGGGAGCGGGAACCGATCTTTAGTTACGCGGCTCCACGACACAAATCCCAACAATATGAGAGTGGATAATCTCCCACTTTTGGCTCGCATGCGGGCTCAAAACGGGAGATTATCCACTCTCATTTTTATTCGGTACTTGGGGACGTTCCTTTTGTGCCGGCACTCGGGGACACTCCTTGCACCAATACCACCATCTGCTTTACTGAGATAAAGTGAATGCCGAGATTCGTAACCCGCTGGCAATTGTTCTATGGCACGATATTGAACGAATGTATGCTATGCGCCCGAGTTTTCGGGCAGAGTGGGAGACAGAATGGTCAAGCTGTACGAGGACGGCATCTACCTGCGTAACGGCAACGAGGTTGTGCCTGCGGCCAAGGCTGCAGAGCGCGGCATTGCGCAGACGCCCGAGGATGCCAAGCGCGGCACCATCGCTTATTCGATTCTTCAGGCACATAACACGTCGGGCGACCCCGAGGCGCTCAAGATTCGCTTCGACGCCATGGCGAGCCATGACATCACCTTCGTCGGCATTATCCAGACGGCGCGCGCTTCGGGCATGGAGCAGTTCCCGCTGCCCTACGTGCTCACCAACTGCCACAACTCGCTGTGCGCCGTGGGCGGCACCATCAACGAGGACGATCACGTCTTCGGCCTCTCGGCTGCCAAGAAGTACGGCGGTATCTTCGTCCCGCCGCACATCGCAGTCATCCACTCCTTTATGCGCGAGAACTTCGCCGGCTGCGGCAAGATGATCCTGGGCTCCGACTCGCACACCCGCTACGGCGCCCTGGGCACCATGGCCGTGGGCGAGGGCGGCGGCGAGCTGGCCAAGCAGCTGCTGCGCGACACCTACGACGTCGCCTATCCCGGCGTCGTGGCCATCTACCTCACTGGTGCCCCGCGCCCCGGCGTCGGCCCGCACGATGTTGCGCTCGCCATCATCCGTGCCGTCTTTGCCAAGGGTTACGTCAAGAATAAGGTCATGGAGTTCGTGGGCCCCGGCATCGCAAGCATGACGACCGACTACCGCAACGGCGTCGATGTCATGACCACCGAGACCACCTGCCTGTCCTCCATCTGGGCCACCGACGAGGACACGCACGCGTTTTTGACCATGCACGGCCGCGGCGACGACTATCGTGAGCTCATGCCCGCCGATGTTGCCTACTACGACGGCTGCGTCGAGGTCGACCTGTCGAGCATCAAGCCCATGATCGCGCTGCCGTTCCATCCTTCCAACGGTTTTGAGATCGACGAGCTCAACGAGAACCTCGAGGATATCCTGCACGAGGTCGAGCTCGAGGCTGCCAAGATCGGCGAGGGCAAGACGCACTTTAGCCTGCTCGACAAGATTGTCGACGGCAAGCTGCACGTGCAGCAGGGCGTTATCGCCGGCTGCTCGGGCGGCAACTACGACTCCGTGGTGCAGGCGGCCCGTGTGCTCAAGGGCGCCAACACCGGCTGTGGCGAGTTCTCGCTGTCGGTCTATCCCACGAGTCAGCCCGTGGCGCTCGAGCTCACGCGCCGCGGCTACATCTACGACCTTATGGAGGCCGGCGCGATCGTGCGTACGGCGTTCTGCGGCCCGTGCTTCGGTGCCGGCGACACGCCTGCCAACAACGGCCTGTCCATCCGCCACACCACGCGCAACTTCCCCAACCGCGAGGGCTCCAAGCCGGGCAACGGTCAGCTGAGCGCCGTGGCCCTGATGGACGCCCGTTCCATCGCGGCGACCGCTGCCAACGGTGGCATCCTGACGCCGGCGACCGACCTGCCCGAGGAGACCTGGGACGAGGCCTGCGAGTACACCTTCGACGACGCGCCGTACAAGAAGCGCGTGTACTGGGGCTTTGGCAAGGCTGAGCCTGCCGACGAGCTGGTCGAGGGGCCCAACATCAAGCCGTGGCCCGCGATGGAGCCGCTCGGCGACGATATCCTGCTCAAGGTGTGCTCCAAAATCATGGACCCAGTCACCACGACCGACGAACTCATTCCCTCGGGCGAGACGAGCTCCTTCCGCTCCAACCCGCTCGGCCTGGCCGAGTTTACGCTCAGCCGCCGCGACCCTGCCTATGTGGGTCGCTCCAAGGAGGTCGACGCTGTGGAGAAGCGCCGCGTTGCCGGTGAGGCCGCGGGCGATCTGGCTGCGCTCGATTCCGAGCTTGCCGGTGTGTTTGAGGCACTGGTCGGCGCAGGTGTTGCGGCCGATGCCAAGGCTACCGAGTATGGCTCCATGCTCTACGCCAAGAAGCCGGGCGACGGTTCTGCTCGCGAGCAGGCTGCAAGCTGCCAGCGCGTGATCGGCGGCCTGGCCAATATCGTCCACGAGTACGCCACCAAGCGCTATCGTTCCAACGTGATGAACTGGGGCATGGTGCCCTTCCAGATGGAGGCCGAGCCCAACTTTGAGGTGGACGACTACGTCTTCGTGCCGGGTATCCGCGCCGCGCTCGACGGCGATCTGCAGAACATCGCTGCCTACGTGGTCCGTGCCGATGGTGCGGTTGAGCAGATTGAGCTCTACGTCGCCGATATGACGGCCGAGGAGCGCGCCATCGTCAAGGCCGGCTGCCTGATCAACTACAACAAGTTCAAGGCCGCTGCCGAGTAACTCTGCTGTACGCCCCGGACACACCTTTCCCTCGTGCTCACGCGCTTCGCGAGGGTCGCCCGAGGGAAAGGTGTGTCCGGGGCTACCGCGAAGTTCTCGTTGGGTCTTGAGGGACGCTAAAAATAGACTTGCTTGATGCCGCCTCTTTTATTGGGGCGGCTTCTTTGTTCTGGCCACCACATTGGGGACGGGCACCTTTGTGGTGGTTTTTGTTTGTCTCGATCTGTAACAGGTAGACACTTGTTTGCCGAGTAGTTGTTACAGATTTAGATAAACGGGCGCTGCCGAACATTTCATCTCGATCTGTAACATCTGGGGTCAAAAGCGGCCGCTAGATGTTACAGATCGAGATGTTGAGTGTCGGGGCCACGACCACCACAAAGGTGTCTGTCTCCTTTGTGGTGGTGGGGAGTGGACGACTTCTTTTGGTGATAGTGTTAACTGGCGGTATCATTAGGGCAAATGGCGCAGGTTTGCATTGTGGGGTGTTTTGCCGTGAGCCGTTCCGCCCGTATTGGATTGATTGTCTTGGCGCTTGCGATCGCCGTGGTTGGCGCGGGCGCTGTCGGTATGGCATTTCTACCTGCTGCGGTTACGGAGCCGGTGATTAAGCCTGTGACTCAATCAGTCGAACTCCTGACCGGCGACGACAAACCCGAGACCATTACTGTTGATTTTGATGAGAAACCGGCAGCGCTGGGCATTAGCAATTATCCGCAAATTCAGCTTGGAGCCATGCGCTACACCATGGACGCGAGCCTAATCAGCAAAGCAACCGAGCTGCTCAAGGGCAAAACCTTTAAGCGTTGGTACGGATATGCGTCCTATCGGGCAAAAGCGAATGACATGGTTGGCGGGTGTCACTCATCCATCGAGCTGGACACTGCGAACGGCGCCAAGCTATGTGATGTCTCGTACGATCCGGGTTACGAGGGCAATGAGGGTCCGGGCATCTACATCATGGACGGCGATGCGGCCTATGTCATGGAGGGCGACCAGACCGAGCTCAACGATTTTATGGGCCAGTGTATCCAAGATGCCTATAATCAGACCTGCTTACCCGACCAGCAGACTGCACGCGATAGTGGGTCTGCCCGTATATGGCTGTTCGAGGATGAGATATCCTGGACCGCCGAATCGGGAAGCACGAGTTCGGCGAAGGAGTAGAGACCGCGACCAGCACAAAGGTGCCTGTCCCCTTTGTGGTGGTTTTCCGTTTGTCTCGATCTGTAACAGGTAGGCCCTTATTTGTCGAGTTGTTGTTACAGATTTAGATAAACGGGCGCCGCCGAGCACTCCATCTCATTCTGTAACACCTAGGACCAAAAACGGCCGCTAGATGTTACAGGTCGAGACGGTAGCGTGCCGGGGCCACAGCGGGCCGATATCTCAGTGCCCTATCCTTCAATCACTCAGAAAATCTTATATATAGAGACTTAGATTTGTGTATAAGATCGCGCAATGCTGGCAACAATACTTCTCGAACAACGTGAAGCCGCCCCGTAGGGTGGCCGCCCCAAGAGAGGTGATTCCATGAGAATCGATAAGCTAGCAATGACGTCGCGCGAGGCGCTGCAGACCGCCATGAGCACGGCTGCCGACGCGCAGGCCGGTGCGGTGGAGCCGATCCACCTGCTGTCTGCTCTGCTCGGTGCCGGTGAACGCAATATCTCTGTAATCATCGAGCGCATCGGCGCCGACCCGGCCCAGCTCGCACGCTCTACGCAGGACGCCATCGACCGCGCACCCAAGGTTTCGGGCGAGGGCCAGCAGATGGGTCTTTCCAACGAGCTCGTCCGTGTCATCGAGAAGGCTGAGAAAAAGGCCACCAAGATGGGCGACAGCTTTGTGGTGACCGAGCATCTGCTCATGGCGCTTGCCGAGGACAAGGGCGAGGCGGGCCGCGTGCTGCGCGACGCCGGCGTTACCAAGGAGCGCATCGAGCAGGTCTACGAGGAGCTGCGCGGCGATGACCGCGTGACGTCTGCCGAGGACAAGACCCAGTTTGAGGCGCTGGAGCAGTACGGCCGCAATATCTGCGACCTCGCCCGCGCCGGCAAGCTTGACCCGGTCATCGGCCGTACCGACGAGATCCGCCGTACCATTCAGGTCCTATCCCGCCGCACCAAAAACAACCCCGTGCTCATCGGCGAGCCGGGCGTCGGCAAGACGGCCATCGTCGAGGGCATTGCCCAGCGTATCGCGGCCGGCGACGTGCCGAGCACCCTGCGCGACCGCGACCTCATCGAGCTCGACATGAGCGCGCTGGTCGCCGGCGCCAAGTACCGCGGCGAGTTCGAGGACCGCTTGAAGGCTGTGCTCAAGGAAGTGCAAAAGTCCGAGGGCAAGGTCATCCTGTTCATCGACGAGCTCCATACCATCGTGGGCGCGGGTGCCACCGAGGGTTCTATGGACGCCGGCAACATCCTGAAGCCGGCGCTTGCCCGTGGCGACCTGCACGCGATCGGCGCGACCACGCTCGACGAATACCGCAAGTACATCGAGAAGGACGCGGCACTCGCCCGTCGTTTCCAGACCGTGATGGTCTCCGAGCCCACCGTCGAGGACACCATCTCGATCCTGCGTGGCCTCAAGGAGAAGTACGAGATCTTCCACGGCGTGCATATCACCGATAGCGCGCTCGTGGCGGCCGCCGACCTCTCCGATCGCTACATCGCCGACCGCTTCCTGCCCGACAAGGCCATCGACCTGGTCGATGAGGCCGCAAGCCGCCTGCGCATGGAGCTCGACAGCATGCCGGTCGAGATCGACGCCACCACGCGTCAGCTCACCCAGCTGCAGATCGAGGAGCAGGCGCTCATGAAGGAGACCGACGACGCCTCCAAGGAGCGTCTTGAGGCCCTGCGCCAGGAGATCGCCGAGGTCCAGGAAAAGCTCAACGTGCAAAAGGCCGGCTGGCTCAACCAAAAGAACGCCATCGACCACGTGCAGGAGCTTAAGGGGCAGCTCGACGAGGCCAGAAGCGAAGAGGAGCGCGCGACGCGCAACGGCGACCTGGGCCGTGCGTCCGAGCTGCGCTACTCCGTGATTCCGGGTTTGCAGCAGCAGATTCAGGATTCCGAGGCTGCGCTCGAGGCACAAAAGCAGCAGGACGGCGAGGGCCTCAACGAGCAGGTGACCTCCGACGAGATCGCCGAGGTCGTGAGCGCCTGGACCGGCGTGCCCGTCTCCAAGATGATGCAGGGCGAGCTCGACAAGCTGAAGGGCCTGGAGGGTGAGCTGCACAAGCGCGTCATCGGCCAGGACGAGGCAGTCTCCGCCGTGGCCGCGGCCGTGCGCCGCAGCCGTGCGGGCCTCTCCGATCCGGACAAGCCCATCGGCAGCTTCTTCTTCCTGGGCCCCACCGGCGTGGGCAAGACCGAGCTCGCCAAGGCGCTGGCCGAGTGCCTGTTCGACGACGAGCGCGCGCTCGTACGTATTGACATGTCCGAGTACATGGAGAAGTTCAGCGTCCAGCGTCTGATCGGTGCGCCTCCGGGATACGTGGGCTATGACGAGGGCGGTCAGCTTACCGAGGCCGTGCGCCGTCGTCCGTACTCCGTGATCTTGCTCGACGAGATGGAGAAGGCTCACCCAGATGTCTTTAACGTGCTGCTGCAGGTGCTCGACGACGGCCGTTTGACCGATGGCCAGGGTCGCCAGGTGTCCTTCAAGAACACGATCATCATCATGACGTCTAACGTGGGCTCCAAGGCTATCGCCGAGCTTTCCGGCAAGGACGAGGAGGAGATGCGCCATCAGGTCGACGCGGCCATGGCTCAGACCTTCCGCCCCGAGTTCCTCAATCGTATCGACGATATCGTGGTGTTCCATCCGCTCGGCATGGCGCAGATCGAGAAGATCGTCGACATCCAGCTCGCCGACGTCCGCGCACGCTTGGCCAAGGAGCGCATGACGCTTGCCATCACCCCGGCGGCCAAACAGATGCTCGCCGTGGGTGGCCTGGACCCCGTGTTCGGTGCCCGTCCGCTCAAGCGCCTGGTCCAGCGCGAGGTCGTGGACGCCATCGCCGCCGCTATCATCGACGGCACGGTGCGCGAGGGCGATCAGGTGATGGTCGACGTCGACAAGGACGGCGGCTTTACCGTCGTGTGCGATAACACGCCGGCGGCCACCTACGAGGTCCCCGACGCCGAGTAGATTTTTGGGACATGCCTTAAAATCTACCTTTTCACGCCGAACGCCAAGGGCGGCGGATCCAAATCGGGTCCGCCGCCCTTTTTCGTTCAAGACTTTAGTCTGCTGGGCGCGCAGCGGCCAGCTTCAACCCACCCGCTATGCGGGTGGAGACAAACGGCTTTACAAAGCCACCCCTCCGACCGATATTGACGATTGTTCAGGCCGTCAAGAATTCGAGTCGAAGGGGTGGTCGCCATGGCCCAGAAGGCCTACAGCCTTTCCCACACGAAGTGGATGTGCAAGTACCACATCGTGTTCACGCCGAAGTATAGGCGCAAAGTGATCTACAACCAAATCAGGAGCGACATAGGGGAGATCCTCAGGAAGCTGTGCGAGTACAAGGGGATCGAGATAATCGAGGGGCACCTGATGCCCGACCACGTGCACGTGCTGCTGGCGATCCCGCCGAAGTACAGCGTCGCGAGCGTCATGGGCTACCTGAAGGGGAAGAGCTCGCTGATGATATTCGACAGGCACGCCAACCTGAAGTACAAGTTCGGCAACAGGAAGTTCTGGGCGGAGGGCTACTACGTGTCCACCGTCGGCCTGAACGAGGCGACGATCGCGAAGTATATCAGGGAGCAGGAGTCCCACGACATCGCGCTGGACAAGCTGAGCGTGAAGGAGTACGAGGACCCCTTCAAGAGGAGGTGATCCCGCCGGTTTGACCGGCGCGCCACGGGTCAAGATGCAATAGGCCTGGACGAAGTCCGGGCCCGCGCCTTTAGACGCGAGCCCGGGGCCCGTGGGTTATACCCTAAGAGCAAACCACCCTTTTTAAGGGTGGTTCTGATTGCGACAATCGATGATGTTGAACATGATTGCACGGCAAGGAGATATGCAGATGAACGACGAGGACAAGACGAACAAACCGGCGACCGAGACGGTGCCCGCGACACCCAAACCTGCGCCTAAGCCGGCGCCAAAGCCGCGCGACCCCTACATCCGTGCCGAGAACGAGGACGACGACGGCTACGATCCCTACAGCGATCGCCGCCCCGAGCGCGAGCCGATGTTCGAAGCCGACCCGTGGCGATAGCCCCCCCCGCAGGGTAGCTAATTTGGGACGGGGCATTTTTAACTATCCCTATACGTCAGTTGATATCTATCTCAGCCCAGATAATTCGTCGGCGGACAAAGGGTAGTTAAAAAGCCCCGTCCCAAATTAGCTACCCTGGGACGCTGGTGCTAGTCCTGCGCTTTGATGCTTGGCAGGAGAATCTGGGCGAGGTAGTCGGTCTCGAGTTTGGTCGCGGCGTCGGTGTTGCCATCTTTGCCGACCAGGTCGTTCTTGATCTGGCTGTACGTGTAGCGGTTGCCGGTCGTGAGCTCGACGAGCTCGATGGCCGTATCCATGGGGTAGGTCGACACGGGGTTCTGCGTGCGCCCGTTGATGGTCTGCGGAACCACATACGGATAGACGGGACCGCTGGCATAGACGGTGTAGCCGTTGCCCAGACTGACCGTGCCCAAAACCGTATCGCCGTCATCGGGCGTAAAAGTCTCGCCGTCGCGCACGGCGACAAGGGTCACGAGCGGCGTGTTGGTGTCGCCGTCCAGATAAATGCACAGTGTGCTGCCGTTTTGCCAGGTTGCGACCTTGCCGTACCACTCAACCGGAATATCGAGCTGATACAGATTCGTCGCCTTGTGTCGAGCATCGGCATCGCGGGCGGACTGCGCCTCGCTTGCGCTTACGGCGTTGACGGCGGCATCACGACGCGTGATTGCCGCCTGCTGGAGTATCTTTGCCGCGGCGGCAGAGCTCGCACCGCCCTCCTCGGCATACTTGGCGGCGGCATCGATCTGGTCGTCAGTCACCGTGTCGGCTGAAGGCATCTTGAGCTTAAAGACGGCCTGGGCACTCAAATCCTGCCCGTCGCTCTTAACGGTGACCTGCGCCTTGGTCGCCGGGACGGTGTAGATGGTGCCGTCTGCCGCGATGGGGGAGGCAGCGATGGAGAGCGTGTAATCGCCGGGTAGCAGCTTAATGCCGCGACCGTGCTCATCAACGTAGAGCGTTTCGCTCACGGACGAGCCGTCAGAGTCCTGCCCATTCACCTGCACGGGGATCTTGGAGCCGGTAGAGCAGTCGAGGCCCGCGGCATGCACGCCAATCTGCACCGACATCATGGTGTGTGCGTTGGCGGCGACGGTGGCTGCCTGTTCTTGCTGATACCCGTTCCAAGCGGCGTAGCCTGCGCCGCCGGCGACGAGCGCGACGGCCACAACGCCGGCCACCATCAGATTGCGGCGCTTGGGTGACATCTTGCGACGGCGAGCCTCGGCTTCGTGTGCCGAGGGAACGGACGGAAGGGGAATATCGCCCATGGCGATGGTCTCATCTACGACAGGAGCGGAGCCTAGGCCAGGGAGCTCGCGGGTCAGCGAATCCTCGGCCGGCAAGCTATCGAGCAGGACGGTTTCCTCGCTCGCGTCGGATTCGGGCTGGTCGTCGGTCTCGCTTTCGGAGCCTCCGTGAGCTGCCTCATCCTCGGCGGGCACAACATCGTCGTCGGCATCTTGTTCGCCTTCGGTTTCCGGCTCGCCCTGCGCGTCGGCCCCCGCATCGTCAAACGCAATCTCGCCCAGCGCGATCCGGTCGAGGCTCTCCAGGGCCTCGGCACACGCTTCTGCATCTTGAGCCGCATCCTCGCGGCCCATCGTCTCATCGCTCATATATCCCCCAATGCAATATCGGCTCAACACTGTACCCAAAATCGGTGCCATATAGAGCCGCCGCGCAATTTGAAACCCAATTTAATTTGAGAGCAAGCCCGGTCCAAAATTGCGGCAACAAAAAGCCCCCGGAACGCGAACGAATCGCGTTCCGGGGGCTGCACGAGGCAATGGATCGAAAGCCTGGCAAGCGGGACTACGCCCAGGTGCTAACGACGACCAACACGTTACTCGGCGTGCGCGTAATCGACCTTGGCGCGGCGGGCGGTTGCCTTCTCCCAATCGCTGGTGCCCTCAAAGACATCCTGCTTGTAGGGGTTGCGGCCGAGCTTCTTGGCGCGGTAGACGATGTAGATGATCGCGGCGATGTTGGCGATCAGCGCGGCGATCGAGACCGCGGTGGCAGCGGCGGGGTCGAGCGTAGAGTGCGTTACAAAGATGGACTCCTCCTGGAAGTAGGGGAACACCTGGGCAAACATGCACCAAATGGCCAGCGTAAAGGCGCGGTTCTGGATCCAGCCGCCCTTGTTCCAGATAAAGGCGGCGACGGTGGGCGCCAGCAGCAGCGCAAAGCCGCAGAACCAGGAGTGGGTGGGCAGGCAGTTGTAGGTGTAGCAGAAGTTCCAGATATCGTAGGCGATGATGTAGACCCAGGTCATGTCGGGCCACAGCATGTCGGTCTTGTCCTCGGAGGCGTAGACGCTCCACCAACCGGTCATGCAGAAGATGTTGATGATGCCGGCGATGCCGTTGAACACGTTGTTCCAGCCGGCGAGCTGCGTGGCGCCCTCGGAAGTGACCCAGGTGGACTCGCCCAGGACAAAGAAGTGATAGGCGCTCTCAAAGTCGGATACGACGGCGATCATGATGTTGATGGCGACGATCACAAACGGCCATGCGCGGAACCAGTGCGCCTTGCCGATCTTGCCCCACTGGTACTTAATGGCGATGAAGCCCCAGCAACCGGCCAGCGCCGCGTACACCTTGGCGTAGTGGAACCAGCTGTTCTGGTACACGTGAGTGGGGTTGGTGAGCGCCCACTCGGCGCCCTGCGAAACGCCGATGGCGATGGCGGCGCAGTAGATGGTCATGGCCAGTGGGGCCACGCCAAAGATGATGGCCGCGCCGAGCTTGGTACGGCGGCCGACCTCGTTGAGCACGATCAGGCCGATAAAGACCATGGCCCAGCCGGCCCAGTGGATAAGGGTATCGCTACCCCAAACATCGAACAGCATGCTGCTCTCCTTTCACACGCCCGCGGCCCCTCTTCCGATCGCGGGCAGTTTGGCCAAATATCGTCAGTTCCCGGGCCTGCGCTCGGGATACTTGGCGGTGTAGCCCTCGATGTGGAGCGTCGAGGCGATGATCTCCTTGACCGTCTCGTCGGGCACATCTGGGTGCGTGCGGATATACATCAACAGACCCATGATGAGGGTGTAGAACGTTTCGTAGACATGGTCGATGCGCAGGTCGTGATGGGCGACAAAGTCCACTACGGTGGTGTCGCAGATGTACTGTGCCACGCGCTGGACCACGTTGTGCAAAAAGCCGCCGTAGAGCGCGCCGCTGTTGGAGGTCAGGGTGTGCGGCAGCTCGTGGCCGCTGGCGACCAGGCGCTTAAAGAGCGGGGCGACGGTGTCGAGCGCGCCTTCGATATCGCCGACGGTGCGGCTGGCGTTCCACTGCTCGAGCTCGGAGATAAAGCCATCGATCGCCTCGTCCATAACGGCGGTGACGGCGGCGTCCATATCGGCAAAGTAGTGATAGAACAGCGAGCGCGCGCAGCCGGCCCGCTTGGTCACGGCCGATACCGAAAGGTGGGATACACCCAGCTCGGAGCTTACGGTGCGCACGGCATCGAGGATCTCGCGGCGGCGTTCGTCGCCCGACAGGCGCTTTGCCGCGCCGTCGGTTGTCGCGGCGGCATCGACGTCGGGGACGACATCGACCACGGAGGTATCTGCCGTGTTATTGCTCATGTTTTGCCGCCTTTCGTCCTCTTTTGCCTAACCGTTCGCCTAACAGTCTTGAATATTGTTGACGGTTCGTCAATACTATTTTTGACACAATGTCAACAATGGCGGGTGAACGGCATGGGGGGCATGCCCGACCTGCAAAAAAAGAGGGGCGCTGCGGTCTCGCCGGACTGCGGCAAGAGAAGGGACAACCATGATTCTCAACGGACCGGGGATTAGCTATACCGAGCCCGACATCGGCGCGGAGTTCGTACCGCCGCTGCCGGAGCATCCGCGCGAGGCCATCGTCAAACTGTGCGAGCACTGCACCAACCGCCTGCTTCATCGCGACGAGCTGCTGGGCTACGAGTACTGGTCGTTTGCCGAGGCCGCGACCGACGAGCAGGCCGAAGTGCTCTGCAAGATGAAGATGCGCCGTCCCTATACGCTGCCCGAGATGGTCAAGCTCACCGGTATGCCCGAGGCCGATATCGAGAAGATGCTCGATGACATGAGCTACACGGGTCTGCTCGAGTACAACTGGGAAAACCCCAAGCGCGCCAAGCAGTGGGTGCTGCCCATGCTGGTGCCGGGTTCTGCCGAGTTCCTCAACATGCGCGTGAGCCAGCTCGAGGAGCACCCGGTCTACGCCAAGTTCTTTGAGCAGGCGTCCAAGGGCCCGCTGTCCAAGGCCACGCCGATGGTGCCGCCCGGAGGCGCCGGCATCGGCATGCACGTCATTCCGGTCGAGAAGGCCATCGACGCCACGAGCACCTCGGTGCCCATTGAGCATATTGAGCATTGGCTCGACAAATACGAGGGCAAGTATGCCGCCAGCACCTGCAGCTGCCGCGCGAGCCGTCGCGTGATGGGCGAGGGCTGCGCCGACGATCCGGCCGACTGGTGCATCGCCGTGGGCGATATGGCCGATTACGTGGTCGAGACCGACCGCGGCCATTACGTGACGCGCGACGAGGTCTACGACATCCTGCGCCAGGCCGAGGACAACGGCTTTGTGCACCAGATCACCAACATTGACGGCGAGAACAAGATCTTCGCCATCTGCAACTGCAACGTCAACGTGTGCTATGCCCTGCGCACATCGCAGCTGTTCAACACGCCCAACCTGTCGCGCTCGGCCTACGTTGCCAAGGTCGAGAAGGACAAGTGCGTGGCGTGCGGCCGCTGCGTTGAGGTGTGCCCGGCCGGCGCCGCCAAGCTGGGCCAGAAGCTCTGCAGCAAAAAGGCCGGCGGGCGCGTGCCCGAGTATCCGCGCCAGGAGCTGCCCGATGCCACCAAGTGGGATCACACCAAGTGGTCGCCCAACTACCGCAACGACAGCCGTATCGAAACGCACGAGTCCGGCACCGCTCCCTGCAAGACGGCCTGCCCCGCGCACGTCGCGGTTCAGGGCTATTTGAAGCTCGCGGCCCAGGGCCGCTATGACGAGGCCCTGGCGCTCATTAAGCGCGAGAACCCGCTGCCTGCTATCTGCGGTCGCGTGTGCAACCGCCGCTGTGAGGACGCCTGCACCCGCGGTCGCGTGGACGCCGCCGTGGCCATCGACGAGGTCAAGAAGTTCATCGCCCAGCGCGATCTGGACGCTGCGACCCGCTATGTCCCGCCTGTGGTGACGCCGACGCGCGCCGGCGGCTTCGACCAGAAGATCGCCATCATCGGCGCCGGCCCGGCCGGTCTGTCCTGCGCCTTCTACCTGGCCGAGAAGGGCTACAAGCCCGTCGTGTTCGAGAAGAACGAGCGGCCGGGCGGCATGCTCACCTACGGCATCCCCAGCTTTAAGCTGCAGAAGGATGTCATCGAGGCCGAGGTCGAGGTCATTCGCCTGATGGGCGCCGAGTTCCGCTATGGCGTGGAGGTCGGCCGCGATGTGACGCTCGACGAGCTACGCGCGCAGGGCTTTAAGGCCTTCTACGTGGCCATTGGCTGCCAAGGTGGCCGCCTTGCCGGTATTCCGGGCGAGGATGCCGAGGACGTGACCGTCGCCGTCGACTTCTTGCGCGAGGTCAACAGTGGCAAGATCGACGCGCTGCCCGGTCGCACCATCGTGGTGGGCGGCGGCAACGTGGCCATCGATGTGGCTCGCAACGCCTGCCGCCTGGGTTCCGAGCACGTTGAGATGTTCTGCCTGGAGAGCGAGGCACAGATGCCCGCCAGCGAGGAAGAGCGTCGCGAGGCCATCGAGGACGGCGCGCACATCAGCTGCGGCTGGGGCCCCAAGGAGGTCCACCTGGACGAGGCCGGTCGCGTGTGCGGCATCACCTTCAAGCGCTGCACGCGTGTTTATGACGATGAGGGCCGTTTTGCGCCCGAGTACGACGAGAACGACCTGCGTCGCGTCGACGCCGACCGTGTTGTCATGTCGATTGGTCAGTCCATCGTGTGGGGCGACCTGCTGGCTGGCTCCAAGGTGGAGCTTGGCCGCGGCCAGGGCGCTCTCGCCGACCCTCAGACCTATCAGACCGCCGAGCCCGACATCTTTGTGGGCGGCGACGTCTACACCGGTCCGAGCTTTGCCATCGATGCCATCGCCGCTGGCCACGAGGCCGCCGTGTCCATCCATCGCTTTGTGCAGCCGGGCTCTACGCTCACTATCGGCCGCAACCAGCGCCGCTACACTGCTCTCGACCGCGACGACGTCGTGATCGAGAGCTACGACAACGCGAGCCGCGAGGTTGCCCACGTTGACCGCGAGCGCGAGAAGGCTGCGCCGTTTAGCGAGTATGTCGAGACCTTTACCGAGGAGCAGGTACGCACCGAGACCGCCCGCTGCTTGGGCTGCGGCGCCTCGATCGTCGACCCCAACAAGTGCATCGGCTGCGGCCTGTGCACCACCAAGTGCGCGTTCGACGCCATCCACCTGGATCGCGACCGTCCCGAGTGCTCCACCATGGTCAAATACGAGCAAAAGCTCCCCAGCCTGGGCAAGTACGCGCTCAAACGCGCCATCAAAATTAAGTTTGGCAAGAAGTAAGTAGTTAGGTTCCGCCGTTCTAACGAACGGCGGCACTGCCGACGCTGCGCGGCGCCCAGGCACCCCATCTTGCCCCTCAACTTCGGCGCCGCGGGCATAAGCCCAGCGGACGCCTTGTTTCGGGGCAACCTGGGGCGCCTGGATCGCCGCTCGCTGACGTTGAATTGACATCGCATCGACTTCTGTCGAAAGGTATCTATCTTGCATGAATTAGGAATCGTCTATCACATCATTCGCGATGTTGAGAATGTGGCGCGCGCCAATGGCGTGGGTCGCGTCTCGAGCGTGACGTTGCTGCTGGGCGAGGTCTCGGGCGTCGTTCCCGATCTGCTGCTCGATGCTTGGCGTTGGGCGGCAGATAAAAAGCCCATCACGCAGGGCGCGGAGCTTATCGTGGAACCCGTCGAGGCCGTGACGCACTGCGAGGCGTGCGGCCGCGACTACGGTACAGTCGAGCACGGCAAGACCTGCCCCCATTGCGGCAGCGGTGAGACCTATCTGCTTCAGGGCCAAGAGGTCATGATCAAGCAGATCGAAACCCCCGACGAGGACCCGGCGGACGCCGACCCCGACGGCCTCGCCGCTCCCACCGACACCCCCGACGCCGTCGACGCCGCCAACCCCCTCCGCATCGCCTAACCCCTCATCAGTTGCGGTGAAATAGTTGCTAAAATCGGCCCATAGGCTCTCAACCAGGAACTATTCCACCGCAACTTTTTTACTAATCGTTGGGGACGTTCTTACATGACTAGTCAAACAAAAACGTCCCCAACGACTAGTCGTTTAAGAACGTCCCCAATGACTACTTGTGCTAGAGCATAAGCCATGCAAATAGTCAAGCTCAGTCTGTTTAAACAAAATTGCGCCGGATTGAGCGCATTCTGATCGACTAAAAATCGGTATTAATGAACAGTGTGCCTGTATATGTCAAAAAATCGATCAATAAGCCACGATTAAGCAGGTAATGAGCTAAAAATCAGCTATGTAATCAACTTGTAACAAATCTAGACGTTTAAACAAATAAACCAACCTTTTGCGGTTTCCCCTATAATTTCACAAGACAAACAGGTATACTCCTTTCATGTCGTGTAGGAATTACGTAGACAAAAAGGAGGTTATGTGATGGTAAGTATTGTTCTTGCTAGCCACGGGGACTTGGCTGCTGGAATCAAGCAGACGGGCTCGATGGTCTTTGGCGATCAGCCGTCTGTAGCCGTGGTCTCGCTCGAGCCGAGCATGGGCCCCGACGACTTCCGTGCCAAGGTCGAGGAAGCAGTCGCTTCCTTCGAGGACCAGGAGCAGGTGCTCTTCCTCGTTGATCTGTGGGGCGGCACGCCGTTCAACCAGATCAGCGGGCTCATCGAGGGCCACGATTCCTGGGCTATCGTCACCGGTGTCAACCTGCCTATGCTCATCGAGGCATATTCGCAGCGCTTTGACGCAAAGAACACTGCACATGCGATCGCAAAACATCTCGTGACTGAGGCTAAGGCTGGCGTGCGCGTCAAGCCCGAGTCTCTGGAGCCCGAGGAGAAGAAGCCGGCTGCGGCCGCCGCTGCTCCTGCAGGCGCCATCCCTCCGGGAACGGTCATCGGCGACGGGCACATCAAGATTGCCCACGTCCGTATCGACACCCGTCTGCTTCATGGCCAGGTGGCCACCACGTGGACCAAGCAGATTAACCCCAACCGCATCATCGTGGTTTCCGACGGCGTTGCTCACGATGAGCTCCGCAAGACCATGATCGAGCAGGCTGCCCCTCCGGGAGTCCATGCCAACGTCGTGCCCATCAAGAAGATGGCCGAGGTCGTCAAGGACACGCGCTTTGGTGACACCAAGGCGATGCTGCTCTTCGAGAACCCGCAGGATCTGCTCAAGGCCATCGAGGCCGGCGTCGACATCAAGGAAGTCAACATCGGTTCCATGGCCCACTCCAAGGGCAAGGTCGTCGTCACCAACGCCGTTGCTATGGGCGATGACGACGTCAAGACTCTCGAGGCCCTCAAGGCCAAGGGCGTCAAGTTCGAGGTCCGCAAGGTTCCTTCGGATTCCTCCGAGGATCTCGACGCCATGTTGAAGAAAGCTAAGGCCGAACTGGCCGCTCAAGCATAGTAAAGGAGGGTCCGATACATGTCTGCAATCACTATTCTGCTTGTTGCGATTGTCGCGTTGCTTGCCGGTATGGAAGGCATTCTGGATGAGTTCCAGTTCCATCAGCCGCTCGTGGCATGCACGCTTATCGGTCTCGTAACCGGTCACCTTCAGGAGGGTATCCTCCTGGGCGGTTCGCTCCAGATGATGGCCCTTGGCTGGGCTAACGTCGGTGCCGCCGTCGCGCCTGACGCTGCTCTGGCATCGGTCGCTTCTTCGATCATCATGGTGCTCGCCCTCAACGGCGGCGCTACCGATCCGTCGAAGGCCGTTACCGCCGCCATCGCCGTCGCCGTCCCGCTGTCGGTCGCCGGCCTGTTCCTGACCATGATCTGCCGTACCCTGGCTACCGCTATTGCTCACGCCATGGACGGTTGCGCCGAGAAAGGCGATTTCGCCGGCATCGAGCGCTGGCAGTACGCTGCCATCCTCATGCAGGGCCTTCGTATCGCCATCCCGGCCGTCCTGCTGTGCATCATCCCGGCTGAGGCCGTTACCAACGCGCTCAACGCTATGCCTGACTGGCTGTCCGGCGGCATGGCTGTCGGCGGCGGCATGGTCGCTTCCGTCGGTTACGCCATGGTCATCAACATGATGGCCACCAAGGAGACCTGGCCGTTCTTCATCCTCGGCTTTGTCCTTGCTGCCATCCCTCAGCTCACGCTGATCGCCCTGGGCCTCATCGGCATCTCCCTTGCCCTCATCTACCTTGGCCTTAAGGATCTGGCCAAGCAGGGTGGCGGCATGGGCGGTGGCTCCGGCGACCCGCTCGGCGACATTCTAAACGATTACGAGTAGGAGGGGAGTGATACATATGGCAGAGAACAAGATTCAGCTTACCAAGGCTGACCGCAAGAAGGTTTGCTTCCGTCATCAGTTCCTTCAGGGCTCGTGGAACTACGAGCGTATGCAGAATGGCGGCTGGTGCTTCGCAATGATCCCTGCGATCAAGAAGCTCTACACCAGCAAGGATGACCAGATTGCCGCTCTTAAGCGCCACCTGGAGTTCTATAACACCCACCCCTATGTTTCCGCCCCCGTCATTGGCGTTACCCTCGCTCTCGAGGAGGAGCGCGCCAACGGTGCTCCGATTGACGACGTCGCCATCCAGGGCGTCAAGGTCGGTATGATGGGCCCGCTCGCCGGCGTCGGCGACCCCGCCTTCTGGTTCACCCTTCGCCCGATCCTGGGCGCTCTGGGTGCTTCCATGGCCCTGTCCGGCAGCATTGCCGGCCCGCTGCTGTTCTTCTTCGCGTGGAACATCATCCGTTACGCTTTCCTGTGGTACACGCAGGAGTTTGGCTACAAGGTCGGCTCCTCCATCGCCAAGGACCTCTCCGGCGGTCTGATGGGCAAGGTCACCGAGGGTGCTTCCATCCTGGGTATGTTCATCATCGGTGCCCTGGTCGAGCGCTGGGTGTCCATCTCCTTCACCCCGGTCGTCTCCAAGGTCACGCAGTCTGCCGGCGCCTTCATTGACTGGGCCAACCTGCCCTCCGGTTCCGAGGGCGTCAAGGAAGCGCTGACGATGTACAACTCCGTCGGTGCCACCGCCCTTGATCAGGTGAAGGTCACCACGCTTCAGGCTAACCTCGATCAGCTCATCCCCGGCCTTGCCGCCGTGTGCCTGACGCTTCTGGTCTGCAAGCTCCTCAAGAAGAAGGTCAGCCCGATCGTCATCATCCTGGCTCTCTTCGCCGTCGGCATTATCGGTCGCGTCTGCGGCTTCATGTAAGCACGCTTCGGCTTAAGACCGAGGTTTGCTGAGCAAGGGCTTTTGAGCCATTGAAACGGACCGCACCCGGTGGGTACACTGGATGCGGTCCGATTTGTTTTATTTGGAGGGCGAGGCGCGCATGGCGCAATCTCAGAACAGCACGGTCGATCTGGCAACGCCGGCAACCTGCCTGATGGGGCTTACCAGCCACGGCAATGTGATGGTGGGCAACAAGGCATTCGAGTACTACAACGAGCGCAACCCCGAGGATTATATTCAAATCCCGTGGGACGAGGTCGACTACATCGCGGCCGAGGTTTTGCGCGGCACCAAGAAGATCACGCGCTTTGCCATCTTTACCAAGGATAACGGTCACTTTACGTTTTCGACGCGCGACGACAAAGAGACGCTTCGCGCGGTGCGCAAGTACGTAGACGAGGATAAACTCGTGCGTTCGCCCGACTTCATCGACGTGACGGCCAAGGGCGCCAAGAGCATCCCCAGCGCTATCAAAAGCCTCTTCCACAGGGGCAACTAGTCATTGGGGACGTTCTTAAACGACTAGTCATTAAAGAACGTCCCCAATGACTACCTGCAGCCCCTCAAACTGGGACGCATTTTCCCGCAGGGCTTCGATTCGGAAACTGCATCCCAGTTTGAGCGCGCATTCCGGGACACAGTTTCCGAAACGGGCCCGTTTGGGAAACCGCATCCCGTTCCAATCGCAAATTCTGGGACGTAGTTTCCCGGAGGGGCCTCATTGGGAAACTGGGGACCAGAATTCGCCCGGATAGTGGGATACGCTTTCCGGAAAGCTATTTAGCCTCAACTTCGAAGAGTGGCTATGCGCTGTATGGCAGCGGCGTAAATCTGCTACACTAGTACAACATGCCTCCGTAGCTCAGGGGATAGAGCACCGCTCTCCTAAAGCGGGTGTCGACGGTTCGAATCCGCCCGGGGGCACCAGAAAAATCGCAGGTCAGACGGTGTAAATCGTCTGACCTGTTTCTGTATAAATAGGGGCGAAACTCGATTGAGGGGTGAAATAGGGTGAAAGTTCTTTCTATGGTGAAATCATCTCAACTTCATATTTTATCCTCAGGGCCGGTTTTCAACCCTTCCCACAGCCTACGGGTTGGATGTAGGCCCTTCGGTTATGGAAAGCGTTGAAAACCTAGGTTGACGTTGCTGCGAGATGGGCGAGTTTCCAACAGTCCTCGGCGTCTCCGGGTTTTACTCGGGACCTCCGACACCGGGGATCGTTGAAAATTCGCCCTTCCGTCCGCGGTACCACCCTAACCCCTTAAAATTGTCCGAAAGAGACGACGACGCAGGAGGTCCGGTATGCCTGCCAGCAAGAAAGAGGCAAAGGAGTTCGTCAAGCGGTGGAAGAAACGCCTCGGTGCCATCCCCGCTGGCTCCAACAACGAGCAGCAGGATACGCAGAAGTTCTGGGTCGACCTGCTCATCAACGTCCTGGGCATCCCGTCCAACACCATAGACAGCTTCGTCGACTTCGAACGCAAGGTGAGAGGTCGTCGCATCGACGTGTTCGTCTCCGACCACAACTTCCTCTGCGAGCAGAAGTCGTGGGGCATCGACCTCGACAAGCCCGAACCCAGGAACGGCGGCATGGAGACACCGCTCCAGCAGGCCATGTGGTACGCGCGACACCTGCCGTACTCCGAGCGCCCCCGCTGGGTGATGACGTGCAACTTCGGGACATTCCACCTCTACGACCTCGACAACGAGAGGCCCGAGGACACCGTGCAGGAGTTCTCCTTGGAAGAGCTCCCAGACAGCCTGTATCTCCTGTCCTTCCTGACCTCCAACGAGACGAGCCGCCTGCACAAGGAGCAGCAGCTCTCTATCGAGGCCGGGGCCTACGTTTCCAGGCTCTACGATGCCCTCGCCAAGCAGTACCACCACATCGAGGAGAAGGACGAGCGCGCGCAGGAGGAGCAGCGCTCGCTCAACGTGCTCATCACCCGAATCATCTTCCTGCTCTACGCCGAGGACGCCGACCTCCTGCAATCGCACCAGGCGTTCGGTAGGTACTGCGAGGGTGACCCTGCCAAGCTCCGCCGCAAGCTGGTGGACCTGTTCGAGGCGATCGACACGCCCCTGGACAAGCGGGACGAGTACATGGACGAGGACCTCGCGGTCTTCCCGTACGTGAACGGTGGGCTGTTCGCCGACTCCTCCATTATCGTTCCGCAGATGACTCCGGAAATCCTCGAGGCCATCACCGACGCGTCCCAGGACTTCGATTGGCGTGAGATCTCGGGCGTCATCTTCGGCGGCGTGTTCGAGGGGACGTTGAACCCCGAGACCCGCCATGCCGGGGGCATGCACTACACGAGCGTGGAGAACATCGAGCGCTGCCTCAAGCCGCTCTTCCTCGACGAGCTGTGGGACGAACTGCACGAGGCCGAGGGCGAGAGGACGGCGGCGAAACGCAAGCAGGCCCTGGCGAGGCTGCACGACAAGGTGGCCTCCATCACCATCGGCGACCCGGCATGCGGTTCGGGCAACTTCCTTACCGAGGCGTACCGGCAGCTGCGCACCATCGAGAACCGAATCATCGAGGACGAGCTCAGCGAGGAGACCGGCAACGCGGGACAGACATCCTTCGTCATTGCGCAGGATAGCCCTGTCCGCGTGTCCCTGGATCAGCTGTACGGTATCGAGATAAACGACTTCGCCGTCTCGGTCGCTAAGACCGCCCTGTGGATCACAGAGGAGCAGATGCTGCGCAAGACGCAGGAGATATACGTCGACTACGACTTCGACTTCCTGCCGCTTAGGAGCCTCAGCAATCTCCATGAGGGCAACGCGCTCAAGACCGATTGGTCTGAGGTGTTTCCCGATGACCTCACGTACCTCGTGGGCAACCCGCCCTTTCTCGGGGCCCGTAACCAGTCCAAAGAGCAGAAGGCAGAGCTCCTTGAGGTCTTCGACGGAGCGAAGAACGCGGGCAACATCGACTACTGCGGGGCCTGGTACATGAAGGCCGCGAGGTTCACGCAGGGAAAGCACACGCGCTGTGCCCTGGTCTCTACCAACTCGATATGTCAGGGCGAGCAGGTCGCCAACCTCTGGAAACCCCTGCACGACCTGGGTATCCACATCGACTTTGCGCACAACACGTTCAGGTGGGACAACGAGGCGGCAGATAAGGCGCATGTCTTTTGCGTCATCGTCGGGTTCTCTCGTGAGGCAGGAAGCAAGACGCTCTTCTATCATGCGACGCCCGATTCTGACGAAGAACTGATTTCCATGAATCGCATCAATTCGTATCTGAAGGATGCTCCAGATGTCTTTATCTACAGCAAGAGTAAGCCAATATCAGATGTTCCAGAGATGGGCATAGGTTCTCAGCCCATAGACGACGGCAATTATCTCTTTACAGATGAACAGAAAAATGAATTCTTGCAGCGTGAACCTGGGGCAAAGATATTCTTCCACAAGTGGCTTGGATCACAAGAATTTATACGCGGCAAAAGCCGTTGGTGTTTGTGGCTCGGGAATGCAAAATGGGATGAGCTGAAGAATCTGCCTATATGCAGGGAAAGGGTTGAGGCGGTGCGCCAGTATCGGCTCAAGAGCAAGAGAAGCCAGACCGTTAAAGCCGCGGAGCGTCCTGCGCATTTTGGAACTGAAATCCTGTCGGATACAGATTCGATCTTGATACCAGAGGTTTCATCAAGCCGAAGGCGATACATCCCAATGGGGTTCGTTGACTCCTCAGTTTTCTGTAGCAATAAAGTTCGCCTTATCCCAAATGCAACCCTCTATCAATATGGGGTACTGCAGTCTCAATTGCACAATGCATGGGTTAGAGTCGTGACCGGAAGACTGAAAGATGATTATCAGTATTCAGCTGGTATTGACTACAACAATTTCGTCTGGCCTGACCCAACGGAATCGCAACGCGAGGAAGTCAAGCGCTGCGCCCAGGCCGTGCTCGATGCCCGTGACGCCCAAGAGGGTGCGACGCTCGCGGACATGTACGATCCAAAGAACGAGACGTTCTTTCCCGAGCTTATGTCTGCGCATAAGGCGCTCGACGCTGCTGTTGAGGCTGCCTATGGCGTCGACTTCGGTGGGGACGAGGAGAAGATAGTCGCCCATCTTTTCAACCTATACGCCAAGAAGGTCGGTGATAGCGAATGATCCACCCCACGCGTTTCTCCTTGCCTGACGAGGCGTACCTGACCCTTCTTGGGGAGGCGGTATACGTATTCAACTCGAACGTCTCCTTCTTTGTGGAGAATCTTATGCACGCCGGGGCTCCCGATTGGTGCGGGCTTACCGACATGATGACGGGGCGGCTCAAGGACGAAGGAAAGAAATGGCTTGTGAATGAAGAGGACGTTAGAATCCTGGAACTGCTCTGTGATCTTGGAAATGAGAGGAACAGAATCATTCACAGTTTTCCGGTGACGCATGATGGGCGACAGGAGCTCCGAACGAAGGTTAAGGCCAAGGACAAAGAACGCCCAAACTATCAATACCAGATTGACCGTGAACTGCTCTGCTCCTTCATCGACAGAAATCAAGAATTGAGCGACGAGCTATACAAGTGTAGAGATAGGAATACTGCCAATGCCTAACTCCATTTATACCCCCATATCGCTGGAGGTTGGTAACATCCTGAAGGATGTTCAGACGGGCAAAATCGGCCTGCCCGACCTGCAACGACCTTTCGTGTGGGGCAATGAAAAGGTTCGCGATCTGCTTGATTCCATGCTTCGCGGATACCCTATCGGCTATGTGATGCTGTGGGACTCTCCGAGCGACGACGCGGGCAAGAGGTCTGCCATAGGCTCGAACCAGAAGGCATATGCCGTCCCCAAGTCCCTTGTCATCGACGGACAGCAGAGGCTCACTGCTCTCTTGAGCTCTCTGTACGGCGTACCCGTGCGCGACAAGAACTTCAAGGAGCGTACGGTGAGGATCGCCTACGACCCCATCGCGCGCGCATTCAAGAATGCCGACGCCTCGACCGAGAGGGATTCGCGCTATGTGCCGGACGTATCCGAGGCCTTCGCGGCGAACCACGACAACAAGCTGAGCGCCTATCGCAGGGCGTTCATCAAGCGCCTTAACGAGACGAATGCCAAAAAGGGCGAACCCGAACTCGACGATGACGGTGAGGATGCCGTCGAGAGCGGGCTCAACGCATTGCTCGGGCTTGAGCGTTATCTTTTGCCGACGCTGGAGATTTCCGAATCGGCTGACGAGGAGACCGTATCGGACATCTTTGTGCGTGTGAACTCGCAAGGGCAGGCGCTTAAGCAGGATGACTTCATCATGACCCTGCTTTCGGTCTACGAACCTGCCATGAGGGAGCGCATAGAGGAGTTCTGCGCCATGAGCTATGCGCCTGCAAAGGGCACCTCGTACAACCCGCTCATGACCGTCTCGCCGACGCATATCATCCGCGCCACGGTGGGCGTGGGGTTCAAGAGGGGTCGCCTGCGTTATGCCTATCAGATTCTTCGCGGGCGAGATCTCAAGACAAAGGAAACGACGCCCGAGACGCGGGCCGAGAACTTTGCCACGTTCGGTCGCGCTCTCGATCTCGTGCTTGACCTGAACAACTGGCATGCCTTCATCAACACGCTAGCGGAGGCGGGCTACGTCTGCTCCGACCAGGTGGGGTCGGGCAACGCACTCATGTTCTGCTATGCGTTCTACCTTATCGGGCGCTATGAGTTCGACATGGAGCCACTGGCTGCGCGCAGGCTCGTGCGGCGCTGGTATTTCGCCGCAGCCATAACGGGGCTCTATGTGGGATCCTTCGAATCCGAGTTCGAACAGCAGCTTAACGATGTCTCGCGCCTTGATACTGCCGACGAGTTCCAAGCGTACTTCGACCGTAGGCTCGCCGCCATCATGACGGACGATTATTTCTCCATTACGCTGCCCAGCTCCCTCGATGCAAACGAGGCGACGGGTCCGACCTGGTGGGGCTTCGTCGCGGCTCAGGTTGTGCTCGGTGCCAAGGCACTGTTCAGCACGGCCCCCCTTTCTCAGCTGCTGCTTACCGGTTCGTCGGGTTCTAAGAAGGCCCTGGACAAGCACCATCTGTTTCCAGATAACTACCTGAGGACCAAGGGCTACCTTTCGCAGCGCAGCAACCGAGGTAACTTCACCCTCGTTGACTACCAGAACAACATCTACATCTCGGATGATGCCCCGAATGAGTACGTTCGTAGGTATCGCGACGCGCTGGGGGAGGACGAGTATCGCCGCAACTGCGAGGAGCACGCCCTGCCCGTTGGGTTCGAGGGCCTCGATTACGAGGAGTTCGTCAGCAAGCGAAGGCAGCTTATGGGCGAGCTTGTGAAGAGGGCCTACGAGCGGCTTTAGGCTTGCGCTGTGAACCTGCGATTGGGGGCTGAAGTGACGAAGGTTTTCATATCCTACGCATGGGAGAGCGAAGAACATCGTGCATGGGTAAAGGCACTGGCAGACCGTCTGCTAGCCGATGGTATCGAGGCAATTGTGGATCAATATGACCTTGAGCTCGGCGACAGGTTGCCTCAGTTCATGGAGCAGTCGGTCAGGTCGTCGGACTATGTTCTTATCGTTTGCACCCCAGTATATAAGCAGAAGGCCGATGCAAGAATCGGTGGGGTTGGATACGAGGGTCATATCATCAGCGGGGAACTGTTCTCTGGGCATAATGAGAGGAAGTTTATCCCGGTAATAAAGGAAGGGGGCGTTGGGGAAAGCCTCCCGACCTTCCTCAAGGGGAAACTGGCGGTCGACTTGGGCGATGGGGTCGAGTCTCGTGGCTATGACGATTTGCTTGCGACCCTTTATGGGGCCAAGAAGAAGCCGTCGGTTGCGCCCAAGCGCCGCATCCCTCAGACGTTCTCGGAAAAACAACAAGAAGACGGTGAATTTGAGCCCGTCAGAATCATCGGTATCGTGGTCGATGAGGTTGGAGAGCCAAGAAACGATGGGACGAGGGGGAGCGCTCTTTACAAAGTGCCGTTCAAGCTGTCACGACATCCCAGTCTCTTATGGATCGAACTGTTTGTGAGGACCTGGAGCTGTCCGCCGAGATTTACCTCTATGCACAGACCTGGTATCGCATCGGTTGTCGGCGACGAAATAGTCCTCAACGGGACCACCATCGAAGAGGTGAGGGACTACCACCGCGATACTCTCATCCTGTGCGTGAAAGAAGCCAACAGGCTTGAGGCCGAATACCTTGAGAGGGAACAAAAGCGCCGAGCGCGTGAAGAGACCTCCCGGGCAGCCTATAGGAAGAACGTTGAGAACGTCGCCGGGACGATTGATTTCTAGCTCGGCCGCTTGCGCGAGGGTGTAGCAATCGACTTCGCGGCCGATCCCTCGCTAGTTTTGGAAAGCTCATCGTCGGTGCCCTAGCGCGCTGCCATCCAGTGCCGATTCTGCCATGCTCGCAATTCGGCGAGGGTGTGGAGTATGAATTGACCGGCGGGACCAGCCGCTCTGATAGAATCGTCCTTGCTGGCGGCAGTCCTCGTGCCGGGCAGAGCCCTCCATCCGATGGGAGGTGATGCCCATGACCGATTTTACTGAGTTCGTGAAGCTCCTGACCGCTATGGTCTCGCTCCTCACGGCCCTTGTCGGCCTTTCCAAGGCACTCAAGCAGGGTTCGAAGCCCAAAAGACGATATGAGAAAGCCATTGGGGTCGCCTCCCCCGCGTCGCAGCTTCTTTCCGCGGGCTCGGGGTGCCACAAT
>CAKUGF010000014.1 GCA_934654585.1 uncultured Collinsella sp. | reverse complement strand
ACGACCATGGTGCGCATGGCCTTCTTCTCGAGCTTCTTGAGCGCCACGGGGATCTCGCGCTCCCAAGCGGCCTGCTCCTCATCGGTGAACTCGGCACGGATGGACTCCTTCAGAGCCTCGACCTTACCGATACGAGAGAGCTTGTCGGCGTCGCGCAGGGCAGCGGCCATCTCATCGTAGTGGGCGAAGATGCGCTCCTGGACCTCCTCGACGGGCTGGTCGAGCGGGTACTCCTTCTTGACGATAGCGCCGTTGACCTGCTCCCACTCGGCGACGAACTCGTCCTGAGCCTGGCAGAAGGCAGCGAGAGCCTCCTGGCCAAACTTCATGGCGGCGAGCATATCGTCCTCGGAGATCTCCTCGGCGCCGGCCTCGACCATCGAGATGAAGTCGGCAGAGCCGCCCAGCTCCAGGTCCAGGTCGGAGTTCTCGCGCTCCTCATAGGTGGGGTTGACGATAAACTCGCCGGTCTCCACGTTACGGCCGATGCGCACGCAGGCAAGCGGGCCCTCGAAGGGCACGCCGCCGAGCGTCATGGCCAGGGAGGCGCCCATGACGTTGATGACGTCGAAGGGGTTGACCTGGTCGGCGACGAGCGAGGTGGCGACGATGTGCACCTCGTTGCGGAAGCCGTCCGGGAAGCTCGGGCGGATCGGGCGGTCGATCATACGGGCCGTGAGCGTGGCCTTCTCGCTGGGACGGCCCTCACGCTTGAGGTAACCACCCGGGATGCGGCCGGCGGCGTACATCTTCTCGTTGAAGTCGACGGTCAGCGGGAAGAAGTCGTAGTTCTTGCGCTCCTTGGAGACGACCACGGTGTCGAGCATCGTGGTGTCGCCCTGCTTGACCAGGCAAGCGCCGGTGGCCTGCTTGGCAAGCTCGCCGGACTCGAAGGTGTAGGTCTTGCCGTACAGCTCAAAGGTCTTGGATACGAGTGTCATTGTTCTCCTTTACCCCACAGGCCCCTTGCCTGCGGGCTTCTCATGTGACGTGGGCCCCCTGCCCCCGCCACGCTGTAGAGCGTGATTGTTCACGCCCTTACACAAAAAGAGCGCCCCGCTGCGCAGGACGCTCTTAGCATGTACAAATCCTATTACTGGATGTTGTCGCGGATGCCCAGAGCCTTGATGAGCTCACGGTACTCGACGATGTCGTTCTTCTTGATGTAGGAGAGAAGACGACGACGACGGCCGACGAGCATGAGCAGGCCACGACGGGTGTGGAAGTCCTTCTGGTGGGACTTCATGTGCTCGGTCAGCTCCTTGATGCGCTCGGTCAGGATGGCAACCTGAACCTTGGGGTTACCGGTATCGACCGGGGTGTTACCGAACTGGGCAGTCAGCTCCGCCTTGCGCTCTTTGGAAACAGTCATTGTTTCACCTTTCGTTTTGCGTCGCCCGCGGGCGACTCGATTCGCCTCGGACTGGGAAGCCGCCGGTGGAGCGAGCATCCAAGGTCGAGGTACCAACAGGTCGGTATGTTACCACAAGCGGCGAGCGCCTGCGCATCATCACCGACCCAACATGAATTCCATCGCACGAAGCCGCTGATCGGTATGCGTGGCGGCCCACACATGCGAAAGCCCCAGCAAAAACGCCGCGGTATGCGGGTCGATATGTTCGGCCATAAGCTCATCGAAGGTCATGCCCAAAAGCGCGCGCAACCATCCGACCTCGCCGGTCGATACGAGCTCGGCACCGGGGGTGCTCGACGCGCACGACCCGCACAGCAGGCCGCCCGCCCGAGGCGAAAAATGCGACAGCATGGGGTCGCCGCACAGCACGCAAGCGGAAAAATCGGGGCGGTATCCGATATGCGACAGCAGCTTAAAGACAAAGGCTGCGACCAGCAGGTCCATATGCGCCGTATCGAGGCCCGTCCCCACGAGCGCAAGCGCCCGCTGCGTAATAGCAAAGGTAAAGGGGTCCTCGGCATCCTCAAACGAGCACACGCGCGCTACCTCGGCAATCGCGCTCGCCGCACAAGTCGCCTCGTAATCGGGGGCCGCACCGAGCGGCGCCTCCACCAGCTCGGCCTGCGATACCACATCGAGCGAGCGCCCGTGCGCGAGCAGCATATCGACCGTGCAGAACAGCTCGCAGCGCGCCGCCAAGCGACCGCCGGGCTTGCGCGCGCCCTTGGCAACGGCGCGCACCTGCCGACCCCGCTCGTCGAGCATCGTCAAGATCAGATCGGTCTCCTTGAGCTTGGTCTTGTCGAGGACGAGAACCTTTGTTCGATATGTGCGAGAGCCTGCCATTGACGTGGACTAATCCTCCGCGTTGTACCCGAAGCGGCGAATCTGCGCCTCGTCGTCGCGCCAGCCGGCCTTGACCTTCACATCCAGCTCCAAAAAGGCCTGGGTGCCAAAGATGCGCTCAAGATCGCGACGGGCATCGATGCCGATATGCTTGATCATCTCGCCGCCCTTGCCGATGATGATGCCCTTCTGGCCCTCGCGCTCAACATAGATGGTGGCATGCACGCGCAGCACCTTCTTGGTCTGCTCGAGCGCGTCGCAGATCACGCCCACGGAGTGCGGGATCTCGTCGCGGGTGCGGCGCAGAACCTTCTCGCGCACGAACTCGGCCACGAGCGTCTCGTCGGAGGCATCGGTACCCATGTCCTCGGGGAACCAGCGTGGGCCCTCGGGCAAAAAGTGCGCGACGGTCTCGATAAACGCATCGACATTAAAGTTCTTGACCGACGAGGTCACGATCTCGTCATCGTATTCCATAAGCTCATGGGCGGCCTTGAGCTGCTCCATAACCTGCGCAGGATCGGCTTCATCGGCCTTGGTGAGCACCAGGACCTTCTTGCAGCGCGCATTTTTAACACGCTCGGCGACCCAGGCGTCTCCCCTGCCGATAGGCTTGGTGGCATCGATCAAAAACGCGACAACGTCCACATCGTTGAGCTCGAACAGTGCGCTCTTGTTGAGCTCGGAACCCAGGCCGTCCTTGGGCTTATGGATGCCCGGCGTGTCGACGAAGACCAGCTGATAGCCCGGGCGGTTGACCACGGCGCGCATGCGGCGACGCGTCGTCTGGGCCACCGGCGAGGTGATGGCGACCTTCTTGCCGTAGCAGGCGTTGAGCAGCGTGGACTTGCCGGCGTTCGGGCGACCGACCAGGGCGACGAAGCCGCTGCGGAAGCCGGGCTCCACGTCACCAAAGCCCATGGACACCTCATCCGCGTCGCAAAGAGCGTCGAGTTCCTCGTCGCTCATGCCCTCAAACGGGTCGAACTCCTCGATCTCCTCGATCTCCTCGGTATCTTCGACATCCACCGCGTCCAGGGACTCGTCGTCCAGCATTTCGTCGGTAGGCTGCATCGTGTCAGACATAGCAATCCCTTTCTAGATAAAGCCAAGCGCGTGGGCAAAGACCAGCAGGCCCACGATCGCGGCGGTAATGGAAAGAACGTATACGGAAGCGGCAGCGATATCCTTCGCGCGCTTGGCCAGCGGGTGGAGCTCCTGGGTTGCCAGGTCGACGATCGCCTCCATGGCGGTATTGCACAGCTCGCCGTGAATCACCAGGCCACAGCAGATGATAACGGTGCCCCACTCGACGATATCGAGCCCAACAATACAACCGGCAATGACGGTACACACGCCCGCCACCAGCATGACCTTGATGTTGCGCTCGGTCTTAACGGCGGTGACGAAGCCGTCCATGGCATAGGAGAACGACTTTAAAAAGGACGGATGGTCCTTGTTCGATCCGGGAATCATAGCTGGCTCCTAGTCGTGGGCATGGTTGGTGATAGGACCGACATGCACATGCTTGGGATTCTCGCCGCGCTCGAGCGCCAGGTCGCGCAGGATAGCATCCTCGCGAGCCTCCATGACCTCGGCCTCGTCGTCCTCGATGTGATCGTAGCCCAACAGATGCAGCATGCCATGCACGAGCATCAGGCGGCACTCATCGGCGGGGCTGTTGCCAAAGCCGGGGGCCTGGCGGGCGATAACCTGCGGCGCCAGGATAATGTCGCCGAGCTCGAGTGTCTCGTCGGCGGGAATGTCCTCGTCAAAGGCCGAATCACATTCAAACGAAAGCACGTCGGTCGTGCGGTCGATACCGCGCCACTCGTGATTGAGCTCGTGCATCTCGTCCTCGTCGACATACGAAAGCGAAATCTCGACCTCGCGCTCAACGCCCTCGGCGGCAAGCACAACCGCGCAGATATGCTCCACCTCGGGGGCTACGAGCAGCGTATCGAGCTCGGCATCGTTGCTGATCAATACACTCAACGGGGCTCCTTTCGATCGTGTGCGCGCTGCTCGCGCGCATCGTCGTATGCATCATAGGCCTCGACGATACGGCCCACCAGGGCATGGCGCACCACATCGGCGCGCTCCAGGCGTGAAAACGCCACATCGTCCACATGGCCCAAAATCTGTTCGACATCGGACAGCCCGCCGCGACGGCCTATCAAATCGCGCTGGCTCAGGTCACCGGTAATCACAAACTTGGAATTAAAGCCCAAGCGGGTGAGGAACATCTTCATCTGCTCGGGCGTGGTATTTTGCGCCTCGTCGAGCACCACGAAGGCATCGCTCAGCGTGCGACCGCGCATGTAGGCAAGCGGGGCGATCTCGATCACGCCGCGCTCCATGAGCTCATCGGTGCGCTCGCGATCCATCATGTCAAAAAGGGCATCGTAGAGCGGACGCATATAGGGGTCGATCTTTTCCTCGAGGGTGCCGGGCAAAAAGCCCAGATTCTCCCCCGCCTCAACAACCGGGCGCGTCAGGATCAGACGGCCCACCTCGTGGCGTTTGAGCGCCGCCACGGCGAGCGCCATGGCAAGATAGGTCTTGCCGGTGCCGGCGGGACCCAGACCGAATGTGATGGTATGTGAGCGGATGGCATCCACGTAGCGCTTTTGACCGAGGGTCTTGGGACGGATGACGCGACCGCGATACGACAGCAGCACGTCATCGCGCAGCGACGAGGCGTCGTGCTCACCGTCGCGCAGTACGGCCAGGCAGCGCGAGACGTCGTCGGCAGAAAGCGTACGCCCGGCAGCCGCCTCGCGAAAAGCATGCTCGAAAAAGCGCGCCACCAGCTCGACCTCGTCCGGGTCACCGCTCACGGCAATCTGGTCGCCGCGAGCAACCACATGGGCGCGAACGAGGCCCTCGAGCGCACGAAGCACGCCGTCGCCGGCGCCCAGCACGCGAGATGGGTCAATCCCCTCGGGAACGGTTAGTCTAATCTTCGAGGCTTCCATGGACCTCCCTGCGAGCATGGACCAAGCCGGAATCATCGACTCCGATGATAGCAACATCGAGCAGGCACGGGGCCGTAAGTCCACGGGTATCGTCCAGACGCGCATGATGGAACGAGCCGAGCGTCAAGTTGTCACCGTACTCAAGGACGGCACGCTCGACGGTGCCCACACGACGACGGGCATCGGCAACCGCGAGCTCCTGGGCCGCCGAGCGCATACGGCGGCTGCGCTCGGCCATGACCTCGGGCGGCACCTGGTCGGGCATATCGGCCGCCAGGGTGCCGGGGCGCTTGCTATAGCGGAAGACGTGCATGCGCGAGAAACCAACGCGGCGACAGAGCGCCAGCGACTGCTCAAACTCCTCGTCCGTCTCGCCGGGAAAACCGACGATGACGTCACACGAAAGCGATGCCTGAGGAAGGATATCGCGAATCATGCGTACCGTATCCTCAAAGGCATCGGCGCTATAGGGGCGGCCCATACGGTGCAGGGTCGCCGTGCAGCCCGACTGCACGGGCAGATGCAAAAACGGGGCGATACGCTGCGGGCAGCGCGCCATGACGCGAAGCAGGCGCTCCGAGATATCCATGGGTTCCACCGACGAGATGCGCACGTGCGGAATCGAGGTGCGCTCCATGATGGCCTCGAGCAGCTCGTCGATCTCGACATGCTCGTCGGTCGCGCTCCTGCCGTCATAGGCCCCCAGGTTCACGCCGGTCAGCACCACCTCGGGCACGCCAGCCTCCTGGGCCTCGCGGACCTGCTCGAGCACGGCCTCCACGGGTACAGAGCGCTCGGGGCCGCGGGCCTTCCACACGATGCAGTAGGTGCAGCGGTGGTTGCAGCCGTCTTGGATCTTCACACCCAGGCGCGAACGGCCCAGCACATCGACGACATCCTCATCGCTGCAGGCGGCAACGCTATCGGACTCCACGCCCAGCACTTCGCAGACACGTTCGGCGACATCGATCTTAGAGGGCTCGGCGATCACGCGATCCGAAAGCTCCAACAGCTCCTCGGGGTGCAGATTGACCACGCAGCCGGTCACGACTACGTAAGGCTCGCCGGGGTAGCCCAGCGCATGACGCACGGCCTTGCGGGTCTTGGCCTCGGCCTCGCCCGTAACGGCGCAGGTATTGATTACGATCAGGTCGGCGTCCTGGGGCTCCGCCATCGCAAAGCCCAGGCGCATAAGATCGGCAGTGATACGGTCGGACTCAACACGGTTGACACGGCAACCGAGGTTGACGACGGAAATATGGGGTGCGAGCACGCGCGCTCCTTAATCGAGGATATCGTCGAGGGCACTCTTGATACGATCGGTCACCGACTTCTTGCCGGATGCGACGTCGTCACCCATCTCGTCGGCAAAGGCGCGGAGCAACTCGCGCTGCTTGTTGGAGAGATTGGTGGGGACGACCACGCGCAGCTGCACGACCAGGCGACCGCGCGAGCCACCACCGCCGATGCGCGGCATGCCAAAGTTGTTGACGCTCACGGTGTCGCCAAACTGCGTACCGGCGGGAACCGTCACCTTGACGACCTCGTCAGGCATAATGCCCTCGACCTCGATCTCGCAACCGAGCGCCGCCTGCGCGATCGAGATATCGCTCACCAGGTACAGGTCGTCGCCGTTGCGCTTAAAGCGATCGTGGTCGGCAACGCGGACGTTGACGATCAGGTCGCCCGAGGGCTCACCGCGAAGGCCGGCCTCGCCAAAACCGCTCACTCGCAGCTGGCGACCGGTCGAGACGCCGGCGGGAATATCGATATCGATCTTTTCGTGCGAGGGAGTACGACCCTGGCCGTCACAAGTCTCGCAGGGGTGGTCGATGACCGTGCCCTCACCATGGCAGTCGGGGCAGGGAGAGGAAGACTGAACCTGGCCCAGGAAAGAACGCTGGACCGTCGTCACGTAGCCCGTGCCGTGGCAGCGGCCGCACCGCTTTTCGGTCGCACCCTCGGCCTTGCCGGTGCCGTTGCAGTCGTCACAGGGAGCCAGACGGTCGTAGCTGATCGTCTTTTTGCAGCCGAGCGCCGCCTCCTCGAGCGTCACCGAGAGGGAGATGGCCATATCGCGACCGCGACGGCGCTCACGACGGCTGCGGGCGCCACCACTGGCGCCACCGCCAAAGAACGACGAGAACAGGTCGTCCATGCCCATGCCGCCAAAGATATCGTTGATGTCGACATAGCCCGAGCCACCAGGGCCGTCGGCGGTGCCGTAACGGTCATAGTTAGCGCGCTTCTGTTCGTCAGAAAGAACGGAATAGGCTTCGTTGAGTTCCTTGAACTTGGCCTCGGCCTCGGGGTCGTCCGAAACGTCCGGATGTACGGTACGGGCCTTCTTTAGAAACGCGCGCTTGATCGTCCGCGCGTCGGCATCCTTGTCGACGCCAAGTACCTCGTAGTAATCCCTATTTTCCGACACGACCGAATCCTTCCGACTTTCATTATTGTCACAGTGCGTCCTATACCCAAGCTGGGCAGATCGCAAACAGTACGCTTAATGTTATTGCATTCCGTAGGGCGAAAGCATGGCACGCTGAGAGCAGCTTGCGAACCATACCGACACGAGTGCAAACATAAATCCGTTGGCGAAACCATTGGCAAACTGCATCGCGCCGCGCTTCCACCACAGCAGACTTCGATGGAGCACGCCATCCGAGAGCACCATAAACAGGCCCATGGCAAACGGAATGAAGCACATCACGGCAAAGGCCGAGAACACGCCCGAGATGGCCGATAGCACCAAGAACGGCGCGATGATGCCCATAAGGTAGAAGCCGGTGCGCGCCTTGCCTTCCAGGCGCTCGGCCTCCACGTGGGCGCGGCCGACCAAGTCACCGCCCGAAGCGCCGTTGGTGCCGGCGTGGCCCATGTTGGGGATACGCACTTCGTCTCCGTCGTGGGTGCCGGCGGGGAACTCGATCGTCTGCTCGGAGGTCACGCGGGTACGGCCGCTGCCACCGCAATCAGGGCACGGATCGGCCACGACCCTGCCGGAACCGCCGCACTCGGGGCAAACCGACTGGAACGTGCCCGCGCCAAACAGAAAAGACAGGTCGACGTCGATATGGCCGCGACCGCCGCAGCTGGGACAGGTGTGGGCATGCTCAGACGAAACGGAGCCTGAACCGCCGCAATGACCGCAGGTATCGAAGCGCGTGTAACGGACGGTCTTGCTGGCACCGCTCTTGGCCTCCTTGGCATCGAGCTTGATGTCGACGACCACGTTGGCGCCACTCTCGGGGTTGTAGGCCGCCTGGCCGCGACGCGGCTGGCCCCAGGCGCCGCCGAAGGGGAAACCGCCCTCAAAGGGATTGCCATAGCCTGTGTTGCCAGCATAGCCGCCACCATAGGGCGAAGCAGTCGGCGCACCGGCAAAGGGATTCCCCGAGCGCATGGCGTCGTAACGCGCGCGCTTCTGCTCATCCGAAAGCACGGCATAGGCTTCGGAAACCTCTTTAAACTTTTCCTCGGCATCCGGCTCCTTGTTAACGTCCGGATGGAGTTTGCGGGCCTTTTGCTGGAAGGCCTTTTGAATATCACGCGAGGTGGCGTCCTTGGAGACACCCAAAATCTCGTAGTAGTCTTTTTCGTTCATCGTCGCCATGCGCGGCAACCTCCTGCTCACAGCAGCGTATATATTGCGGTAATTCTACCCGAGCGGCCTAAGCTAGATCCCAAAACAGCTCGAACAGAACATTTCCATCGAGCCAGCCCAAATGGGTCGGCACCAAACGAGCGCGGATGTGACCCGCAATGACGTCGACAGAGGCGATGGACCCCTCGCGGGCATCGCCAGCCTCGGGCACCCAAGCGGCAAGTCCAAGCTCAAGGGCGCGGTCGCAAGCGGACACCAGTTCATCCACGGGAATAACCCGCGCGGCACGCACCAGCAGATCGGACCCCACGCCGCGCGTCATGCGGCAGGCAAGCATCAGATCCTCGGCTGCCGCCTCGAGACGAGACAGGAATTCAGCCTCAAACGCCGTGGCGGCATCGTCGCGCTGCACCAGACGTACGCGATACGCATCTCCACGAGAAGAAACGCCGGGGAAAAGCCCGGCCAAGCGAACAAAATCATCGGTATCGAGCATGCCGGCGGCAGAGCGACCTAGGCCCAAATAGCCCTGACCGGTCCAGTAAGCGATATTGTGGGCGCACTCATGCCCATCGAGGGCATAGCTCGCCACCTCGTAGGGGTGATAGCCGGCCGCACTCAGGCGATCGCGCGCCACATCCATGCAGGCGGCCTGAAAATCCTCATCGGGTTCCAGAGACTCGTCTCGGCATGCCATGCGGTAGAGGGGCGTTCCCTCCTCGAGCGTGAGCGGGTAGACCGAAACATGGTGCGGAGCCACCGCGAGCACGCCATCGAGCGTGCGTCCCCAGCTTGCCGCCGTCTGCCCGGGAAGCCCGCACATAAGGTCGCACGACACGTCAAGACCAGCGTCTTTGACCGTCGCAACGGCAGCGAGGGCCCGATCGGCATCGTGAATGCGGCCGATAGCGGCAAGCTCATCGTTATCGAGGGATTGCACGCCCAGCGAAATGCGCGTAACACCCGCCGCGGCAAGCGCTTCGGCAAGATCGGTGGTCAGCGACTCGGGGTTGGCCTCGCAGGTAAACTCAACGGGCTTACACCACGCAACGATGCGACGAGCGAGCTCCACCAGGCGCTCCCCCGCCAGCGACGGCGTACCGCCGCCTACGTAGACGGTACGGACGTGCTCGAGGGCCCCGGCATTGCCAAAGGCATCAAGGCGCACATGCAGCTGCTCAAAATAGGCATTGAGCGCAGTGTCCAGGTCGCACGGGGAAAAGCTGCGCGAGTCGAAATCGCAGTAGCGGCACTTTTGAGCACAAAACGGTACGTGCACATATAGCGCGGTAACGGCCACCCTTAAGCCTCCAGCGGATGCGCGGGCACCGACTCGCCGGCGGCAAGGGCGGCCTCGCAGGCCACGACATCGCGCTCGATATCATCGACCAGCGCCATGAACTCCTCGTACGTGGAGCAGCGAACCACCTGGGCGCGCCAGGCGGCGGCATGGGGCATGCCCTTGAGATACCAGCTCGCATACGTGCGGGCGCGCGACATGAGCGGCAACAGCTCGTGCGTCAACGTCAGGTGCTCGCGCAGGGCGTCCAAGCGCTCGACCGAGCTGCGTGCCGGCACCGGCGTGCCATCGAGCGCAAGCGCGCGTGCATCGCCGAACACCCACGGATTGCCGTAGATGCCGCGCGCGATAAACACCGCGCTGGCGCCCGAGCTGCTCAAATGTTCAGCCGCATCCTCGGCAGAGAAAACATCGCCCGAACCGATCACGGGAATCTCGACGGCGTCAGCCACCTCATCGACCACAGACCAATCGGCCTGACCCGTGTAGAGCTGCGTGGCGCAACGACCGTGCACGGCAACCGCGGCAGCCCCGGCGCCCTCGAGCATCTGGGCAAATGTCGCGGCGTTACGGTCCTCGGCATAAAAACCTTTGCGGATCTTGACGGTCACGGGCACATGCGCCGCACCCACCGCAGCCTCGACGATCTTCTCGGCCAGCTCGGGCGTACGCATAAGCGCCGAACCCTCGCCCTTGGTAACGACCTTGCGGGCCGGGCAGGCCATATTGATATCGATCAGCGACAGACGATCGCCCACGCGCTCCTCGACGGCAGCGACGGCGCTCGCAAACTGATCGGGCTTGGAGCCAAAGAGCTGCACGCAAATCTGCTGCTCCTCGTCGGCAGGCAGCACCAGGCGCCAGGTCTTATTGCTGGCATAGGCAAGGCCGGCCACACTCACCATCTCGCTGTAGGCGAGCTGAGCACCGCGGCGACGGCACATGATGCGATAGGCAGGGTCGGTCACGCCTGCCATAGGGGCCATGAGGAACGGCTGCTCGGCATAGGCGCCCAGCAGCCGCTTGCTGTATTCGGAAAGCGCCATGGACCTACTCGTCCACCTTGAGGATCGCCATAAAGGCCTCCTGCGGGACCTCGACCGAGCCGATGGCCTTCATGCGCTTCTTGCCCTCTTTCTGCTTCTCGAGCAGCTTGCGCTTACGCGAGATATCGCCGCCGTAGCACTTGGCCAAAACGTCCTTGCGACGGGCCTTAACGGTGGAGCGAGCGATGATCTTGTTGCCGATGGCACCCTGGATAGGCACCTCGAACAGCTGGCGCGGGATGATTTCCTTAAGTTTGTCGCACAGGCCGCGGGCCAGGCCATAGGCCTTGTCCTTGTGCACGATAAACGACAGCGCGTCCACCTCGTCACCCGAAAGCAGGATGTCGAGCTTGACGAGCTCGGAGGGACGGTACTCGTTGAACTCGTAGTCGAGCGAAGCATAGCCCTTGGTGCGGCTTTTGAGCTGATCGAAGAAGTCCAAGATGAGCTCGGCAAGCGGCATGTCAAAGCGCATCTCGACCGACTTGCTCGTCAGGTGGATCATATCGGTCGTGATGCCGCGGTGCTCGATGGCAAGCTGCATGACAGCGCCCGTATACTCGGGCGGGCAGATGATCTTCGCCTTGAGGTAGGGCTCCTCGATACGCTCGATGCGCGTGGCCTCGGGCAGGTCCTGCGGACTGCGAACGTCGATCATTTCGCCGTCGGTCTTGTAGACGTGATAGTCCACCGAGGGGCTCGTGGCGATGAGGTCCAGGTTAAACTCGCGCTCCAGGCGCTCCTTGACGACCTCCATGTGCAGCAGGCCCAGGAAGCCCACGCGGAAGCCAAAGCCCAGCGCCACCGACGTCTCGGGCTCCCACACCAACGACGGGTCGTTGACGTGCAGCTTGTCGAGGGCGTCACGCAGGTTCTCGTAATCCTTGTTGTCAATCGGGAACAGGCCCGTATAGACCATGGGTTTGGCCTCGCGGTAGCCCGGCAGCGGCTCGGGGCAGGGATTCGACGCCCAGGTAAGGGTATCTCCCACGCGCACGGCCTCGGGGTCCTTCAGGCCCGTGACCACATAGCCCACCTCGCCGACGGTCAGCGCATCGACCGGCGTCTCGGCAGGACGCTTGACGCCCACGCCGTCGACCAAGAAGTCGCCCTCGGCCTGCATCATGCGCAGGGTATCGCCCTTTTTAATGGAACCGTCAAAGACGCGCACCGTGGCCACGACGCCGCGGTACTCGTCAAAATAAGAGTCCAGAATGAGTGCCTTGAGCGGCGCCGAAGCATCGCCCCTGGGAGGCGAGATCAAAAAGACGATGGACTCCAGCAGGTCGTGGATGCCCTCGCCGGTCTTGCCCGATACGCACACGGCGTCATCGGCGGGAATGGCCAGGTCGTCCTCGATCTCGGTCTTGACCTCGTCGGGATGTGCCGAGGGCAGGTCGATCTTGTTGATGGCGGGCACGATGTCCAAGTTGGCGTTCATGGCGAGCGTCGCGTTGGAGACGGTCTGCGCCTCGACGCCCTGCGTGGCGTCGACGACCAGTACCGCGCCCTCGCAGGCGGCCAGCGAACGCGAGACCTCGTAGGTAAAATCCACGTGGCCCGGCGTATCGATCAGGTTGAACTGATACGTCTCGCCGTCGTCGGCGTCATAGGAGACGCGGACCGCATTGGACTTGATCGTGATGCCGCGCTCGCGCTCGATATCCATCGTGTCGAGCAGTTGCGACTCCATGTCGCGCTCGTCAACGGTATGGGTGAGCTCGAGGATGCGGTCACTGATCGTGGACTTGCCATGATCGATGTGCGCAACGATCGAGAAGTTGCGGATGTGGGAAATGTCAATTGAAGTATTCATGCGGACTATCTTACCCGAGCGGTACAAAAAATGGAGCCTGTTCCATAAAACAGGCTCCATTTATGCGCGTAATCTGTGTGGTGTGAAATTTACAACTTAGGCGTTGATGCTGTTCACGAGCTTGGCAAGACCGGACTTGCGGTTGGAAGCCTGGTTCTTGTGGATAACATGCTTGGCGGCAGCCATGTCGAGACGCTTGGTGACGGTCTTGAGGGCAGCCTGGGCCTTCTCGGCGTCGCCCTCGGCGACGGCGGACTGGACGTGCTTGGTCAGCGTCTTGAGCTCGGACTTGACAGCCTTGTTACGCATGCGAGCTGCCTCATTGGTGCGGATACGCTTCTTCTGAGACTTGATGTTTGCCACTTCTGGAGTTCCTTTCGAGTTCCTTGCAAAAAATGTATGACACCTCTGAGACACGGTGAGGTCATGCAAGCGCCTACTATAGCACGCTCCCCCTCAAAGGGATAGAACGAATTTGTCAAATAGGCAGGTATCATCACGATTTTCTCAAGATGTTCGTAATCCAGAGCAAAAGTGCGGTCTCCGAATCGGCCGAACCCTTGAGCGCGAGCTCCACATCAACGGCACCTTCGAGGGCCGCGACGAGTTCAGCCATCGAAAACCGGCGCGCCCAAGTCAGGTGGTTCTTGACCTGCCAGGACTGGAGCTTGAGCGTTGCGGCAAGCTCACGCCCCTGCCCACGGGAGTCGAGCGCCTTGGCAACGATAAGCTCGCGGATACGACCACACAGCAGTGTGTAGGTCCACACGTAGCTCTTTGCCGGCAGCAGCTTAAAGAGCTCGAGCGAACAGCGCATATCGCGGGCCGAGACGGCGTTAAGGAAGTCCCAGGGCTGAACCTCGGCTGTACGTACGATCCAGCGCTCCACGTCGGCAAGCTCAATCTGGGGCGCCTCGACCATCTGAGCGAGCTTTGCCAGGTCGTTATCGAGCATGCGGGTGTTTTCGCCCGAGCGCGAGACGAGCTCCTCGGCCGCGGCCGTCGAGATGGACTTGCCATGCTGCGTCGCCATCTGCTGCACACGGCGCGGCAACTCCCAGCGCTTGGTGCCCGCGCAGTCGATTACGGCCTTCTTATCGATCTTGGCGATCGCCTTATACAGACGCGTGTTCTTGGCAAGCGAGTCGGCGATGATAAGGCAGACCGTCGTGGGGTTGGGACTCGCCAGATACTCAACGAGCGGTTCCGAGACCGCCTTGGCGAGCTTAGAGCAACCGTCGAGGATCACCAGGCGAAACTCGCTACCCATGGGAAAGGTATTGAGCGAGCCGATAATCGACTCGATATCGGGGTCCTTGGTCATGTCGCGCTCGTCGAGGTTGAACTCGACCATACCCGACTTTTCCAGACGAGCCTTCATACGCGAGACGGCGTGATCGCGCTTGACTCCGTCGGTACCGACAATTAGATACGCCGGCAACAGACCGGTTTCAGACATCGCGCTCCCCTCTCGCAGGCCCTAGCAATTCTCCCGTGTCATTCTAGCCCACGAACTTGCCCCGCGCCAACAACGACATCACGGTCGCTGGCATCGCATCGCAAAGCCCTTCACGGTCGGCTTGACGGTGATGTCACCGTGCTCGATCGTGCACGCGAACGCGCCGCCAGCATCTTTCACGGCATCGCGGCAGGCATCCGACGGATGACCGTAGCGGTTACCCTCGCCGGCGCTCGCGATCGAGAGCTCCGGCCTCAAGATGTCCAGCAGCTCTCCGTCGACCGAGACCTTGGAGCCGTGATGTCCGAGCTTGAGGACATCGATGTCCCCCACTTCCTGCGCAAACTCACGTTCTTGATCGAGTTCGGCATCACCCGTCAGCAGCATGCGCAAGCGCTTGCCCTCTTGTGCGTAGGTGAGCAGCAGGACGAGCGAGTCCTCGTTACCCTCACCATCTACCGATTCGAACGGCCACATCACGCGGCCGCGAAACGCACCGATGTCGACGACATCGCCACAGGTCACCTGCCGATACGAAACACCTGGTCGCCCCACAACCTCGGCAGGGGCATCCTCCAGCGCATCCGCCGCCACAGCGATCGTTCCGACCGGGAACTGCTCCAGTACTGCGGGCAAGCCACCCCAATGGTCCTCATCCCAATGCGTCACAAACACGGCATCGATATGGTGAACGTTATTGCGCACCAGCGCGCTTACCACACGCTCGTCAAGCCCGCAGTCGACGAGCGCCACGGTATCGCCCTGACGGATAAGAATGGCATCGGCCTGACCCACATCGAGAATCGTTACCGAGGGCGGAGCGAATCGATCCCAGTAGACGTACGGGACAACCGCCGCGAGAGCCAAGCACAGCAGTCCCGCCGCCATGGGACGCGCACGCGGTCGCGGCCACAATGCCAAGAGGACCGCCAAAGATAACGGCACGAGGTATATCCAGATGGAATCGGTCGGTACGCTCACGGATGCACCCGGAATGGCGGCAAAAAGCTGCTCGAAAAACAGCGCGCAACGGGCGGCAAGCATGGGCACTATCAGCACCCAGGGCCGCAACAGGGGAACAATCGAGCAGGGTACCAGCATAACCGAAACGGCAAGCAGCACGCTCACCACCGGGCCGATAACCGCATTCGCAAGCGGGGCGATAAGCGAAAATGTCCCGAACGCAGGGATAGTAATGGGAAGCGTCGCCAGCTGCGAGCACAACGTGACGGAGAGTATGCTGGCAACGCCCGGTGGCACACCAAGCTCGCCCAAAGCGTAAGTCGCATACGGACAAAAGCACAGGATGGCAAAGACGCTGGCACACGAGAGTTGGAATCCCATCTCGAACAGCACCGTTGGGCGGAGCAGCACAAAAATCGACATGGTCACAAAGAGCGCAGAAAGGCCGTGCCGACGACGTCCCGCGCCGTTAGCGACAAGCGTCGCCGCCACCATGCAGCACGCACGCACAGCGGAGGGCGAAGCACCCGTAAAGGCAGCATAGGTCACAAGCGTTACCGCCAAAAGCGCCCGCTGCAGCCCACGCGAGCAGCGCGTCTTTTGCAGGGCTCCCTCGATCACAAACCCTACGACTGCAAGATGACTGCCCGAGACGGCAATGAGATGCGCCGTTCCCGTCACCGAAAACCATTCGCCCGCCGGCTGGGCGCGCAGCTCGGAAGAGCGGCCGCAGACAATGCCGGCTATAAGGGCGCGCGCCGGGTCGGTCGAGGGGGCTATGGTCGCAAGCAACGCGTTTCTCAGGCGAGACAATGGCCCGGCATGGCCATCTTCGACCGATACGATCCTTACGGCCTTGACCTTACGCAGCTCACCGCGAAGCACCCGTGAGCGTCCATATGAATCATTTTCAAAGCGCGAAACGCGACCAATGAGGCGCACCTGCGACCCAATATTGAGCTCGCGGTCGCATGACAGGCGAACGAACCCCACGCGCATGCCCTCCGCACGCGCATCACAGGTATAGGAATACGTCTCATCGTTTATGGACGGGTCGCCCTGCACCACAAACTCAAGGCTACTTGCCGCCCGGCCGTCGAGTGACTTCGAGGCGCTCAGCGCACCCGCCGCCCACCACGTCGATACGACAGCGCCCGCCAGCAAACCGACGGCCGCGGCGTAGAGCCACCGACTCCACGGGACAAGACGCGCACAACATCGAGCGGCCGCGACGCACGGCACCAAGGCAACGGGAATAGCCCACAGCAGTCCCACGGCCGGGACGTCATTCCCCAACAGCACATCAGCCGCCACGTTGAGCACCAAAGCGCAACTCGTGCATAACCCCGCACACAACGCCATCGTCCAAGGCATAAGGGGCCGCGGCGGCATCACGTGTTCACGTTCGCCAGCACTCATACGCAGATGCAATCTTTGATTTTCGCGAATTTCTTCTCGCCAATGCCCGATACGCGCATCAGATCATCGACCGAGGTAAACGCACCGTTTTGCGTCCGCTCGTCAATTATCGACTGCGCCATAGATGGCCCGATCCCCGAGAGCGTCTGCAGCTCCGAGGCACTTGCCGTATTGATGTTGACGAGACCCGTCGCGTCGCCCACGCCCGAGGACGCAGCGGCGCCGCCATCGGCACCGTCACCAGCGGCAACCGTTTGCTCCCCCACCTTAGGCACGTAAATCTTTTGCCCGTCGGCGACCTTGGATGCCCGATTGAGTCCCGTCACATCCGCATCAGGCGTCAATCCTCCAGCGGCATCAATCGCCTGTGCCACCCGCGCGCCGTCCTTGAGCCGGTATACGCCAGGCGATGCGACAGCACCGTCAACATCAACGTACATCTCCGTTTCGGCAGAGGCCTCAGATAAGTTGTCCTCGGAATCCCGATCGTTCGAACCATCGTCAGACCCCGGCTCCACCGAAGCGCTCACACCGTCTGCACGCTCAAACGTGACGCCATCGGACTTGCCGCCAAAGCTCGCCATCGCCAAGCCGCTCGCCATCGCAATAACGACGAGCATCGCCACGACCACCGCCTTATGCCCGAGCAACTTGCCCGCCCAGCGGTCCATTCGTTTAACCCGTTCATGTTGTTCGCGCTGCGCCATAGCAAAAACCTCCCAACACCATCGTGTCAGGAAATGGCGACCCCAACTCCCCCGCGCCCAAACCAGGTTTTGCGGTCAAACCAAATGCCGACCAAAACCTTGCGCAAATCTGTCCATTTATTCAGGCACACGTCAGCGAATGAACAGTTTGATGCCAAATGCCCAGATAGCAAAAAACCGACGATACAAACGCATCGTCGGTTTATGCAGGCAATTACTCGTGATCTTGGTAAATCTCACGCGGAGCAAGCTCCGAATGTTTGCGTTTTAAGGTCTTGGGGGCCTTATACGTATTGCTCTCGAAGTCGATGTACTCGGTCTGCTTAAGCAGACGCTCGACCATCTCCTCGTGATCGAACAGCTCCCAGGCCTCGTGCACGGCGTCGAGCTTGGCATGCGTCTCGGGACGGCGCGGCATAAACAGCGTGCAGCAGTCGGGCGCAGCCTCGGTCGAGATATCGAACGTACCGATCTCCTGGGCGCGCGCAATGATCTCCTGTTTATCCGAACCGATGAGCGGGCGGAACACGGGAATCTTCACGGCCTCGTTGACGGCCATGATGTTCTCGAGCGTCTGGGAGGCGACCTGGCCAAGCGACTCACCGGTCACGATGGCCTTGGCGCCTTCGATGTTCGCAATACGCTCGGCAACCGAATACATGATGCGGCGATACATGATCACGCGCAGGTTGCTGGGACAGGTGACCGAAATCTCACGCTGGCAATCGCCAAACGGCACCACGTACAGGCGGCCGATCTGGACGCCCGGCTCAAGGGCGCGGATGATGTCCTGCACCAGATACTCACTCGTATCGGGCGTCTGCGGACGACCGGAGAAATGCACCGGCACGCATACCGCACCGCGACGTGCGAGCATCCAGGTCGCCACCGGCGAGTCGATGCCCGAGGACAGCAGCGTCACGACCTTACCGGCAGAACCTACCGGCAGACCGCCCACGCCGCGCTCGGAGCGCGCGTACACGTAGACGCTGCCCTGGACCACCAGCACGTGCACCATCGCATCGGGGTCGTGCATCTGGACCTTTTTATCGGGAAACGCCTCGCACAGCACCTCGCCCACCTGTCGATTGATATCGATGGAAGTGAGCTCGTAGTCGGTGTTGGAGCGCTTGGCATGCACCTTAAACGAATCAAAGGGACCGAACTCGCGCAGCGCCTTGACGGCGGCGGCGCAGTACTCCTGCGGGTCGCGGTTGGTGTGGTATGCCAGGGACACACGGGCGACGCCGGGAACGGTGCGAATGACACGCGCCGCCTCGTCAGCCTGATGCTCGTTAAAGGTCACGAGGATATAACCGGAAATTCGAGACACGGCATTCACGGAAAAGGCGGCCAAAGCCGCCTTGATGTTATCCATGAGGATATGCTCAAAATGTGCGCGGTTCTTGCCCTTCAGTCCAACCTCGTGATAGTGGACCAGGCAGACGCGAGCTGCCATTTAGGCTTCAGCAACCTTGTGGCCGAGCGCCTTCTCATAACGGGCCTCGTCGTAGGAGATATCGCCGTCGACGATCTCGTCCATAGCCATCGAGATGGTATCGGCACCAGAAAGACCGATGGTGATGTCATCGACATCCTGAACGGCAAGCACGCGGTTGTGCTGGCCACGCAGCATGCTATTGATGTCGCAGGCACGCTTGGAAGCAAGCGAAGCGAGCAGGAAGCGGTTGTGATCGGTCTTCTCCAGAAGATCGTCAATGCAAGGCTTTACAACGGACACGGACCTCAGATCCTTTCATGCATATCGAGAACGCGAACGAGCTCGTCGGTCGCGCGGTCGAGATCGTCATTCACCACGACGTCGTCGTAGCGGTCGGCAAGGGCAAGCTCATCAGCGGCGTTTGCCATACGCAGCTCGATCGTCTCGGGCGTCTCGGTTCCACGACCGACCAAACGCTCGCGAAGCACCTCGAGCGAGGGCGGCTTGATAAAGATCAGCACGGCCTCGGGGAAACGCTCCTTAACCTGCAGGGCACCCTGGACATCGATCTCCAAGATCAAAGACGAGCCGGAGGCGAGCTTGGACTGGACCTCGCTCACCAGCGTGCCGTAGCAGTTGCCGTGGACCTCGGCCCACTCAACGAACTCACCGTTTGCCACGCGGCGGTCGAACTCCTCGCGCGTCAGGAAAAAGTAGTTGACGCCGTCGACCTCACCTTTGCGTGGTGCTCGCGTGGTAGCCGAAACCGTCAGGCCCAGGTTGGAGCGACGCTCGCGCACACGAGTGACGAGCGTGCCCTTGCCTGCGCCTGACGGTCCAGAAATCACAAAGAGCTTTGAATCCTGAGCGCTCACTTATTTGGTCAGCTGCTCGAGGAGCTGCTCGCGCTGACGGACGCCGAGGCCCTGGACGCGACGGGTAGCGGAGATGCCGAGCTCCTCCATGATCTTGGCGGCCTTGGCCTTGCCATAGCCGGGGAGGGACTCGATGAGGGTGGAAACCTTCATGCGGGAAGCGATGGGGTCATCGGAGTTGAGCACGGACTCGAGGGACTTCTCGCCCTTCTTGATCTGCTCGCGAAGCTCAGCGCGGGCGTGACGTGCGGCAGCAGCCTTCTCAAGAGCCTGCTTGCGCTGCTCGTCGGTAAGCTGAGGGAGTGCCATTCGTACCTCCAAATAGTTGGGTTATATCTGATTCAATATTTGGCATTTTAGCACGTAAAACGTACAAAATGCCCAATCGCGGCTCCATAGGTTAGACGATACCCGCAAAAAGTGCAATATATTGCGCTAAAAGTTGAGCCCCTGACCTGCGATTCCACACAAAGGATGGGAAAGTTTTCGCAGGCACAGGGGCTAAATTGTGCTAATGAGACCCAAAAGTGGTGACTTAAGGGAATCTTTTACGCGACGTTTTCGACCAGCTCGGCGACGATGGCATCAAAGGCGGCGACAGGATCGTCGGCGCCGGTGATGGGACGGCCCACTACGATATGGCTCGCGCCGCGCTCGATAGCCTGGGAAGGCGTGGCCACGCGGGACTGATCTCCCAGCGCCGCACCAACCGGACGAACACCCGGGGTCACGATGAGCGCATCGGGGCCCAGCAGCTCACGCATATCGTGGGCCTCCATCGGCGAGCACACGATGCCGTCGATACCGTTGGCCTGGGCGAGCTTTGCCAGACGCGCGGCCTCCTCGGCCACCGGCGACTCAATGCCGATCTCGCTGAGCGAATCCTGGTTCATGCTCGTGAGCACGGTGATGGCGACGAGCTTGGCGCGGTCCTCGCGCGCCTCCTCGGCGCCCTCGCGGCAGGCGGCGAGCATAGCGCCCGAGCCCAGACCGTGGACCGAAAGCAGGTCGGCGCCGGCAAGCGAGGCCGAACGGGCGGCACCGCGCACCTGATGCGGAATATCGTGGAACTTAAGGTCGAGGAAGACCTTAAAGCCCAGGTCCTTGAACGTCTTGACGATCTCAGGGCCCTCGGCGTAATAGAGCGTCATGCCGACCTTAAGCCAGGCAGCGTGACCCGAAAGCTCGCGGGCGAGCTCGAGCGCACGCTCACGGTCGCAGTCGAGAGCGACGATAACGCGGTCGCGGGCATCGGTCTCTAGCATTCGAACGCACCTACCAGCTCGTTGATGTCCTTCACGCCCTGGGACTCGGCCCAGGCCTCGAGCTCATGCGCGATCTTGAGCGAAGCGCACGGGTCGACGAAGTTGGCCATGCCGACCGACACGCAGGTGGCGCCAGCCAGGATAAACTCGGCCGCGTCCTCACCGGTCATGACGCCGCCAACACCGTTGATGGGGATATCGACGGCCTGGGCAACCTCCCAGACCATACGCACGGCGATGTGGTGGCACAGCGGGCCCGAAAGGCCGCCCTTGGGCTTGGCCACGCGCGACTTGCGGGTGTGGACGTCAATAGCCATACCCTGGATGGAGTTGATGACCGAAAGACCGTCGGCACCAGCAGCCTCGAGGGCCTTGGCGATCTCGGCGACGTTGACCGGAGCCATCTTCACGAACAGCGGCTTGTCAGTCACCTTGCGGCAGGCGGCCATGACGGCAGAGGCGCCCTCGGGCGTGGAGCCCATGGCGGCACCGCCGGCGGCGATGTTGGGGCAGCTCACGTTGATCTCGTAGCCGGCAGCCCAGGGGCACAGCTCGACATACATCTCGAGCGCGCGAACAAACTCCTCGACGGAGTGGCCGGCAACCTGGCAGATGACCTGGCAGCCGTCCTTGGAAAGCTGCTCGAGCCACGGACCGGACTCACGGGCGAAGGCGGCGACGCCGGGGTTCTGCAGACCCACGGAGTTGATCATGCCGCCGGGAATCTCGGCCATGCGGGGTGCGGGGTTGCCGGGCCAGGGCTCGGCTGCGCAACCCTTGGTGGTGATGGCGCCCAGCTGGGACACATCAAAGAAGTTCTGGAACTGCCAACCGTAGCCAAAGGTACCGGCTGCGGTGTTGATGGGGTTCTGCATCTTGACGCCGCCGAAATCGACGGCCATGTTCACGGTACCCACTAGAAGACCACCACCTTGGAAGCATCAAACACGGGGCCGCACATGCAGGCGCCCTTCATACCGTCGACCGTCTCGACGTTGCAGGTGTTGCAGGCGCCAAAGCCGCAGCTCATCATGCGCTCGAGCGACACCTCGCAATACGCGCCGGCCTCGGCGGCAGCGACGGCGACCTTCTTCATCATGACGGCGGGACCGCAGCTGGCGACGTAGTCGTAACCGCCCTCGTCAAGCAGCTCGGCGGCAGGATCGGTGCAGAAACCGTGCGTGCCCAGCGTGCCGTCGTCGGTGCACACGTTGACCGTGGCGCCCAGCGCGCGGAACTCATCGACGCCCACGGCCTTGGACGCGGTACCAAAGCCCAAGCACACGTCGACGTCCACGCCCTGCTCGGCAAGCATACCGGCCAGGCAGAGCACGGGCGGAACGCCGATGCCGCCGGCAACGAGCAGCGCCTTCCTGGTGCCCTCGGGAACGAGCCAGCCGCGACCGCCAGGGCCCAGCAGGTTGGAGGTGGAGCCAGGGGCCATCTGCGACAGACGACGGGTATCGTCGCCCACGACGGCGTACCACAGCTCGACGGTGCCGGCCTCGGCGTCGGCGCGATAGAAGCTCAGGGGCACGCGAAGCAGCGAGGACGCATCGCCGGGCACGGCGATATTCACGAACTGACCGGGCTTGAGCGCACTTGCAAGCTTGGGGGCCGAGATAACGAGCGAGAAGATGCCGTCGGCGATCTCCTGGTTCGAGACGACCTCGAAGTCGTGCATGCGTGCAGTGGAAGGTGTGGGCATAGACGCTCCAATCCCCCATGCGATTGCATGGACCAAACGAACAGAAAGCGCGGCACCGCAAGGGCGCCGCGCACAAAAGCGATAAGGCTATGCTAGCAGATGCAGCCGTCGGCAAGCGTCTGCTTGCCGCCGACAAACACATCGGTGGCACGGCCGGTGAGCGTGCGGCCGGCAAAACCGGAGTTCTCGGCGCGCGACTCGTAGCCGTCCTCGCCGACCGTCCAGGTGACGGTGGGATCGAACACGGTCAGGTCAGCGACGGAGCCCGCCTTGACCTGGACCTGGTCAAGGCCCAGGATCTCACGCGGCTTGATGGCCATGAGCTCGACCATGCGGCCCATGCTCATCTTGCCGGTATTGACCAGCTCGGTGAGCACGAGTGCCAGCGAGGTCTCGAGGCCGATCATGCCAAAGGGCGCAAGCTCGAACTCGCGGGCCTTCTCCCACGGGGTGTGGGGAGCGTGGTCGGTGACGATAGCGTCGACGGTGCCGTCGATGACGCCCTGGCGGATAGCCTCGGCGTCCTCGTCGGTACGCAGCGGCGGGTTGACCTTGAGCGAGGTGTTGTAGGTCTCGTCCAGGTCGTTCTCGGTCAGGAACATGTGGTGCGGGGTAGCCTCGCAGGTGACCTGAACGCCAGCGGCCTTACCGGCACGAACGAGCTCCAGGCCGTGGGCCGTGGAGATGTGCTGGATGTGCAGCTTGGCACCGGTCAGCTTGGCGATCTCGATGTCGCGGGCGATCTGAAGCTCCTCGCCTGCCGCCGGCCAGCCCTCGAGGGCCAGACGAGTCGAGACCTTGCCCTCGTTGATCTGGCCATGACCGACCAGGTCCTCGTCCTGGCAATGGCTCATGAAGACCTTGCCGAACATCTTGCCGTAGTCCATGCAGCGACGGAGCATGCCCGCGCCCTGCACGCCGCGACCGTCATCGGTAAAGGCGACGGCACCGCGGGCGACCATATCGCCCATCTCGGACATGGCCTCGCCCTTAAGACCGCGGGTCATGGCGCCCGAAGGATAGACGCGGCAGTGGCCGACCTCGGCAGCGCGGGACTTGACGAACTCCACGACGGTGCCGTTGTCGGTGACGGGGTCGGTGTTGGGCATGGCGCACACACCGGTAAAGCCGCCCTTGGCAGCAGCGCGGGTACCGCTCTCGATGTCCTCTTTGACCTCATAGCCGGGCTCACGCAGATGGACGTGCATGTCCACCAGGCCGGGGACGAGGTACTTGCCGGAAAGGTCGCGGACCTCGGCTCCCTCGGCGGCGAGATTCTCGCCGACCTCGGCGATCTTGTCGCCGTCGATCAGGACGTCAACGACACCGTCAAGCTCGACGGACGGGTCGACGACGTGGGCATTCTTAAGAAGCAAGGCCATTATCGGCACCTCCAAGCAGCAGATACAGGATAGCCATACGCACGCAGATACCGGCGTAGACCTGCTCCAGGATGACGGAGCGTTGCGGGTGGTCGGCCATATAGGAGTCGAACTCGACGCCGCGGTTGATGGGGCCCGGGTGGCAGATGATCGCGTCGGGCTTCATGAGCTTCTCGCGGTCCTTGGTCAGGCCGAAGAGCTTGTGGTACTCGCGAATGGTCGGGAACGGGGCACCCTCGAGGCGCTCCTGCTGCACGCGCAGCATATAGACAACGTCCAGCTCGGGCAGGACGGAATCGAGGTCGCTCGTCACATGATCGCAGCCCAGGACATCGGGTGCCGGCGGCAGCAGCGTGCCGGGGGCGACGGCGTAAGTCTCGCAGCCCATGATCTTAAGGGCGGGAATCAGCGAGCCGCAGACGCGGGAGTGGGCGATATCGCCGACGACGGCGACCTTCAGACCGTGGAAGTCACCCTTATGCTCCCAGATGGTGTACAGGTCCAGCAGGGCCTGCGTGGGGTGGTTGTGCTTACCGTCGCCGGCGCAGATGACGCTCGCGGGCGAGTTCTGCGTGACGATGTAGGGAGCGCCGGCGTGCTTGTCGCGCACGACGATGCAGTCGATCTTGTAGGCGTTGAGGGTCTCGACGGTATCGACGAGGCTCTCGCCCTTGACCGTGGAGGTCGAGGAGCCGCCGAAGTTGAGGCTGTCGGCCGAAAGACGCTTCTCGGCGAGCTCGAAGGAGCTGCGGGTACGCGTCGAGGGCTCGTTGAACATGTTAACGATGGTCTTGCCCTTGAGCGTGGGGACCTTCTTGATGGCACGCTCGTTGACCTCGGAGAACGCCTTGGCGGTCTCGAGGATGAGCTTAATGTCCTCTTCGGAGTACTCGGTAATGTCGATCAGGTGCTTATGGTTGAACGCCACGGTACTACTCACCTCCCAGCGGCGCGGAGCCCACGTGGGAACCCGGCGCGACGTCGTTGATCTCGACAGCGGTGCGGCCGTCGACTTCCTTCATATATAGGTGCACGTTCTCCTCGTGCGACGAGGGAACGTTCTTGCCGACAAAGTCCGGCGAAATGGGGAGCTCACGGTGACCGCGGTCAACGAGAACTGCCAGCTCGATACGGCTCGGACGGCCCAGGTCCATGACGGCATCGAGAGCGGCGCGGATGGTACGACCCGTGTACAGGATGTCGTCCACCAGCACGACGCGCTTACCGTCGACGCTGAAGGGAATGTTGGTAGCGTGGATCGCGGGAGCGAAATTGGTCGCATAGTCATCGCGATAGAAGCTGATGTCCAGGCTGCCGAGCGGAACGTCGACGCCCTCGATCTCCTTGATCGCCTCGGCGAGCTTCTTTGCCAGAAGGTCGCCGCGCGTGACGATGCCGACCAGAGCGAGGTCTTCACAGCCCTCGTTGCGCTCGAGGATCTCGTGCGCGATGCGGGTCATCGCTCGGTTGACGGCGGTCTCGTCCATGATGACCGCCTTGGGGGAAGTCGTGCCCATCGATCTCCTTCCTCACATGTCTTGACTGCTGACACAGTCAAAAAAATAGATGCCCGACCGCTCAAAGCGGACCAGACACCCACAGGAAAGGCTGCTCGATTGGCAGCTATGTAATTCCATGTGGGTATCTCGTACCCCTTTAATGGTCAAGGGATAGTGTAGCCAACCTCGGGCTCAATTGCGAGCTTAAATACAAGGCAATCCGTAAACGGTGCCAATCGCTCCATAAACCTATATATATTTGTGGGACGCGCTTGAAAACCTTGTTGCGAGCTGGCATAATCCCCTCTGCTGCACGCAATTCGGATCTACGTCCAGGGCCGTGGCGTGGGCACTATCGCCAAAAGAGAAATATCTCTGTGTAGATTACGCACAGGGAGCGACTTCTGTGCTATAGTTCAGGCTTGTTTGTTAACGCGACATGTTCGTTTGTCGCCCAAGGAGGGTCAGTTATGTCCAAAGTTTGCGAAGTTTGCGGTAAGCACCCCGTTGCCGGTCGCTCCATCAGCCACTCTCACCGCGTCACCAACCGTAAGTTCCGCCCCAACATCCAGCGCGTCTACGTCGTCGTCGATGGTCATCGTCGCAAGATGAACGTTTGCTCCACCTGCCTCAAATCCGGCAAGGTTGCGCGCTCCTAAATAAGGTCTTACCAACAAGTACCTCGGACTCTCCGGGTCAAAGACCTCGCGTTCACATAGAACTTACCAAAGGCGTCCTCCCCTACGGAGGGCGCCTTTTTGCATTCATTGGGGACAGACTTACATGAGTGTTTTCACGCATTGGGGACAGACATGACGTGTGAGGAAGCGGTCCTCACCCCTGCCTCACGCAGCCTCCTTCCAGCCTGCAGTGGCCTTGGTCACGCTTGTAGCGCCGATACCGGTGATACGGGCAATCTGCTTGACCGTGAGATGCGCCCGCCTGAGCCTCAGCAAACAGGCATCGCGTTCGGAGCGCGGCAGGGCCTTGAGCAGTGCAGGATCTATGCTCGGCAGGACTTCACGCGCAACGGAAAGGGCCTCCTCATCTGGAATCCGTCGGCGTGGAAGAACTTCCACCGACAAGATGCGCCCGGCAACTTCCTCGAGATGCTCGCAATAGCAACGGGAGCCTCCGACAATATCGAGCATAGGGGTCGCGTCGCAGATGTCAAAGGGATCGTAGCCCAGCTGATATGCCTTGAAGCTTGACCAGCGGTACGCCTCGAGCGAGTCGAGCGCACCTTTCACGGGATTGAGATGAATATAGTCGAGCAGTTGCACCGCCTGCGTGTCCGACTCAACCGCGACCCGCGAATAGCGATTGTCAAACAGATGTCCCGTTCTTCCCGTTTTCCTATTGAAATACTTCGCATATGCCGTCAATGCGCACTGCATCGCCTTTGAAAGATTGTCAAATGGATCATCAACCATCAAATGGAAGTGATTGTCCATAAGGCACCAAGCCAACACCGCCACTTCATGGCACGCGAACCTGTCCGAGATATCCGATAAAAAACGATAGCGGTCGGAGTCATCTTCAAAAATAATCTGTTTGGAATTGCCGCGGTCATAGACATGGTAATAGCCGGTGAGCGAAACGGCGCGGGCGCATCGGGGCATAGCCTCTCCTTTCAAACTGTACAGGCTGTACAGGCAACGCCTAAAAGGAGAGAAAGAACGCAAAATGCTGAGCCTGCAACCAATTTATATCCAATGAATGGCAATAACAGACCCAGAACGAAAAAATGCCAGATCGATGTCTGTCCCAAATGAGTGAAAGCACTCATGTAAGTCTGTCCCCAATGAGCGGCACCTGTCCCCCAATGCTCCGGGCAGCGTTTATTAGTTGAAACGTTTCAGTTAGTTGAAGCGTTTTAGTGTGCCTTTTACGGGAATCTTACCGTTTACCGAATTATTTATTGCTATCATGCAAGGCGTAGGGTAAATCTCCGATCGCAAGGAGACACAAATGGTGAAAAAGTCACCGGAAAACACTACTCCCGCAATTGTGGACAACGTAGAGGCGCTTGAGGCTAAGCTCGCTCAGATGCGAGAGGCCCAGGCGCTTTTTGCTACGTACACGCAGGAGCAGGTCGACAAGATCTTCTACGAGGCCGCCATGGCCGCCAACAAGGCTCGTATCCCGTTGGCGAAGATGGCCATCGAGGAGACCGGCCGCGGCGTTCTTGAGGACAAGGTCATCAAGAACCACTACGCCGCAGAGTACATCTACAACGCTTACAAGAACACCAAGACCTGTGGTGTCCTGGAGCGCGACGAGGCCTACGGCATCACCAAGATCGCCGAGCCCATCGGTATCGTGGGCGCCGTCATCCCGACGACCAACCCCACCTCCACCGCGATCTTCAAGACGCTGATCAGCCTGAAGACCCGCAACGGCATCATCATCTCCCCGCACCCGGCTGCCGCCAAGTGCACAATCGCCGCCGCCAAGCTCGTGCTTGACGCCGCCGTCAAGGCCGGCGCCCCCGAGGGCATCATCGGCTGGGTCGATGTCCCCTCCATCGAGCTGACCAACATGGTCATGCGCGACGTCGACATCATCCTCGCCACCGGTGGCCCGGGCATGGTCAAGGCCGCTTACTCCTCGGGCAAGCCCGCCCTGGGCGTCGGCGCCGGTAACACCCCGGTCATCATCGACGACACCGCCGACGTGCTGCTCGCCGTCAACTCCATCATCCACTCCAAGACCTTCGACAACGGCATGATCTGCGCTTCCGAGCAGTCCGTGACCGTCATCGACACCATCTATGACCAGGTTAAGGCCGAGTTCCAGAAGCGCGGCTGCTACTTCGTCAAGCAGGGTGCCGAGATGGAGGCCCTGCGTGCCGCCATGTTCAAGAACGGCGCTCTCGACCACCGCATCCCCGGCATGGCCGCCGCCAAGATCGCCGAGCTCGCCGGCATCGAGGTTCCCGCCAAGACCAAGATCCTGATCGCCGAGGTCACCTCCACCGACCCCGCCAAGGAGGAGTTCTCCCACGAGAAGCTCTCCCCGGTCCTGGCCATGTACCACGCCAAGGACTTCCAGGAGGCCGTCGACAAGGCCGAGCACCTGGTGCTCGCCGGTGGCCCGGGCCACACCGCCTCTCTCTACGTGCACCCCGCCCAGGCCGAGAAGATCAGCCTGTTCGAGCACGTCATGAAGGCCTGCCGTATCGTCATCAACACCCCGTCCTCGCACGGCGGCATCGGTGACCTGTACAACTTTGGCATGAAGCCGTCTCTGACCCTGGGCTGCGGCTCCTGGGGCGGCAACTCCGTCTCCGAGAACGTTGGGGTGAAGCACTTGATCAACGTTAAGACTGTGGCCGAGCGCCGTGAGAACATGCTGTGGTTCCGCGCTCCCGAGAAGGTCTACTTCAAGAAGGGTTCCACGCCCGTCGCCCTCGACGAGCTCGGTACCGTCATGGGCAAGAAGCGCGCCTTCATCGTCACCGACCAGTTCCTCTTCAAGAATGGCAACACCCGCGCCATCGAGGCCAAGCTCGACGAGATGGGCATCGCCCACGACTGCTTCTACGACGTCGAGCCCGATCCCTCGCTGCAGTGCGCACGTCGCGGCGCCAAGCAGATGGCCCTCTTTGAGCCGGACGTCATCATCGCCGTCGGCGGTGGCTCCGCCATGGACGCCGGCAAGATCATGTGGATGATGTACGAGCACCCCGAGTGCAAGTTTGAGGACATGGCCATGGACTTCATGGACATCCGCAAGCGTATCTTCACCTTCCCCGAGATGGGCAAGAAGGCCTACTTCGTCGCCGTCCCGACCTCCTCGGGTACCGGCTCCGAGTGCACGCCGTTCGCCATCATCACCGACAAGGAGACCGGCATCAAGTGGCCGCTCGCCGACTACGCGCTGCTCCCCAACATGGCTATCGTCGACGCCGACAACTGCATGACCGCCCCGCGCGGCCTGACCGCTGCCTCCGGCATCGACGTCATGACCCACGCCATCGAGTCCTACGTCTCCATCATGGCTTCCGACTACACCAAGGGCCTCTCCGAGCGCGCTGCCAAGCTCGTCTTTGAGAACCTGCCCTCCAGCTTCGAGAACGGCGCCAAGGACCCGCACGCCCGCGAGGAGATGCACAACGCCTCCTGCATGGCCGGTATGGCCTTCGCCAACGCCTTCCTGGGCCTCAACCACTCCATGGCCCACAAGCTCGGCGCTTTCCATCACCTGCCCCACGGCATCGCCAACGCTGTCATCTTGACCCGCGTCATGCGCTACAACGCCGCCGAGGCCCCCGTCAAGATGGGTACCTTCTCCCAGTATCCGTACCCCAACGCGCTGCACAACTACGCCGAGATGGCCAAGTACTGCGGCATCGAGGGCAAGGACGACAAGGAGACCTTCGAGAACTTCATCACGAAGCTTGAGGAGCTCAAGGACTTCATCGGCGTCAAGAAGACCATCGCCGACTACGGTGTAGACGAGCAGTACTTCCTCGACACCCTCGACGAGATGACCGAGCAGGCATTCAACGACCAGTGCACCGGCGCTAACCCGCGCTACCCGCTCATGAGCGAAATCAAGGAGCTCTACCTGGACGCCTACTACGGCCGCGAGCCTCAGGATTACGCCGTCTGCTAGTTTTAGCACGGTTTTTAACGGCGGGGGTGCACGGGTGTTTCACACACCCCCGCCGTCGCTTCTATCGCATCGTTGAAAGGATGCAACCATGCTGCTACCCGATTCCAAGACCGAGCTCGTCCGTCGTGGCAACAAGGTCGTTTACGACCTGGGCGACAAGATCGTCAAGGTCTTCAACGAGACCAAGCCTGTCTCTGACGTGTTCAACGAGGCTTTGAATCTTGCCCGCATCAATGAGTGCGGCATCCGCAGCCCCAAGGCTCTCGAGGTTTCCCAGCTCGAGAACGCCAACGGCTGGGCGCTTGTGACCGAGAAGGTCCCGGGCACCACCCTTGCCGAGAAGATGACTGCCGAGCCCCAGCGCTTCGGTGAGTACCTCGAGATGTTCGTCGACCTCCAGATCGAGATCCACGGCTACACCTCCCCGCTGCTCAACCGTCAGCGCGACAAGTTCGCCCGCATGATCGACAGCCTGGATCAGCTCAATGCCACCACGCGCTACAACCTTCAGGAGCGTCTGGACGGCATGACCAAGGAGTTCAAGGTCTGCCACGGCGACTTCAACCCCTCCAACGTCATCGTCGGTGACGACGGCAAGCTCTACGTGTGCGACTGGGCACACGCCACCCAGGGCTCCCCTGCCGCCGACGTTGCCACGACCTACCTGCTCTTCGCTCTCAACAGCAAGGATCAGGCCGAGGCCTACCTGGAGCTCTACTGCGACCGCGCCGACATGCCCATGCAGGTCGTGCGTCAGTGGACGAGCATCGTCGCTGCTTCCGAGCTCGCTCGTAAGCGCAACGTGAACGATGAGTTCCTTAAGAACTGGATCGACGTCGTCGATTATCAGTAATATCTGAGCGATTTATTCGCATCGGAGGCACAAAGGAAAACCCCGCAGCTCGCATGGGCTGTGGGGTTTTCCTTTTAGCGATTGAGCATGCCAGCAAGATAAAAGGGCGGCCCTGCATCTCCCCCATTGGAGAAATGCAGGGCCGCCCTGCATAGCGAACTTCAAGCGAAATCGCCAACTAGCGGCGGGCGGCCTTCACGAGCTCGGCAACCTTGGTGACGACCTCATCGATCGCGACATCCTCGCGCTCGCCCGTGGCACGGTCCTTGAGCTCAACGGTGCCGTTCTTAAGGCCGCGCTTACCCAGAACCACCTGATACGGGAAGCCCATAAGGTCGTTATCGGCAAACTTAAAGCCGGGACGCTCGTCGCGGTCATCAACGACGACCTCGACACCCTCGGCGCACAGGCCATCAACAATCTGCTCGCAGACGGTAGCGCACTCCTCCTTCTTGGGGTCAAGCGGAATCACCGCGACCTCGTAGGGAGCGACGGAAACCGGCCAGACGATGCCGTGCTCGTCGTTGTGCTGCTCCACGACGGCAGCGAGCGAACGAGACACGCCCACGCCGTAGCAGCCCATGATGAGCGGCTTCTCCTTGCCGTCCTCGTCCATAAAGGTGGCACCCATGGCCTCGGAGTACTTAGTGCCCAGCTGGAAGACCTGGGAGACCTCGATACCGCGCGCAGCGGAGAGGGGCTTGCCACAGTGCGGGCAGGGATCGCCGGCGACGACGGTGACCAGGTCGGCCCACTCGTCGACGGTAAAGTCGCGCTCGGGGCAGGCGCCGGTAAAGTGGTAGTCGACCTCGTTGGCGCCACAGGCCCACGACTTGGACTCGCGCAGGCTCTCGTCGCAGACCAGACGAATGCCCTCGGGCAGGTTGACCGGTCCGATAAAGCCCTTGTGCAGGCCGTTCGCCTGAAGCTCCTCATCGGTCATCATGCGATAGCCCTTGCCAAAGACATGCTCGGCCTTGCAATCGTTGAGCTCATGATCGCCCGGGACGATGGCCACGACCGGCTTACCCTCGGCGTCGATAAGGGCCAGCGACTTGCGGGTGCCGTTCTCGGGGAAACCAAAGAACTTGGCAACGGCCTCGATGGTGCCCATACCCGGGGTCTCGACCTTGGTGAGCATACCGTCGCCGGGGCCCTCGGTTACAACGACCTTGGTGCTTGCAGCCTCGTCATCGGCGGCAAAGCCGCAGTCGTCGCAGTAGACGAGCGAGGCCTCGCCGGCATCGGCCAGCGCCATGTACTCGACGGAGGTGTCGCCACCGATCTCGCCGGAGTCGGCGACAACGGGCAGGGCCTTGATGTAGCAGCGCTCGCAGATGTTGGCGTAGGCCTGCTTCATCTTGTCGTACTCCTCCTGCAGGCTCTCCTGCGTGGCGGAGAAGCTGTAGGCGTCCTTCATGATGAACTCGCGGCCGCGCATCAGGCCAAAGCGAGGACGGAACTCATCGCGGAACTTGTCCTGAATGTGGTACAGGTTGACGGGCAGTTGCTTATAGGAACGCAGCTCGTTGCGCACCAGGGCCGTCACGGTCTCCTCGTGCGTGGGGCCGAGCACGAACTCGCGACCATGACGGTCGTCAAAGCGCACGAGCTCCTTGCCATAGGCATCGATGCGGCCGGACTCGCGCCAGAGCTCGGCGTCGACCATGATGGGCATCATGAGCTCCTGGGCGCCCGCAGCGTCCATCTCGTCGCGCACGATGTTCTCAATCTTGCGGATCGAGCGCCATGCGAGCGGCAGGTAGGAGTAGAGGCCGGCGGCCTCCTTGCGGATCATGCCGGCACGAAGCAGCAGACGGTGGCTTGCAAGCTCGGCGTCGGCCGGATCCTCTTTGAGCGTCGGCGCGTAGAGCTTAGACATATACATTGCTCGAGTCATTTATTTCTCCTCAATAAGTTTGTCGACCTCGGCCATCAGCGCGTCGACAATGTGATCCTCAGCTACTTTACCAATGATCTCGCCATGCGAAAAGAGCAGGGCCTGACCACGTCCGCAAGCAACGCCCAGATCGGCGTCAGAGGCCTCACCGGGGCCATTGACCGCACATCCCATGACGGCGATCGAAAGCGGCGCGGAATAGTTCTTAAGGCGCTCGGTAACCTCCTCGGCGATGGGAATCAGGTTAACCTGACAGCGGGCGCACGTGGGGCACGAGACAATCTCGGGGCCACGGCGGCGCAGGCCCAGCGACTGCAAAATTCCCCAGGCAACCGGCGGCTCCTCGACCGGATCGGCCGTAAGCGACACGCGCATGGTGTCGCCAATACCCTCGGAGAGCAGGATACCCAAGCCCACCGAGCTCTTAATGGTTCCTTGCAGCTTGGTACCGGCCTCCGTCACACCCAGATGCAGCGGAACATGGGGGATCTCACGCGACAGCGCACGATAGGTATCGAGTGTCGTCTGCACGCTATGGGCCTTGGCAGAAAGCACAATGTTGGTAAAGCCACGGTCCTCAAAGTGCCTGACGAAGCGCTCGCTCGACATCACAAGCTTTTCGGGCTGCGTAAGATCGTCGCGCTCGGCAATATCCTGCTCGAGCGAACCGGCGTTGACACCAATGCGAATTGCACAACCCGCGGCGCCTGCGGCGTCGATGACGGCGTCAACCTTAGCCCAATCGCCGATATTGCCGGGATTGATGCGCAACTTGGCAGCACCGGCCTCGACGGCGCCAATGGCGAGCCTATGGTTAAAGTGGATGTCGGCGACAATCGGCACCGGAGACTCGGCACAGATGGTGCGGAAGCCCTCGAGCGCGGCCTCGGTGGGCACGCTCACACGGACGATATCGCAGCCCGCCTGCACCAACGCGCGCACCTGCGCAAGCGTTGCCTGGGCATCGGCGGTATCGGTGCAGGTCATGGATTGGACCACGACCGGCGCGCCGCCACCGATCTGCACGCCGCCCACATGCACGGGACGGGTCAGCTCGCGCGGCAAAGGATGGGATAGAGACAATCCAAACACTCCCCTACAGGATAAATCGAAGGATGTCGGAACGAAGCATATAGACAAACAGCAGCGCAAAGAGTGCGATGCCCACATAGCTCACAATCGTCTGGACCTTGAGCGGAAGTTCGCGACCCGCGACCTTTTGAATGATCTCGATAAGCAGCTTGCCGCCATCGAGCGGAGGAATCGGCAACAGATTCATAAAGCCCAACGAGAACGAGATGAGCGCGGCAAACGACAGGAACGTGGCGGGGCCGGCAGCGGCTGCCTGCGAGGACATGACGCTAATACCGACGATCGAGGTAGACTGATCGAGGACCTCCATCGTATGCTGCGGCTGCAGTAAGCGCATCACGCCCTCTGCCGTCTGCACGACATAGGAGAACGACAGGCGAGCCGAGGTAATCGGGTCCAAATGGGCCACCTGCGTAGAGGCATATACGCCTAACCGCTCGTCCTCCTTGAGTGCAACCGAGGTCGAATACTGCTTACCGTCACGCTCATACTCGATGGCGATATCATCCTTGCCCGCAGCGCTACCGATGGCGTCGTACACGTCCATCCAGGTAGAACAGGATGCACCGTCGACCGAAAGAATCGAGTCGCCGGCTTCGATGCCCGCCTTGGCGGCGATTGAGCCTTCGTCGACCTGCCCGATCACGTTGGTATCCACCGGCACGGTGACACCGGCGATGGAGTAAATGCTCATAAGAAGCAAAAAGCCCGTCAGGATATTGACGATAATGCCAGCGAGCAGCATAAAGGCGCGTTTGAGAAAACCTTGGCCTAGATAGGTATGCGAACGCTCCTGCGCAAGAAACTCGGCCTCGCTACACGGCAGCTCCCACACATCGCCCTCGGCAGTCGCATGCTCGCGATCGAACCGACGGCCGTCAAAGGTGGTATAGCCAGCCGCGTCACGCGGCAGGGTCTGATACTTAGTGGGATAGTAGCTCGGCGAAGGCTTCTCCCCTTCTTCGTACCAGGGAGCGATAGAGCCCCAGCCCAGCAGCAAGGCACAGGCCTCGAGCACGTCCTCCTCGGACAGCTCGAGATCGACAGCGAGGTCGACAACCGTCACGCGACCATGGCGATAGATGGCAGCAAGCACGCGGTCGGCACACGAAACGTCCGTTGGGTCCATGCCACAGATGGCAGCATAGCCACCCAGCAGCAGCGGGGTCACACCGAACTTGGTGCCGATGCGACGAGACGTATGGTGGATATCGAAGCGGCACGGCAGGCCCAAAAAGAACTCGGTCACGCGGACACCGCAAGCGCGTGCCGCCAAAAAGTGGCCGCCCTCGTGCAAAAACACGAGGACGGAAAGCATCAGAAGGCCCCAAAAGACCGATGAGAGGACGCTCAGAACGGTATCCATAGACGAAACAAAATTCCTAACGGTTAGGGGCGAATTGCGGCTAAAACATCAAACGCCTGGGCACGCGCCCATGCATCGATATCGGCGAGTTGCTCAAACGAGGCAACTGTCTGGACCTCGTGGGCATCCATGCAGGACTCCACGATGCGGTCGATATCGGTAAAGCTGCAGGCATCGTGCAGGAAGGCATCGACGGCGACCTCGTTAGCGGCATTGAGCACGCACGGCATGGTGCCGCCCGTCTTGCCGGCACGCTCGGCCAACGCCAGGCAGCGGAAGGTATCCATATCGGCAGCGTCGAAGGTAAGCTGTCCGAGCTCGCGGAAGTCGATACGCGGAGCCGGGGTATCCCAGCGCTCGGGATACGAAAACGCAAACTGGATGGGAATACGCATGTCAGAGGCACCGAGATGCGCCATCACGGAGCCATCGGCAAACTCGACCATGGAGTGAATCTTGGACTGGCGCTGCACGACCACGTTGATGAAGTCGAGGTCGCAGCCAAACAGATGCATGGCCTCGATACGCTCCAGACCCTTGTTCATGAGGGTGGCAGAGTCGATCGTGATCTTAGCGCCCATGGCCCACGTGGGATGCGCCAGGGCATCGGCACGCGTCACGTGATCGAGTTCGTCGCGCGTACGGCCAAAGAACGGACCACCCGAACAGGTGAGCCAAATGCAATGGGCCTCGCGCGGATTCTCCCCCAGATAGCACTGGTAGATAGCAGAATGCTCGGAGTCGACCGGAATAAGCTGACTCGGCTGCGCCAACGGCATAAGCAGGTCGCCGCCGACGACGAGGGACTCCTTGTTGGCGAGAGCAAGGCGCTTGTTCGAGGTCAGGGCGGCATGGCTCGCCTCGAGACCGGCAGCGCCAACGATGGCGACAAGCACGCAGTCGACATCGTCGCGGCGCGCGAGATCACAGACCGCCTGCGCACCAACGCCAAGCTCGGTACCCTCGGGCAGCTCCTGCAGAACGGCATCTGCGCCATGGGCGGTATCCGCCACGGCAACCGCCGGAACCGAAAACTCACGGGCAGCGGCTACGAGCTCGGAGGTGCTGGAGTTAACGGAAAGCGCCGTAACCTGCAGGCAATCGGCATGCTGACGGCACACGTCCAACGCCTGAGTACCGATAGAACCGGTACAACCAAGAATGGCAACGCGGAGACGCCCGTCGGGACCATAGGTGGTCTGATGAGCCATTACAGCACGCCTCCGATCATCAACAGCAGCTGCGCGGTGATGCAGCCAAAGATGAGCGAATCGCTACGGTCGAGCATGCCGCCGTGACCCGGGATGAGATTACCGGAATCTTTGACGCCCACGCCGCGCTTGATACGCGACTCGATGAGGTCGCCGATAACGCCCAGGATGGATACGACCACGCCGCACAACAGCGCATAGGGCAGGCTCAGCTTATAGAAGTGCGTGGCCCACAGAATGAGCCAAATCAAGACAGAGCCCAAAATGCCGCCGGCAAAGCCCTCCCAGCTCTTTTTGGGAGAAATCTTGGGGACCATCTTGTGCTTGCCGATACGGCTACCCACGATATAGGCGAACGAATCGGAGACCCAAAGAGATGCGCAAATGCCAACCGAAAGCAGGGCGCCGGCAAAACCGGGCACGGCATCGCGCAGCAGCACGATGGCCGATAGCATAAAACCAGTGTAGATGGGACCCATGAGCGTCACGGCCACATCCGAGATACGGGTACGAGGCGACCAGACATACCAAATGCCCACCGCAAGCATCAGGGCAAAGAGCAGGGCATTCAACAACATTGAATCGCCCAGTGCCGACAGCGGAAAGAGCACGGCAGCTGCGATGCCCATACGCTCGTTTGCCATCTTTCCATCGAGCCTCGTCATGCGGAAGAACTCATAGCAGCACAGGCCACTCATGACGGACACAAAGATGGCCGTGGGCACAATACCCAAAACCAAGCACAGGATAAAGAGGACAGCGTAAACGATGCCGGCGGCAGCGCGGGTAATAAAGCCCGCCAGCCACGAACTGGCGCCGCCCTTCGCAGCAGGCGCTCCTACAGCAGCAGCCTTGCGCGCAGGTGCCGCAGACGCACGCGCCTTGGAAGCAGATGCCTTGGGACGATCGGACACGATTAAGCCTCCTCGGTCTTGCTCAGTCCACCAAACCTACGGTCACGGCCCTGGTAGGCCAAAATGGCGTCGACAAGGCCCCAACGATCAAAGTCGGGCCAATAGGTATCGGTGACATAGAACTCGGAATAAGCTACCTGCCACAGCAGATAGTTCGAAAGGCGCAGCTCGCCAGAGGTGCGAATCACAAGCTCCGGATCGGGAAGACCGGCGGTGTACAGGTGCGACGCCACCATCTTGTCGTCGATGGCCGCGGGATCAATCTTGCCAGCGGCGGCGTCGAGCGCAATCCGGCGGACGGCGCGGGTGATCTCGGCGCGCGCACCATAGTTAACAGCCAGCGCCAGCGTCATGCCAGTATGATCGGCGCACTCGGCAAGGCCGCGCTCAAAGACATCGCGGGTCTTTTTGGGCAGCGCGGAAATGTCACCCAAAAAGACGACACGCACGTTCTCGCGCTTGAGCAGCGGCAGCTCATCAATAAACGTCTTGGCAAACAGATGCATCAAGACGTTGACCTCGTGCTGCGGGCGATTCCAATTTTCGGTGGAAAACGCATAGGCCGAAAGCACGTCGACGCCCAGGCGCACGCAGGCGGTAATGATCTCGCGCAGGCAGACGATACCGGCCTTGTGGCCCTCAGTGCGGGCAAGACCGCGCGACGTGGCCCAACGGCCGTTGCCGTCCATGATGCACGAGATATGGCGCGGGATATTATTGAGGTCAAGGTCGGAAAAACCGACGCCCGCAGGGGCGTCGGCAAAGTACTCGACCAGTTTATGCTCGTCGTATTGCACCTTAGATCTCCATGACCTCGGCTTCTTTTTCCTTCAGAAGCTCCTCGACCTTGGCAACATACTCATCGGTGTGCTTCTGGACCTTGGCCTGCTCGCGACGGACATCGTCCTCGGTGAGCTCCTCGTCGCGCTCGAGCTTGTTGTTGAAGTCGCGGCGGATGTTACGGATAGAGACCTTGGCCTGCTCGGCGTACTCGCGGCACTCCTTGACGAGCTCACGACGACGCTCCTCGGTGGGAGCCGGGAACGGCAGACGAACGACGGTGCCATCGGAGTTGGGAGTAATGCCCAGGTCGGAGGCGCTGATGGCCTTGACGATTGCGTTGATGAGCGCCTTGTCCCACGGCTCGATCAGCAGCATGTGGGCCTCGGGGGTCTTGACGGCGGCAACCTGCGTGACCGGCGTAGGAACACCGTAGTAATCGACGGTGATGTCGGACAGAATGTTGGCGTTGGCGCGGCCGGTGCGAACCTTGGAGAAGTTATGCTTGAGGGACTCGAGCGACTTGTCCATGTGGGCGGTGATGTTCTCTGCCATGCTTAATCCTCCTGATAGACGAGCGTGCCGACGGGCTCACCCGCGAGCGCGCGCTTGACGGTGTCCTCGCCATCGATGTTGAGGACCAAAATGGGCATACGGTTATCCTGGCACAGAGCCGTAGCCGTGGAATCCATAACCTGCAGGCCGCGAACGAGCACCTCGTGGTAGGTGATCTTGTCAAAGCGGACGGCATCGGCGCACTTGACGGGATCCTTATCGTAGATGCCGTCGACCTTGGTGGCCTTGATCAGAATCTCGGCACCGATCTCACAGGCGCGAAGGGCCGCGGCGGTGTCGGTCGTAAAGTACGGATTGCCCGAACCGGCAGCAAAGATAACAACGTTGCCCTTGGACAGATGGTTGATGGCGCGACGGCGAATGTAGGGCTCGCAGATCTCGTTCATCTGGATGGCGCTCATCACGCGACAAGGAACATCGTTGTGCTCGAAGGCATCCTGCAGGGCAAGCGCGTTCATAACGGTCGCGAGCATACCCATGTAGTCGGCCTGGGCACGCTCCATGCCACCGGCAGCGCCGGCCATGCCACGGAATATGTTGCCGCCGCCGACAACGACGCCGACCTCATGACCAACGGCGAGCAGCTCCTTGACCTGCTTGGCAAGATGGTCGGTAACCTTGGGGTCGATGCCGTAGTGGCCATCGCCCATCAGCGCTTCGCCGGAAAGCTTCAGAAGCACGCGTTTATATCGGATGTCGGACAAAGCGATCCTCCTTTAGATTGAACTCTCAACATTCTATCAAAGGCTCTACGAAGAGCCATGAAAAAGCAGGCTGTGAGTAAAACCCACAGCCTGCTCATTACCAGCTACAAGAGCTTATTTACTCGCCACGGACCAGACGGTCAAAGGCAACGACGGTAATGGTATCGCCGAGCTCCTTGGAGACCTGCTCAGCGTACTTCTTGATGGTGAGGGAGCTGTCCTTGATGAACTCCTGCTCAGTGAGCACGGACTGCTTGTAGAACTTCTCCAGACGGCCGACAGCCATCTTCTCCTGGATGGCCTCGGGCTTGCCGGACTCGGCAGCCTGAGCCATGTAGATCTGCTTCTCGTGCTCGACGGTCTCGGCCGGAACCTGATCGCGAGTAGCGCAGATCGGGGCGACGGCGGCAACCTGAAGGGCAACGTCGTGAGCAAAGGTCTTGAAGGACTCGGCCTGAGCGGTCTCGGCCTTCTCGAAGGCGAACTCGACGAGGACGCCGATCTTACCACCCATGTGGATGTAAGAAGCGAGGGCGCCATTCTCAGCCTTGCGAGCGGCGAAACGAGCGACCTTCATGTTCTCGCCCATGATGTGAATCATCTCGGTGAGCTCAGAGGAAACGGTCTCCTCGCCCATCGGCTTCTCGAGCAGAGCGTCGACGTCTGTCGGCTCGGTGGTGGCGACAACCTCAGCGACCTTGGAAGCAAAGCCGGTGAACTTGGCGTTGGAGCCGACGAAGTCGGTCTCGCAGGAGAGCTCGAGCAGAGCGCCGGACTTGCCATCCTCGGAGACGAACGCGGCGACAGCGCCCTCGTTGGTCTCACGGCCAGCCTTCTTGGCAGCCTTGGCAAGGCCGTTCTTGCGCAGAACGTCGACAGCGGCGTCCATGTCGCCGTCAGCCTCGACGAGAGCCTTCTTGCACTCCATCATCGGGGAGTCGGTCATCTCGCGGAGCTGCTTGACCATAGCGGCGGTAATCTGGGCCATTGTGGTTCCTTTCAAAGAGATGAAAAAGAATTAACTAAGACTGATTTACTCGGCCTTGGGCTCAGCGGCCATCTCGGCCTCGGAGACCTGCTCCTTGCCGGAGCCAGCGAGGCAGGCGTCGGCCATGAGCTCGCACATAAGGGTGACAGCGGAGATAGCGTCATCGTTGCAGGGGATGCCGTACTCGACCTCGTCGGGATCGGAGTTGGTGTCGATCAGAGCGACGACGGGGATGTTCAGGCGCTGGGCCTCCTTGATGGCGTTCTCCTCGCGCTTGGTGTCAATGACGAAGAGAGCCTGGGGCAGACCCTTCATATCGCGGGCGCCACCGAGGTTGGTCTGGAGCTTAGCGAGCTCCTTACCCAGAACAGCCTGCTCCTTCTTGGGCAGAACAGCCATGCGACCGTCCTCGACCATGGCCTCGAGCTCCTCCATGCGGTTGATGCGGGAGCGGATGGTCACGAAGTTGGTCAGCATACCGCCGAGCCAACGCTGGTTGATGTAAGGCATGTTGGCGCGCTCAGCGGCGTTCTTGACGGCCTCCTGAGCCTGCTTCTTGGTGCCGACGAACAGCACGTTGCCACCCTTGGCGACGTTCTTGACGAAGGTGTAGGCCTGGTCGGCGTCGAGGATGGTCTGCTTGAGGTCGAGGATGTAGATGCCGTTGCGCTCACCGAAGATGAACGGCTTCATCTTGGGGTTCCAGCGACGGGTCTGGTGACCGAAGTGGCAGCCGGCCTCGAGCAGGGTGCGGATATTAATCTTGGTAGCCATGTTAAACCTCCTGTGGTTTGCCTCCGCGCGGGGTCATCCTCCAAAACCAACCCGGACATGTGCTACCAAAGCCCGGGCACCACGGTATGAAGTAGCCGCGCGTGCGTGATAAAAACCTGTTGCCGTGAAGCAACCCGATGAATGATAGCAGGATTACCTCGTCCTGCCAACCCGCAATCAAAACCACACACCTTGGCGACTCAGCGCGTGAACCACTTTCTACTCGCCACGGGGATGGGCCTGAGCAACGGCGCGCTTAAGCCGATCGGGCGTGAGATGCGTATAGATCTGCGTCGTGGACAGGCTCGCGTGTCCCAGCAGTTCCTGCACCGAACGCAGGTCCGCGCCACCCTCGAGCAGATCGGTCGCAAACGTGTGGCGCATCGCATGCGGGGCGATGTCCGCCGGAATGCCGGCGAGCGTCGCCAACATATGAAAGCGTCGCCTGAGCATGGCGGCGCCCATGCGGTTGCCGCGCGCCGAGATAAACAGCGGATGCAGACCGCTCGCGGCATCGCGATGCTTTGCCTGGGCGAGCAGTGCCGGTCTCCCCTCTTCGACATAGGTGCGAGTCGCCTCGAGTGCGCGGCGATACAGGGGGACGATGCGTTCCTTGCTCCCCTTACCCCACAGCCGCAGCGTGCGCTCTGACCAGTCAATGGACTCTATATTGAGCGCCGAAAGCTCCGAGATGCGCGCACCGGAGGCATAAAGCAGCTCGAGCATCGCCGCATCGCGCAACCCCGCGGGCGTCGCGGTGTCGGGGGTTTTGAGGAGCGCCTCCACCTGTTGGGTCGTCAGCACACCGGGCAGATCACGCGGGAGTTTGGGCGAGGAAATCGCCGAGACCACATCGCCCTCCACAATGCCCTCGGCAGCCATCCAGCGATAGAGCGATCGGATGGCCGAAAGATGCGCCGCAAGCGTGCGGGGTGCCACCTGCTCTCGCGAGAGCTCGGCCAAATACGTGCGAACGGTACGCACGTCAGCCGCGCGCGCGTCGGTGCATGTACGTTTGCACCAGGCCGCAAAGCGCTCCAGCCGCGATGCGTAGGCGGTCACCGTATTGGGAGAAAGCCCCTCGACGCGTGCGATATAAGCGATAAACGAGTCGACGGTGTCGTACAGGTCAAAGGCTATGACCGGTCGCCTCCAAACAGATCGGGGCGCGTGGCCAGGTAGGCATCGAGGGCCTCGAGGGCGCGGTCCGCATAGGCCTGGTAGCGATCGCGTTTGCTGCGGCGCTTGCCGTCCTCGAGCGGCGGCACCAGGCCAAAGTTAACGTGCATGGGCTGGTAGCCAACCGTCGCCGGATCGGTCGCATAGCCCACGAGCGCGCCCAGGGCGCCAACGCGCGGTAGCTCGACGCCCGCGGCCCCGATAGCCTCGGCGTAGGTGTTGAGCGCCGCGAGCAGACCGGTCGCAACCGCTTCCATGTACCCCTCGGTGCCGGTGATCTGGCCGGCAAGGCGCACGCTCGTGCCGGGCACGGCAAAAGTGCCGTCGAGCACGTGCGGGGCGTCGACAAAGGTATTGCGATGCATGACGCCGTAGCGGAAGAACTCGGCGTTCTCCAGGCCCGGCACCATATGGAAGACGCGCTTTTGCTCGCCGAAGGTCAGGTTGGTCTGGAAGCCCACCAGGTTATAGGCGGTCTTCTCCTTGTTTTCGGCGCGCAGCTGAATCGCCGCCCAGGGACGACGTCCGGTACGCGGGTCGGTGAGTCCGACGGGCTTCATGGCGCCAAAGCGGATGGCATCCTTGCCGGTGCGCGCAACCTCCTCGGCGGGCTGGCAGGCCTGGAATAGGTCACCGCCCTCAAAGTCCTTGAGCACCACACGGTCGGCCGTGGTGAGCGCCTCGATAAAGGCCTCGTACTCCTCCTTGTTGAGCGGAGCATTGAGATAGTCACCGCCCCCCTGCTCCTCGTAGCGCGACTGCGAGAACAGCACGTCCATATCGAGCGTGGAAGCGTCGACGATCGGGGCCGCGGCATCAAAGAACGCCAGAGCGTCGCCGCCGACGAGCTTCATGACCTCTTCGCTCAGCGCCGGCGAGCACAGAGGACCGGCGGCAATGACCACATGACCCTCGGGAATCTGCGTGACCTCGCCGTGAACGACCTCAATGTTGGGGCGTGCGGCAACCTCGGCCTCGACAAGCTCGGAAAACTTGACACGGTCGACCGCCAGGGCGCCGCCGGCGGGAACGGCCGCGCGATGGGCGCAATCGAGCAGAACTGAGCCCATGCGCTCGAGCTCGGCCTTGAGCAAGCCCGCCGCAGAATCCGGACGGGTCGACTTAAACGAGTTGGAACAGACGAGCTCGGCCAGATGATCGGTATGGTGAGCCGGGGAGCTCACCTGGGGACGCATCTCGCACAGCTTTACGGCAAACCCGCGATCTGCCAGCTGGATCGCGCATTCCGAACCCGCCAGACCGCCACCGATAACCGTCACCTGATCGAACTGCATCTGCAAACACCTTTCTAATTGACACGTTTTCCATTGTGACCGAAGGGTGTCTGAGCGTGAAGGGCAAACTTTGAGGGCGCATACCTTCCATCCATCATCCGCTCGATAAGTCCCTCGAGCTCGAGCGAACCCAAGAGCTTAAGCACGCCGACGGCATCGAGCGAGACGAGCGCGGCGATGTCGTCGACCTTGAGCGGCGAGGCGATCAGCGCGTGCATCACGGCTTGCTGCGCGGGGTCGAGGTCCGCGATACCGGGCGCGTCGGGGCGCGAGTAGCGCAGGGTGCCGTAAATACGCGAGATGGCCATCTCGATAGACTCCTCGTCGATGATGCAGCAGGCTCCGTTGGCGATGAGGTAGTTGGTGCCGCGCGACTCGGGCGACAGGATGGAGCCCGGCACCGCGAGCAGTTCGCGCCCCAAGTCCATAGCGGCCTCGGCCGTCGAGAACGTACCCGAGGGCATGCCCGCCTCGGAAACAAAGAGCGCCTGCGACAGGGCGGCGATCACGCGATTACGCCGCGGAAAGGCGAACTTACGCGGCCCCATCCCCCATGGCGAAATCGACACAATCGCGCCGCCCGTATCGAGCGTGCGCGTGATAAGCCCCGCACTCGAGCGCGGGTAGACCACATCGGCACCTGTCCCCAGCACCACGACATGCTTACCCCCGGCATTGACCGCAGCCCAGCCCGATGCCTGGTCGCAGCCGACCGCACCGCCCGAGACCACCGTCACCCCCGCCTCAACCGCCACCTTTGCCGCAAGCTCCGCCACGGCAAGGCCATAGGGCGAGGCCTTGCGAGCACCGATAATGGAAAGCGCGGGCGTCGATAGCACCGTGGGATCCCCGCGCACATAGAGCGTCCGGGGCACATCCGAAAGCTCCAGAACGGTCTTGGGATACAACGCATCGCCGGGATGCAGTTCAAAGGTCCCCTCATCCATTATTGGTCCCTCCTCCCCTGGTACATCGCAGCCTCGAGCACATGATCCTGGATCACCCGCTCGCTTTCGGCGACATCGGCGATCGTGCGCGCGATACGCACCAGGCGCACGATACCGCGGCCCGTGAGATGCGTGCGCTTCGACAGGCCCAGCACGCACTTCTCCGCCGCATCGTCGAGCGCAAAGGTCGACACGACGCCGTCAATGGAGCGCGACTCATCATCTTCGGCCTCGGTATCCGCATCGTCCATGCGGGCCTCACGCCACGCGCGAAAGGCCCTGCCGCGTACGACGTAGTCGCGCAGCTCGGCCGACGACATGCCCTCCGCGCCCTCGATAATTATCTGAGGGTCGGGGCGGGTCACGTCGAGCATCATGTCGATACGGTCGGCCAAGGGACCGCGCAGCTTGGACCGGTAGCGCTCGACCATCGAGGCCGAGCAGCGACACGGGACCTCGCGATCGCCCAAAAAGCCGCAGGGGCAGGGATTGCTCGCGGCCAACAACTGAAAGCGCGACGGGAAGGTAAAGGCGCCGTCGACACGCACGATCTTGACGTAGCCGCGCTCGATAGGCTGACGAAGCGTCTGCAACACGCCGGTGGGAAACTCGGCAAGCTCGTCCAAAAAGAGCACGCCGCCATGCGCCAGGCTGATCTCGCCCGGATGCACCGGGCGTCCGCCGCCGATAAGGCCCGCAGTCGAAATGCTGTGGTGCGGGCTGCGAAATGGTCGGTGTCCTGCCAGCAACCCGTCGATGTTCTCTCCCAGCACCGAATGGATGCACAACGCTTCCTGCTGGTCCTCGAGGGATAGCTCGGGCAAAATGCCGGTCATGCGCCGCGCGAGCATCGTCTTGCCCGAACCGGGCGAGCCGATCATGAGCAAGCCGAGCTCACCTGCCGCCGCAAGCGCCATGCCACGTTTGGCGACTTCCTGCCCCAAGACGTCGGCATAATCGAGTTCGGGCTCAAAGGTGGCCTCCACGCCCTCGGAGTCCAGATAATGTCGTGCAGCCTCACCCATGCCCTGGGCAAGTTGCGACAGGTGGCCGATAAACCCGCAGTCCACGCCCGCGAGCGGCACATGCTGATCGGACTTGCCGGCGATAAAGGAAAGCCCCATATCACGCGCCAGCAGCTGGAACGCCACCTCGCCCTTGACAGGCAGCACCGTGCCGTCCAGGCCAAGCTCGCCCGCAATAAGGCAGCGATCGAGGTTGTCGCGGGGAATCTGCCCGTCGGCTGCCAACACCGCGATGGCAATCGGCAGGTCAAAACCACTGCCGGTTTTACGGATATCGCCGGGTGCCAGATTGACGGTAATGCCCGACCGCGGAATCTCAAAACCGGCTGAGCGCATGGCGCACCGGATGCGCCCACGCGATTCCATTACTTCCATACTGGGAATACCGAGCATCTGAATGCCCGGGACGCCCCCGGCAAGCGAGACCTCGACGGTAACGGGAATTGCCTCGACGCCGCGAATACAGGCGGCGTGGACGGCGAAGGTATCGAAAGCCATCACGACACCTGCCAATCGAACGCGTTGTACTGATGCTCGATCTCGGCGATATGCCCGCCGCGGATGGTCACGCCCACGGCATCGAAGCGAATCGCCTTGAGCGGATAGTGCTCCATGAGATAGCAGCTCGCGATGCGACGATACCGACGCTGTTTTTGGGCATCCACAGCCTCCTCGGGAAAGACCCGCGTGGTGCAGTCAAGGGCGACACGCCTCGTCTTGACCTCGGCCATCACCACGATGTCATCGAGTTCGTCGAGCAGCACCAGATCGGCCTCGCCCTCGGTACAGCGATAGCCCTGCTCCAGCAAGGTGTAGCCGCGCTCGTTAAAGTAATCGATGGTGATCAGCTCGCCCAACATGCCGAGTTCGCGCGGGCTGAGTGCCTTGATAAACTCGGGCGTAATCGCCCCGCAGTCGAGCTCGCCGTCTTCCCAACGTTCCTTGAGCTGCTGCGTCTTGCTCTTTTTGCTTGCGGCACACATGGGGTCTCCTTTCCCGCACACTGCATTGCCCCGATGATGAGGGCACGTTTCATGCGGGTAAGTACCGGAAGCAAACCAAAAGCTGACCAAATGCCGACAAAAAGCGGGCCATGCGCAACAATCGCGTTGCGCATGGCCCGCTACCAGCAGGTTTGTAAAACCCCTGAGGTCCCTGTCTCCACAATTGACCTAGAAAAGCCGTTCAGTCTGCAGAAAGTTTCCGCAAAAGCTCACGCGGTGCAGCGGACAAAGTCCATGTTTGCGAATGGCCTCGATGTGCTCGGGGCTCGCATAGCCCTTCGACTCGGCCAAATGGTACTCGGGATACTCGGCATCGTACTCGACCATCATCTCGTCACGCGTGACCTTAGCCATAATGGACGCCGCGGCGATGCAGGCAATCTTGGCGTCGCCCTTGACCACGTCGCGCTCATTGGGAACGGCACCCAACGGGTTGCCGTCCATAAGCACGCAATCCGGCTCAAGGCCCGTATCGGCAACGGCGCCCGCAACGGCGGCGCGAATGGCGCGTGCCATACCCATCTCGTCGATATCCGCCGGCGGAATATGACAGTATCCGATGGCGGTCGCCACCTCGGCAATCTTTACGGCCAGCAGCTCGCGGCGGGCAGGTGAGAGCTTTTTGGAATCGTTGATGCCCCAAACGCGCGGCTCCATGGGAAGGCACACCGCGCATACCGTCAGAGGACCGGCCACAGATCCACGTCCGACCTCATCAACGCCCACGACAACGCCGTCGCCACCCAGCTCGCGCATCAGCTCGTACATGCCATTGACGCGCTCGCGCTCGCCGAGCTCCTTGGCATGGCGCTTCATGGCGCGTTCGCAGGCCTTGATGACCTGTTGGCGAGGGTCCTCGCGATAATGCTCCACGAGTGCGGGAATCTCCTCAAACGTGGCACTCGCCAGCTCGCCGGCCACCTGGGACGCCGAAACCGAGCTTGTCATGTTGGCCATACCGGGGCCTCCTTGCATGCGAATCAGTAAAAAGAAGGGCCACCCGAAGGTGACCCTTTTGTCCAAATGAGCGGACAGACGCTGCGATCGTCTTAGCGCTTCTCGGGAATACGAGCAGCCTTGCCCACCTTGTCGCGGAGGTAGTACAGCTTGGCGCGACGGACGCGACCATGACGGACAACCTCGAGCTTGCCGATCTTGGGGCTGTGGAGCGGGAAGGTACGCTCGACACCGACACCGAAGGAAATCTTGCGGACGGTGAAGGTCTCGCGGGAACCGGCACCAGCCATGCGGATGACGTCGCCCTGGAAGACCTGGATGCGCTCGCGGTCGCCTTCCTTAATGCGGTAGTGGACCTTGACGTTGTCGCCGACGCGAACCTGCGGGATGTCCTCGCGGATCTGCTGGCGCTCGATTGCGCGGATGTAATCCATGTGCAATTCCTTACTCTTCTAGAGGTGCCGTACCACCTTGGCCGGCACGTAGTTGAACAAACGCATTCGAGTATACACGCGCTGGTTTGCGCTGCAAGAACTATTTTTTGCGCAGACAAAAAGACAAAACCCGCACATGACAACCGCCCGCCTCACGAATGAGACGGGCGGCATGAAGGGGGGCTACGTTAGACGCAGGAGAAACGTTGCTTTAGGCGTTGCGCTTGGCCTCGAGCTTGGCCTGGGCGGCAGCAAGACGCGCGAGCGGCACGCGGTAGGGCGAGCAGGACACGTAGTCCACGTCGGCGACGTTAAACAGACCCTTGATGGACTTGGGGTCGCCGCCATGCTCACCGCACACACCAAAGTGCATGCCGGGGTTGGTGGCGCGGCCCTTTGCCACAGCCATGCGCACCAGCTCGAGCACCGCCGTGTCGATGGTCTCGAAGGGGTTGTCCTTCAGGATCTTCTTGTGCAGGTACAGCGGGATGAACTTGGCCTCGGCATCGTCGCGGGAGAAGCCGAAGGTCGTCTGGGTGAGGTCGTTGGTGCCAAAGCAGAAGAAGTCGGCATGATGGGCGATCTCGTCGGCAACCATGCAGGCGCGTGGCAGCTCGAGCATGGTGCCCACGGGAATATTGAGCTCAACGCCCTCCTCGGCGGAAACCTCGGCGATCACGCGCTCGATGACCTCGCGGGTCTGGACATGCTCAGCCGTGATAGAGACGAGCGGGACCATGATCTCAGGACGCGGGTCGATGCCTTCCTTAATGAGGCGCGCAGCGGCCGTGGCAACGGCGCGAACCTGCATGAGCGGCAGGTCGCCGAAGACGACGGACAGGCGCACGCCGCGCAGGCCGAGCATGGGGTTCGACTCGACCATGCCGTCGATACGACGCAGGCGGGCACGCAGAGCGGCGAGTTCCTCCTCGCTGGCGCCAGCGGCCTCCTTCTTGGTGATGGCGATCTCGAGCTCGCGCGGATCGTCCAGGAACTCGTGCAGCGGCGGATCGAGCAGGCGCACGACCACGTCGCGGCCGGTCATGGTCTTGAACATAGCCAAGAAGTCCTCGGTCTGGACCTTGAGCAGATCGGCGAGCGCCTGCTGTTTCACGGCCTCGTCGTCGGACAGGATGAAGCTCTGGATGATGTTCTTGCGATCGCCCAGGAACATGTGCTCGGTGCGGCACAGGCCGATGGCCTCGGCGCCAAACTCGAGGGCGAGCTCGGCATCCTCGGGATTGTCGCCGTTAACGCGCACATGGTTGGCGTGGCCACAGGTCTCGTCCAGGCGAATCTCGTCGGCCCAGGACAGGATAGTGTCCAGGTCGCCGGTGAGCTCGGCGGAAACCAGGTCGACCGCACCGTCGACGACGATGCCCTGGGTGCCGTCGATGGAGATGACGTCGCCCTCGTGCAGCACGCGATCGCTGCCCTCGATGCGCACGACCTTCTCGGCCGCGTCGATGTGGAAGCGCTCGACGCCGCAGACACAGGGCGTGCCCATGCCGCGGGCGATAACGGCGGCATGGCTCGTCTTGCCACCGTGGCTCGTCAGGATGCCTTCGGCGGCAACCATGCCCTTGAGGTCGTCGGGGTTGGTCTCCCAACGGACCAAGATGACCTTGTGGCCCTCGTTCGCACGCGCGACAGCATCGTCACTCGAGAAGACGACCTCGCCCACGGCGGCACCGGGGCTGGCGTTAAGGCCGCAGGCCAGCGCCTCATACTTCTTGGAGGAATCGAACTGCGGGTGCAGGAGCTGGTCGAGCTGCGCGGGGTCGATGCGGCTCACGGCCTCCTCGCGGGTGATGAGGCCCTCCTCGACCATCTCGATGGCGATGCGCAAAGCGGCGGTGGCGGTACGCTTGCCCACGCGAGTCTGGAGCATCCAGAGTTTGCCCTGCTCGATGGTGAACTCGATGTCGCACATGTCGCGATAGTGGTCCTCGAGCGTCAGGAAGACGCGCTCGAGCTCCTCGCCTGCAGACTCAAGGCCTGGGGTGGTTTTGAGATCGGAGATGGGTTCGGTGTTGCGGATGCCGGCGACGACGTCCTCGCCCTGGGCGTTGACCAGAAAGTCGCCGTAAAACTCCTTGGTGCCGTCAGCCGGGTTGCGCGTAAAGGCAACGCCGGTTGCGGAGGTCTCGCCCTTGTTGCCAAAGGCCATGGCCTGGACGTTGACGGCGGTGCCGAGCTCGTCGGAGATGCCATGCTGCTTGCGATAGATGCAAGCGCGCTCGTTCATCCAGCTGCCAAAGACGGCCTGGATCGCAAGGCGCAGCTGGAGCTCCGGATCGTGCGGGAAGACGGGCTTGCCGTCGACGACCTCGAGCTCGGGGTACAGGGCGGCCTCGACGTTGTCGGAGAAGATGCCCTTAAAGGTCTCGACGAGCTCCTGCAGGTCCTCGGCCGAAAGCTCGGAGTCGACGCGGACGCCGGCGACCAGACGGGCCTGAGTCAGGGCATTCTCGAACAGGTCGGCGTCGACGCCCATGACGACGTTGGAGAACATCTGGATAAAGCGACGATAGCTGTCCCAGGCAAAGCGCGGATTTTGCGTCTGGGCGATGAGGCCCTGGACGGAATCGTCGTTGAGGCCCAGGTTGAGGACCGTGTCCATCATACCGGGCATGGAGAACGGAGCGCCCGAGCGCACCGACACGAGCAGCGGATCATGGGCGTCGCCGAGCTTTTTGCCGCAACGGGCCTCGAGGTCAGCCTCGGCGGCAACGATCTCGTCGAGTGCGCCGGCAGGCCAAACATTGCCGGCACCGGAGTACTCGACGCAGGTCTGGCAGGTAATGGTAAAGCCACCGGGAACCGGCAGGCCGATTCTGCTCATCTCGGCAAGGTTCGCGCCCTTTCCGCCAAGCACAAAGTTCATGGACTTGTCGCCCTCGGTGACACAGGTGCCCTGGGCGTCGGTTCCGAAACGGTAAACCCTCTTGCAATCGCTCACGATACTTCCCCTTCCATGCGCTCTCGCGCACGACCGTGGTAACGAATC